>JAZTZZ010000045.1:0-28532 GCA_045637765.1 Anaerovoracaceae bacterium | reverse complement strand
ATTCGAAGACAGAAGACTGAAGGGCAAGAACCTGTCCAGATGTCTGGAAGACTCCGGTACAATCACTTCTAACTTCGTTCCTTGGAACACCTGCGGTGCTACAATGAGCTCCTTCCTGGGTCAGCCTCAGTGGGGTGCAGGCGGTTATGCTCCATACGCAATCCTGAACTGGCTGAATCCACTGGTATCCATCCTGTGGGGCTACACCGGATTCACAATGGAAAAGATGACCGAAGAAGAATATCAGAGAATCCTGCAGACAAGAGAAGAAGAAAAGGCTGCAGCTCTGAAGATGATGGAAGCTTAGTATTAAGTTCTCTTAATATATAAGTAATAAAAAGTAAAGTAAAGTGGGGAAGACCGCCGGGAAACCGGCGGTTTTTCCTTTTACACATGCTAAGAAAGTGTAAAGAAAATGAAACGGAAGTATTACTTTATGGAAATGAATCGCTGAAACCAGTATAATGGAATGTAACGAAAAAATTAAATGCGGGAAGGTTACATTTATGTCTGAACTGATTCAGCTTTGCTATATGATTACAATCTTTGTGGGTGTTTCTGCATGTTCCATGCAGCATCTGGCCCGTGGAAAGAACCTCAGCGCTTCAAACCGTCTGGTGAAGTCAGCCTATACTTCAGGATTCCTGGAACTGGTAGTGATTTTTAACATCTGCGACTTCCTTGTGCTTTTCATGAAGGACTGGCTTGGAGAAAGTGCTGTAATCTGGGTACTGGTTGCAGAAAATATACTGGAAATCTGTATGGCCTATGTTCTGATTGAGATGGAGAGGGAATATTTCGGCCTGAAAGAAAGCCGGAGCCGATTCATCTTCTTTACGCTGATTGCTGCAGCAGTGCTGTGGATTGATGCAGCATTTACTGTCGGAATCATGCTGATAACCGAGCAGGCGTACCTGATCTGCATGCTGGTTCTGAATATCCTGCCGGTATTGGCGGTGATGATTTTCACACTGCGCAATCTTCGCAAAATCATCAGTTTCGGCCGTGCCACCATGGTGGAAGGATATTTTCTGTTCTACAATGTGGTGTTCTTCCTTCTTTGCCTGGTGACTACCATCAGTATTCTGGATACCAGAACCACCATCGACTATGTGGTAAATGACAGGGAAATCTATCTGGTATTCTGGCTGATTTTCAACGTGACCAATTACATTCTGATCTGGAAATCATGCAAGACCCAGGAAGACAGTCCGGCAGCGGAATCGGAAAAGGAAGTGAAGAAGACTGCATCAGAGATCCTGGAATCCATGATTATGTGCAGAAAGGCAGAGTTCGGCCTCAGCGACAGAGAAGTGGAAATTGCCCGTCTGCTCTGCAAAGGCAAGAATAACAACGACATCGCTTCCGATCTGTTCGTATCGCCCAATACGGTGAAAGTACATACCTCCAACCTGTACCGCAAACTTGGTGTAAAGAACCGTGTCCAGGCCGTACAGGTGCTGCGCGGCGAATCAATTGACACTGAAGGAATTTCTTGATATGATGAAAAGAAAATTCTGATGTGAGAGAAGGGTTGGTTATGTGGCAGGATAATCTGAAAAAAAGCATTCGGGATGAAATCTGTAAACTGGCTTGTGAGCATGGAATTGAAAAGGTCATTCTGTTCGGTTCCAGAGCGAGGGGGGATCACAAAGAGCGCAGCGACATAGACTTGGCTATATCTGGCGGAAATACGGCAGCCTTTGCCGTAGAAGCAGATGAGCGCATTCGGACACTGTTAATGTTTGATGTGGTGAATTTAGATGGTCCTGTGCAGCCGGAGCTGCTTGCATCTATTGAGGAAGAGGGGAAGATTTTGTATGAAAAAGTTTGAAAATTTCCAGAAAGCACTTCATAATCTGAGGGATATAAATAATTACGATGAACCATATGAAAATGTAGTGTTGACCGGCATGGTGTCACTCTTCGAAATTTGTTTCGAACAGAGTTGGAAAGCAATGAAAGAGATTCTGAGTATTCATGGATTTGAAGAGGGAAATACAGGATCTCCACGTATGACCATAAAGACTGCTTATAAAGCAGGTATGATTCAGGATGAACAGATTTGGCTGGAGGCATTGGATTCCCGAAATAATGCATCTCATGCATATAACCACAGCATTGCGTTGGGAATTGTACATAAGACAAAGTGCGAATATATAAAAATGTTCGAAAAGCTTGAAATGACATTGAAGCAAAACTGGACAGAGTAGAAAAAAATAAAACAGCGGCGTGCGCTGTACCAATGAGTACAGCATACGCCGCTTTGTTTTATTCGTGTTATTTACAGGAATCTGCTGATTCTTTCTCTGGTTCTTTCTTCGCCCAGAATCTGCTGGATTTCCCAAACGTCAGGGGACTGCTGGCGGCCCATCAGTGCCACACGGATCGCAGTGGACACGTGACCTACATGGCCCTTGAACTGATCAGGATTCTTCTTGAAGTCCTTAGGCTTTACTGCGTAACCCTTTTCTTCTGTGATCTGACGGATCTTTTCGAACCAGCCGGACTGATCGTCAGCGTGGTCGTAGGAATCCAGGTATGCAGTCAGGATTTCCTTCAGATCTTCTGCAGTTTCTGCAGGGAATTCATCTTCCATCTTGAACATATCGTCGAAGAAGTAGCTGATGTTTTCGATCATCTGCTGTGCGTAGATGTGGTCCTTACGAGGCTTTGCTTCGTGACGGCCGATGTCCAGGATTCTTTCCAGGTATTCTCTGTCTTCGAAGAGGTGTGCCAGTTCAGGCTTGAATTCGTCAGCCCAGCCCTTCAGGAAGTCGAAGAGTTCTGCAGCGGACAGCTTCAGCAGGACATCCTTGGAAATGTCGTTCAGCTTGTTCAGGTCGAACAGTGCGCCGCCGGTGCTCATCTTTTCGGTAGTGAACTGGAATTCATCGATATCTGCATCAGGGTTTGCCATTCTCCATTCTTCGAAGTTGGAGTTCAGAATGGTCAGCAGATATTCTCTGACTGCTGCAGGGTGGTAGCCCAGGTTTCTGTAGTAGTCCAGGGACAGTTCAGGGTCATGACGCTTGGACAGCTTTCTCTTGTTTCCGGTTTCTTCGTCCATCTTCATCAGCTGTGCAGTGTGGCAGTAGATAGGCAGTTCCCAGCCCAGCTTTTCGAAGAGTTCCACGTGGATTGGCAGGGATGGCAGCCATTCTGCACCACGGACAACATGGGTGGTTCTCATCAGATGGTCGTCCACAACGTGTGCGAAGTGGTAAGTAGGAATACCGGTAGCCTTCAGAATAACAGTATCCTGGTCATTTGCAGGGAAGTCCAGGGTGCCGCGGATCGCGTCTTCCACCTGAACTCTTCTGATCTGATCTTCCGGCAGGCTCATGTCACCGTCAGACTTGAGACGGATTACATAAGGAATGCCTGCAGCCAGCTTTGCTTCGATTTCTTCCATGGTCAGGTTTCTGCCCACAGCATACTTACCGTAGATACCAGGAGTCTGCTTGTTGGCTTCCTGTTCTTCACGGATGGCGTTGATTTCATCGGCAGTCAGGAAGCATGGGTATGCCTTGCCTTCTGCAACCAGGCCCTTTGCAAAGCACTGGTAGATCGGTCCGCGGTTGCTCTGGGTGTAGTCGCCGTAAGCACCCATATCGCCTTCCATGGCAGCACCTTCATCGAAGTTGATGCCGAAGAAACGCAGGGAGTTGATGATGATTTCTACAGCGCCTTCTACATAACGCTTATCATCGGTGTCTTCAATTCTTAAATAGAAAGTACCGCCGGACTGGTGTGCCAGTCTTTCGTCAACAAAGGCACCGTACAGGTTGCCCAGGTGAATGAATCCGGTAGGGCTTGGGCCCAGTCTGGTAACTTTCGCGCCTTCCGGCAGATCACGCTGCGGAAATGCAGCTTCGTATTCTTCCGGAGTTTTAGTGATGTGCGGGAATAAAAGTTCCGCCAGCTTCTTGTAATCCATGTATTTAACCTCCATAGTTCATCGCAGATGTACGATTCGTCCTAAAATAAACATTCTAACTTATATATTATACTGGAAAACGGATAAAATGGCAAGTTCCCGGAAACATTAAGTGAAGATTTAAACCTGAAAAACAGGGAGGAAAACGAAATGTACGAGAACTATCTGGCCTTTTTCCGGCAGCAGCTGCCCCTGGGAGAGAGTTTTGACCTGCTGGAGAGGCAGGTGATCATCGGCGGGCGGAAGGGAACCTGCTGGTTTGTGGACGGACTTACCGATGGGGATCTGATGCAGCGGGTTATGGACTACCTGATAAAGGTGCAGCCTCAGGACATGGAAGGGATCCGTACCAGTCAGCAGTTCATCGCATCCCATATGCCGTTTCTGGATACCACACTGGCGAAAACAGAGGCAGAGGCCGTCATCCGCCTTTATTCCGGTCTGGTGCCTCTCGTGGTGGAAGGACTTGACCGGATTATTATCATCGATGCCCGTTCCTATCCATCACGTTCTGTAGAGGAGCCCCAGAAGGAGAAGTCTCTCAGGGGTGCCAAGGACGGTTTTACGGAAGGCTTCATGACAAACATCGCTCTCATCCGAAGACGGCTGAGAGACAACCGGCTGGTATTCCGCCATTTTACCATCGGAAATTTTTCAAAAACCGATGTGGCCCTGGCATACATGAAGGAAAAGGCGGACTCCAGACTGGTCAGCCGGCTGGAGAAACTGCTGAAAAAACTGGAGACAGAGCCGGAACTGGACACACTGACGGTGGGCGACCAGAGCCTGCTGGAAAAGATTTTGCTCAGTGAGCGGAAGGAAAAAGGGGGACGCGGAACGGCAGGGGGCCGGTTCAATCCCTTTCCAAAGGTGCGCTATTCCCAGCGGCCGGATATCATTTCGGCACACATTTCGGAGGGCAAAATCGCTATTATCGTGGATAATTCGCCCACCGTTATGCTGGTGCCGGTAGGAATTTTCGATTTTCTGCAGGATGTGGATGACTATTATTTTCCGCAGCTGACGGGAAACTATTTCCGGCTGATCCGGCTGGCCAATTTTATCCTGATTCTTTTCCTGACACCGGTGTATCTGGTCATAGCGGAGAATCAGAATCTGGCTCCGGAGCTTTTGAAATTCTTTATTCCTCAGGAGGAATTCGCCATACCTCTGTTCTGGCAGTTTATACTGCTGGAGCTGGCAGTGGATGCTTTGAAGCTGGCGTCACTGAACACGCCGGAGTCCCTGGGAATGTCTCTTTCGGTGATTGGGGCGCTGATTCTGGGAGAATTCAGTATTAATTCCGGCTGGTTTATTCCGCAGACCATTCTCTGCATGGCGGTGGTGGCGCTGGCAGGTTTCACCCAGCCAAGCATCGAACTTTCCTACAGCGTCAAGTTTACCAGGATTCTCATGCTGGTGGGGGCCTACGTGCTGGGAGTCTGGGGAATTGTCCTTGAAGCGGCTGCAAGCTTTGCTGTCATGGCGACCACAAGGACCCTGACAGGAGAGTCTTATCTCTATCCGCTGGTTCCATTTCGGTGGAGTGCGTTAAAACGGTTGCTTTTCCGTACCAGTATGTGATATAATAAAATAGTTAAAAAAATTGAAGTATTTGTAAACAGGTGTCAGGGTTTCGGATAACCGATAAATCCTGGGCCTTACATAGAAAAGTAACTCGAGGGGGAAACAATATGGCAAGATTTTTCAAAAGAGTGCCGAACTTCCGGCTGCCGAAATATAAGATGGACGAAATCAACCATCTGGAAACCATTGAAGAACTGGATGTGGAATATACTCCGGAGATGATTGCTGAGCTGAAGAAGAAGCAGGCACAGCAGGGTTTCTATGCAGGCACAGACTATAAAACTGTAAAAGAATTTTTCTGCCGTTCTACAGAGATGTTCGCAGAACGTACTTTTATTCTGGAGAAATTCAATCGTAAAGCACCGTTTGAGGAAATTACATACAAGCGGTTCCGCAAGGATGTATTAGACCTGGGTACTGGTCTCACCCGTGCTTTCAAGCTGAAAGATGAAAAAATCCTAATTTTAGGTGAAACCACATACGAATGGTATGTTTCCTATACCGCTATGCTCTGCGGTGCAGGTATTGCAGTACCGACTGACAAGGAACTTCCGGACAACGAACTGGAAAACATCATCAAGCGTTCTGAAGCTTCTGCTGTCATCTTCTCACCGAAGAAGAAGGGACAGGTGGAAAAGGTAGCAAACAAGTGTCCGGGCGTCAAGTACTTTATGGAAATGTACTCCGATGCAGGTATCGACGGCCGCTTCGTAGGTCTGGACTTCGTGATGAATGAAGGGGAAGTGATTACCGACTGCGGTGATCACAGCTTCCTGGACATTGAAATTGATCCGGATGCACTGGCGGTACTGGTATTTACATCTGGTACCACATCCCAGTCCAAGGGCGTTATGCTGTCCAACCGGAATCTGGCTGCCAATGTAAACGGTGTTACACCATATATTCAGGCTTATCCGGAAGACCGGTTCTTCTCCGTGCTTCCGCTCCATCATACTTATGAATCCACCATCGGATTCCTGTTCCCTATGGCTCTGGGCTGCTCCATTTCCATCTGCCGCGGCTTGAGACATATCGTGGATGATATGAAGGAAACCCAGCCGACTGTCATGCTGGCAGTTCCGCTGCTCATTGAAACCTTATACAAGAAGATCAACTCCACCATCGAAAAGAGCGGCAAGTCCGGCATGGTCAGCTCCATGATCCGTATGACCAATGCCATGAAGCGTACTGTAGGTGTGGATATTAAGAAGAAGGTCTTTAAGGACATTCATGCCAGCCTGGGCGGAAATCTGCGTATCGTAGTATCTGCAGCGGCTCCTATCGATCCGAAGGTGGGAAGATGGCTGGAAGATATCGGTATCTGGTTCATCCAGGGCTACGGTCTGACTGAAACTGCACCGATCAGCGCCGTTACTCCGGACTTTGACCGGAGAGTAGGTTCTGCAGGCAAAATCGTACTGTGCAACAAGGCCATGATTCAGGATCCGAACGAAAATGGTGAAGGCGAAATCCTCGTCGCAGGTGACACTGTAATGCTGGGTTACTACAACGACCCTGAAGAAACCGCCAAGGTAATGGAAGGCGAATGGTTCCATACCGGTGACGTGGGCTACCTGGATGCAGACAATTATGTCTACATCACCGGCCGCAGCAAGAACGTTATCGTAACACAGAACGGAAAGAACATCTATCCGGAAGAAATCGAAGGTCTGCTGGCAAGTGTGGTTGAAATCAAGGAATGTATGGTTTACGGTAAGGAAGTAGCCGGTGAAAAGGAACTGGTTATCACCGTAAAGGTAATTCCTGACTACGACAAGATTGCAGAAATCCACGGCGAAGGCCTGGATGAAGAGGCTGTTTACAAGGTAATCTGGGAACAGATCCGCGGCGTAAACCGCAAGCTTTCCAACTACAAGACCATCAAGAAGCTGGAAATCAAGCACGACGAATTCGAAAAGACCACAACCATGAAGATTAAGCGTTTTGCAGAAATCGCCAAGGATAAGGCGAGAGAAGCAGAAGCAGCGAAGCAGTAAGCGCGCTGGGTTGGCCGGTTCGCGGGGTTGGCCGGTGTGTTCGGCCTGTTCACCGGTGTGTTCGGCCCGTTCACCGGGCAAAATCACTCCATTTGACCGTTTTCTGTGCGAAACGAGTGACGATGACGGTGCTGGCGGAGGTTTTTAAGCTGATGAGCTGCTGATAATGTAAATGAAATCACTCCTTTCAGTCTGAAAAGACTGCGAAGGAGTGATTTTTTATTGGGGAAGATGGTATGCGAGCGGAAGGAGAGGCGTGCCATCACTCCGGGAGGCTGGAAAACAGCAGAACGGAGTGAATGGGGGTAAAACGGAGTAAAACTGCCAGTTAATCAGCGGATGCGTAATTGACAAACTCCCACCCGTGGTAATATAATTATTCTGATTAATTATGTCGAAAAGTTTGACGATTTTTTTCGAAATTGATTGGAGATTGAAAAGATGTCTGTATTTGAAAATAAAACATTAATGATTACCGGCGGTACCGGAAGTTTTGGGAATACGGTGCTGAAGCACTTCCTGACTACCGATATCGGTCAGATCAGAATTTTCAGCCGTGATGAAAAGAAGCAGGATGACCTGCGTCATGAACTGCAGGTGAAGTATCCTGAATATGCGGACAAGGTGAAGTTCCACATTGGGGATGTACGTGATGCCAGAAGCATTACCGATGCCATGTACGGCAGTGATTATGTATTCCATGCGGCGGCACTGAAGCAGGTGCCAAGCTGTGAATTCTTCCCGATGGAAGCGGTGCGCACAAATGTTATGGGGACTGATAACGTGCTCCATGCAGCTATGGAAACCGATGTAAAGAGAGTTGTGTGCCTGTCCACCGACAAGGCCGCTTACCCAATCAATGCCATGGGTACTTCCAAGGCCATGATGGAACACGTGGTGAAGGCCAATGCAAGAGTGGCAGCAGAGCGGGGTAAGGCGACCATTTGCTGTACCCGTTACGGAAACGTAATGTGCTCCAGAGGCAGCGTAATTCCGCTGTTCATCGATCAGATCCGCAGCGGCAATCCGATTACCGTAACCGACCCGGAAATGACCCGCTTCCTGATGAACCTGGATGAAGCCGTGGACCTGGTAATGTTCGCATTCCAGCACGCAAACCCTGGTGACCTGTTCATTCAGAAGTCCGACGCTTCTACCATCGGAACCCTGGCGAAGGCTGTGCAGAAGCTCTTTGGGGACACCGGCATCCGCGTTATCGGTACCCGCCATGGCGAAAAACTGTATGAAACACTGATGACCAGAGAAGAACTGCTTCGCAGCGAGGACATGGGCGACTACTACCGCGTGGCAGCCGACAACCGCGACCTGAACTACGACAGCTTCATGGTCAACGGCACCGTGCTGACCGAAGGTGACCAGTCCTACACCAGCCACAACACACGCAGACTGGATGTGGAGGGCACCGTACAGAAGATTTTGACCACTGACTACGTGCGCGAAGCACTGGAAAGGCTGAAATAAATGAAGATTTTGATTACCGGTGCAGCAGGATTCGTAGGGAAGAACCTGATTGCACACCTTGAAACCATACGCGACGGCAAGAACCGGACGTCCCCGCTGACCGAAAGCGGCGTTCTGGCAGACCCATCAAAGCTGGAAATTCTGGCCTGCACACGGTCAACCAGCAAAGCAGAACTGGAGCAGTTCTGTGGGGAGGCGGATTTTGTGGTGCATCTGGCCGCAGTGAACCGGACCACCGACGAAAGCCAGTTCATGAAGGGCAATGCAGATTTTACCGATGAGCTGCTGAGTCTGCTGGAACAGAAGGGAAATAAGGCACCGATTCTGCTGTCTTCTTCCATCCATGCGGCGGCGGATACTCCATACGGCCGCAGCAAGCTGGCGGGAGAAAACCTGGTTCTGGAGTACGGCAGAAGAACGGGTGTGAAGGTACTGGTTTACCGGTTCACCAACCTGTTCGGCAAGTGGTGCCGTCCGAATTACAACTCTGTAGTGGCTACTTTCTGCCATAATATCGCAAGAGGACTGGACATCACCATCAACGATCCAAACGTGGTGCTGCCTCTGACCTACATTGATGATGTGGTGGAGGAGATTGTCCGTGCACTGGCAGGACAGCCTACACCGGCAGAGGGCATGGAGGGCCAGTACATGGTGCCTGTCACTCACCATGTGAGACTGGGGGACATTGCAGAGATGCTGCAGCGGTTCCGCGGCATGCAGGGAAGCCTGGAAGTTCCCAAGCTGGACGATCCTTTTGAGAAGAAGCTTCATGCAACTTACCTGAGCCACATGGCACCTGAAAACTTCTGCTACAGTCTGAAGCAGAATGTGGACAGCAGAGGAAGCTTCACCGAGTTTATCCGGACCAGTGACCGGGGACAGGTCAGCGTAAACGTATCCAAACCTGGCATTACCAAGGGCAACCACTGGCACCACACGAAGAATGAAAAGTTCCTGGTAGTCAGCGGCCACGGCCTGATGGAGCTGCGTCAGCTGGGAACCGATGAAGAGGGAAACCCTTATCCCGTACACCGTTTCGAAGTCCGCGGCAGCGACCTGACCGTGGTGGAAATGATTCCGGGATATACACATAACATCATCAACCTGTCCGAGACGGAAGACCTGGTTACCATCATGTGGGCCAACGAAGCCTTCGACCCACAGCGTCCGGACACGTATTTTGAGCCTGTATAGGGAGGAAACCATGAGCAAACTGAAGCTGATGACCATCATCGGCACACGGCCGGAAATCATCCGCCTGTCCGAAGTGATCAAGAAATGCGATACATATTTTGAGCAGATTCTGGTGCATACGGGCCAGAACTACGACTACAACCTGAATCAGGTCTTCTTCGAGGACCTGGGAATCCGCCAGCCGGACTACTACCTGGAAAGCGTGGGCGCCGACCTGGGGGAAACCATCGGCAACATTATCGCCAAGTCCTATAAGCTGATGGCAGATGTGAAGCCGGATGCGCTGCTGATTCTGGGGGACACCAACAGCTGCCTGTCCGCCATCTCCGCAAAACGTCTCCACATCCCAATCTTCCACATGGAAGCGGGGAACCGGTGCTTTGACGAGTGCCTGCCGGAGGAAACCAACCGGAGAATCGTGGACCATATCGCTGACGTGAACCTTTGCTACAGCGAACACGCACGCCGCTATCTGAATGCAGAGGGCACAGCGAAAGAGCGTACCTACGTGACCGGAAGCCCTATGGCGGAAGTGCTGCGCAGAAATCTGCCGATGATCGAGGCGTCCGACATACTCAATCGTCTGGGCCTAGAAGCGGGCAAGTACATGCTGCTGTCTGCACACAGAGAAGAAAACATCGACACCGAGGCTAACTTCATCAGCCTGTTCACATCCCTGAACCAGCTGGCGGAAACCTACGACATGCCGATTCTCTACTCTTGTCATCCGCGTTCCCGCAAATTCCTGGAAGCCCGCGGTTTCCAGCTGGATCCGCGGATCCGTCTCCATGAGCCGCTGGGGTTCCATGATTACAACAACCTGCAGATGAACGCTTTCTGCGTCATTTCCGACTCCGGTACTCTGCCGGAAGAAAGCAGCTTCTACACCTCCATCGGCAAGCCGTTCCCGGCTGTGTGCATCCGCACTTCCACCGAACGTCCGGAAGCCCTGGATGCAGGCTGCTTCGTCCTGGCCGGCATTACCGGTGACGACGTGCTGCAGGCAGTGGAACTGGCTGTGGCCATGACTGCCGACGGCAACCACGGCATTCCAGTGCGCTACTATGTGGAAGACGTCAGCACCAAAGTGGTAAAAATCATCCAGAGCTACCGCGGCATCGTAGACCGCATGGTGTGGAGAAAGTATTAGGCGGGCTGGACTGGCTGTTCGCCGGGCTGGGTTGGCCTGGTCGCGGGGCTGGGTTCGGCCTGTTCGCCGGGCAAAATCACTCCATTCGGCCGTTTTCTGCGCGAAGCGAGTGACGATGGCGGTGCTGGCGGAGGTGTTTTCGCGGATTAGCCATTGATATTGTGATTGAAATCACTCCTTTCAGTCTGAAAAGACTGCCAAGGAGTGATTTTTTATTGGGGAAGATGGATCGACTGAAGAAGGAACTGTTCTGCATCACTCCGGGCGGCTGGAAAATGGCCGAACGGAGTGAATGGAGGTATTCAGCAGTATGTGGAGAGATTAGAGCATATCGGTTGACCGAGGGGCAGCGGGCACTAAAAAATATTTTTCTGTTCGACAAGTTTCGTGGGACTTCTGCTTTGCATATAATGTAAAATAATGTAAAAGAACGAAGGGGTGAAAGAATGAGAAGTTTTCATGAAGAACTGCGGCTTGATATGGAACTGGAAGAGCGGATGCTGCGGTGGATTCGGCAGGATTTAAAGCGGCTGACGGAAGGGCGGCTGAAGCTGGGAAGCAACGGCAAGTCAGTTTACGAAAATGTAACCCACAGTCTGCCGCCAAACAGCCAGCGAGCAGTGGATATCGCGCAGAGGAATTTGCTGGAACGAAAACAGGCTATCATCGAGAGGAATCTGAAGGGACAGCGGAAACTGCTGAATTCCTATAAATCCTACCGGGATGACAGAGTGCTGGCGGGGATGAGCCAGGTGTATCAGAAAGTTTTGGAGAGCGACTGGGAACGAAAGGCGCGGGAAGTGGAGGCTGCGCGGGAGCATGCGGTACGGAAGGCTTTGGCGGAAGGAACTGCATATCATGGGGAGCATCTGGTTCACACCAATCTGAAGGGGGAGATTCAGCGGTCCAAGTCGGAGCTGGTGATTGGCACCATTTATGAAGGGCTGCGGATTCCATACAGCTACGAAACAATCGTGTGGTGGCCCCAGGATGCGCCGCCAATAGCATGGGAAACCAAAAAACGATTAGGAATCAATGACTTTTATATGGCGGATTTTGCATGTGAGCCGGCAGACGGCACGGTCTATCATGAGCATCTGGGGCGGATGGACGATTCCGATTACATGATACACTGGATGAAAAAGCAGATATTGTATTTTTGGGCCGGAATTACGCCGGGGAATAATCTGATTGTAACAGCTGATGACCGGTGGGGCGGCATCAACATGCGGCAGATTCAGACCATACTCCGCAGCTATCTGGGGGATTTGATCGGGACTGCCAGATAGCCTTGGCGACGCTGTTCCCGGGCTGGGTTCGGCCTGGTCGCGGGTTGACCCGGGTGTTCGGCTTGTTCACCGGGCAAAATCACTCCATTCGGCTGTTTTCTGCGCGAAGCGAGTGACGATGGCGGTGCTGGCGGAGGTGTTTAAGCTGATGAGCTGCTGATATTATGAGCGGAATCACTCCTTTCAGTCTGAAAAGACTGCGAAGGAGTGATTTTTTATTGGAGAAGATGGACCGTCTAAAGAAGGAGCTGCCCGACATCACTCCGGGCGGCTGGAAAATGGCCGAACGGAGTGAATGGAGGTATTCAGCAGTATGTGGGGAGAGAATAAAGCATGCCGGATGGCTGAGGTTCAGCTGATATTTAAGAACATTTTTTGTTCGGCAAGCAATGAGGGTAATCTGGTTTTGCGGTGCTGATAACAAAAACAGGCAGATGCGTATGCATCTGCCTGCTGTAGGTTAAGTTTAGGTTTTTAATTATGCAAGGCCGAATTCTGCCAGGAGCTGCTGCTGATAGGCGGAGTCGTGGAAGGATTTCTTTAAGTCATCCATGCGTCCCGCGTCGAGAAGCAGGTCGTTAAGCTTATTCAGACGGTCGGTTGCTTCTGCACGGCCTTCGTCGAGACCAGCTGCGCGGCCTTTTCTTTCAGCTTTCGTTTCTCGTCTTAAGTATTCCTCTTCTAATGTCATATTGTACACTACCTCCTCGTCGCTTTGATATTTCAAAACACGGTCGTGTATGGTCTGCACGAAAGTGTCATCAGAATCCACTTCCTGCGTATTCACGTAGCGGAACAGAGACCGAAGGCCTTTCGGCACCTTTTCTGCAGGACTGGTACTGTTTAATATTATAATATATGACCCGTCGCCGCAAGGCAACTGTTTTTTGAGGTCAATCCGCTCGAAGGTGTAGAAGATATATTTTCAGCCGCCGTTGTCATAATGAAACTTCTTTAATAATTCCCCCCTTGGCAGCGGAGCCTGGGAGGCGTATAATAAAAGTACATCCACCTGATGTGGAATGTGTTTCTCGCAGGGGCACACTGTGATGCATGGCCGGAAGGTCATGGAAAGCAGTGTGTCTTTTGTCGTTTTTACAGGGGGATTTTTTTCGTAATTGCATTTCGTGCGGTTTATTTTACCATTGGTGATATTTAGCTTCCAGCTAATTGACATTGGCTGGTAAATGACCTATAATAAACTAGATTAAATGTCGAAAAACGACGGAAAACCGCATAATTTCAAAGGTTAAGCAGGGCACTAAATACCATTTGTGGAAGTAAATGGTACACCCTGTTGTTTGCTCTGTTTTTTGACACGTTGAAGAAAAACACGAAAATATAACTGTGTTCGACCGCAGGGCGAACCCAGTAACAGTGACAGTAACCAAGTAAGTAATGAATTAACAGAAGGAATATTTATGGATATGATTCAGAGCCTGGCAGAGGCAAGCAACGTTATTAATATTGAAGCAGCAATCCTGGCAGCAGGGGCAGCCCTGGCAGCAGGCATCATCCTGGTATTCATCCGCCACAGAGTATAGCGAGGAAAAGAACCATATGCACCGCATATCGAAAAATGTAAACAGACAATGGCTCATACGAACCTCCATCATCATGTTCATGGACATACTGATTATTCTGGGCAGCTACCTGGCAGCCTTATGGCTCTGCTTCGACTTCCAGTACACGGCGATTCCGTCGGTATATATGACCGCTTACAGCTGGTCCATGCCGTTCTGGATTATTTCCACCATCGTAATCTACTACGGATGCCGCCTCTATCACAGCATCTGGAGTTTCGCCAGCATCCATGAACTGGAGCGGATCGCAGCAGCCTACATTATCCTGCTTCCTGTCTACATGGCAGGAAAATGGTTCATGGAACTGCGCATGCCGGCGGCCTACTTCTTCATGGGCTATATTTTGACCTTCTGCCTGAGTACCTTCATCCGGTTCTCCTACCGCCTTGCCCGCTACTGGAAGCAAAACAGAGAGCGCCAGGCACTCCGCGGCGAAGAAGAGCGTATTATGGTCATCGGTGCCGGAGAGGCCGGTCAGGTTATTATCAAAGAATTACAGCACAGCGGACGGCTGAACACCAGGGTCTGCTGCGTCATCGACGATAACCCCGGTAAGAAGGGCCGCTTCCTGGAAGGGGTAGAAATCATCGGCAGCCGCAAGATGATTCCGCAGGCAGTGGAAGAATACGGCATCACCCGTATCATTTTCGCCATCCCGTCGGCCAAGCGTCACACCAGAACAGCCATCCTGAATATCTGCGAAGAGACAGGATGTAAGCTGCAGACTTTGCCGGGTATCTATCAGCTGGTGAAGGGCGAAGTCAGCGTGAGTCAGCTCCGCGATGTCGATATCGCCGACCTGCTGGGCAGAGATGAAATTGAAATCGATAACAACGAGTTATCACAGCTGATTACAGACCAGACCGTACTGGTAACCGGCGGCGGCGGATCCATCGGCAGCGAATTATGCCGTCAGATCGCACAGCAGAAGCCGAAACAGCTGGTACTCTTCGACATCTACGAAAACAACGCTTACGACCTGCAGCAGGAACTGAAGCACAGCCACCCGGAACTGAACCTGAAGGTTCTCATCGGTTCTGTCCGTGACGAAGCCAGAATCCGCAGCATATTCGAAACCTACCGGCCGAAACTGGTATTCCACGCAGCCGCACACAAGCACGTGCCGCTGATGGAAGACAGCCCGAACGAAGCCGTGAAAAATAACGCCTTAGGCACCTTTAAGACTGCGAAAGCAGCCGGTGACTACGGTGTACGTAAATTCGTCCTCATCTCCACCGATAAGGCGGTGAACCCGACCAACATCATGGGCGCCACCAAGCGGTTATGCGAGATGATTATCCAGATGATGAACCAGGAATATCCGAAGACCGAATTCGTAGCAGTACGCTTCGGAAACGTTCTCGGCAGCAACGGCAGCGTCATTCCGCTGTTTAAGAAGCAGATTGCGGAAGGCGGTCCCGTGACCGTAACCCACCCTGATATCATCCGCTACTTCATGACCATTCCGGAAGCCGTGTCCCTGGTACTCCAGGCAGCCTGCTACGCAGAAGGGGGAGAAATCTTCGTCCTGGACATGGGCGAACCGGTCCGCATCGCCGACATGGCGAAAAAACTGATCCGTCTCTCCGGCTTTACACCGGACGTGGATATTAAGATCGAATACACCGGCCTCCGCCCAGGCGAAAAGCTCTATGAAGAACTGCTCATGGCAGAAGAGGGCCTGGACGCCACCGCCAACAAGCTGATCTTCATCGGGCAAAACATCGAAGTCGACAACTGCTGGTTGGCGAAGAAGCTGGCCGAGCTGGACGCTCTGGATGACGACGAACCGGAAGAAGTGAGAAGACTGGTACATGAAGTGGTACCGACATATCAGCTGAAAGAGGAAATATAACTATTAAGAAAAGAGGAACTGTGCGCATGTATGCAAAGTTTATAAAAAGAGCAATCGATATTATCCTGTCCTTCATGGGGCTGGTGGTACTGTCCTGGCTCTATGTTATTCTGATTCTGGCAATCAAAATCGACTCTCCAGGTCCTGTGTTCTTCACACAGAAGAGGGTCGGTATACATAAGACACACTTCCCGATTCATAAATTCCGTACCATGCGGATTGACACTCCTAAGGATGTGCCAACTCATCTGCTGGAAGATCCGGAGCAGTATATTACACGTACCGGTAAATTCATGAGAAAGTACAGTCTGGATGAACTACCGCAGATTTATGATATCTTCATCGGCAACATGAGTATCATCGGTCCACGACCTGCTCTGTGGAACCAGTTCGACCTGATTGAAGAGCGTGATAAATACGGAGCCAACGATGTGATGCCCGGTCTGACCGGACTGGCTCAGATTAGCGGCAGAGATGAACTGGAAATCGATGTGAAAGCAAAATTGGACGGCGAATATACCGCAGCATTAAACTCCGGCAAAGGCTTCGCCATGGACGTGAAGTGTTTCTTCGGAACCATTACCTCTGTGCTGAAATCAGATGGAGTAGTGGAAGGCGGTACCGGACAAATGCAGAAAGAGGAATCAGAGCAGAAAGTAGTGTAATTTATGATTTAAAAGGAGAAGTGTGTGATGAAATACTCTGTGCTTATGTCAGTTTATAAAAATGATAACCCTGATTTTTTAGGGATGGCATTAAGAAGTATTTATGAAGAACAGACAAAGAAACCAGATGAAATTGTTGTGGTTTTTGACGGTCCCTTGAATGACGAACTGTATCATGTATTAGATGAGTTTGCTAAAGATAAAAGTGATGTGGTTCATTACTATCCTCAAGATGTTAACCGTGGTTTGGGAGAGGCATTGCGGATTGGAAGTGAGTATTGTACGGGAGATTATATTTTCCGAATGGACTCAGATGACATAAGTCATCCTTTACGTTTTGAAAAGCAAATTGCATATATAGAAGAACATCCTGAAATTGGTGTGCTGGGAACAGATATCGCCGAGTTTTATAACAGTCCTAACGAGCTGGATATGCGAGTGCGTGTTTGTCCTGCAAATCATAAGGATATCGTAGAAATGGGAAAAAAACGAAATCCAATGAATCATGTTACAGTATGTATTAAGAGAGAAGCTTTAAATAAATGTGGGAATTATGAAACATTATTGCTTCTTGAAGATTATTACTTATGGTTAAAGATGATTGTGTCAGGGTGTACACTACATAACATTAATGAGTCCCTTGTATATGTTCGTATTGGCAATGGATTTCATTCTAAGCGCGGTTCAAAGCTACGAATTAAGGGGTGGAAGATGCTGCAAAGATATATGCTTGAGAACAATATAATTAAGCATTCGGAAGCAATAATGAATATGCTTTATATAATAGCATTTACGTATTGCCCTGAATGGTTCAAAAAAGTGGTGTATGATAGATTACTCAGAAAGTGATTGCGTGTTAATGAGGAGTAGGAAATTGTATGGTTATTATTCATATTGCTAATATAGACGCCTCTGTGATTGGAGGTGTACAGACAGCGGTGCCACAAATGGTTAAGGCACAATCACAATATGCGTCTGTTGGATTGATAAACACGAATGGGAGCATTATTAGTGATGTAAAGATGTTGACCTACAACGGCAAGTTTGAACTTGAAACGTTTCCTGAACCGTTTAATCATCCTGATTTGGTGGTGTTTCATGAAGTCTACAGAATAGAGTACATTAAAATATACAAATCACTTTTAAAATCAAATGTACCATACATAATTATTCCACATGGTTGTCTTTCTAGGCAGGCTCAAAAACGAAAATTCTTAAAAAAATTTATGGGGAATGCCTTACTGTTTGAAAGTTTTATTAAGAGGGCTCATGCAATTCAGTATCTTTCCCTTAATGAGGAACGGATGTCTGCTTTTTCAGCCTACCCATCTTTCGTTGCAGGTAATGGAATTGCAGTACCAGAGAAAAAGAAAACAACTTTTTTTGAAAATGGTATTCGAATTGTTTATATAGGACGTTTAGAAATACGGACAAAAGGTTTAGATCTTTTACTTGCAGCTACTAAAAAAAATGAACAGTTGTTACGAAATAATAATGTTCAGATTGAGATTTATGGTCCTGACTATGAGGGAGTTCACAGGATTCTTCAAAAGGCAATAGACAAATATCAGATTTCTGACTTGGTGAGTTTGGGGAGAGAAAAAATGGGGAAAGAAAAGGAGATGATTCTTCTTTCAGCTGACTGTTTTGTCCAAACTTCTCGAACTGAAGGATTACCAATGGGACCACTTGAAGCATTAAGCTACGGTTTGCCCTGTATTGTAACAAATGGAGTAGGTCTTGGAGAACTCATAGAGTCATTTGGTGCAGGATATCAATGTGAAACTTCATCGGAGGGAATTGCTAAGGCGGTTGAGTTGTTTTTAGATGGGTGTGAAAATACGGAATCTATGTCAAGAGCAGCAGTTCAACTTATAGAGACTGAATTTGACAGGAGTCTTGTTTCGAAAGAAACTGTCGATAGGTACAGTGAGCTATTAAATAATGGATATTAATGAAAGGATCGGCGGATTATGTTTCTCTTTGAGAGAATTTTTGGCTTTAGTACATACATGCTTATGTTGCTTTTTGTATGTATCCTTTTAGCAAAAACAAACGCATCATGTAAGGGAGTTTTAAGGTTTTATATTTGTTGCCTTTGCGTAATGGCATTTTTCTATAAACCTTATATCACGGGTGATTTATACCGTATTTATGAGACAATGGATTTTTTTGCTGAAATGGATTTCCTATATTTTTGGGAAAACTACGCACGTGATACTTCTATTCCTCTTGCCAGACTTCTATTTTGGTGTATTGCAAAGACGGGAGTAAATTCAATTTTACCTGCATTTTCAGCTTTTGTATGCTATTCTTTTATTTTTTATATAATCAATAGAACACAAAAAATATTTTCGGTTTCCAAAAAGAATACAGCTTGTGTTTTGTTTTTAGTCATGACTACATCTGTGTATATATCGGTAATTGGGGGCATTAGAATGATGTTGGCCCTGTCTATGATAACATTTAGCTATTTTAGGAATACGGTTGAAAAAAGGATAAAGTTATTTGATATCGGACTATATGTCATTTCGATTTTCCTTCATTCAATGAGTATGGTCGTGCTTGGAATATGTGCAGGAGTAACTCTATTTAATGCTAAGCGAAATTATATTCGTAGAATAGGCTTTGCTCTTGCGATAGGAGCTTTTGGTTTTATTATCATCCATAATTTTAGTGATGTTGTTAATGGCTTTTATCAAAAGTTCTATGATTATGTATTAGGGGACAGACATTCAGATAGATGGGAATATATTATGGGTTGCCTTATCATAGCTCTATTGATTTTGCTTATGTATGAATTTCGTTTCATTCGGAAAGATGACGCTTGCCTTAGGTTAAAATCTTATAATGCTGCAACCTTGTGTTGTGTAGCTATTGCAATATGTTTCTGCTTTGAGTTTTCTATTTTTTACCGCTTTGGTGGACAGTTAGCTGTAATATTTGGAATTCCAATGTTGATGGTTACTCTTGAAAAAACAAGTGGTAGGCCGAGTCGAGTTCTTAAAAAGATAGATTTCAAGGCTGCAATGATACTGATTAGCATGATGATTGCTGTCATTTCATGTACAAGAGGGTCACTGAGTTCACTCAAGTTTTTTGAATTATGATTATGAATGATTTTATTAATAAGCAACCTCTTTTTTCAATAATTGTACCGGCGTATAATTCGGGGACATTTATTAAAAAATGTATAGAAAGTGTTCTAGAACAGACCTATCCTGATTTTGAACTTATTTTGGTTGATGATGGCTCAAAGGATGATACTTTTGATATTTGCAATTCCTATTCTAAATGTGATTCAAGAATTAGGGTTGTTCACCAAGCGAATGGAGGACACACTTCGGCTAGAAATAAAGGCCTTAAGTTGTCAGTTGGAAAGTATATTGTTTTCCTGGATAGCGATGATTGGCTCAATACTAGAACTCTTGAAATCTGCAGAGAGCATATATATTCTCACGAGCCAGATGTTATTATATTTGGGATTAAAAATTCTACGTCAGCTACATGTTTTTCCGTTTTTCAAGAGGACGGATATTATAGTGTAGGTGGTACAGGTGAATCCTTGTGGGAAAATCTCCTTATGGGTGCTGATGGAAAATTTACTTTTCCTAAGTCCCTGTCGGGAAAATGTTTTAAGCGAGAGATTATAATTGAAAGCCAGCTTTCGATACCAAATGAAATACTGATTGGTGAAGATGGAGCTGCTTTTGTGGGAGCAATGCTTAAAGCGCATAGTGCCTGTGTAATCGCAGGGGACGAGAGAGCCTGTTATAATTGTTTGATACGATCAGATTCGGTATCACGTTCTTCTGATGTTGATGCATTCAGAAGAATTGAAATTCTTCTGAAGTATTATAAAGAAATGTTACCGGTGGA
Source organism: Anaerovoracaceae bacterium (assembly GCA_045637765.1). GTDB lineage: Bacteria > Bacillota > Clostridia > Peptostreptococcales > Anaerovoracaceae > RGIG7179. Next base: position 7,908 of record JAZTZZ010000045.1, on the reverse strand, counting down.
ATCGTCTGTATTTCCTCATCAGTTCGATAGATATGTTGTTGCACAACTATATACGGCGACACTGTTAGTTATGAGAAGTGGGGGACGACGAGCAGATTTAAATAGTGGGTTAAATGATGTTCTAAACGACTCTGTGATTCTATGTGGACTAAAAAATGCCAAGTTTACTTTGAAAGGATATAAATTTATTATAAAGCAGCTTATTCTTCGTCATCGTTTATGGTGGCTGGCTGGTTGGCTTGATAAATGAGGTAGAAGTGTGAGAGAGATTGATAATATTAAAGAAATACAAGGTGTATTATTTGATGCATTGTGTTATTTTGACGAGTTTTGTAGAAAGTATGATATAAAATACTATCTATCAAATGGGACTTTATTGGGAGCAGCGAAATATAATGGCTTCATTCCGTGGGATGATGATGTGGATGTATTAGTTCCTCGTGAGGACTATGATAAGTTGATGAAGCTGACGGAGATTAACAATGCTCAGTTTAAGCTTTTTTGCAGAGAACAAGTTCCGGAGTGGAGAATGCCGTATGCAAAGCTTAGCTGTGAGGATACAATTGTCAAGGAAGGCGAGTATAATTTTGGTGCTAAATTTGGATTATCGGTAGATATATTTCCTATTGATAATTGGAGTCCATACTTGTTATTTGCAAAAATACAAGCATTCCGAGGAGAATGTTTAAAGCGACTTTTTGTATGCTCTATTGGCGGTGAATTTTGTACGACTAAAAAGGGAATAAAACGGCTGATACTTAAAACAATATGGTTTTCCGGAAAAGTATTAGGATATAGACGAATTTCAAATAGTATACTCCGGTCCGTGGAAAGAGCAAAAAAAAGAAAGAGAAAATACCAAGGATGCTTGACTTGGACCTGTCATCTTTGGGAAGAGATATTTCCCGCATACTACTTTGAGAAGACAGTATTTCTTACATTTTGTGGACGTTCGTTTCCGGTTTCTGTAGAGTATGAACAGTATCTGAACAATTTATATGGTAATTGGAGAGCAGACTTGCCACCAGAACAACAGCATTCGAATCACGATATAAAGGTATGGTGGAAGAATGCAGAATAAACATTTCACTAAAAATTTGTTTTTTGTTGCATTTAGTCGATTGGTATCACTCGCCTCAAATGTGATAGTTGGGCTATTGCTGCCTAAAATGTTTAGTGTTACAGATTACGGTTTTTTTAAGGTGTTCACACTGTATGCTGTATATACTGCACTTCTTCATTTTGGCTTTGTTGATGGGATTTTGCTAAAACTTGCAGGGGTGGGTTACTCCGAACTTAATAAAGGCAGATTAAGAGCATATACTCAGTTTTTCATGAGGTTTGAATTAATTATTGCGCTCATCATTATATTATTTGATATTTTCGTTTTTGAAGGCGACTACTTCTTTATTGTAATTATGCTGGCTATTAACATGGTTGTAGTTAATATAACTACTTATTACCAATTTCTTTCACAAGCAGTCCAGCGATTTGGAGAGTACTCCGCAAAAAGTCTTATTGTATCTTTTGCGAAACTGATATTTGTATGCATACTTTTTGTGATTTATTTATTAGATATTACGGTTATATCATATAAAATATATCTTGTGGGACTTTGTCTCCTTGATTTCCTCATGGCGGTATGGTATATCGTTATATATAGGGAAATTACTTTTGGAAAGGGAATGCCGATTAGAGACCTAAAAAGAGACATCTTTGATATATTCAAAACAGGAATTGTTTTGACATTGGCGTATCAGGTTTCTCATCTCGTGCTCGCTCTTGATAGGCAGTTTGTAAATATTCTTTTTTCAACAGAAATTTTCGCAATTTATTCCTTTGCTTATAATATTGTTGCAATGATATCGACCATGATATCTTCAGTCTCTATTGTGCTTTTGCCAATGCTTAAAAAAAGTACGAATGACTATATAGTGAAGTCTTACAAAAAATGTGTTGTGATCGTTTCGATTATTGCATCGAGTGCGTTGCTATCCTATTTTCCATTAGCAGCTTTCATTGATTGGTTTTTACCAAATTATCATGACTCACTTGAATATATTGCCATCGTTTTACCTGCGTTCCTATTTACTGCAATTGTTAGTGTAGTAATGTTTACAATCGCTAAAGTGCTGGATATGAATTTTTCCTTTTTTAAGGATAGTTGTGTTGTACTTGTTTTGGGCTTAATAGCAAATGCTCTTGCTTACAGCTATTTTGAGTCACCAAAAGCGCTTTCGTATGCTTCATTATTTGTTATGGCAATATGGTTTTTAATAGCCGGATTAAGACTAAAAAATAAAACTGAAGTTAAGGTGAATAAGGAATTTATTTATCTCTCTGTAATATCATTTTGCTTCATTATGGTAATAAAGCTTTTCAGCAACTATGTGGCAGGTTTTATGGGATACCTTATCATTTTACTTACGTTGATATATATATTCTATTTTAAATTTTTAAGTGAGCATGTTTTAAGTAGAAAATATCACTAGCTTAAATGAATTTAATTTAAAAATGATATACGCAGCAATAGCTGTATATATAAAAATCTAATAAGGAGAAGAAAACCATGAATTTGAGAAAAATCGGCAGATCAGCATTGGCATTGCTATTATGCGTAGCTATGATGCCGGTATCTGCGTTAGCAACTACTGTAGATAGTTTGCCAAGCGATGCCATTATAGTCGATGCTGAATCTATCGTTCTCGATGGCGAAAGTAACAATGAGAACGATGAGATTTCCACAGACGAGATTGTCGTTGACGGTGAAAAGTCTGAAGGCGGTGAAAAGTCTGAAGACAGTGAAAAGTCTGAAGACAGTGAAATCGTTTCTGGAAATGAAGAACCTGATGAGTTTGAGGGTGTTGTAGAAGAGGAATCTTCAGATGAAGAACTTCAGGAAGAAGAACTTCAGGAAGAAGAAACCTCAACTTTTGAAGAATGCACTCTGGACGAACACATCCACACCTCTGATTGCTATGTTAGAGAATACATTTGCAATCATGCCACAGCTGAGGAACATACCGCGGATTGTTTCGTGAATAGCTTTAACTGTGGTTACGAAGAACATATTCATGATGCAATGGATTGCTACGGCATTGAAAACAGCGATATGATGTTTTTTGCTACTGGCAGAGGTAGTGCATACGTTGAATATGATGAAAAAGAAGATGATTATTATAAAGTCATCTCCAAAAATGATTACGAACTTGCTCCCGGAATTGTGGAATCCGAGATTGTACTCGACAATAAAGCTCTGTCACATCGACAGGTAGCGCATGTAGTTGAAGTTGATCTTGAAAATCCATATGCCAAGGTAATTCCATCCTATAAGGGGATGGTGCCAACCGCGGGCGATTACGGTGTGCAAATTATGTCCAGACAGGCGGCTTATGCAGAAGAGAATGGTTACGGAAATGTAGTTGCGGCCATGAACCTTAGTTTAAGCTGGTATGATTCTGCATACTATGTATCACATCCAGAGCTGGTTGGTGAGCCTTTAGGATATATGGTTCTTAATGGTGAAGTGTATAAAAACAGCCAGGGTCAGACTGCTGGTGCTCAGACTTGCGTAGTTATTAATTTCGATGAAAAAGATGGAGAAGCAAGACCGGCGGATATGCCGAAGGTTGAAATTCGTTCTACCTCTTCATCAATTACAGGATGGGAAGAACAGGTTATTCCTGCAAACTTTGGCTTCTTAGTAAAGGATGGAAAGAATCAGTACGGTAAGGATAATAATGCCGCTAACGGAGCATCTCGTTCCTTCGTAGGTATTAAGGAAGATGGTACCTTCGTAATGGTAATGAATGACGGCCGTCAGTCTCCTTACTCTGCTGGTTTCACAAACTACGAAATGGCAGAATTTATGCTGTCCCTAGGATGTGTACAGGCTGTAAATGGTGACGGCGGCGGTTCTTCTGCGTTCTTATCGCAGAGACCTGGAGAAGAGTTAAAGCTTAACTGTTCTCCGTCTGATGGTGCGGAACGTCCAACCACACACGGTATTCTGGTAATTTCTGCTGCTCCTGCAGATGGAGAATTTGCCCGTGCAACCATTTCCGCAGAAAATGATTATTATACTCCAGGAAGTACTGTTGAATTTAGTGCAATCGGTTCTGACCTTGTAGGGACTAAAACAGAAATCCCTGCTGATGTAAAGTGGCAGCTTGCTGATGAGTCTATGGGTACAGTTGAAGATGGTGTATTTGTATCAAGTGGCAAAGTAGGTACTGCAACTGTCCAGATGGTATATAACGAAGAAGTGGTGGGAGAATCTTCTGTTGAAATCGTAATACCTACAGAATTCGGCTTCTCTCAGAAAGTAATGACTGTTCCTTTTGACAAGGAGGTTACGATTGGACTTAAGGCTACAATCCACGATGGACTTCATACAGTTGTTCTTAAACCCGAAGATGTTACTTTTACTATGACTAATGAAGCACTGGGTACATTTAACGGTTTCAAGTTCACCTCCGTATCTGAAGCGGGTGCTCCTGTGGATTTAGGCGGTGAAATTACCGTAACACTCGTGCATGATACTGCGCTTAAAGACACAGCAGAACTTAATCTTGGTAAAGGTTCTGAAGTACTGTTCGATTTTGAAGAGGAAAGTGATATTTTCGGATGGAATATTGCAGATGTTAATGGTAATGACCAAGGCTTTTATCAGCACCTTAGTTATGCCACTTCCGATAATGGAAAGGTACATGATGGCGTTGGCTCCATGAGAGTGGAGATGAATCCTATTTCTGCGAAAGGGATTCCTTCTGGTGGATATGGTCAGTCTGATTTATTCCTTGATGAAGGTGTAGTTGTCGAAAATGCAAAGTCGATAGGATTTTGGGCATATATTCCAGATGAATATGAACATTGCTGGATTCGTGTTCTTTATTGGTATGATTCTGATAACAATGGTACTTTTGAGAAGAAGAATACTGTTACTGTAATCAATACGCCTGAAGTTTATAATACTTGGGATGAATCCGGTTGGAAATATTTCTCTATTGATGTAAGTGCTTACAACAAAGTGCTTATTCCGGGACTTGACTGCAAAGACCTCATTGCGTACGATGCATCAAAGAACGATGCAAATAATTTCCGATTCATTGAGTTTATGTTCCCACATACAAACACCGCTGATCTTTGGAAAACATACGGAACAATCAATGGCCTCCAGACCGTATACATAGATAACATCACTGCAGATTTCTCTGAGGCAGTTGATGACAGAGAAGCTCCAGTTTTTGGAACCGTATCTTTAGCTGGAAATGATCAGGCAATTGAACTTAAAAAGTATGAAACTGTAGAAACCACAAACAATGTATTGACGGTTAATGCAGTAGTTGAAGAAAATAAGAGCAAGACTACTGCAACTGGTCTGGATACAGCGTCTGCAAGAGCATTTGTTGACGGCGTCGAAGTAGATGTTACTTATGCAAATGGCAGACTTACTATCAGTGACATTGTTGTTGCAAATGGTACACACCGTATCAAGTTTGAGATTTCTGATAACATGGGCAATAAATCTACGGTGGTTCGTCTTATTAGGGTTAATTCTGATGATGAGACTTCTACTATTGAAGTTGTTCCTGCTGATTCAAATCTGGAAAGCTTATATGGTGGTTCCGTATATTGGATGAATCTAAATGCTACCAAGATTGAAACAATTCAGACCGTGACAGCGGTTATTGATTTAAACTATGGTAACCATTGGGAACTTGACCATATGGAGCTTGCTGCAGGATTTAGTGGTCAATACTCCATTGACGTGGAAAATAATACTGCGACAATTACAATTGAACGCGTTGGAAGTAATTCTAAGACTGGTGCTACAACTTTAGCATCTCTCCCTATTCGTGTTATTTACTATGATACCGATATTAAGATTGATGGCTACAATGCAGAGCAATATTGGACGACATTTAGTTTCTGGCCGTATGACTTAAAAGTAGATGTTGATAAGGGTGAGATTACTTATATCGACGGCTATAATTCCGATGTATTAGGTGCTTTCTCTAATGAAGAATTCAGTGTTACTACTGAAATGTACACCGGTTTTAATGACTCTAATTTTAAGGCTGAACGTAAAACTGCACATGTACATGTACAGGAGGCCGTAGAGGATCATGCAGCTACTTGTGAAAGTGCCGGATATACAGGAAGAACATATTGTGGTATTTGTGATTCCGTTGTAGATTGGGGTACAATTGAACCTACCAGAAGCCATGAGTATAATTTTATTGATGGAAAGTTAACTTGTGTTGTCGGATGTAATGAACTTTTCAATGGCACTTACACCGATGGAAAGACATATGTTGAGGGTATTGTAATCGCGGATGGTTGGCATGATGACACCTACTATTATGTCAATGGCCAGAAGGTGATAGGTCAGTATTTAATTGACGGTGTGATGCATACTTTCGATGAAAATGGTACATATCAGCCAAATTACTCATATACTGGATTCTATCATGATGGAAATGGTTGGATGTACTTCCTGGCAAACTTCCAAAAGAAGGGATTTGTTGTTATTGGGGAAAATACACATTACTTCGATGACAATACAGGATATGCACCAATTGGTTCATTTACGCTTGCGGGAGACCGTATATACAAGGTAGAAGGTGAACAAGGAAAGGTGCTCGGCGGATGGGATACCTTTATGGTTGATGGCGTAGAACGTAGACGTTTCTACTACTCCCTGAGATACTATAAAAACCAGTGGCTCGAAGTTGAAGGTGAAACCTATTATTTTGATAATGATGGTTACGCTTTAATCGGTAAGCGTGCAGTGGCTAAGGGCGGCGTCTACCTTGGTGGTTATGAATTTGCTGCTGACGGTAAGCTAGTGACACCTATTACAGGTCCTTTTGTTGATTCTGAGTCTGGACTTATGTACTTTGCAGAAAACGGTGAACTTGCTTGCAATGAACTTGTAAAGTATGGAGATGATTATTACTTTGCTAGAAATAACTATCTCCTCATTACTTGGGCGACCGAAATTACCGAAGAACAGACCAATGGTTTGCTTCCTCCAGGGGAATATCAGTTTGGACCTGATGGTAAGCTCATCATGCAGAACGGTCCAGTAGTTGATCCGTATAATCCTGAATACATCAATTTCTATAAAGATGGTATTCGAATTTACGAAGAAGGTCTTTACGAATATGAAGGAAACTATTATTATGTAAGATCCAATGGTTTACTGCTGACATGGGGCATGTACATCACTAAGACAAATGGTCTGCTTCCAGCTGGTGAATACAAATTCGGTACAGATGGCAAGCTGCAGATGCTGAATGGTCCGATTGAAGATGCATATAATACGGCATATCTGAACTTCTATAAAGATGGTATTCGAATTTACGAAGAAGGTCTTTACGAATATGAAGGAAACTATTATTATGTAAGATCCAATGGCTTACTGCTGACATGGGGTACTTATGTATCTGAAGATAAGGCAAATGGTTTGCTCCCGGCTGGTGAATACATGTTCGGTACAGATGGTAAGCTGCAGATGCTGAATGGTCCGATTGAAGATGCATATAATGCGGAATATCTGAACTTCTATAAAGATGGTATTCGAATTTACGAAGAAGGTCTTTATGAATATGAAGGAAACTATTATTATGTAAGATCCAATGGCTTACTGCTGACATGGGGCACTTATGTATCTGAAGATAAGGCAAATGGTTTGCTCCCGGCTGGTGAATACAAGTTCGGTACAGATGGTAAGCTGCAGATGCTGAATGGACCTGTTGTAGATGCATATAATGCGGCATATCTGAATTTCTATAAAGATGGTATTCGAATTTACGAAGAAGGTCTTTACGAATATGAAGGAAACTATTATTATGTAAGATCCAATGGTTTACTGCTGACATGGGGCATGTACATCACTAAGAC
>JAZTZZ010000044.1:0-24537 GCA_045637765.1 Anaerovoracaceae bacterium | reverse complement strand
GATATCCTTTTCTTTTTCGAAAATGTTTGTCATTTTAATTTCTCCTTGTTTTTAAATTCACCTCCGTTTCCCTTTGCAATTTCATTATACAACCTGTAAGTTACTTACAGCAACACGAATAGATATCCATTTATCGACAGGTTTCGACACCGTTTTAGAACCATTACACAGAAAAACGGCCCTGAGGCCGTTTCCCTGAAGAGTATGAAAGTTATGAAGAAGAACAAGAAGTTATTCCCGTTATATTTCGTATTCCTGGATTTTATAGAACAGACTTCGTTCACTGATTCCCAGAGATTTCGCTGCAGTCCGCTTGCTCTGCGGATTTTCAGCCAGAGCATTTTCGATAAGAAGCTTTTCCACATCTTTAATAGACATGCCGCTCAGGTACTTCCGAACTGCTTCTGCTGCAGTAAATACAGGGGTTTCAGCCGCATCGCTGTTTGGCGATGCTTCCTGCCGCAGCTCATCCGGCAGATCCAGTTCATCGATATATTCTCCACTGCAAAGAATGCAGGCGTATTCCAGGATGTTAATCAGTTCCCGCACATTGCCGGGATAATGGTACTTCATCAGCAGACGTTCCGCTTCCGGCGTCAGTCCACGAATGTTCCGGTTCATATCGCCCGCAATTCGGGTAATGACAGACTGGCAAAGATCCGGAATGTCCTGTTTCCGTTCCCGCAGAGGCGGCATGTGAATTTCCACCACATGAAGACGATAGTACAGGTCCTGACGGAACGTACCTTCATTCACCATGGACAGGAGGTTTCGGTTTGTGGCACTGATAACGCGTACATCAATTTTTCTGTACTGACTTCCGCCGATTGGCATGGTTTCCTTTTCCTGCAGGGCACGAAGCAGTTTGCCCTGCAGAGACAGCGGCATATCCCCTACTTCATCCAGGAAAATGGTCCCGTGATTCGCCAGTTCCAGTTTCCCTTTTTTATCTGCTACTGCACCGGTAAAGGAACCCTTCACATGACCGAAGAATTCTTCTTCCAGCAGATTTTCCGGAATAGCGGCACAGTTCATAGCTACGAAATTTTCGCTGCTTCGCACACCATTCCGATGGATGGCACGTGCCACCAGTTCTTTGCCGGTTCCGCTCTCGCCGGTAATAACAATACTTGTATCCAAATCCTTTACACGGTCAATCATCTGATATACCCGCTGCATAGGGGCACTTTTTCCGATGATGTCACCGTAATAGGTACGCTGTTCCAGTTCTACAAGCGCATTGGACAGGTCTTCCACCTGTCGGGACAGGTTCTGAAATTCCAGCGCCTGCCGCGCATAACAAAGCAGTTCTTCCAGGTTCACCGGCTTGCAGAGGTAGTGGAAGGCCCCACGTTTGATTGCTTCCACGGAAGTATTGATATCACCATAAGCGGTCATCATGATAACAGCCATTTCAGGATATTTTGCTTTGATTTCCTGCAGCAGATCCAGCCCGTTGCTTTCTCCCAGAAGGAGGTCCAGCAGAGCCAGATGAATTTTTCTCTCCTTCATGATGCGGCATGCTTCTTCTCTGGAATTTGCCGTATAGACATCAAACTCATCTTCCAGTGCCAGCGCCAGGAAAGTACAGATGCTCTTCTCGTCGTCTATAATCAGAATACTGTGTTTCATTTTTCTCCCTCCTTCCCGCCGGCTGCCGGCAGCTGAATTTCCACTGCAGTGAAAACATTTCTTTCACTGGCAACGGTAATCGTTCCACCCACTTCTTCTACATACTGCTTCGTCAGTGCCAGTCCAATTCCTGTACCTGCCGGTTTAGTGGTATAGAACGGATTCATGCATCGGTTCAGCTGGGATGCAGACATACCGATTCCATCATCCTCCACTTTTATGATAATTCTGTCATCCATCCGCTCTGCCGATATGCTGATACGATGCTGGTGCTGAATATCATCCTGCCGCTGCCGTATAGCTTCCGCACTGTTTATGACAAGATTCAGCAGAGACTGCTTCATCTTATCACGGTCTCCGATAAACTGAAGCTGATCTTCCATATCCATTTCCACAGCAATATCGATTTTCTTAGCGGTTACCTTAGCCAGTTCTGCCACGGAAAGAATAATTTCATTCAGGTTTACCAGTTCAATTTTGCTGCCGGAAGGACGGGCATAGTCAATCAGGCTGTTAATCAGCCGCGTTACACGGTCAATTTCCTGCGGAATAAAGGCAGAGAATGCCTGACGGAATTTTTCGTTATCACCTTTCTCCTGAATCATGGCTGCCGAAGCACTGATGGCAGTCAGCGGATTTTTAATCTCATGAGCGATACCTGCAATCAGGCTGTTCAGCGTTTCATTCTTTTCCTTCTCAAAAGCCGCTTCTCTTTCGTTTTCTTCTGCTGTCACATTTTCCAGCGTAATCAGGGCTCCCTGATCGCCTTCAGAGAGTGTCATTTTATGAATGCTGTATCGGTAGTTTTCGCGGTTTCTGTGCCCTTTATCTTTATAAAACTCGAAGGAACCGGACTTATAGTCCCAGTCTTCCGTGAAGATGTTACCCCCGGCATCCCTCAGGATTTCACGGAAAATCCGCAGTCTGCCCAAAACTTCGCCGCTGCGGAAAGTCGGAATTCCTGCAATCTGCAGAGCACTGCTGTTCATATATTCTATGTGCATGTACTCATCCACCAGTACCATGCCGGCAGGAGATGCCTCAATGATGGAATAGCGAAGCCGGTTTTCTGCTTCAACCTGAGCAGTCCGCCGTTCCAGCTTCTGATTGGTTTCATAGAGTTCTGCCGTACGAACTTCCACCAGCTCACTCAATTTCTGCTTCGCACGGTAACTCACAATCAGATAAGCTGCCAGGAAAATCAGACAAACGCCAACCGCATACAGTACGTATTTAAGAATTTTCTGGTAATCCACACCTTTGTCATGCGTAAGCCAGGTATTGTAAAGCTTTTCGTATTCCGCTGAAGTGCGGAGAGCTGTCATATTTTCATTTACAGCATCATAAAGATGCCGGTCACCTTCCCTGACAGCAATGGTAAAATCTGCAGAATCCAGATAATTATTCAGGATGATATACTCATCATCAATTTCGTGTTCCTTAAAGTACCACAGCAGGCAGTCCTTCACACCCACTATCATTTCCGCATGCCCTTTTGCCAGAGTTTCAATAGCAGATGCCTGGTTCCCTTTCACGATGGTTGTCCCACGGGTCAGAGTTGACAGAAGCGAAAAATCCACCATCTGATACTCGCACACTACAGTATAATGTTTTTTATTTTCTTTTTTATACTTTGAAGCAATTTCTGCCGGAGCAACCAGACAGAGATTGGCTGTAGATATAGGGTTAGAATATCGAACGTTATATCCAAAATACTTGCCGGCTGCAGCACCCAGAACAATATCTACACTGCCTTCTTCCAACCGATCCAGGGCCTCAAATGTGGTTCCGAAGGCTTCATATTCCAGCAGCAGATCTTCTTTTTCGGCGATATATTCCAGCACATCCACATGGAAACCCCTTGGTTTTCCGTCCGCACCGGTATACTGGTACGGCGGCATCTGGTCGCAGTATCCAACCCGCACGGTGGTAGTCAGTGCCTGTGCTTCCTCTGGCCCTGCTATAGGAACAAGAACGGATACAATCAGTATACACACTATTAGTCTAACAATACTTATCTTCATACATACCTCATTGCAAATACAGTTCCCCACTGGTTTATAAAGCAAATTTTATGCCATAGCCCATTTCCAACGTTTTTCACCCCAGTCCCGGCCACGACTGCAAATACTGCGTACTTTCTATGCAAATTTTGCAGTTTTTCGGCGTAAAAAAAGCCCTGCTGGAAGAACGATTGACTGTTCCCCAGCCCGGCTTTCATTATTTCAATTACTGAAAAATATGCAGCTTCAGTTCCTGTGAGAGATACTCCAGCAAAGGCCGCCCTGCGATACAGTTCCCCTTGGCATCCAGTGCCGGGCCGTAGACGCCGATTCCCAGCCGGCCATCCACTACGGAAAGCAGTCCGCCGCCTACACCACTCTTTGTCGGTATACCTACACGAACGGCAAACTCACCGGATCCATCATACATACCGCAGGTAAGCATGATTGTTTTAACCACCTTCACAGTATCCGGCCGAAGCAGCTGTTCTCCGGTTTCAGGATGGGTGCCGCCGGCAGCCAAGACCGTTGCCAGATTAGCCAGGCTCACCGCGGTCACATCCAGAGAGCACATCTTCGTATATAAAGTCAGGCTTTCTTCAACTCCGGTTTCTATAATATTTTTACTTTCCAGAAGATAAGCGATAGCACGGTTTCTGGAAATATGGCTCATTTCAGACTGATACACTGCTTCATTAAGCTGAATGTCCGGATCCATGCACAGTTTCCGTGTAAACTCCAGAATCTGTTTAAAGGTCAGTTCCGGATGGAGCAGACTGGAAATGGTCAGCGCACCAGAATTAATCATGGGATTAAAAGGCTTATTGCTGTTCAGGTCCAGTTCCACCAGAGAATTGAAAGCTTCTCCGGAAGGTTCCATTCCTACTTTATCAAATACCGTTTCAAATCCGCAGATTTCAATGGCCAGTGCCAGTGAAATGATTTTCGAAATACTTTGAATGGTAAAACGGGTGTCAGTATCGCCAATCTGGAAAATCTGCCCTTCTTTCGTCCGAATGCAGATGCCAAGTTTGCTGCCATCAGCCTTTCCCAGTTCAGGAATGTATGTAGCAACTTCTCCCATAGGAAGTACCTGCCGTCCTTTTTCTTCTGCCGTTTTCAGAATTCTATCCATCTCCTGATTATCCAGAATCATATTTCATCCTCCGTACATGTCTTTCTATCCACATTATACAGTATTGTGGCTGAATTTTAAAGAACTACTTTTTCCTGACCGCCGGGCATGACTGTCATCAGGATAAAAAAGAAACCTGCATCTCCAGGGAGATACAGGTTTCTTTTTAAATATGTTCAGTCAGGACTGTGCACAGTAAACCGAATGATAATTACATTTCAGAATGTAATTATGCTGCGTCACCAGTCTTTTCACCATTTGCCTGCTTCTTGAATGTCTGCAGACCTTCAACAACCAGGATTACAGCCAGAACAGCCATAGCAGCTGCGAAGCATAACTGGAACCAGTCGCCCCACAGAGCTTCACCAGCGCTAATCATGTTAACCTTAGCGATGCAAGTCTGAACCAGGGAAGTCAGAGTAGCAGCCAGCATGAATGCCATAGGGATGAAGAACATCTTGTTGTTTCTGCCAACGTTACCCAGCCAAGCAGCTACAGCCATCAGAGCCAGACCTGCCAGCAGCTGGTTTGCAGCACCGAACAGACCCCAGATCTGGGACAGCTTCAGGAAGCCCAGTACGGAACCGATGCCTACCATGATCAGAGTACCAACCAGTGGGTGAGTCAGGAAGCTGCGGATACCGGTAGCATCCTTATAGGAAGCTTCGCCCTTCTTCAGGAACAGTTCGGAGAACATGAATCTGGACAGACGAGTACCGGAGTCCAGGGAAGTCAGTGCGAATACGGATACAGCCAGAGTCAGCAGAGCGTATACAACGCCGTAAACGCTGGAAGTTTCAGCACCAAACATAGTTGCAATACCTGCAGCGAATGCTACGGATGGAGAACCGAAGCCGCCGCCGGTGTAAGTATCGAATACCATACCTACTGCGATCAGAGCGATGATAGCCAGACCGGATTCGATCAGCATGGAACCATAACCAATTGGCTTAGCGTGAGCTTCATTTTCCAGCTGCTTGGAGGATGTACCGGAAGCAATCAGGGAATGGAAACCGGAACATGCACCACATGCAACAGTGATGAACAGAGTAGGGAACATACCAGCCTTACCAGTGAATGCAGGAATAGTGAATTCTGCAGTACCGGTGAATGCGGACATGAAGATACCAACTACAGCAACGCCCATCATAGCGTACAGCAGGAAGCTGGACAGGTAGTCACGAGGCTGCAGCAGAATCCATACAGGAGCCAGGGAAGCAACAGTGATGTACAGTGCAACCAGGATGATCCATGCAGTTCTGCCCAGAACCAGACCTACGTTCAGACCGAATGCGATACCAGCTACGATCATAACCAGACCGATGATGGTAGCAGTCTTGGTGTCCATACCGAAACGTGTAGTCATCATACCGTAGATAACAGCCATAACGATGAACAGTACGGATACCATAGCAGTAGTTTCATTACCGTTTGGATCAGTAGTGAAACCAACAGGGTTTTCGGAGTAGAATGTACCCGCTACTACGTTTACGAAGGATGCGATAACCAGGATCAGTACCAGCAGAGCGAATACGATGAACAGCTTCTTAGCTCTGTCGCCCATGGAAGCCTTGATGATTTCACCAACGGACTTACCACCGTTACGTACGGAAGCGAACATTGCACCGAAGTCGTGCAGACCGCCGACGAAGATACCCCCGATTACACACCACAGGAATACAGGAACCCAACCGAAAACAGAAGCCTGAATAGGACCGTTGATTGGGCCGGCACCGGCGATGGAGGAGAAGTGGTGACCCATCAGTACTGCAGGCTTTGCAGCAACGTAGTCAACACCGTCGTTTACTTCTACCGCTGGGGTAGTCTTAGTAGGGTCAACGCCCCACTCTTTTGCCAGCCAGGAACCGTATGTTACGTAACCGATAACCAGCAGGATAATTGCAGCGAGAATGATTAAAATAGCAGTCATAACTCAATCTCCTATCTTATAAATTATTAAGATTTTATATTTCCCAGGACTTTTTTCAGGGTGCGGCCCATTCGGTTAAAGCTCATTTTCCCCGTACTCATATCCCGGACAATAACACGGTAGTGGCTCCAGCCATGAAGCGTATGTTTATAGCTCTCATAGCGTTTGCACTTTTTCAGATATGCGGCTGCATCCGCATCCACCTGATCTGCCAGAATGATCAGCACCACATCACTGTTGCGGTGGCCATCATGCGGAACCACACGGCTCATGCCGCGGGTCCAGGCAGTTACATCCAGACGCTTGGCTTCGTCCAGCGTCAGATGTTCAGAAACGGCAAAAAAGACGAATTCCTTGCTCTCCGCTTCGCTGAGCTTGGCCTGCTTCACCAGGAAGAACTGTTCTTCATGAGAGTGAAACTCGGCTTCTGCAGCGAAGGGCGCTTCGACCCCTTCGTCTTTAATGTCATAGTATCTTACAAATGATTTCAGCAGGCCCGGCAGGGCTTCTCTTGCTGTCATAATACATACTCCAGTCCATTAAAAGATATAGTGTTTTCAAGCTAAATGATATAAATCACTGCCCTCATTGTAACTCTGCACTACAAAAACTGCAAGTATGTTTCTTCAAAAAACTTATTTTTTTCGATAAATTTTTTCGATTTTCTTCATTAATTAAGCCGATGGCTTGCCAATCTGGATTCCCGGCACTCTTTTTTCCAGTTCTTCCAGCATAATTATCCCTGCACGGGCCCCCGGAAGCTGAATCATGGCCAGTTCTTTGTCTTCTGCACCGCAGATCACTACGTTTTCCACTTCCAGATCACCCTTGCCGCAGCACATCTTCATGCCCACAAGCTGAACTCTGCGGAAAGCACGGGTAATATCTGCGTAAGGCACATAGCTCACCTTTCTCTTCACCTTGAAGAACAGACAGGTCTCCCCAAGAGTTATCGGCCCTATTTCACGGCCTGCCTTGTATTCCGCGTCCAGAATGGAATCTGTCACTTCTGCTGTTAATGGATAATATTTCATAAATCTTTCTCCTCTCGCTCTATTTATACAGAGTATACCACATTTTTTAAAATTCGACACACAGAATCTAAGCACGGAATGCTGCCTTTGTCTGAAGCTTTATGATAAGAAAAGACGCAGAAAATCTGCGTCTTTTACGTATCTTTATGGATTAGTTGTGAATGTATTTGATATTCACATGTTCTGTAGCAAATGAGTACAGCAGGTTCATGTAATATACAGTGAAGGTCATTACGTCGCCTACCTTCCAGTCCTTCGGGCTGTCGGTAATATCGAACAGAGTATGGTCACTGCTGTTTCCGATGAATTCAATGCCTTCGTCCACAGGATGGAGTGTAGCGGCACTGCTGATATCCTGGCTGCCGATTGCCAGAATTGCACGGCGGCGTACGCCCTTGTCCTCAACCTTGATTTCCTGACCGGCCCAGTTCTTTCCGCTGCTGCCCACAGGAGATGGTTTGTCCTGAATTTCCACGATTTCTGCAGTCAGTGTAAAGGTATCTTCACACATACCTTCCAGTGCTACACCGCGGATTTCTCTCATTGTACGAGGGTTGGCAATGAAACCGCCCATTCTGATATGATTGATACCTTCCGGAAGTTCAATGCCGTTAGCCAGCAGCGTCATGTCGATGGAGCTGCCGCCGGATACGATATCCAGTTTTCTGCCGATGATTTCTTCCACCTTACGTGCACCTTCCGCCAGCCAGGTCAGGTTTTCCACGCTAGGCAGGATTCCGGAAACGCAGGCAAAGGAAGTTCCGATACCCTTCAATGTCAGATTTTCCAGATCATTTTCCACCATCTTTGCCACTTCACAAAGCTGGTCCAGATCCACGATACCTTCTCTTCTTTCTGCTACGTCATACATGAGAATTACGCCATGGTTTACGCCCTGACGCTTTGCGGCAGCATTGAGCTTCTTCAGAGTGCTGACTTCAGAGTTCAGGCTCAGGTCGCAGTATTTCACTACTTCGTTTACTTCGCTGTGCATCGGAATTCTTACCAGCAGAGTTGTAACCTCCGGCATCTTCTGCTTGATTTTCTTCAGAGATACAGTTCTGGAGGATGCGATTTCGCTGCAGCCGCCTTCATGGTATGCCTTCACGATTTCCATGTCACCGTCGGAGAACTTGATTACGCCAGCCACGCTGATACCGCGTTCTGCACAGAATTCGCAAATAGTCTTGGCGTTGTTCTTTACGTTGTCTACATTAACTTCCAGTACAGGGTACTTTTTATATTTTTTCATTGAAACAGGCTCCTTTCGCTGTTTTAAAAATCTTATTTATTGCTTTATTACGGACGGTCCGGCAGTTTGGTCAGTCCCAGTTCCTTCTTCAGGCGGAAGTGATATACGCCCAGCAGGATGAACATGCAGGAGAACCAGGATACGTAGTAAGCGATGATGATGGCCATGAGGGAGTGCATCAGCGGGAATGTGATGGACACGGCTGCCACACGGAGCACGCACATACACAGAATCATAACTGCAGAACCTACCAGAGGTCGTCCCAGACCGTTAAAGAAACCGGTATAAGTATTAATCACTGCCAGAGTAAAGTAGAATGGCACCATATAGTATGCCATCTGACGGCAGTACTCCAGAACCGCCTCTGTAGGTTCGAAGATCATGATAATCGGTCTGTAAAGCAGGATTACCAGAACCCCTAGAATCAAAACAGAACCCACGCTTAGCTTTGTTACGGTCTTTCTGCCTGCCTCTACACGGTCCAGTCTGCGGGCACCGTAGTTCTGTCCCGTGAAGGTGGTGACAGCCATACGGAAGCTCATAACCGGCATGATTACATACCCGTCTACCTTGGAGAAAATACTCCAGGCCGCAATGGCATCGGTACCCAGGAGATTGATGTTCCCCTGCAGCACCATATTGGAAAGACTCATGGTCAGGGACTGAATTCCAATAGGAACACCATACCGCACGATTGTCGTAAACAGATACCAGCTCCGGTCCAGACGTTCCGGACTTCCATCCCCTTCCGGAGATTTCAGAAGCCCATCGGCAAAGATTTTGCGGAGTACCAGAAGTGCAGCAATCAGAGTCGCGATAGCAGTCGCAAGAGCCGCACCTTCCACGCCCATGCCAAAACCTTCGATAAACAGCAGGTCCATGCCCAGATTCAGGACACAGGTCACTGCCAGATAACAGAACGGCGATGTGGAATTCCCCAGTGCCTGCAGCACGGAAGTTCCCATATTATATACCAGCAGCGGAATAAAGCTGAGGAAATATATCTTCAAATACAGAGAAGCCATGTCGAAAATGTCTTCCGTAGTATTCAAAAGCACCAGAATCCAGTCACAGATCAGGATGGATACTGCTGCCAGGCCCACAGACATGACGGCCGCCATGACCAGCGACAGACGGATGGTCTTTCGCACCCTCTTCATCCGTCCGGCTCCATAGGCATTGGAAATTACAATGGAAGCCCCTGTTGCCAGACCCATGAACAGTCCAATCATCATCATGATAAAGGAACCGCCTACACCTACGGCAGCGATGGATTTACCGCCATCATCGATACAGCGTCCTACGATTATCATATCAATCAGGTTATAGGACTGCTGCAGCAGGTTGCTGACCAGCAAAGGAACGGAAAAGCGTATAATATGCTTCGTAATATTGCCTTCTGTCATCAACTGGTTGTCGTTTTTCAGTAGTTTCATACACATTTCCTCCTCCTTTTACAGAATACCGCCATTTTCACCCCTGCGCAAGGGGTAAATTATCTATAATCAGATTCTTTTAAAAGTCCATCTTCTGCAGAATGTCCATGAAGATTTTCATCTGCGGTGTCAGCAGTTTGTCTCTGTGGTACACCAGCTGGCTCCATACCGGTTCCGCCTCCATCTCGCACGGAATCACTGCAAGCTGCCCTTCCTTTATATGTTTTTCGATGATAAACTGTGGAAAATATGCCACTCCCGCATTGTTCGCCACCAGTTTGATCAGAACATCAGTGTTGGCCATTTCCAGTACCGGCCGCAGCTCCAGTTCTTCTTTCGCCACTTCCGCTTCCAGGCAGCGGCGGTAGCTCTTACCTTTTTCTGTCAGAAGCAGAGGCCGGGAAAGGATTTCCGTCAGAGATACTTCCCCCTGACTGGTCAGCGGGTGATCAGCGGCCGCCACAAAATACGCCTTTTCTTCCTTTTCCGTCACTTTCACCCACTCATCCCGGTACTGACGTACATCCAGGAAATAAATCAGATCCACTTCATTCTTCTGAGCCATATCAAACAGCGCTTCATTGAATCCGGTCCGCACCACCACTTCAATCTGCGGACAGTAACGCCGAAACTCCTGCAGGACTGCCGGCAGACGGTTGGAGCAGAGAGAATCCACAGTCCCGATGCGAAGAAAGCCCTTCGCCTGCTGTGTCCCCTTCATGGAAAATTCCAGCCGATCGACTGCATGGAGAATTTCTCTGGCCTGATGTCGGAAAGCCTGTCCCTGTTCTGTCAGACGGATATTTTTTCCGATTCGCTCAAACAGCAAAATATCCAGTTCCTGCTCCAGCTGCTGAATCTGGACCGTCACGGTAGACTGGGAATAGCCCAGTTCCTCTGCTGCCTTTGTAAAACTCTGCAGCTCCGCTACCCTTAAAAAGGTCTTCATATTCCGAAATTCCATGGCCCCTCCCATCTGTTTTTTTAATCATATTCATTAAAACTATGAATTTTACTAATTATATATTTTATGTTAGTATATGAGCCATAGAAAGTCAACATGCAATTTCACATAGCAAATTACCCATAAACAAATAAACACCCATAAGAAAAGCACCCGCAGCGAAGGCTCCGGGTGTTTTTCTGTGTATTAACCGATTTGCTGACTGATCTTATATACTTCCGCACGCTTGCGGTACTCTTCGCCCGCACTTGTGGCTGAACGCAGAGCCTCCTCCGTTACTTCCGACTTGACGCGGGCAGGAGAACCTACGATGAGAGAGTTTGGCGGGAAAACTTTGCCGGGTGTTACAAGGGCACCGGCACCCACAATGCTGTTTTCGCCGATGACCGCTCCATCCATCACAACTGAGCCCATACCAATGAGGCAGTTGTCGCCGATGGTGCAGCTGTGCAGGACCACATTGTGCCCCACGGTCACGTTTTCTCCCACGGTCATGCCGCTGTAACGGTTGCAGTGCAGGGTAGAGTTGTCCTGAATGTTGGAACCTCTGCCGATGTGAATTGGCTGGTTATCGCCGCGGAGAACCGCACCGAACCAGATGGAAGCGCCTTCTTCGATGGTTACGTCACCGATAACGGTGGTGTTTAGTGCCAGCCAGGCAGATTCTGCAATCTGCGGAACTTTATCTTTATATTTAATAATCATGATTTCATCTCCCTGATCTTTTTATATATCACGCATCCCAGGTATACGAGGCCGCAGTAGCCGATGACCGGATAAAACATGCCGATTAAGTCACTGAAGGACAGCAGCCCCAGCAGGAAGGTTCCGGCCGCAATGCATACCGCCAGATAACGGTCCTTCTTCGGATCTCCAAGAGAAAACTTCGAACACACTGTCCACATCATGGCAGAGCATGCTGAGAAAATACCAAGTACCAGGAATACGGAGAACACCGCCCCAAGCAGCCAGCTGATTTTCTTCGCCAGATACAGGTTCGGAATGGCCAGCGCTGCCGTTTCGCCGCCGTTGAGCAAAATTCCCGTATTAATCACTGTAATGGCTCCCATCAGCAGTACTGCACCCACCATGGCCCCGATTCGAGCTTCTTTCACGCTGGACGTGGTCTTTCCCAGCTGGGTGTAATATACGCTGCCGCAGAGGAAGTTGTAAGACACATACAGGATGGCGCTGATGAGCCAGTGAGCAGAGGATCTGGATTCGGCCAATGCCTCTTCATAAGTTCCAATCTGGCTGAAGTTTCCCATGTCGCGGAATACGGTAATCCCTCCTACCAGCAGACAGAATGCAATAATGGATGGTCCGATGAAGGACAGCACCTTCACCAGCCGGTTAAATCCGATAAAGTAGGATATGAGAATCATGACTGCCATGATGGCTGCCCCCACATAATGGTTCACTCCGTAATATTCCGACAGCGTTGCACCGGAACCTGAAATCAGCACGGCCATGACCGGTATCAGCGTCACCGGAATCAGCCAGGAATAGAAGGTTCCCAGCTTCGGCCCGCAGTAGTAGCGGAACTGCTCGAATTCCTCTTCATCAGCCTTTTTTCTTCCTGTGGTCAGCAGCATGGTGCCCACAGTCAGGAAGCCCACCAGGTTAATAGCGATGATGGCATAGCTGGCGTATCCGTAGCTGCTGAAGAACTGAAGCACTTCCTGTCCCGTAGCAAAACCAGATCCGATGACCCATGCCACGAATCCCCCTGCGCAGCGCAGCACACCGCTCAGACTGCAGGTGCCTCCTTCACGTTTATCTGTCAGATGATTCATCCTATATCACCTACTCCTTTTTCATATCTACTGTACATTATACTGAATTGTACGGTTCTTTTCAATCGGTTGATTTCCCTACCGCCTTATGATACACTTTCTGTATTATAAAGAAGAAATACACAAAAGGAGATTAGCGGTATGAAACAGGAAACACAGTACGACAAGGCCCTCCGGGGCGAATGGTTCATCCAGGGCGACCCTCAGCTGAAGGCAGAAAGAGACCGGGCCAAGGTGCTTTGCTGGGAGCTGAACCAGACAAATCCGGCAGATGAATCCAGAAGACAGGAAATACTCCGCCAGCTGATTGGCACCATTCACGGAAGTTTCACCATCAACTCTCCGTTTTACTGCGACTACGGCATCCGCATCACCATCGGTGACCGGTTCTTTGCCAATTACAACTGCAAAATCCTGGACGGCGGTGAAGTGATCTTCGGCGATAATGTACGCATCGGCCCTGACTGCACGTTTTCTACGCCGCATCATCCTATGGATCCGCAAAAACGCCTGGATGGCTGGCAGATTCATAAACCGATTCATGTAGGGGACAATGTGTGGTTTGGTTCCGGTGTGAACGTGCTTCCCGGTGTGACTATCGGCAGCAACACCGTTATCGGCGCAGGCAGCGTGGTCACCCGCGATATCCCTGCAGGTGTTTTCGCAGCCGGCAGCCCATGCCGCGTCATAAAGAAAGTAGAAGAAGAATAAAAACTGAAAATAAGCAAAAGAAAACCCTCGGAATAATTCCGAGGGTTGATTTCTTTTTTGGATTTTGAAATTGTACCAAAGGGCACCAATTATCTCTTGGAGAACTGGGATGCTCTTCTTGCCTTCTTCAGCCCGTACTTCTTTCTTTCCTTCATTCTGGAGTCTCTAGTTAAGAAGCCAGCTGCCTTCAGAGGAGCTCTGAAAGCTTCCTTGTCAGCTACGCACAGTGCTCTGGAGATACCGTGTCTCAGTGCACCAGCCTGACCAGTGAAACCGCCGCCGAAAACGTTAGCGATTACGTCGAACTTGCCTTCACAACCAGCAACTTCGAAAGGTCTCTTTACTTCTCTTCTTACGATTTCCATACCGAAGTATTCTTCTAAGGACTTACCGTTTACAACGATGTTACCGTTTCCAGGGATTAATCTAACTCTGGCCACGGAACTCTTTCTTCTGCCTGTTCCCTGATACTGAATCTTTGCCATTGCTTATTCCTCCCTTTCCTTAAATTTCCCATGCTTCTGGCTTCTGAGCAGCATGTGCGTGTTCAGGACCAGCATAAACATGTAACTTCTTAAACATCTGTCTGCCCAGCTTACCATCAGGTAACATACCCTTTACAGCATGTCTGATGATTTCTTCTGGCTTAGCAGCCTGCAGCTTTTCGAAAGTAACTTCTCTCAGACCACCTGGGTAACCAGTGTGTCTCTTGTAGATCTTTTCTTTTCTCTTCTTACCAGTTACTTCTACCTTTTCAGCGTTGATTACGATTACGTAGTCACCACAGTCAACGTGAGGAGTGTAAATTGGCTTCTTCTTGCCTCTCAGAATGGAAGCAACTTCGGATGCAAGTCTGCCCAGAGTCTTGCCTTCTGCATCTACAACGTACCACTTACGTTCTACTTCTGCAGGTTTTGCGATAAATGATTTCATTCGTCTTTTCCCTTTCTTCTACCTACTGGGTTCTCTCATGGAACTGGTTCGGCCTTGTCTACTGGGATTTCGCTGCTTGCGGACAGCAAAATCTGGTTCGATATACTAAATCTTATTAGTTTGGGGTCCCGGACGGATTCCCATCCTGCGCCCCTGCACACACAGTGCGAATCTATTATATATCCAAACCATTGGAAATGCAAGCTTTTTTCACACTTTTTATTAATTTTTTTCACGAAAAAAGCCTGCATTTCTGCAGGCTCTCTTCGGGTCGCTAACCATATTTTTTACATCTTGGAGGTTCTATGCAAAACGGCAGTTTAACTTCTATGTTTATCTTCGCGTCCGGCGGTCTCTAAGCGGCCTGCAGGTGGAATACCTGAGCATCGCTGTTATTCTGTGTCCACAGGTTGATGCGGTTTCCTACGGTGGACTTCCATCCCTGATTTACATCAATAATTAAATTAGGGTTGGCTTTGTTTCTGAAACGGATGCCTGCACCGGAGGTCTCGATGGACCATAAGCTGGCTGCATCACCGTCATTCCAGGTGTGCAGGGACAGCTGCTGGCCTGCCTTTGCTGCAGCACCATACTGGGCATTCAGAGCCAGGTTTGGCGCATGAAGCGGGCTGATACGGTAGTAGTTACCATACTTGGTGAACCGGAACTTTTCGTTGGACTCACCGTTGTACGGGTCAATAACGCACTTGGCCTTATCGGACACTTTGCTTGCGTACTGTACGTTTAAGCAGTAACCGTTATTAGCCTTGATGGCCCAGACACCAGACCAGTTGGTGCCGGAATTGTTGTTATTGCCGCCAGCAGACTTCAGATACAGCGTCTGCTGGCTGCCGTTGACCTTCGTCCACATATTGATACGGTTGCCTACGGTAGACTTCTTATTATTCGCTACGTCGATATAGAGGTTAGGGTTTGCCTTATTTCTGAAACGGTATCCGTCGCTGTATTTTTCTGCGCTCCACATGCTGGCATCATCGTTATTCTGCCAGGTGTGGCAAACCAGCTGCTGACCTGCCTTGCCGTCCTTGCCGTAGAGGCAGTTCAGTGCAAGATTCGGTGCATGTACCGGACTGATGCGGTAGTAACCGTTAATGTAAGTAATGTCAAAGAGTTCGTTGGACTCGCCGTTGTATCCGTCTATGCAAAGCTTGGCGGATCCGGATATTTTGCTGGCGTACTGCACGTTGATGCAGTATTTGCTGTTTACCATGATGGCGTAGCGGCCGTTGGCGATGAGCTGGCTGCTGGCAGGAGGAACAACCGCCTGTCCTCCGCTGCTCGCAGTACCGCCGTTGGCATCCTTACCGTCCTTATAGAGGCGGAATACTTTCAGACCTTTGGTTGCACCGAAGGTCACCACACGGTCTTTGGTACATTTGCAGCCGTCATACTTCCAGTTCTGTTCGATGATGGTCATGGACTTTCCATTGACGGACTTGATGATGAACCAGTGGCCCTTACCTTTGGAGTTTTCCTGATAACCGATATCTCCAGGCTTTACATTTCCTTCGTATACACGTCCGAAGCTGTAACCTTTGGTATCGGTCAGCGGTGTACATCCAGTGCACATATTGTATGGATCTACACCGTAAATCGCCTTATAGTATCGGTCTACGTAGGCAGCACAGCTGTATGTATCATCTTCATTATGGTTACCAATCATATAGTACGCCGGTACTCCATTGAAGGTATCTACGGTCATCTGTGTGTTTCCGAACTTCACTTCAGATGCCGCCAGTGCACTTGATGTGCTTGTGAACACCAGGCACAGGGTCAGTGCCAGGATGATGAGTTGTCTTGACTTCTGTTTCATAATCTCTTACCTCTCTTTTCAAAACAGTTTTGTGATTTCTTATGCTTTGATTATACTGAACGGGCAGAAAAGAAAAAAGAAACCTGAAACGGAAGGAAAACCTTCCGGAAGCTTCCTGTTTTCTTCCATATCCTGATTTCTCAAAAAACAGAAAATCCCGCTGATACAAGTATATCAGCGGGGTCACTATGATTTTTCGTTATTTTATTCTTCCGGTTCTCCTTCTATATGGTCTTCCATCAGGTACACACTGCCCTCTTCTTCCACCAGCAGCAGCTGACGGGATTCCCATTCCTCCATATGGAGAAATCCACCGATCCCAAAAGGTATCTGCAGCACTTCCGGTCCGGTAACCATCTCCAGGTAGCGGAAGAAAAGCCGGGCTGCCGGGACTCTTCTCTCAGAGCTGGATGACATAATCATTTCGCTGACACCCTCAGCTTCCTCCTGACTGAACATCTGCAGTGCACTGCGCCGTTTGAAGGAAATTCCCAGATAAGGGTGTTCCTCCAGCAGCGGCTGTGCCTCCTGCGGCACAGCAATTTCATAAACTTTTTCCTCTTCATTAACGGTGAAATCCAGCTTCCATTTTCTCATTTCCTTTTCCCCCTTATGTGTTTTTATTTCTTATGATTCAGATCTTTTTCCATCTGATACAGGTTTCCTTCGCTTCTGGTGTATTCACGGCCCACAGCAGCTCCCGTGGTTGCCCGGAAGGCCAGGTTCTTCAGACGCAGGCCATCATCCAGACCGAAGACATCGTATTCGTCCAGACCCTGATTTACCAGCAGACTGCACAGACGCTCCGCATCGGCCTTCGGATTTTGCTCAGCCAGCTTTTCCAGATCCATGATGCGCTCCGGCACCTGTGCCCACCCCAGCAAAACACCGTCCTCCCGGACGTCTTTTTCAATCTGGCGGTACAGCAGACGGCTGCTGTCGGTTTCCGGTCCTGCATGCCATTCAGGTACAACACGGGCTGCGGCTTCGTCGTAGATATAGTACTGGTGATTGCTGATTCGTTCCCCCAGCATACGGTTCTGGCAGTCGTCCACGATACGGATCATGTCATCCATCATTTCCCGCCGTTCTGCTGCCAGAAACTCCGGATCCATGCCGTGTTCACCAAGCATATTCTGGCTTACGCCCAGTGTATTAAGTTCTGAAAGTTTTTCATCCCGTATCGCCCAGAGCATCTTACGATATACGCTCCGGTCCAGTCCCGGATTGGCCTGCACCAGAATCTGGTTCAGGCTGCGCATTTCGTGATAATGTTCAATCGGACGTTCTTCTCTATAATAGCTGTCTACACGGGCAGCCAGCGGAATGAACGGCCCGATTCCCCGGGTCTTCATCCAGTATTCATCATTCTGATGGTGGTAATCCTTCCAGCATTGCGTCAGGTTTTCATCCATCAGGTTAATACCGTCCCGCATCTGCATCAGAACATCCCTAAACTGCTGCGGCAGCTGAGCTGCACTGCAGGTTCCATTCAGGTAGGATGCAGCAATGTCACGGAGCTGCGGATTGCTGAAGCTCTCCGGCAGACTGCTCCAGTGGAAATTAGGATTCTGCATCCGGGTCACTGCGTAATCCTTCAGACTGGCAAGCTGGCCGAACATGCTGACCCGAACGTGTCCACGGCGCAGTGCCCACAGGAAATGTGGATTCTGTGCCAGGTTCCAGAAATATGGATTGTCCACCATCTGGTTTGCTGACATGACTTCCTTCTGTCCGCTGAGCAAAAGCTGCATCAGAGGTGCTTCGGTCCGCTCCTGGCTGTGGGCAGGTCCGCAGGCCAGTGTGGAATCGTGGGTATTGCAGTACCAGGTCAGTCCAAGCTGAGCTGGCCGTTCTGTGCGGTGCAGCACCTGGAACACATCACGGTTATTCAGCTTCTGCAGCCCTTTCTCACGGATCCACTCCAGATTCATCCAGTTACCCACTTCACAATCTGCATCAAATTCTTCCGCATATCGCTTCAGGTACTGATGCAGGGAGGAATTTTCCTCTGTAATCTGGGCACGGCAGGCCGCTGTCATGGCTTCCATCAGCTGCACACCGTATTCCGCAGCTCTGCCGTTAAGCTGGTTAAAATATATGCTTGCCTGTTCCAGTGCCTCAAACGCTGGAATTACATGCTCTTTCACCAGGGATTCAGCAGTATACGGCCACTTGTCTTCCTGCAGTGCAGCTTCCTGGCAGGCCTGCAGCAGATTGCTGAGAGCCAGAGTGAGCCATGCGCTCATCTGCAGATATGGTGTTCCGGCGTGCTCCAGAAGCTGCAGGGCCATTCTGCTGCGGTTTGCCGCTGCATCTGCCCAGGAACCTGCCTCCGGCTCCGTTTCAGCCAGTTCCACACACCGCTCTGCGCATCGGTATGCCAGATCGCCTTCCAGAAGGGTCACGCCGCTGCGCATAGCCAGCAGAACCTGCGCGTCCCATTCCCGAGCATTCAGATAACTCGGCATAATCTGATTCATTGCATCCGGATACTTCTTCATCAGCTGCAGAAGCTGTTCCAGACTGTAAACAGCCCGCTTCGGCAGACGATGTTCCCGGTTCTTCCAGTGGTACTTCACCATGTAATCCAGTATCATGTACTGCATCTTCCCGGTCAAGTGTGCTGCCAGATTATCCATCCGGCAAAACGTACCATGCCGTACATCCTCATCTATCTCTTCGGCATCGGTTCCCTGCAGGAGCAGACGAAGCAGTTCCGCCGCCGGCCCGATGGACGTCTTTGCATCTTCGTCTGCAAGAACTGTGAGCGGAAGTACAGGTACCTCATCGGCCAGTTTAAGATGCTGGTCCATTGGAATCAGCAGACCTTTTTCCACCAGGCCGCGAAGCTCTGCTTTATATTTATATTTTAATATGATTTCTTTTTTCAGCGGCATACCGCAGCCGATCACTGCCAGCAGCTTCCGTTCCTCACGGCTGATATGCTGCATAGTTTCCTTTACCGGACAAACCGGCGGGTAGCTGCCTTCGGCTGCTTCCAGTGCCAACTCAAACAGAGCCGCCGTCTTCTCCGCCAGCTCCGCTGCTGTAATATCCTGATACAGTTCTCTGCCAATGCCCTTCTCCATGGATGCCAGCTGGCGAAGGAGCCGTCTGGCCTGGCTTCTTGGATAAACATCGGTGTGCTTCAGGTACCAGTCCTCCATGACACTTTCAATGTTGCCGCAAGCACCAGCGATGTCTTTCCGCAGCTGCCAAATTTCCGCTCCGTCCTCCAGATTCAGCAAAGCATCTTCCAAATCAGCCACCACGTATCCACGAAGTTCCGGATCACGCAGATTCTGCAGAATCTGTTCTGCATTGTCTCCATAGTTACGCCCCCACACATGCAGGTCACTTTCGGTTAAATAAGAATTCCATGCGTAGGACTCATCTCCCAGCAAAGCACGCATCAGCAGAGTGTATACTGCCTCTTCCGGAGCTTCTCTTCTATATTTCATGATATGGAAGAGTTCATTAAGAAGCCCATATAAAGACAGCCGCGGTTCCTCTGTGCGGCTTTTTACCGGCTGCTTCATCACCGGAATCTTCAGCGAAAACGGACCATGTACAATCGGGGCCTCTGCTGCACTCGCACCGGCTTCGGAACCCACTGCACCATTCTCCGCCTTCATACTGTTAAGAGTAGACTCTATATCCATATGCTTTGCACTATGTTTATTAAATGGTTTCACTTTATTGAGCTCCAGCAGCAGATTCACCGCTTTCAGTTCCTTGGAATCCAGGTTTCGTATCAGTTTCCAGAGATTGAGTATCTGCAGAGTCCGAAGATCTTTCTCTGTCAGATCCAGCAGACACTGGCCCGGCTTCAGGACTTCTTCTGCCTGCAGCATCAGAGACAGTTTCCCGCCATCCTTCAGCTTCGCCACATAGGTTTTCTTAGATTCCAGTCCTATATCTTTAATATCACCCGCCGCAATAGCAGCATCAAGTTTTTCCATAAATTGTTTTTCGTTCATAGGGTCTCTTCCCTTCTGTCATTTTCCTTTATTATAGTTTCTGCTATCTGGTTTGACAAGACTTCATTGGAAACGAAAACGGCATGCATTACGCTTACGGAATAGCTGAAAGATTTCTTCCAGCATTTTTCCGTCTACTCTTTCATAGCTGCATCGACAGCCTTCCTCTTCCTTCATTTCCAGGATACACACATAGCAGTCATATTTCATTTCCTCTGTCTCCGGTGTACATCCAAGTGCTGTTTCCAGTCCTTCCATCATGGTGCTGCAGACCAGGCTGTCATCTGTGCTGGCAGGAGCCAGCACTACGAAAATCCGGTCGTCCAGAATAATCAGGTCCAGGACGTCGAAATCGACGCCTCTCCCTGACTGATCATGTATTAAATAAAGATTCTTATCCATGGTGTCTCTCCCATTTGTTCTGCAGGTTTCTGTAAATTTTATGACTGCCCTGCTTCAGTACGTGTCCTTCATAGCCGTGAAAGTCACTGCCCGTAGACTCCGCCATATCGAAATGTTTTGCAAGGCGCTTCAGCCGTTCCACTGTCTTCCGGTCATAGCCGGAGTATTCGGTCTCCATGCATGCCTGATCACCGGCGACTTCTTTCACCAGCCCCAGGAACTGCATCTCCTGTGCCTCTGTCATCCCGTAGTATGGCAGATGAGCTACGATTGGCAGCCCTCCGCTGTCCATGATTGCACGGATTACAGTTTCGACCGGTTCATACATCAGATAATCGGTACTTTCCACGAAAGAAGGTGCGCCGGATTCACGTCCCAGCCATCGCTTGTATACTTCCTCCATGATCTTCGCATGCCCCCGCTCAATGATGATTTCACCGATGGCGACTCTGCCAATGTGCTTTGAATATGGGTTTCTCTGAAGCAGTTCTTCATAAGAAATATCAATATGCTCCGGACACACACGCAGTCCATCCAGCATGGCGTTCAGATATCTGCCTCTGCACTGCTGGTGTTTTTCGACAATGCGGCGGATCGGTTCCGCCCATGGATCCACACGGAAGCCCACGATGTGCGGTTCTTTTTTCTTTTCCCCAGCCTTGTACGCAGCACTCATTTCTGTGGAACTGATGACGTCCACTCCAAAGTGTTCAGACTGCTTATACCATTTCTCATTGAGGATATTATGGTCGGAAAGTGCGATATGTGTAATCCCCCTGCTCTTAGCCGCCAGAATTACCTCCTCAGGGTTCCAGCCGCTGAGTGCATCACTGCGGCTGGAATGTACGTGGAGGTCGGCAAATCCTGGTGCATAAATCAGTTTTTCGTTCAGCTTCAGTTTCATTACTTTTCACCTTTTTTCTCATCATCGTCGTCCAGCAGGCTGTCTATCAGCATTTTCAGCAGACACTGTGCTCCGTGGCAGACTGCTGCAGAATGGAGGAACAGAACCAGCCCGGTACCTATACACACACATAATGTGCCAATAATCATTGGAGATATATCGATGTACCCTGCCGCGTATATGACAAGCTCTATGACCTTCCAGCAGACCCAGAGGAATGCCGGTGTGACTGCCACACCGGCCCCCAGGCCTTTTAGAAAGGTTTTGATCCGCACCGGTTCCTGTCCTTCCCGGACAATCCGCCGCAGTGTCTCATTTTCTCTGTTCAGCTTATTCAGTTCGTCGATTAATGCGAAAACGTCGTCAATATTCTGTCTATGTTCCATTGTTTCTCTTTCCTTTCTTCTATTTACTTTACATCCTTATCAGGAATGGAGATTCCGCCATTGCAGATGTTTTCTTCCTCATTCCACGGATTAAGCACCACACCACTGTCTGCATCCTGGCTGCGATACAGATAGTAATTACCGCAATAGTATCGGAGTTGATTCTGCTGGTCTGCCAGGTACTTTTCGTAAGTGGTTAAAGATGCCTGTTTCACTTTACGCAGCAGGTGCACTTCCACCAGACTGAATGCCTGCAGCAGAAGATTCGCTATAAGAAGTGCTGTCAGTACATATCTCAGGAATTGCTCCAGTTTATTTTCCATCTTTCTACCTCCTCTGATTTTATCTGATGATATCTAATGATATCTGAGTATATATTAAATCTTATCCCTTTCCTTTCCTACGGGCAGAGTCAGCAGCTAAAACCTTCCGAAAACTTCCGCATAAAAAAAGCACACAGCTACGCTGTGTGCAAAATATAGTAAGCTGCAATCAGATCAGCCATTCTGCCATAACTCTGAATTCCGTCAGACTGTCCATTGAGCTTCAGGTAGTTATTGTTCATAGTCTGGGCTGCGTCAGCAACAGGACCTTCAAAATTTGCCCAGTATTCCCGGTTGGCAGCCAGGTCGGCCTCTGCCAGTGGGTTCAGCTGAACACGGATCTTCGCCCAGCTTTCCGGGTCAGACCGATACAAAACATTCATGCAGCTGATCCATCCCCGCAGACTGCCGCTGTACTGAAAGTCTGCACGATCTGATTCTCTGCATGCCAGCCAGGCAATAAAGTTGGCCTCTTCTTCCCTCATAAATCCTCTCAAATGTGACAGTTCATGGCAAGCCGTAAACGGCACATTATAATCAGTAATGTCTCCGTTGCAGTTTGCCTCTATCGTGAATGGTGAATAGATACCCGTCACTTTCTGTACCGACAAAATCTGCGGTACCAGCAGCATCTTCGGTTTCGGATAGTATCCCGCAAGCTCACCGTACTCGTCTGCCAGCTGTTTCATAGCATGAACAGACTCTTCTTTCATACCGGTTCCGTATACCATCACGCCATTTCCGTCACGCTCTACTTTCTCTGCGAGAGAATTAAGTTCCTCAGTCAGATTGCTGCAGACCTGCGCCATTTGGGCACTCGTATACGAATCCGTATAAATGCCTGTACTTTCAGCGAAAGAAGTACGGTAATAGTTCACACCGCAGCAGGCCATATAGAGGAAAAGGAGAATACTTGCCGTACATAAAATGCGAGCTCCAATGATTATAGCCTCTTTCTGTACCTTCCAGCCCCGAATCTTATGGAATAACAGCCTGCCTGCAGAAATCACAATCACTGCCACAAGTCCGTAAAGCAGAATCTCGACCGCAGAGAAAGGAAACATTCCCCAAAATCTTCCCAAAGTGCTAACCAGTACATCATATATGTTTTCAGAATACCACTGTGCAAACCCCTCTGCCCTCCTCGCCAAAACTGCAAGTAAAAGTGCTGCTATAGAATTAACTGTAGTGATAATTAAAATTGTCGAAATGTGTCGCTTTTCTTTTCTGTTCATGAATGTAATTATACAAAAAATAAAAAAAACACGCAACAGGTGCGTGGTATGAAAATAAAGGCAATAAAAAAACCGGCAACGTCCTACTTTCCCAGGCAGCTTCCCACCAAGTATCATCGGCGCTAAGGAGCTTAACTTCTGTGTTCGAGATGGGAACAGGTGTGGCCTCCCCGCTATTGTCACCGGATTTTACATATTGAAGGTGTACCTTCAAAACTGAATATATACTCATGTATCTTTAAAAACCATTGGTCAAGTGTTCGACCTATTAGTATCGGTCAGCTGAATGCATTACTGCACTTACACCTCCGACCTATCAACGTGGTAGTCTTCCACGGGTCTTACCTATAAAGGAGGAAATCTTATCTTGTGGGGGGCTTCGCACTTAGATGCTTTCAGCGCTTATCCCGTCCGCAGGTAGCTACCCAGCTATGCTCTTGGCAGAACAACTGGTGCACCAGAGCTGCGTCCATCCCGGTCCTCTCGTACTAAGGACAGCTCCACTCAAATTTCCAACGCCCACAGCGGATAGGGACCGAACTGTCTCACGACGTTCTGAACCCAGCTCGCGTACCTCTTTAATGGGCGAACAGCCCAACCCTTGGGACCTACTTCAGCCCCAGGATGAGACGAGCCGACATCGA
>JAZTZZ010000043.1:0-31631 GCA_045637765.1 Anaerovoracaceae bacterium | reverse complement strand
AGCTACCCAGGAACCCAGCATCAGACCTACAACCGCCAGAATCAGCATAGCCTGCATGGATCTGTTGATAGCAGCCAGAATACCCTGTTCCAGGTAGTTCCATTTCCATCCGTTTAAAACAGCGATAACAGCAGCGAATGCACCCGCCAGAATCAGAGCGATGTGACCTTCTTCGTCACCGGCAACTACGATTTCCCAAACCAGTAATAATAACATTACTATGATTACGAGAAGGCATTGCCACATAGGAATCTTCTTACCCATAAATAAGTCCTCCTTACATATAAAGTTTGTAAAAGTATTCGTGCAAGCAATTTATTTCGTTCAGCTTACTATGGGGATTGTATCGTTTTCTGTCGATTCCTGCAATTACCCGCGGGTATAAACATGTCTAAACTTTAGTTTATTTGTCGAAAAAACCCGGATCTGCAAGACCCGGGCTTTTCCTTCACACATTTCACTTATTTGAATATTTTGAGAAAGAATGGCTTATGCTTCCAGTGCCTTCAGAGCAGCCAGCTTTTCAGCTTCTCTTTCTTCCAGAACTCTCTGATATTCTTCTTCGGTCATCTTTTCCATGGAGATACCAGTGAAGCCGTAGAAGATGGATACCAGTGGATTGAGCCAGCAGAGAATTGCGAACGGAGCATAACCGCCTACACCCCACTGCTGTACACCCAGGAAGGTGGACATTGTAGCACCGCAGGTGTTCCAAGGTACCAGGTTGGAAGTAACAGTACCTGCGTCTTCCAGACATCTGGACAGGTTCTTTGGCTTCAGTCTCATGTCTTCGAATGCTTCCTTATACATTCTGCCTGGCAGAATGATTGCCAGATACTGGTCGCAGCATACGATGTTAACGAATACACAGGAGAAGATGGTTACAGCAACCAGGCCGCCTGTACCCTTTGCAACCTTCAGCAGAGCACCTGCCATAGTTCCCATCATGCCGGTGCAGTCTACGATACCGCCAAATACCATTGCAGACATGATCAGGGAGATGGTCCACATCATGGACTGCATACCGCCGCCGGACAGCAGTTCTGCCAGGTCAGGGTTAACATTGGTGGATTCATAACCATAGTTTAAGATGTACATCCAGCTTGGAGCAGGAATGCTGCCCTGCAGTGCGATGCATCCAACACCCAACAGTACGCCGCCCAGCAGGGATGGCAGAGCTGGGAGCTTCAGTGCTACACAGGCAATAACGAAGATTGGCGGAATCAGATAGATAAGACCTACCTTGAATTCAGTTTCGATACCAGTCATCAGTTCGCCTACATAGGACATGTCAGCTTCACCGCTGTAGTTGAAGCCCAGAATCAGGTATACAACCAGCGCAACCAGCAGAGACGGTGTTACAGTCCAGATCATATGACGCACATGGTCAAAGAGTGTGGATCCCGCAATAGCCGGAGCCAGGTTTGTGGTGTCAGATAAAGGAGACATTTTGTCACCGAAATATGCACCGGATACGATAGCGCCTGCTGTCATTGCCGGACTGATACCAAGACCCATACCTACACCGATCAGTGCTACGCCGATGGTGCCGGCAGTGGACCAGGATGATCCGGTTGCCAGAGATACAATACTGCAGAGCAGACAGCTTGCGAATAAGAAGATGGATGGGCTCAGTACCATAAGTCCGTAATAAATCAGTGACGGAACGACACCGCCGGCAATCCAGGAACCAATCATCAGACCTACGACCATCAGAATCAGCATAGCCTGCATGGATCTGTTGATTGCAGCCAGGATACCCTGTTCCAGGAAGTTCCACTTCCATCCATTTGCAATTGCTACAACGGCTGCAAAGCATGCCGCCAGGATCAGTGCGATGTGTCCCTCTTCATCTTTTGCTACGAGGATTTCCCACATCAGCAGGGCGAGCATGACTAAGATTACGATTAAACACTGCCACATTGGAATCTTTTTTCCCATTGTTTTTCCCTCCTTTTGTTTGTTTTACATCACTTTCATAAGTACTGCCTTTCGGAAGACCCGTCCGGTTCTCTCGGCCCGGGTCTGTCTTTCGAGGTTAACTGGACTATACTCCTTCAGACAAAAAACTGCAATTACCCGCACGGGTGATTAAAATAAACTTTTAAATTAATAAAAAGAGGAAATAAAATGGTCTTAGCGGGCAATATACATAAAAAAAGCACCGGTTAACGATACGTTAACGGTGCTTTTGCATGATTTTAGCAATCAGTTTTTCTGTTGGTAACCAGCTCTCCTTATGTTAGCAGCGGGAAGAGCAGTTACAGAAAATGACTACCAGGAGCAGGAAGAAGAACAGTAAGCTGGTATCGATACCGCCACTTTCTCTATCTCCTAACAGACCACAATTGTTTCCCATAAAATTCACCTGCTTCTTTCTAAATTTTTGGTTCTGAAACATATTCAGTTGTAGTATAGAATATGCTTTTACGGGAATTTGTGTGCTGTTTTATTTATTCCAGTTCCTTAAGTTCATCGAAAATTTTCTGCATACGCTTATCCAGTGTAGCGCTGACTTCTGCACATGCTTTCAGCTCCACGTCAATTCTGGCCGGATACTCCTTGCTCTTCTTATAGCGCAGGTTATGTTCCAGGCTGGCCCAGAAGTCCATGGCTACTGTACGGATCTGCACTTCTACCGGAACGTCTTCACGGCCATCCAGCAGGAATACCGGTACGGAGATTACCAGATGCAGGCTCCGGTAACCATTTGGTTTCGGATTTTCTATGTAGTCCTTCTTGGTAATCAGCTTCACATCGTCCATGCCGATGAGCATTTCAGCCAGTGTATACACGTCATCTACGAAATTGCAGACAACCCGGATACCGGCGATGTCAAAAATATTATCCCTTGCATTTTCGATGGAAACTTCCTTACCCAGTCGTTCCAGCTTTTCTTCGATACTTGCAGGGATTTTCAGACGCCGTTCCATATGATGAATCGGATTATAGTCATGGCGTACCGCAAAATCTTCACTGAGAATCTCAATCTTGGTGCGGACTTCCTTAATCGCCGCTCTGTAAGCGTGGCGGAAGACCTCGAACCCTTCCTGCTTCTCAATACGGTTGTTTGTTTTTACAGACACTTTATGAACCTCACTTAAAACATTTTACAAAACCATTATAACCCATTATAATAGAAAAGAAAAGGAGATTTCATAAGGAGATTTCGTGAAGATGGATAAACAAAGCCTTGGAAATACTGGACTTTCGGTCAGCCGTGCGGGTTTCGGCGTGCTGCCCATGGGCCCTGCACAGCTTGCATTGCCCCTTGAAGAAGGTGCAGACCTGCTCCTCTATGGTATGGAAGCAGGCATAAATTTTTTTGACACAGCAGAATATTATCAGACTTATCCCTATCTCCGTCTGGCCATGGAACGCTGGCAGGCCCGGGGAGGAGATCTTTCTCAGCTGATCATCTCCTCAAAATCCCTGGCGCCGGACTATGACGGCATGATGGACGCCATCGAGGATGCACGTCGGCAGCTGAACCGTGAGACGATTGATATTTTTCTCATGCACGAAGTCCGCAGCGGTCAGCTTCCACAGCGCGCAGGTGCCTGGAAGGCCCTATGTGATGCGAAAGAGCAGGGCCTGGTTCGCGCCATCGGTCTGTCCACCCATCATGTAAATGTAGCTGCTGAAGCAGCCTCCATCGCAGAGCTTGATGTGGTCTTTCCCCTGCTGAACTATGCAGGCCTGGGAATCCGCATCACCGATGAAGACGGAAAAGAACGTTTTGCTCAGGCAGAAGAAATGCTGGATGCCATCCGCCTCTGCTATGAAGCCGGAAAAGGTGTCTACAGCATGAAGGCCTTCGGAGGCGGCAGCCTGACCGCCACTTATCAGAAGGCTCTCGATTTCGTATTCAGCCAGCCGGATGTAGACTCCGTCATGCTGGGATTCGGACGTAAATCGGAAATAGACGATTTGATATCCTGGATGGAGGGTACCATGCCTCCGGATTATAACCCGGACATTTCTTCCAAACGTGTCCGCGTAAATCAGGAGGACTGCGAAGGCTGCGGTGCCTGCCGCAGTATGTGTGCCTCCGGTGCCATCTTCTGGAACCGGGATAACGGCCTTGCGGAAGTCGACCAGGAAAAATGCATTACCTGTGGTTACTGTATCCCGGCCTGTCCGGTCCGCGCCATGATTATGTACTAACAAAAAGACAGCGTGCATGCTGTCTTTTTTAATATTCAATTTCTCCAGGCCAGTCCTGGATTCCTCCAAACTCTACCACGCGGGTATAGCCCAGATCCGCCAGTTTCTGTGATGCCTGTTTGCTCCGGTTGCCGCTGCGGCAGTATACGAAAATCAGCTGATCCTTGTCAGGCAGCGTGGCTTCCAGGGCTGCATCATCTTCTCCAATCACTTCATTGGCCAGATTGACCGCACCCGGAATATGGCCTGACGCAAATTCATCCGCACGGCGCACATCCAGAATCATGTAATTTTCTTCGGATTTCATCAGTTCCATGGCTTCCTCCATATCGACCTGTTTCCACATAACAGTTCCTCCCGGCTGTATGCCGCTTTCATCCTTCGGACTGCATCCGCTCAGCATGAGAACAATGGCCAGCAAAACGCAGAGCAGCTCTATGGAACATTTTGAGAAGAGCTTTTTCACAGCAGCGCCTCCCATTCAGCCTCTTTGAAACCAACCAGAATACGATTGCCATCAACAAGGAGCGGACGCTTCACCAGCATGCCGTCGGTGGCCAGCAGAGCGATTTTTTCTTCGTCTGTCATTTCAGGCAGGCGGTCCTTCAGCTGCAGCTCTTTATATTTCAGTCCGCTGGTATTGAAGAATTTCTTTACCGGCAGACCGCTGTCAGCAATCCACGCAGCCAGTTCTTCTGCGGACGGGTTCTCTTCCACAATATGGCGGACTTCAAATTCCAGGCCCTTTTCTTCAAGCCACTTACGGGCCTTCTGGCAGGTTGTACATTTCGGATAACATATAAATTTCATAGAGTATCCCTCCCTGTTTTTCAATGAGATGTTTTCATTATACCACAGTTTGTATGCTTTTACACACAGGATGATTCCGTATATTGACAAGCATCTCTGTACCCACTAAAATAGAAATGTTGAAAAAAGGAGTTTTATACCATGAACGAAAAATTTATGACGAAATACATCACTTTGCTGGGCCTTGCCACCATCTGCTGCGCCCTGTGGGGAAGTGCACCGGTATGCATCAAACTGGGATATGAACTGTTTCAGATTCAGTCTTCTGAAACTATGAATATTCTGCTGTTTGCAGGATGCCG
Organism: Anaerovoracaceae bacterium; assembly: GCA_045637765.1. Taxonomy (GTDB): domain Bacteria; phylum Bacillota; class Clostridia; order Peptostreptococcales; family Anaerovoracaceae; genus RGIG7179. The sequence continues at coordinate 26,352 of JAZTZZ010000043.1, read as the reverse complement.
GTTTACACTGGCAGGCTTTCTGGTAGTGGCCGGCTACAGTCTGATCCGCAGAAAGCCGGTTCTGCCCGGCAAAACATCCGGAAAAGCAATTCTTGCCCTGGCCCTGTCCCAGACAGCAGTTCAGTACCTGCTGTACTATATCGGTGTGGCTCATGCTTCCGGCGTGAAAGCATCCATCTTGTCCGGGTCCAACACTTTCTTCAGTGTAATTATCGCCTGTCTGATTTTCCGTCAGGAAAAACTGAATATCAATAAATTCTTCGGCTGTCTGGCTGGTGTTGCCGGTATCGTACTGATTAATATGACTGGTGCGGGAAGTGATCTTTTCAGTCTGGACATGTCTTTCCAGGGTGAGGGATTCGTCCTCTTATCCTCTCTCTCCGGTGCAGTTTCTGCCGTATTAATCCGCCGCTTCTCTCAGGACAATGATGCGGTTATGCTCAGCGGCTACCAGTTCATGACCGGTGGCCTCATGCTCGTGGCTGTGGCCCTTGCCGGAGGCGGTCAGCTGACCCACGTAACCGGAAAAGGACTGCTTCTGCTCCTCTATCTGGCTCTGGTGTCTGCCGTTGCCTACACTCTGTGGAGCCTGTTGCTGAAGTATAATCCGGTATCCCGCGTCACGGTTCACAACTTCCTCATGCCAATCTTCGGTGTAATCCTGTCCACCCTGATTTTAGGCGAACAGGGAATCTTCAGCATGAACACCGTATGCGCACTGGTATTAGTATGTATCGGTATCTGGCTGGTAAATCATAAGAAGAAAGAAGCTTAAAAGGAAAACGAAATGAAAAACAGCCCGCTGTATGACCTGCGATTCCGCAGACGCAATGCGTCGAGGACAAGCAGGGATTACAGCCGGGCTGTTCTTTTATTATGTAGGAAAGATCGTTCCGATATTTCCGGAATAACAAGAAAGTCTACCGCTGAAAATATAATCGGCGGAGCCGACTTTCTTATTTCAGGCGTCGTTCTTTTTCGTTGAGCCATTCTTCTTTGATTTCAGCAGCCAAATCCGGATTCATGCAAATTTCAGCAGCGGCTCCGGTAAAGGCCAGGATAACCTTTCTCATCATTTCGTGGGCCGCAGGGCTGTCTACCTGTTCCATGGCGCTCTGGTCATGTACCAGTACGGGCACGCCGCCGTCCAGCATCACTTCTGCATAAACGGTCGGGCAGAGGTAACTCACATTTCCCAGGTCGCTGGAACCCATACCCTCGTACTCTTCTTCCGGCACAAATCCGCCGATTCCAAGTTCCCCGAAGTGCTTTTCACACACCGATGCGAAGGATTTCAGGTTAATCACTTCATCATTGTAATTTTCATAGTCCCGGTATTCCATGGTGGTTCCGGTGGCTGCTGCGGCAGATTCTGCAACTGCAATCAGGCGGCGGCGGATTTCATCCAGATAGCCGCGGGTTTTCGCACGGATTTCAAACTGGCACTGTGCAAAATCCGGAATTACATTGCTGGCCTTTCCTCCATTGGTAATAATGCCATGAACTCTTGCATCTTCCCTCAGGTACTGGCGCATTGCATTCATGTTGAAGAACATGGACAGCACACCGTCCAGGGCGTTGACACCGGCCTGCGGATTAATGGAAGCATGAGCAGACTTACCGTGGAAGTCAAACTCCACAGAATACATAGCCAGGGTCACTGCACCCATGGAGAAATTCTTTGACAGGTGGGCCTGGAATACGAAGTCCACTCCATCGAATGCTCCCAGACGTGCCATATCTACCTTGGCGCTGAAGGTTTCCTCTGCCGGAGTGCCGATAACACGAACCTTACATTTTGCCGTATCAGCAACAGAAGCCAGAGTTACACCGCAGCCAGCCATGGCAGCACCAATCCAGTTGTGGCCGCATGCCTGGCCCATGCCGCCATCAGGCCCGAATCCCGGCAGAGCATCGTATTCTGCCAGAAAAGCAATGGTCACTTGCGCATCCTCAGGACCATATTCTGCGTTAAATGCAGTGGGCAGTCCTTCGTAAGGGAAGGATACACTGAACCCCTTTCCCTTCAGATACTCAGCCAGATAAGCAGAGCTGAGATATTCCTCACCGCCCAGTTCCGGATGTTCATATAAGTAGTGGCTCAGATCTACGAAACCCTCAAATTCTTTTTCGCATACCTGACCCATGATGGTTTTCAGTTCATTCAGATGGTTCATCGTATCTCCCTTTCCTACCGATTCATGATAATCAGTCCGGCAATGCACAGCCCGATGCCGATGAGATGGTTTGCTGTAATCACTTCTTTATATACCATGGCACCCACGAAAATCAGTACTACAGCCAGGGCTATGTTTCCGATGGTGGAAGCGATGCTGATGTTCCATCCAAGCTTATACATGAAAACGGATGCAACTTCCACGGCAGTAATCCCCAGCGCCATGGTAACCGGTGCCCAGTTCATTTTGCCCAGCTGCACCGCCAGACTCTTATCCTGTCCCATGACCATCCACAGCACAAAGGCCGCCACCGTCGCAATCACATAGTTAAAGAATACAGCGGCGAATGGATCCATGGCATCGGGAATGGACTTGGCGCTGATCTGATAAACCACATGAGCCACCAGAATCATGCCGATGGGCCACCAATATGCAATAATACTGCTCATAGTTTCCTCCGCCGTTACTTATCTGCCTTCAGTTCATAAACAGAACCAGCAGTAATTTCGGTCATATCCACACCCACTACAGCATATGTGCCATCTACGTAGAAGCCCCAGTACAGACCGTCAGTTTCATAATCCAGAGTGATGCCGTTTACGGTCTTCATATACAGGCCATACTGTGTTTCTTCACCTTCAATCAGGCCCAGTTTCACCAGTGCTTCCCCTACGGTTGCCTCATCCGTTTTCACTGTAACCTGAATGGACTGTGCTTCTGCATCAGTAATTACCAGCTGAAACTCTGCAGCACCTTCACCGATGGTTTCACCGTCAGTTACAGTAATCAGTTCAATTTCGTCCGCAGCAGGCGCTCCGCACGCTGCAAATCCCATCACCATTACTGCAATCAGCAACAGGCCAATCATTTTCTTTACATTGTTCTTCATTTCTTTTATCTCCTTTTCATTGTGGTTTGAAAAGCAAACACACCGTTCTCAGCATAAAAAACTGCGGCAATCCGTATAGAGTGAACTGCCGCAGCCGTATTTCTGCACCATGATACAGTTCCCCCGTACTTGCAGGGAAATCCGTTCCAACATTTAAGCAGGTCTCCTGACTTACGTATCTTCAGTTTCCATGCGGCCTTCTCGGATTTATCCAATGGCCGGCATTTCTGCCATGCACAGAAACCTCCACGCTTACAGTGGCGGTACCGTTCGTGACTTTCACACGATTCTCTATTCTCCTCCGGCAGTTTGATACACCGAAGGCACTTAAACGGATATTTACTTTCTGTAGACAGAATAGCATTTTCACATATTGCTGTCAATTAAAATCACAGAAAATACTGAAAGGCTGACGGCAGCGGAACTTCCGCCTCCATCTCCTCGGCTGTTACCCAGCGGAAAGGTTCACCCTCCTCCGGCATCCCGCAGTCACCGCAGGTAATATAGTAGCCAGTCATATGCCACTCTACATGGCTGAAGATATGTTTGAATTTCGCAGACCTGGTCAGTCCGGTGGGCGAGCAGCCCCATTCCCAGGCTTTCTGCAGTGCCTGGTCAGGTGTCATTTCCCCTAAAATATTGGGCAGCTCTGCCAGATTGGCCAAGAGTCCTTCCGCCGGCCGTTTCCGGACAGCCATTCTGCCGCCCTCTTCCAGATTTCCCTCTGTCAGTATAAACACGGTCCGTTCTTCGATTCGCCGTGCCTTCTTTTCTGCCTTCACTGGAAGTTCCATCTGGACTTCCGCTTCTTTCGCCCTGCAGAACTCTGCCACCGGACAGATCTCGCACTGCGGGCGTCCGTTTGGTACGCAGACTATGGCTCCCAGTTCAATCAGACCCTGGGTGAAGTCACCGCAGAGTCCGCACCCTGCTTCCGGATACAGGTCTGTAAGCTGCGCTGACACTTTTTTCTTCGTCGCCGCTGACTTAATGTCGCTGTAATCAGCATTGATCCGGCTCATGACCCGAAGTACATTTCCATCCACCGCCGGCGTCCGCTGATCGAACGCGATGGATGCAATGGCACCTGCCGTATAATCACCGATGCCCTTGAGTGCACGGATTTTGTCGAATTCTGTCGGAAATGCACCGCCGTGCTGCTTCATAATTTCCCTGGCTGCCACCTGCAGATTGCGTGCCCGGCTGTAATATCCAAGGCCCTGCCACAGTTTCAGCACCTGCTCTTCATCAGCCTCAGCCAGAGACTGAATATCCGGCAAAGATTCCATCCAGCGCAGGTAATATTCACGGACCGCTTCCACTCTGGTCTGCTGCAGCATGATTTCTGAAATCCAGATATGATATGGCCGCCGGTCCTTACGCCACGGCAGGTCACGGCAGTTTTCAGCATACCAGCCAATCACCGCACTGGTAAAACTGCGGTCCAGAGCCTTAGTCATTCTGCGCCTCCAGCCAGTCTGCGGCCTTCTTCATCCGCGTCATGCAGTCTTCCACCAGAACGCGCGGCATGGCCACATTAATACGTTCGTATCCGCTCCCCTCGTCTCCGAAGATATAGCCTTCGTCCAGGGCAACCCGGCCAATCTGCTGCATTGCATATTCCAGTTTCTTAATATCGCTGCAGTAACCGTTCATATCCACCCACAGCAGATAGGTTCCCTGGCAGACTGCAGTCTTCGCCTTCGGCATATGCTCACGGACAAACTGTCCGATGTACTCAATATTTCCGTCCAGGTATTTCTTCAGCTGATCCAGCCACTCGTCCCCTTCATTGTATGCCGCAATGGCACCAGCCAGGCTCAGCGGGTTGCATCCGTGTCCCAGGCTCAGCTGACCATCCACCAGGTCAATCCACTTTTTCTGGAACTCCGCTCCCGGAATGATGATGTTGCTGAAAGCAAGACCTGCCAGATTGAAGGTTTTGCTCGGAGCCACACAGGACACAATACGGTCACAGTAATCCGGTACGATCTCAGCGGCAAGCTTCAGCATCGGAGTATGTACCACGCCCTGGCGGGTCAGATCGCAGTGAATTTCATCGGTAATAATCCACTTATTGTGCTTACGGCAGATTTCCAGAACCTTTGTTAATTCCTCTCTTGTCCAGACGCGTCCCACCGGATTGTGCGGACTGCTCAGCAGCAGACATACATTGGCAGGATCGGCCATCTTTGCATCCAGATCTTCGAAGTCCATGGTGTAGTCGAATACACCTTCAAATTCCTCAGATTCTCTGCGGATCAGCGCATTGTTCACCACACGGCGGGCGTTGGATTCAATCTTTGCCATGAAAGGATAATACACCGGCTTCTGCACTACGATGCCGTCCCCCAGACTGGTCAGTGCCTGAAGCAGCATACCGATGGCAGGAACCACACCGGGACTGTAAAAGAGATGCTCATGATTGATTTCCCATCCGAATCGGCGCTTGTACCAGCCAATCACTGCTTCTTTGCAGTCTCTGTTGCTGTAGCGGGTATATCCCAGAATTCCATGATCTACGCGGTCACGGATTGCTTTCAGAATAGGCTGGGCACATTCAAGGTCCATATCTGCAACCCATGCAGGCAAAGCGTCTTCCGGACATCCTTCCGGCATGGCGTCGGTCTTGGATGCATAAGTTCCGCGGCGGTCAATTATCTTGTCAAAATCGTATTTCATACTCATTCTCCTTCGCTGTTATTCCGTATCTTCCGGTTCTTTCGGACCGGCAGCCTTCCAGGCCAGAATCTTATCCAGTTTCTCTTTGGCTTTCTTTTCGTTTCCGTGGGTTCCCGGTATATAGTAACGTTTTCCCTGCAGACTGTCCGGCAGACAGGTCATGCGGGTCAGTTTTTCTTCCGTATTATGCGCGTACTGATAGCCCCGTCCGTAATCCAGGTCCTTCATCAGTTTGGTCGGAGCATTTCGGATGTGCAGCGGCACCGGATCGGCCGGCAAATGCTTCACATCGTATTTTGCCGATTCACATGCCATGTACAGAGAGTTGGACTTGGCCGTCATGGACAGGTAGACTACGGCATGGGTCAGATGCACATCACACTCCGGCATCCCCAGGAAGTGACATGCCTGGTAGGCCGCCACCGCCACCTGCAAAGCATTGGAATCTGCCATACCGATATCCTCGCTGGCAAACCGCACAAGCCGCCGGGCAATATATAAAGGATCTTCACCGCCGTCCAGCATGCGGCAAAGCCAGTAGACAGCCGCGTCAGGATCACTGTTCCGCATGGACTTGTGAAGAGCAGAAATCAGGTTATAATGCTCGTCTCCATTCTTATCGTATAATAACGATCTTCGGTTCATGCACTCTGCCAATACTTCATCGGTTACATGAACAGTGCCGTTGGGGTCCACCTCGCCGTTGAGCACCGCCATCTCCAGAGTGTTCAGTGCCGTTCTGGCATCTCCGTTGGCAAAGCGGGCAATGGCAGAAATTTCTTCCTGACCGATTTCAACGTGCATGTCCCCAAGGCCTTTCGGACTGGTCAGAGCATGGTTCAGCATCTCGCAGAGGTCTTCTTCCTCCAGAGCCTTCAGTACGAAGACTTTGCACCGGGAAAGAAGCGCCGAGTTAATTTCAAAGGATGGATTCTCCGTGGTGGCCCCTACCAGAATGATGCTGCCCTTTTCCACGAAAGGCAGGAATGCATCCTGCTGTGCCTTGTTGAAGCGGTGGATTTCGTCAGTAAAGAGAAGTGTCCGCTGTCCCATCTTCCGGCTCTCTTCCGCACGTTCCATGACGGCACGGACTTCCTTAATGCCGCTGGTTACTGCACTGAACTCGATGAACTGAGCCTTCGTCCTGCGGGCGATAATACGGGCTAATGTGGTTTTTCCCACCCCCGGCGGACCCCAGAAAATCATGGACGAAATCTGGTCACGGTCAATGAGCTGGCGCAGGATTTTGCCCGGTCCCAGCAGGTGTTTCTGACCCACATACTCCTCCAGACTCTCCGGACGCAGCCGGCTGGCAAGAGGCGCATGGGTCTTTCTATCGTCAAATAAACTAAGCTGTTCCATATGAGTTTCCTCCATTACCCTTTAAGAATACCACAAAAAAACCCTCTTTGAAACACTCATTTCCTGTGTTATACTGTTCAGCAGAATTCAAATTCAAAGGAGTTTTATATATGACTTTTATTCACGAAAAGGGCCGCGGCCTGCTGCTCTGCGCATGTATCGCAGTGCCGTCCTGGCTGCTGGGAAAAAGCTTTCCAATCATCGGCGGACCGGTCATCGCCATCCTGGCAGGTATGATCATCACCCTGTTTATCAAGGACAAGACCCCTTACAGCAAGGGCATCACCTTTACCTCCAAGAAAATTCTCCAGTGGGCAGTCATCCTGCTGGGATTCGGCATGAATCTGGGTGCTGTGCTCTCCACCGGAGCACAGTCTCTGCCTATCATCATCGCCACCATATCCACTTCGCTGCTGGTTTCCTGGCTTCTCTGCCGTCTGCTGCACATGCCTTCCAAAATCTCCACCCTGGTGGGTGTCGGCTCCTCCATCTGCGGTGGTTCCGCTGTGGCTGCAACGGCTCCCGTTATAAATGCGGACGATGAAGAAGTGGCGCAGGCTATTTCCGTAATCTTCTTCTTCAACGTGCTGGCTGCACTGATTTTCCCTGTGCTGGGAAGCGCCATCGGCTTTGATACTGCCAGCGGGGAATCCTTCGGCATCTTTGCAGGAACTGCAGTAAACGATACCTCTTCCGTAACGGCCTGCGCTTCCACCTGGGACAGTATGTACAATCTGGGTTCTGAAACCCTGGATAAGGCAGTTACCGTGAAGCTGACCAGAACCCTGGCGATTATTCCGATTACTCTGGTGCTCTCCCTGATGCAGGCACGGAAAGAAACTTCCGGATCCGGCTTCTCTTTCAAAAAATCCTTCCCGTTCTTTATCATCTGGTTTATTGCGGCATCTGTAATCACTACCGCAGCCGGAGCTTTTGGCGTTCCTTCTTCCGCATTCAAGCCGCTGAAGGAATTGAGCAAGTTCTTCATTATTCTGGCCATGTCCGCCATCGGCCTCAATACCAACATCGTCAAGCTGGTAAAGACCGGCGGCAAACCGCTCTTCATGGGTTTCTGCTGCTGGACAGGGATAACCTGTGTCAGCCTGCTGATGCAGCATGTAATGGGAATCTGGTAAAGATCCATATGAAAATCAAAAACCGGTTCATATAACAATGAACCGGTTTTTCTATACTTATTTTTTACTGTTTACAGTTCTTTCTGACCTGCAATCTGCAGCCAGATGGCACATTCCATACGCTTTTTGAACAGTTCACATCCATATTCGTAGGTGCCGCGGATATCACCGGTGGCATGGTATGCGTTGGCAGCACAGCCGCCGGAGCAGTAAAGCCGTGCCCAGCAGTCATCACATTCCGGGCGGGCATATACGTTGCACTGGCGGAATTCTTCCTGTGTTTCGGAAGCAGTCACACCATCCCAGATATTGCCCATGAGATACTTTTCGTCCCCCACAAACTGGTGGCATGGGTAAAGATCACCCCATGGAGTCACTGCAAAATATTCCACACCGCTGCCGCATCCAGCGATACGCTTATGAATGCAAGGGCCGTGGGTCAGATCAATCATATAGTGATAGAAGGTCAGAGGCTTGCCGTCCTTCTGACGCTGGAGCATATATTTTGCCAGATCTTCGTACTGCTGGAACAGTACCGGCATGTCGGCTTCCGTGAGAGCGCACGGATCGTCAGCCGCACAGACTACCGGCTCCATGGAAAGCTGAGTGAATCCCAGGTCTGCCATGTGTTTGATATCCTCCAGGAAATCCACATTATGATGGGTATAGGTACCGCGCACATAGTAACCCTGATGGCCGCGGCTTTCGGCAAACTTCTGGAATTTCGGAATAATCGTATCATAACTGCCTCTTCCCTGGTAGTCTACACGGAAACGGTCATGGACGTCTCTCCGTCCGTCGATGCTCATTACCACGTTGTGACACTCCCGGTTGGCAAATTCCATCACCTCTTCGTCCACGTCCACTCCGTTGGTGGTGAGTGTAAAACGGAAGTTCTTTCCGTGCTGCTTTTCGATGCTGCGTGCGTACTCAACGGTCTTCTTCACCACATCGAAGTTCATCAGCGGTTCTCCGCCAAAGAAGTCAACTTCCAGGTTCACATGATTTCCGGAGTTTTCCACCAGAAAATCCATTGCCTGCTTCGCCACTTCGAAGCTCATCAGTGCACGTTCTCCCTGATACTTGCCCTGGCTGGCGAAACAGTAAGCACAGTTCAGGTTGCAGCTGTGGGCCACGTGAAGACAGAGCGCTTTTACGTCTTTGGAACGGCGCTTAAAGTCCATGGCAATACCGCGGAACAAGTCTTCGCTGAACAACTTCTTCTGTGCCTTCAGACTTTCAATATCTGCCAGGCAAAGGCGGAGTTCCTCTTCATTTACATCTTCCAGATGTCCGTACTTTTTCATCATTTCTTTCACGATTGCATCTGCATCACTGTTTTCGTACATGCTGATTATATCGTAGGCGATTTCATCCACCAGGTGGATGGAACCGGAATTTACATCCAGTACGATGTTATATCCATTCAATTTATACTGATGTATCACTTGCTGTCAGTTTCCTTTCACAAAAAATGTAATCCGCCCGTGGAGCCGAAAGCTGGCACAGGCGGGTTCGTTATTTTTTCTTATTTTTCTTCCTTTTCACAAGGCTGGTTTGCAACACCGCAGGATGTCTTGCATGCAGACTGACAGGAAGTCTGGCATTCTCCGCAGCCGCCCTTCTGAGCGCTTTCAACCAGATTGCGGGTTTCGATGGTTTCGATTCTCTTCATTCCAAGTACTCTCCTTTCAGACAAAATAACTGTTTTAGTGTACATCACTATTGCCTGCTGCACAACTCACAATTCATCTTATCTGTCAAAAGAATTCCTGCCCTATTGCATCAGTTTATTCATACTCTTCATTTCACTGCGAAGCAGTATCACTGCTGTAATGGCTGCCATAGTATCGGCAATCGGCCCTGCATACATGATGCCGTCAATACCCCAGATCCGCGGGAAGATGACAATCAGCGGCAGCAGATAAATAAACTGCCGTGTCAGACTCATAAATGTTCCCTTCAGCGGCTTACCGATAGAGGTAAAGAAGGAAGAGGACATTGGCTGAATCCCGTTGAGGAACATGGCGAACATGTAAATACGGAAGTAACGCACTGCGAAAGCGAAGTACATCTCAGACCCATCGCCGAAAAATCCGATAATCTGGCGAGGGAAGATCTGGAACATGCAGAACGTAATTACATGAACGATACAGCTGGCTGTCAGCGCCAGCTTCAGTACTTCTTTTACTCTGCCGTACTGTTTTGCCCCGTAATTGAAGCTGCTGATTGGCTGGAGACCATGGGAAATACCGATACAGATGGAGAAGAAGACAAATCCGACTTTGCTGATGATTCCTGCACAGGCCAGCGGAATGGATTCACCGTACATGGACTGAGCCCCGTAATAGGTCAGGGAATTGTTCATTACAATCTGAACCACCATCATGGCCATATGATTGCACAGCTGGGCCACACCCAGGCTGGCAGCATAACCTGCCACATTCCTGCGCACCCGCAGATGCGTTTTCTCCAGACGGCCCGCTTTATAGTTGCATAAATAGTGAAATGCCATAATGGCTGCCACAATCTGACCGATAATGGTTGCCAGTGCTGCACCGGCCATGCCCATATCAAACACTGCGATAAACAGAGGGTCCAGAACACAGTTGATGATTGCTCCGGACAGATTGCAGATCATGGAATACCGTGGACTTCCATCTGCTCTCACCAGATGGGCCGCTCCGTTGGAAAATACCAGGAACGGGAATCCCAGTGCAACAATCCGCACATATTCGACAGCATATGGAAGTACATTATCCGGGGAACCGAAGAAAATCATCATTGGTTCCAGGAACAGTTCTGTTATGATGCAGAGCAGTGTACCGGCCCCGAAAAGCAGCACAGCAGCATTTCCCACGTAATAAAGGGATCTCTCCGTATCTCCCCGTCCCCTGGCCAGGTTGAATGCTGCAGAGGAACCTACACCAAGGAAGAGAGCCATTGCTGTATTAACAGTACTCAGAGGGAAGGCCACGTTGGTAGCCGCATTCCCCAGCTCTCCGATATACTGACCGATAAAGAACTGGTCTACAATATTGTACAGAGCACCCACCATCATGGCCACGATACTCGGAATTGCAAATTTACGGAGCAGCGGTCCGATTGGTGCAGTACCTAAAGGGTTAGCCTGCTTCATATCCGATTTTGCCTTCAGTTTGGAATCATTCATTGCCTTTTTCCTTTAAATCCTTTAAATCATTTTTCCTGCGAATAAAACATCATCGATGTGCCGAAATCTCTGACAACGGTTCCTTCCGGTGATTTCAGGGTCAGATACGTTACATAAAGATCACCCACGGAACCGGACACATTCATAATCTGTATTCCGTAAATATACCAGAACCAGCTGTCTGCCACTTCGTTTGCCACAGAAAAAAGTACTGCACCCCAGAACAGGAGCGGTGCCAGTGCAATAATAATGTATGGTTTTTTTCCAAGATATGCGTCACAGCCGGCATAGGCCATTCCCTTCTTCAGATCGAAGCCGAAGTCGGCCTGCCGTCCCGTAATAAATCGGATTGCCATGCCGTGCACCCATTCATGAGCGACAATATAGACGATAAGCCCTATGCTCATAAACCCGAAACCCATAATGCTTCTCGCCGTTCCCATCTCAAATGCACTTTTCAGAGGACACACCAGAAGCCCGGCTGCAAAGACCAGAACCACGGCTGCAGTCTGCAGCACCAACAGAACCTTCAGACTGTGACGGTCCTCCGCCAGCCTAAGATCATGATGCAGACAATAATTATCCGGCAGCTGCCAGAATACCTGTTTTTTCATAATAAACACCCATTTCCCGCATTCCGCATAAACGTCCGGGACAAAGATTTTGCCGGGAAGCACGACGGCCGCCCGGCTGCATAATTTCCTTATTTCAGTGCATCCAGCACAGCCTGCGCCTGTCCGCCCACTTCACACACGCCAGTATGAAGCACAGGTTTCTGATCCAGATCTTTCAGGCCTTTCTGCACGTAAACACCAGTCTTTTCATTGAGCGCACGCACTGCTGCAAAACCATCTTCTGCCTCAGGCAGACCAATGGCACGGCCTACACTTTCTGCAAACTTGTACGGGCTTGCAGTGGATGCAATCAGTGTCGGAGTCTCATCTCCGGTTGCTTCCGCATAGTCCTGGTATACCTTGTATGCAACAGCAGTATGGGTATCCATCAGATAGCCGTGTTCTCTGTACATATCGCCTACTGCCTTTTCGGTTTCCTCTTCAGAACAAAATCCACCGGCAAAGCACTTCATGCCTTCCTTTACCTTGTCGCCGACTTCGTAGATTTTTTCTGCATCCAGCTGGTTCATCCAGCTCTTTACTGCTTCGCCGTCACGGCCGGAGAGCAGATACAGCAGACGTTCCAGGTTGCTGGAAATCAGAATGTCCATGGATGGAGAGTTGGTCACGAAGAAATCTCTTCTGATATCATAAACTCCGGTATTAATGAAGTCAGTCAGGACTTTGTTTTCGTTGGATGCACAGATGAACTTATTCACAGGAATACCCATTTCAGCAGCCAGATATGCCGCCAGAATGTTTCCGAAGTTACCGGTCGGAACCACGATATTTACAGGTTCGCCGGCCTTCACCACACCGCGTTCCAGCAGCTTCACGTATCCGTACACGTAGTAGGCAACCTGCGGCACCAGACGTCCGATGTTGATGGAGTTGGCAGAAGACAGACGTATGCCTCTTTCTGCCAGTTTTGCAGCGAATTCATCATCACTGAAAATCTTCTTCACACCGGTCTGGGCATTGTCGAAGTTGCCCTTAATGGCGAAGACATGGGTATTTTCCCCTTCCTGGCTGGTCATCTGGCGTTCCTGCACCTGGCTTACAGCGCCGTATGGATAGAACACCACGATTTCAGTGCCGTCTACACCCGCAAAACCTTCCAGAGCCGCCTTTCCGGTGTCGCCGGAGGTTGCTGTGAGGATGCAGATTTTATCGGTTACGCCTTCCTTCTTCAGGGAGGTGGTCATCAGGTAAGGCAGGATGGACAGAGCCATATCCTTGAAGGCTGCAGTCTTGCCGTGATACAGTTCCAGGAAGTGTGCACCGCCTGCTTCCACAATCGGTACGATTTCCTCTGCTTCAAACTTTTCGTCGTAGGCACCGTCGATGCAGGCCTTCAGCTCCTCTGCTGTGAAATCATCAAAGAAAGCACCGATTACCTTATACGCAATTTCCTGATAGGAAAGCTTCGCCAGTTCTTCCAGGCTGTCCGTCAGCTGCGGAATCTGCTGCGGTACATACAGACCCTTGTCTTCCGCAATCCCGCGGATGATAGCCTGTGGAGCATTTTTATAGCATGAGCTTCCTCTTGTGCTTTCGTATTTCATGATTTACATTCTCCTTTTATACACAGGCGGCCGAATCTGCCGCCGGAATTTGCAGTTTGCTTACCTTTTAGAATAGCATATTATCTCGAAAAATACAATACGCGGCAAATTTTCATTTAAATCTCTTCCAGTATTTCTTTTCGCTTGGTCTCGTATTCCTCGCCCGTTATGAGTCCCTGGTCATAGAGAGAAGCCAGGGTTTTCAGTCTGGCCTCGATGTCATCCCCCGCAAAATCTCCGCTGCCGCCTTTGTCTCTCATCCCAGTCAGTTCGTCCTCGTCAATAATGATTTCATGGGTAGGAAATCCTTCATCTGTAAACCCATTCTTATAATGTGAATAGGCGATGAAAGCTGCAATCGCTGTCCAAAAAATCCCGAAGGGTCCGAATGTCGGAATCACTATAAATACTCCAATACCGACGAAGATAATTCCCACAATGAAACCGATTTTTGACTGTGCTTTCCCCGGTTTCACTTTCACTCTCTTTGCAGACATAATCTCTTCCTCCTTTAAAATACCAACTCATTTATTATATATCCCGCTCCCCAGGACAGCAGATTCAAAAGCACCGATACCCCGGCAGCGGTCAGCGGCCTCCGGTATCCAGAGCCAAAATCACAGATTTTGCTGTATATATATGCTTCCGCAGCCAACGCTGTCATTTCGAGCACGCCAAGTACCGGCCAGTAAGACCATCCCAGAGTTCCCACGCAGAAAAACAGGAGCAGATTCACGGAAGGGTTGGTGATGACATTGGCCAGCAGGCTGTAATACATATAGTCGCGGCGCCGGAACAGCAGCCCCATAGCTGCCCCTTCCACTGCCACAGTCAGAACCAGATTCCAGGCAAACAGCAGATAAATCACTGGTCATCTTCCTCCCGTTTCTTTTCCCGGTTGATTTTCATAACCGCTTTTACCGCGAAATAAACGAGTCCGGCCACAGCCAGTGCCAGCAGAACCGGTACACCGAAGATGACGATAAACATAGGTGCTGCTGCCACATCGAACATACGGTTATTCAGTTTCTTTATCAGTTTTCTCAGTTTCTTTTCCATTGGCTCTCTCCTTTTCTTTCGAAATATTCATCACTTTATTTACTGTCAGACAAATCAATATGCCAATAAATACAATCAGGAAAATCGGTGCGGCTTCAAAGAGAATTACAAATCCCAGCGGCATAGCCGCATCGAAAGCCGTATTGGCCATCCATTTTCTCAAATCTTTCATCTCAAACCTCCTTCTTTTTCACCGTCAGCCAAATGCAGAATGCTGACAAAAGAATCAGCACTGTCAGCAGAAATTTTGCCAGATAAGCCGGCACTGCACAGAAAAATGTTACTGCCGTTCCAAGAAGCAGGGCCAGGGTTGTCAGTCCGAAGGCAAAACCCGGATTCTTCGGCATCAGATCTGCCAGCGCACACAGTGTCACCGGCATAGTCATATTAAAGAACAGAATCCCCATAAGCGAAAGGGCTGGATTCGCCGCAGCAAACAGAATCAGAGGCAGACTCAGCAGCAGGCTCATCACACCCGTACGGCCGGCACCGAAGTGGTCTCCTGCGATACCGCCGGCTGCCTTTCCCAGACAGCTGGCTGCCGACGGCAGCATCACCAGCAATCCGGTCCGTTCCCACTCCAGTGGAATGTTCGCCCCTGCGAAAGCCCGCAGAACAATTATCAGAAACAGCAGTACAACTGCAGTCAGGAAAGATCGTTCTTTTGCGATATGAAACTGCGGGCAAGAGTCTGTATCACTGGCCAACGAGCGATCGGCAATTCTGTACTTTCCGCAGACAACCGACAGAAAACACAGAAAACACGCTGCCATAAACAATACCCAAATAGAACCCGCAGCACCCAGTACGGTTCCAAGGCCCACACCCAGAGCCCCTGACGAAACAAAGATACCGTTATCCGCCATCCGGCCGTGGGAGTGAACCAGCACATCCCGGCCTGCCCCCACGTGAAATGCTGCATTGCCCAGAGCTGCAAGAATCACAGCCAGCCATGCCATCCACACAGTTCCCAAACCGGCAGCTGCCATTGCCGGAATCATTGCCGCAGCCACCAGGAGAATTCCGCCGCGGCCAGCCCACCGCCGCCACGTCAGATACTCGTCACAAAGCTGCCCAATCGCAGCCTGCAGTCCAAATGCCAGGATATTATACAGAAGAAATCCGACGGTCAAAGTCTGCAGTCCTGCCGTTCCACTGCTTTCATACACCGGTTTCAGCCCGCCGAAAAGTGCCAGGAAACATCCAAAGTCCACGGCAAAATGTGCAATTGTCCAAATCGTTAATCTACGATATTTCATGGCACTCCCTCTCTTATTTTTTATCATTTTATCACATTAAAGCACCCAGGGCAACAGAAAACCCGGGCACCTCAGGCACCCGGGACAGTTTCTTTAATTTTTACTTTTATTTCAGCTTTGCAACCATTTCGCCGGCCTTTACCTGCTGGCCTTCGGATACGTAGATTTTTTCTACAACACCGCCGGCAGCTGCCAGGATACTGGTTTCCATCTTCATTGCTTCGATGGTCGCGATTGGCTGGTTTGCTTCCACAGTGTCGCCTTCCTTCACCAGAACCTTGATAATGTTACCAGGAATGTTGGAGCCAACTTCCATTGGATTGTCAGGGTCTGCCATCAGTACGGAATTGTGGGAGTTTACAGCGATATCCTTGTCCTTAATCTTCAGGATACGGCGGTTGCCGTTCACTTCAAAGATTGCTTCTCTGTAGCCTTCTGCATTGACAGGACGTACTTCGTGGAGCTTCACGATGAGAACTTCACCTTCACCCAGCTTCACTTCGCAGGTTTCACCTTCATGCAGGGAGTGGAAGAAGATATCGGAACCCATGTAGCGGAAGTTGCCGTCCTTGCGGATGGACTTTACGTAATCTTCGAATACCTTCGGATAGATTGCGTAAGAGATGACTTCTCTGTCTGTACCTTCCAGCTGCAGGCTTTCCTGCAGGTACTTTCTGATTGCGTCAAAATCTTCAGGAGGCAGCAGTTCGCCAGGTCTGCAGGTGATTGGTTCCTTATCCTTCAGCACCAGCTTCTGCAGTCTTTCAGGGAAACCGCCGTGAGGCTGTCCCATCATACCTTCGAAGTAGGAAACGATGGAATCAGGGAAGTCCATATTTGCGGCCTTTTCGTAGATGTTTTCAGGGGTCAGGTCATTCTGAACCATGAAGATCGCCATGTCGCCGACAGCCTTGGAGGATGGGGTTACCTTAACAATATCGCCCAGCATCTGGTTTACAGTCTTATACATGTTCTTTACATCTTCGAACTTGTGACCCAGACCGAAGGATTCTACCTGAGGCTTCAGGTTGGAATACTGTCCGCCAGGGATTTCGTACTTATAGATTTCTGCAGTGGAAGTTACCAGTTCGGATTCGAAACCTGCATATACAGGTCTTACATCCTTCCAGTAGTCATCGATCTTCTGCAGGTCATCGGATACCAGACCGGTATCTCTTCTGGAGCTTTCTACCGCTGCTACTACGGAGTTCAGTGCAGGCTGAGAAGTCAGTGCTGCCATGGAGTTGAAGGATGCGTCTACGATATCTACGTCAGCCTGTGCTGCCATCATGATAGTCGCAATACCATTACCGGATGTATCGTGTGTATGTAAGTGAATTGGAATGCCGATTTCGGACTTCAGTGCTCTTACCAGAGCTCTTGCAGCCATTGGCTTCAGCAGACCAGACATGTCCTTGATACCCAGAATATGTGCACCGCGCTTTTCCAGTTCCTTGGCCATGTTCACATAGTAGTTCAGATCGTACTTGGTTCTGGACTGATCCAGAATGTCGCCGGTGTAGCAGATGCATGCTTCTGCCACCTTGCCCTGGTTCAGAGTTTCATCCAAAGCAACTTCCATACCCTGAATCCAGTTGAGGGAGTCGAAGATACGGAATACGTCGATGCCGCCTTTTGCAGCCTGCTTTACGAACTCACGGATTACGTTATCCGGATAGTTCTTGTAACCAACTGCGTTGGCACCTCTGATCAGCATCTGGAACAGAAGGTTCGGCATCTTTTCACGCAGAACGTCCAGTCTTTCCCATGGGTCTTCCTTCAGGAAACGGAATGCAGTGTCAAAGGTTGCGCCGCCCCACATTTCTACGGAGAAGAGATCCTTACCATATACAGCCATGGCAGGAGCAATCTTTTCCATATCTACGGTTCTTACACGGGTTGCCATCAGGGACTGCTGTGCGTCTCTCATGGTAGTATCGGTCAGCAGCAGCTTCTTCTGATCCATTACCCACTTGGACAGAGCCTGAGGACCCTGTTCGTCCAGAATCTGCTTGGTACCGCGCAGATCTTTCAGTTCTTCCGGCTTGAATCTAGGGAATACAGGAACGTTGAAGTTTGGCTTCTTGCCCTTGGTTTCGTTTACAAACTTGTTGCCCAGGAATTCAATTACCTTCAGTTCTCTGTCGTCAACCTTGCCGATGTTCAGCAGTTCCGGTGTGCCTGCAATGAAGCCTGTGTCACACTGACCTGCACGGAAAGTCGGATGGTTCAGTACGTTCAGCATGAACGGAATGTTGGTCTTAACACCCTTGATTACAGTTTCGCCCAAGGCTCTAACAGCCTTTCTTCTGGTGTCTTCGAAAGTTCTGCTGTAGGCAGTTACCTTAACCAGCAAGCTGTCATAGAACGGTGTAATTTCTGAACCGGTAAAGCCGTTGCCGCCGTCCAGTCTGATGCCCAGACCGCCCGGAGAACGGTAATATTCGATCACACCTGTGTCAGGCATGAAGTTGTTGATAGGGTCTTCGGTGGTAATACGGCACTGGATTGCATGGCCGGTTACCTTGATGTCGTCCTGGCTGTTGATTGCGATTTCTTCAGAATCCAGACGGTATCCCTGTGCAATCAGAATCTGAGCCTGAACGATGTCCACGCCGGTTACGATTTCGGATACGGTATGTTCTACCTGAATTCTAGGATTCATTTCGATGAAGTAATGGTTGCCGTGCTTGTCCACCAGGAATTCCACGGTACCTGCACTTCTGTAATCTACAGCCTTGGCAATCTTCAGTGCATCATTGCAGATTGCCTGTCTCTGTTCTTCAGTCAGACAGAGAGCAGGAGTAAATTCAATAACTTTCTGGTGTCTTCTCTGGATGGAACAGTCTCTTTCATACAGATGAACCAGGTTGCCTTCCTTGTCGCCCAGAATCTGCACTTCGATATGCTTAGGACCTTCCAGATACTTTTCAATGAAAATATCGTCAATACCGAATGCTTTGGCTGCTTCAGATCTTGCACTTCTGAACTGCGGCAGCAGTTCTTCTGCAGAGTGCACGATACGCATACCACGTCCGCCGCCGCCGGCAGCTGCCTTCAGCATAATCGGATAACCACAGGATTCTGCAAACTTTACAGCTTCTTCTTCAGTCTGAATTGCCTTTTCCACACCAGGAATGGTCGGAACGCCTACGGAATGAGCCACAATCTTGGACTTAATCTTGTCACCCAGCTTGTCCATCATTTCTGCAGTAGGTCCGATAAACTCGATGCCGTTGTCTGCACAGGCTTTTGCAAATTCCACGTTTTCAGCCAGGAAACCATAACCCGGATGAATTGCATCTACACCCTTGGCCTTAGCCAGTGCGATGATTTCATCGATACCCAGGTATGCACCTACCGGTGTCTTTCCCTTACCGATCTGGTAAGCTTCATCTGCTTTCGTTCTGAACAGAGTGTTCTTATCCTCTTCAGAATAAATCGCTACAGTACGGATGCCCAGTTCTTTGCAGGCACGGAATACTCTGATGGCGATTTCGCCTCTGTTTGCTACCAATACTCTTTTGAATTTTTTAATCTCTCCCATGTTCTCTCTCCTAAAAAATTACTTTACCACGTGTACGTCCATCTGTGGATAAGGTATTGAAATGTCTGCTTCATCAAATGCCAGTTTGACCTGTTCTGTCAGGTAATACTTCACAGAATAATACTTATCTGTGTCACACCATACTTTCAGGTCCAGTTTCACTTCGCTTTCATCGTGTGAAGCCACACCGATGAATGGCGCAGGATCTGTGTAAATGTCAGGATTGGACTGTGCTACCCGCAGAAGGACGGATTTTGCAAGAGCAATGTCCGAATCGTAGGAAATTCCGAAT
Source organism: Anaerovoracaceae bacterium (assembly GCA_045637765.1). GTDB lineage: Bacteria > Bacillota > Clostridia > Peptostreptococcales > Anaerovoracaceae > RGIG7179. The sequence continues at coordinate 6,598 of JAZTZZ010000043.1, read as the reverse complement.
TTGCAGTCTACCCGTCGGCTTGTGCGGCGGGAATAATTTACAATAACGGAAGTGGTGATATTGCCGTTTGGAATGGTGATTTCCTTGTTATCGTAAGTACGAAGTGTGGTTACGAACAGATCAATCTTGTCTACCTCTCCATAGGTTCCGCCAATATCTATTTCATCACCCTTTTTAAAAGGCTGATTTACGAGAATAAGAAGTCCCCCGGCGATATTGCCAAGGCTGTCTTTCAGAGCCAGTGCAATGGCTGCACCGCCGGCACCCAGTACGGTAATCAGCGGCGTGGTCGGTACTTCCAGGACTCCCAGAAGAACTACAACCAACACGATATACAGCAATATCCGCAGTGCACTGAGCACGAAAGTATGAATGGATGCATCCAGTGCAGTTTTTTCCAGAGCACGGCGGGTAATTCCCAGTGCAATTTTAACAAGTATCAGGCCGGCAATCAGAACGGCCGCTGCCCATGCTCCGGTTTCAAGAATCTCAAATGCTTTCTGACTAAAATCCATATATATTTCCCCTTAATAATCTGTATTTTTTATATATACCACAGGCTCTTATTCGTAAACACGGCCGGATCTTCTTCTTTCCAGCTCTTTTAAGAGTCTCTTTCTGATACGGATATCATCAGGTACGATTTCAACCAGCTCATCGTCATCGATGAATTCCAGTGCTTCTTCCAGAGTAAAGATTCTGGCAGGAGGCAGCTTTACAGCATCGTCGGTACCGGCAGCACGCATGTTGGTAGCCTTCTTTGCCTTACATGGATTTACTACCATGTCGTCGTTTCTGGAGTTCATACCTACGATCATACCTTCGTAAACCTTGGTACCAGGTTCTACGAACATCTGAACACGTTCACTGATGGTGTTCAGTGCATATGGTGTGCATACGCCTTCTTCCTGTGCGATAGCCACACCGTTGGTTCTCTGCGGAATATCACCCTTCCAGTCATCGAAGCATTCAAAACGTCTTACCATGGTACCTTCACCGTGGGTATCGTTGATGAATTCGCTTCTGTAACCTAAGAGGCCTCTGGTAGGTACCAGGTATTCCAGACGGGAGTAACCGTTTTCACCGGACATCTGACGCATCATACCCTTACGGATGTTCAGCTTGTTGATTACGGTGCCGGCATATTCATCCGGTACGGAAATGACTACTTCTTCGATTGGTTCCTGTGTCTGACCGTTTTCTCCTCTGTGGCAGATTACCTGCGGCTTGGATACAGCCAGTTCATAACCTTCTCTTCTCATGTTTTCAATGAGGATGGACAGGTGCAGTTCCCCTCTGCCGGAAACCTTGAAGCAGTCGGTGGAATCGGTTTCTTCTACAACCAGACCCACGTTTACTTCCAGCTCCTTGTTCAGTCTTTCGCGGATATGACGGGAAGTGACGAACTTACCTACCTTACCTGCAAATGGAGAGGAGTTAACCATGAAGTTCATGGACAGAGTCGGGTCTTCGATATGAATCATTTCCATCGGCTGCGGATTCTGCAGATCGGTAATGGTTTCACCGATGGAGATATCAGCGATACCGGAAATAACCACGATGTCACCGGCTTCAGCCTGCTCTACCGCCATTCTCTTCAGACCGCGGTAAACGAAGATCTGATTTACTTTTCTCTGTACCACACTGCCGTCTTCCTTGGCTACGCCTACAGTCTGGCCTTCCTTCAGAACACCCTGTGTGATTCTGCCGATACCCAGTCTGCCGATGTAGTCGTCATATGCCAGAGTGGAAACCTGCAGCTGCAGCGGTTCTTCATTCTTGTCAGGATATGGCTGTACATGGCTGATGATGGTTTCAAAGAGCGGATTCAGGTTCAGATCGCCGAATCCGGTCGGGCTCTTCTTGATCTTGTTTTCACCTTCACCGATTTCCACGCCCAGTACCTCTTCAGGATCTCTTACTGCGATACCCTGACGCGCAATACCGTACAGAATCGGGAAGTCCAGCTGCTCGTCGTTTGCTTCCAGGTCCATGAACAGTTCGTATACTTCGTCTACAACTTCATCGATTCTGGCATCCTTCTTGTCCAGCTTGTTGATGAAGAGGATTGGATTCAGGCCCTGTTCCAGAGACTTTTTCAGTACGAAACGGGTCTGCGGCATCGGACCTTCGCTGGAGTCAACCAGCAAAATAACTGTATCTACCGTCTTCATGATTCGTTCTACTTCGGAACTGAAGTCGGCATGGCCCGGAGTATCTACAATATTGATCTTTACATCATCATGCATAACGGAACAGTTCTTGGAGTAGATGGTAATCCCTCTTTCTCTTTCGATATCGTCGCTGTCCATTACGCAGTCCACGATTTCTTCATTGGCACGGAATACACCGCTCTGATTCAGGAACGCGTCTACCAGTGTGGACTTACCTGCGTCAACGTGAGCGATTACGGCAATGTTGATAATCTTCTGTTTTTCACTCATTGATTGTCCTTCTTTCTTGTCTATCTAAATGAAATAATTAAACTGATTTTCAGCGGGCCATATAAACCCACATTAATATAATATTTTAACATATCCGAAAGACAAATTCAATGTCTCAGGCATATTATGAATATGTATACATTAATAACATGGAGGTAAACCCATGCCTGTAATTTACTTAAGTCCGTCCACCCAGGAATACAATGAATATGTCACCGGTGGGAATGAAGAATACTATGCAAATCTGATTGCCGATGCCATGATTCCCTATCTGAGGGCCAGCGGCATTGACTTCATACGAAATGATCCCGGCGGTACAGTTTCCAACTCCATTGCCAATTCCAATGCCGCCAATGTGGATTTTCATCTGGCCATCCATTCCAATGCCGCACCGGCAAATCTGGCCGGTATGCTCCGCGGTCCCGATGTTTATTACTACCGCGACAGCACCAGAGGGCGAAATGATGCGGAAATCATCGCCAATAACATGAAGCTGATTTACCCCCTGCCTGAGCTGGTCACCGTAGTGCCAACCACCACTCTGGCAGAACTGCGCCGCACAGCAGCTCCAGCCGTGCTGGTGGAAGTTGCCTATCATGACAATTATGAAGATGCTACCTGGATTATCAATAACATCGAAGCAATTGGTGAAAACCTTGCTCTCTCGGTGGCCGATATACTGGGAGTCCCGTTTATCGAGCCATAACCTGGTGAAAACAGAAAACACCGGAGGCTCCTTACAGAACCCCCGGTGCAGATATTTTGCCGGATATTATTTATCTTTTCTCAGTTTTTCAAAAAGGTCGCCAACTGCGTCAGCTGCATCCTTCAGATCTTTCGGGTCAATTTTTTTGGCAACCTTCTGCAGGTCGTCAATTCCCAGCCCGTCTTTTTTTACGTCATCTACGAATTCATTTACGTCATCCTTGTCGATGCCCAGCTTGTCACCGATTTTCTTTGCGTCTTTTAAAATGTCATCTAATTCAATAGCCATAATCGTCCTCCTGCTCGGTTTATTTCTTTAATTTTAACACAAAATGTGTTATACTGTAAATTAGATAAAATCCTATGGAGGTAAAAAATACCCATGAAACAGATGACAGCCCTCTTCGAAGATATTTTCCGGGAAGAGAAACTGATAAAGATGATATTCGGCGGCAAGCGGAAGAAATCTCAGGAATGCCAGAAAGCGGCAATCCGCCCTGTCCGCATCAGCGGCCAGCTGGTATACCAGGTTGAGTACACCTTTGAAAAAAAGGTTACCCACGAAAACCTGATTGCCGAAGATGCCGTAAAGAAATCCCTGGACCTGATTACCGAGGACTTCAAACAGATTAATATTTTCCTGGATGGTGAAGATATTCAGGTTCTGGCATCCAAGCCTTCTACACCGAAGGTATCCCGCAAAGGCGGTACGAAAAAACAGGGCAGCCTGGAGCATAATCAGAAAAAGAACTATGTGATTCCGGATGGCCAGCCTGTCGATTTTCTGGTACGCCTCGGTGTCATGGATAAGGACGGCCGCGTGTTCAAGAAACATTACGGCAAGTTCCGTCAGATCAACCGCTACCTGGAAATCGTGGAGGATGTGTTCCCTTACCTGCCGGAGGAAGGTCCTGACGGCCGTCCGCTGAAGATTATCGACTTCGGCTGCGGCAAGGCTTACCTGACTTTCGCTATCTATTATTATCTGAAGGTTCTGAAGCAGCGTAATGTGGAAATCATCGGTCTGGACCTGAAAACCGATGTTATCGATTTCTGCAACAAGGTTGCTCACGATCTGAAGTATCATGAACTGAAGTTCCTTATGGGCGACATCGCTGACTACACCAGTGACCATGCGGATATGGTAGTAACGCTCCATGCCTGCGACACTGCTACCGACTACGCCCTGATTAATGCGGTATCCTGGAATACGAAGGTTATCCTCAGCGTTCCATGCTGCCAGCATGAGCTCTTCAGCCAGATTAAGAGCGATGTACACCAGCCGATGCTGAAGCACGGCATTCTGAAAGATCGTCTGACAGAGTACCTCACCGATGGTCTCCGCGGACTGAAGCTGGAAGCCTGCGGCTATGATGTGGCCATGATTGAATTCACCAGTCTGGAACATACGGCCAGAAACATCATGATTAAGGCCGTAAAAAATGATGCCGCCGCAGATGCACTGGAAGCTGCCGGAAATGGAGCCGACCGCCGCCAGCAGGCTGCAATTCTCCGTGCTGCAGAAGCCAAAGCATCCCGTGCCCAGCGCCAGTACGAAGAGCTGCGTGACTTCTATCAGGTACGCCCTACCATCGACCAGCTGATACCGCCTGCAGAGCAATAATTCTGCCATGAAAAAAACGGATGCTTGACTTTTCAGTATCTATGCTGATATAATATTTTGCGGATAACGTATATAAGTTCATAATGAATCTGCAGTCTCACACAGAACTGACAGCAGATATGGATGGACGTCTCTACAAACTGCCAAACAGTTTACTATAGGTTATATAAACTTGTAGTACCTGCAAGGTAGTTTTTTTATTGCTTTTAATAATCACTGGAGGAAAACAAAATGAACTGTAACGTGGTAATCGTGGGCGCAGGTCCTGCAGGAATTTTTACTGCACTGGAAATGCTCAGACAGAAAAGCCAGCAGAAAATTATCATCGTAGAAAAAGGGCACGCAGTTGAAAACAGAAAGTGTCCCAAGGACAAGACAAAAAAATGTGTGAACTGCAATCCATGCAATATTACCACCGGATTCTCCGGTGCAGGAGCCTTCTCTGACGGGAAACTTTCCTTAAGCTATGAAGTCGGCGGAGATCTTCCCAGCCTGATCGGTGAAGCCTATGCACAGGAAATGATTGATTACACCGATAAAATCTATCTGGAATTCGGTGCAGACACTAAGGTAGAAGGGCTGGGTCAGACCGAAAAGGTAAAGGAAATCCGTAAGCGTGCCATCCAGGCAGGGCTTAAGCTGGTAGACTGTCCAATCCGTCACCTGGGAACAGAAAAGGCACAGGAAATTTACCTGTCTATTGAAAAGTATCTTCAGGAGAACGGTGTGGAGATTCTGTTCGGCTATGACTGCCACGACGTTATTCTGGAAGACGGTAAGTGCCTGGGGATCACCATCGAGAAAAACGGAAAACCGGAAACCAGAGAAGAAATATTTGCAGATAATACCGTAATTGCTACAGGCCGCCGTGGTGCGGAATGGCTGGAAAAACTCTGCGCAAAATACGACATCGCTCACGCACCGGGAACGGTAGATATCGGTGTCCGCGTAGAAGTACGCAATGAAATCATGGAAGACGTAAACAATGTGCTTTACGAATCCAAGCTTATTGGTTATCCGCAGCCATTTAAGAACAAGGTTCGTACCTTCTGTCAGAATCCGGGCGGTTTCGTAAGTCAGGAAAACTACGATGATGACCTGGCTGTAGTAAACGGTCATTCCTATAAAAATCTGAAGTCCGAGAACACAAATCTGGCTATTCTCTGTTCTCATGACTTCACAGAACCATTCAATCAGCCTATCGAATACGCGAAGAAAGTGGGCGAACTGACCAATATGCTTGGAGACGGCCGCATCATCGTGCAGAGATACGGTGATATTCTGGACGGGAAGAGAACCTGGGAAAAAGAACTTTCCCGTTCCAATGTGAAGCCGACTCTGCCGGATGCCGTAGCGGGCGACATTACCTCCGCTATGCCATACCGCGCAATGCTGAACATCATCAACTTTATTCAGGCAGTTGACCATGTGGTTCCGGGCTTTGCTGCGTCCGAAACCCTGCTGTATTCTCCGGAGCTGAAGTTCTACAGCAACAAGGTAAAGATGGATAAGGACTTCCGTACCAATGTGGATGGTCTCTTCTGTCTAGGTGATTCCAGTGGATGGACCAGGGGTCTGATGATGGCATCCGCAATGGGCGTAATCCTGGGGCAGAAACTGGCAGAGAACAAATAGCAATTTTACTTACATAAATACATCATTCAGAAAAAGAGGTGCTGCATTCTGATATGTACCCAGTTTCCTGGACGCTTTGAAAATTAACTTAAGTACACATGGATGCTTCCCGGTATTTTACCGGAGGCATCCATTTTGTTTTTTTCTGGATTCTCTCATTATTGTAATAAGTAATATATTCTTTAACTGC
>JAZTZZ010000042.1:0-55730 GCA_045637765.1 Anaerovoracaceae bacterium | reverse complement strand
GTTCTACTTCAGAACAACTGACGTAACTGGTAACCTGCAGCTGCCAGAAGGTACTGAAATGTGCATGCCTGGCGACAACATCACTATGACTATCGAACTGATCACTCCAATCGCTATCGAAGAAGGTCTGAGATTCGCGATTAGAGAAGGCGGTAGAACAGTAGGTTCCGGCGTTGTATCCGAAGTTATCGAATAATATCGTATAATTTCAAGCGACAATTATTAAAAATTGGCCCGCAGCTTTGTGCTGCGTGCTTTTTTATGTCTTTCAAACCGACAAAAGGTGGACACTGACTATGGACAACCGGTAAGGAAAGTGATAGAATATATTGATTATAAAGATTTTGCTTAAATACAGTAAAATAGGGGGATTGCCGACCGCTGTATGTGGTATGTTATAAAGGGTACCGTAAGATGGCGAGGTTCGGCGAACATCGTATGACATTTGAGTATTTTTTTACCAATAAAATTGAAATTGCGGAGCAGGGACTGGAAATCGGCTTCAGTCTGTACTCTGCAGGACATCTGATCTGGCTTGCTGCCATTGTGTTAGCTGCAGTTCTGATCAGCAATTATTATAAGAGTCTTGACGGGCATGGCAGTATACATATCCGTTCCAATGCGGTAGAGTTACCGGGGAATGCAAGAACCGGATCTGAGCGGCAGCGCAGAATGAGAAGATTCTTTGCAGTGGCACTGGCGGTATCTGAAATCGTAAAAGACCTGATTCTTTACTTTACAGGATTCTGGCATGCGGAATACCTTCCGTTCCATCTGTGCGGACTGGCGATTTTTGTACTGCTGGCTGACGCATTTTGTGAGAGACAGAAGCTGACGGGCCAGATGATTGCTTATGCATTCATGCCGGGGGCAGCAGCAGCACTGCTGTTCTGCAACTGGACAGAATACCCGTTTCTCAACTTCATGAACATTCACAGTTTCGTATTCCACGCATGGATTGTGTTCTATCTGGTAATGCGTTACCGGAACGGGGAAATTCATCCGACTTATAGAGGGCTTTGGGCTACAGTAAGTATTGTCATGGTTCTTGTTGTTCCGCTGTTCCTTTTCAACAGCCATTTTGAGACAAACTTCCTGTTCCTCAACGAGGCTTCAGAGGGATCACCGCTGATTCCAATCTGGAATCTGCTGTGGCCGAAATTCGGATATCCAGGATATATTGCCGGTGGCATTGCACTGGTAATTACGGTCCTCCACGGTATGTACCTTCTGTACAGTCTGCTGGGGCGGAGAGCAAAAGGGAAATATTAAATCTAATTTACATGTGTTTTGAGGGAAAGTGAAATGAAAGAAGTGAAAAGACAGCCAAAGATTTGTCTGACGCTGAACTGCAGAACGCCGGAAGAAATCAAGGCGGAAATTGAGCAGTATGCAGATGCCTGTCAGGCAGTGGAATGGTATCCGGAAACAGGTGCTGGTCTGGAAAATTACAGCAATGAAGAGTTCACTCAGCTGCTGAAGCTGGTGAAGACCATGTGCCGCAATAAGACCTTCTTCTTCGGTTTTCAGGGGGAGGAAGAGGAAACCAACCGCTATCTGCGCCTTGCCATGGGTATTGCGGATTATCTGGTTGTAGACTGGAAGAACAGCCAGGCAAAACATCTGATCAAGGAAGCACACCGCCGACGCACCAAAGTTCTGCTTACTTATCATGAGCTTGAGCGGATTATGACGAAGGATGAAATTTCCATGGAGTTCGTTAAGATGGAAAGCTATCGTGCGGATATGCTGGCGATTATTTCCTTCGCCAATACGGAAGCGGATGCTTATGCCATCCTGGAGGGATCCTTTGCTTATAATCAGCTGAAGGGCCATACACCGTTCCTGGCAATTGCCATGGGAGATGAAGGCCAGGCCAGCCGAATCTGCGGAGGCGATTTCGGTTCCGTGATGACTTATGCCTGCGGAAGCAAGGCGACTGCACCGGGCCAGTTTAATGCCCTCGATCTGAAACGTTACATGGATAAATACTACAGATAAAGAGAAGGCGATAGAATGGAAAAAGAACCAATTATAACCATAGACAATTTAATTTTCAGCTATGTCAGAGAAGAGGACCGGGAACCGGTCAATGCAGTCGATGGCGTGAGCCTGCAGATTGAAAAAGGCAGCTTCACCGCCATTCTCGGAAAGAACGGCTCCGGAAAGTCCACTCTGGCAAAAAATCTGAACGGCCTGCTCCTTCCTACGGAAGGAGCTGTTTATGTGGCTGGTTTCGACACGCGCTCTGAAGAGCACGTGTGGGATGTGCGCCAGACTGCAGGAATGGTATTCCAGAATCCGGATAACCAGCTGGTGTCTGCCATCGTAGAGGATGACGTGGCCTTTGGACCGGAAAATCTGGGAATCGCCCCTGATGAAATCCGACGTCGGGTAGACAAGTCACTGGAAGCAGTAAACATGGGAAAATTCCGCAAAAAACCGCCGCACCTTCTGTCAGGCGGGCAGAAGCAGCGAATTGCCATTGCAGGCGTGGTGGCAATGAAGCCGGAGTGCATTATTTTTGATGAACCTACTGCTATGCTGGATCCGAAAGGCCGTCAGGAAATCATGGAAATCATCCGGGAACTGCATGAAGAAGGCATTACTGTTCTTCTCATTACCCACTTCATGGAAGAAGCTGCAGAAGCAGAACGTGTAGTAGTCATGCATGAGGGAAAGGTTCTCCTGGACGGAACACCGGCAGAAGTGTTCTCACAGAAGGAACTGATTCAGTCTGTAAATCTGGATATTCCTCTGGCAGTGGAACTGGCAGCCTGCCTGCGGGAAAAAGGCATCGATGTGCCGAAAAACATAATCAGTACGGAAGAGATGGTTGAATTCTTATGTCAATACAGGTAAGAAATCTGACACACATCTATGAACCGGGCATGCCTACTGAATCAGTGGCGCTGGAAGATGTGTCTTTTGAAATAAATGATGGAGAACTGGTGGGCGTGATTGGCCACACCGGCTCCGGCAAATCTACTTTGCTGCAGCACCTGAACGGCCTTCTGAAGCCGACTTCAGGACAGATTGTGGTAGGCGGGAAGGATATCACTGCACCGGGCGTGTCCATGGTGGAAATCCGCCGCCGCATCGGACTGGTTTTCCAGTATCCGGAGTACCAGCTGTTTGAAGAAACCGTGGCAAAGGACGTAGCCTTCGGCCCGAAAAATCTGGGCCTGTCTGAGGCGGAAATCGAGGAACGTGTACGCGAGTCTCTGGACCTGGTAGGGCTTGATTATGAGGCCATAGCAGAGAGGTCTCCTTTTGAGCTGTCCGGCGGTCAGAAGCGCCGTGTGGCAATCGCAGGTGTTATCGCCATGCGCCCGGAAGTTCTGATTTTGGACGAGCCGACTGCGGGCCTTGACCCGAAAGCCCACAAGGACGTGCTGGCCATGGTGGAGGAAGTTCACCGCAGAACCGGAAACATCACCATTCTGGTATCACATAATATGGCGGATATTGCGCGTCTGTCTGACAAAATCATCGTGGTCGACAGCGGCCGTCTGGTAACAGTGGGAACTCCGAAAGAAGTTTTTGGACAGAGACAGCGTCTGGAAGAAGTGGGACTGGCACTTCCGCCGGTAACCCAGTTTACGGAAACCCTGCGTGACCGCGGTTTCAGCTTGTCTGAAACTATTCTGTCTGCAGAGCAGGCAGCTGAAGAAATATTCCAATATCTGAAGGGAAAATCTGCAAATGATTAGAGATATCACACTTGGACAGTTCTATCCCGGTGATTCTGTGATTCACCGTCTGGATGCCAGGGTTAAAATCATCGCAACCCTGCTGTTCATCGTGGAACTGTTTATTGTAGACAATTTTATAGGATTCGTTCTGGCTGCAGGTGCGCTGGGGGCGGTGATTCTCCTTTCTAAGGTACCGTTCTCCTACATTGTACGGGGGCTGAAGCCGATTATCATGATTCTGTGCTTCACCTTTGCTCTGAACATGTTCATGATTGACGGTACTGTGCTGGTCCGCCTGGGATTTCTGAAGATTACGGAGGAAGGGCTCCGCATGGCTGTTTTTATGGCTGTGCGCCTGATTCTGCTGCTTCTGGGATCATCCATGCTGACGCTGTGCACACGTCCGCTGAGTCTGACCGACGGTATTGAGCGTCTGCTGGCACCGATGAAAAAGATCGGTGTTCCGGCTCATGAAATTGCCATGATGATGACCATTGCGCTGCGTTTCATCCCGACGCTGCTGGAGGAAACCGACAAAATCATGAAGGCCCAGCAGGCCAGAGGGGCTGACTTTGAGTCGGGCAACCTGATTCAGAGAGCAAAGAGCCTGGTACCGATTCTGGTGCCGCTGTTTGTCAGCGCATTCCGTATCGCACAGGACCTGGCAATGGCCATGGAAGCGAGATGCTACCGTGGCGGTGATCAGCGTACACGCCTTCACGAAATGAAGCTGAAAAAGAGAGATTATGCGGCCATTCTGCTGCTGGCAGGATTCCTGGCCATGATTATTGCTGAGTCCATTCTGCTGTAAGGCGGAAGGAAACTGCAGGAGGAAATAAATGAGACAGAGAACAGTAAAAAATCTGGAAGAAAAGATGGCCAACAATTCCAGCTTTCTGATTAAAAACCCGAGAGAAGCCAAGGGACACTGGGCTGAAATTTTTGGAAATAATAATCCGGTATATCTGGAAATCGGCTGCGGCAAGGGCAAGTTCATTCTGACCAGAGCCCAGCGCAATCCAGAGGCCAACTATATTGCGGTAGAAGGCCAGGAAAACGTCATTCTCCGCGCCATGGAAAAGGCGGAAGCGGCAGGACTTGCCAATCTGCGTCTTTTCAACGATTTTGTCAATGACTTAAACGATTACTTCGAAAAGGGAGAGCTGGCAGGCGTATACCTGAATTTCAGCGATCCATGGCCTAAGGCACGCCATGACAAGCGCAGACTGACCTATCATAAGCGCCTGGAAAACTATTTCCAGGTTATGGGGGAAGAAGGTTTCGTGGAGTTTAAAACCGATAATGAAGGACTCTTTGAGTTCACCCTTGAGGAAATTGCACTGCTGGAGGAAAAGGGCCTGAAAATGACTGAAATGACCCGTAATCTCCACAGTGAGGACTGTACCTACGAAAGCCGGCTGGTAACTACGGAATACGAGGACAAGTTCAGTGCTGCCGGCAAAAACATCAATTATGTAAAAATTACGAAATAACCGTACATGTATAAATAAAAAGCTCCCGCTGTCTGACTGACAGCGGGAGCTTTTCTGTTACCTGAAATCGATATATTCCATAGGATCTACCAGAGTCCCCTGATACAGGAGCTCCAGATGAAGATGGGCTGGCTCCAGGGACTCGAAAAGTCCGGTGGAACCCACGCCGCCGATAATCTGACCGGCTGTGACTTCATCGCCTTCCTCCGTCATGCTGGCATCGGACAGATTGGAGTAGAGGGCGGTATAATTGTTTCCATGATTGATTTCTACCGTGTGACCGTAACGGTCATCGTGGTAGACGGAAGTTACGATTCCATCTGCCATGGCCAGAACCTGAGCATCGGCATCTGTTTCAATATCCACACCGCTGTGGGTCATGTACTGATCCAAAGTTACGGAATAAATAAGAGCATCCATGGAGAATTCGTTGGATACAGTGGCACCTGACTGGTTGACAGGGCTCTGGAACCGGTATACCGGAGCTGGCTCCTGCTGACTGTCCACGGCAGGGATCCGGGTGGCAGCATCTTCGGCGGGTTCAATTTCATCCTGATCCTCCGTATCTTTCGGCTCTGCAGCGGGTGTTTTGTCATATACGGGAACATCAGGTCTGCTGCTGTTGATTTTGTTAATATTAGAGCGTATGGCAAAGATTGATGTGAGAGCAATGACGCAGAAGCAAAGTATCAGCGTAATGGCAATTTTATCTTTTCCTTTTTTTCTTTCTGCTTGACGCATATTTTCACCTCCAGTTAAAGATATTATTTGCAGAAGAAACGCTTTTCATACAGTCGGCAACTTGTAAAAAATGCAAGTTGGTGATATAATCGAAACAATTATTTCGATTATGCAAATCGCATTGAATGTAAAAAGGAGAGAAAATCATGTCTGATTTTATTTTTGCTGCACAGCAGGGAAGAAAAATTCCGAAAGAAGATAAGAACTTTGCCGTAAATAACCGTGCAAAGGCCATGATTGCGGAAAAAGGCAAGGATGCGGTAGTGAACGCGACTATCGGCGTTCTTCTGGATGAAGAAGGCAAGTTTGTTGTACTTTCTTCTGTAAATGAAGTTTTTAAGACACTCGAAGCGGGAGAATTTGCGGAATACGCACCGATTGGCGGTATTCCGGGATATAAGGCCGCTGTTCTGAAGGATACCTTCGGAAGCTACGTACCGAAGCGCCATACTGCAGCGGTAGCTACTCCGGGCGGCACCGGCGCAATCCACAGCACCATCGCCAACTATTCTGAACCTGGAGATAAGGTTCTGCTGACTGACTGGTACTGGGGACCTTATGGCACCATTGCAGGTGAAATCGGCAGAAGCCTGCATACTTTCAAGCTGGTAAATGAAGCTGGCACTTTTAATACAGAAGATTTTGAAAAGCAGGTAATGGCACTGCTGGAAGTACAGGACCGTCTGGTAATCATCCTGAATACTCCGGCTCACAATCCAACCGGATACTCTCTCACTGTGGAAGAATGGGAAGAAGTAGCTTCCGTTCTGGACCGCGTTCCGGAAGAGAAGAAGGTAACACTGCTGGTTGACGTGGCATACCTGGACTTTGCAGGTGAAGCGGAAGAATACAGAGCATTTCTGCCTGTACTGGATTCTATGGGCGAAAACATTCTGCCCGTTATCGCATACAGCTTCTCCAAGTCCTTCACGCTGTACGGCATGCGCTGCGGTGCCATGATCTGTATGGCAGAAACCGAAGAAGTTGCTGACGAATTCCGCAAAGTATGTGAATATTCTGCTCGTGCTGCATGGTCCAACTGTACCCGTGCGCCACAGGTTATGCTGAGCAAAATCTACGAAGATCCGGCTCTCCTGGCCCGTATCCAGGAAGAACGTGCCGGCTTCCGTGACATGCTGCTGCGCCGCGGCAAGGCTTTCGAAGCTGCTGCAAAGGAAGTGGGTCTTGAAATCGTACCGTTCGATGCAGGCTTCTTCGCATCCGTACCTTGTGAAAATCCGGATGCAGTAGGAGCAGAGCTGGAAAAGGAAGGTATCTTCACCATTCCGCTGACCATGGGTGTACGTATCAGTATTGCATCCATTACAGAAGCAGACTGCAGAAGACTTCCTGCCCGTATTCTGGCTGCAATTGAAAAAGTTAACAAATAAATCTGATGATTGACAGAATATTCCAGCTATGGTAGTATAAAACTGCAAAGGGAAATGGGGAAGGAGATTAGCATGGTTACAGAAGGTAACAGAGAAATTTCGTTCGTCATTGAGAGATATCTGGGGGTTCTGTCAGAGTCCCAGAACGGCTGGAAAAAAGAGCTGAATCTTGTTTCCTGGAACGGGAAACCGGCCAAGCTGGATATCCGCGAGTGGTCACCGGATCATCAGAGAATGGCTAAAGGCATTACACTTCGTCATGAAGAGGCCCGTCTGCTGCAGCGGTCCCTGTACCGCTGGCTCACCGGTTACGGCAAGCAGCAGGAGACACCTGCACCGGAAGATTCTGTTCTGGTGGAACCTGAGACAGGAGAGATTCTGGAAACGCCTGCGGAAGTGGTGGAATTTGAGGAGCTGCCTGCAGAAGAAGTGTTCTGCTGTCCGCCGGAAGACGCAGAAGCTGAAACACTGAGAGAGGCTGAAGCGGAAACTGAATAATTAAAAAAGAAAAGGGCTGCAGATATCTGCAGCCCTTTCTGTTTGGAGGCGAATGACTTTTCGATATATTAATCCCAGATGGAATCTACATCTCTGTCTCTGATTTTGCCGGTTACGGCGTTGATTTCGTATTCGTATTCCATATCACCGGCGGTGAATTCGATTTCATATACTCTGACTCCGTCGTCACGGTCCAGGTGCACTCTGATGAAGGATGCGCTGGAAGCACTTACGCCTGCGTCTGCCAGGACGATGCTCTTGGCTTTGCTCTGGCTGAGTACATCAGAGGAAGCTGCGGCGGAACCAGAAGAAGTTTTTGCAGAAATGTCTTCGAATTCTCCATAGTATCTGGAGTCGACCGCGTTGCGGTATGGACGAACCTGGAACTTATAGGAAGTACCCTTCTTCAGGCCGGTAGCTTTATAGGAAGTCTTGCTGGTGTTGATCAGCCGTTCCCACTGACCGGATGCGCTGTCCCAGATGTAAACCTGGTAACCGTCGGCGCGTTTTACGGAATTCCACTTCAGTGTGATTGTATTTTCAGTCTTTGCAGAAACCTGCAGCTGTCTTACTTCATTCGGACGGGTACATGTTTTGTATGTTTTGGACCAGTCACCATAAACTTTGCGGCCGTCTGCATTTACAGCAAATGCTCTGGCGCGGAAGCTGTACACGGTAGCAGATACCAGGTATTCAACTTCGTGGTCGATATCATCGGATACACCCAGGGTAATCCATTTGCCATCCTTTACAGAGTAGCGGGCAACTTCGTAGCCGCTGGCACCTTCAACCGGGTTCCAGAACAGCTCGATTTCATCGCTGCTGCGGTCTCTTGTCTTCAGACCGGTAACTTTTGCCAGCTGAGATGCATTGGAGATGCGGAAACCGTCATCTGCGTAAGCGGTATCTGCAGCGGCTGGAAGTAATGTAATCGCCAGTGCCAGAGAGAGGCTGAGCGCTAATAATTTCTTTAAGTTCTTTTTCATAATATTGTCCCCCTTCGTTCGGTTTATGGCTATACTATAACCTGTAAAAATTAAAATAAAATTAAAACGATAAAAATTATCATTTTTTTTATAAAAAAGAAAACCTGCCCGAAGGCAGGTCTTCTTTATGCGTGCTGTCGGCGTTCGTCGCTGAAAAGGAAAGTAATCCCGTAAAGAGAGGCAGCTCCAACCAGCGCGTAGATGATTCTGGTGATAAGTGCGAAATTCGGACCGAAGATGGTTGTTACCAGGTTAAAGTTCAGAATTCCCACCAGACCCCAGTTCAGGCCGCCGACAATCATCAGGATGAGTATCAGTTTTTTCAAAGTAATCACTCCTTTCGAAGATATTTTGCCACAAAACCTGAGAAGTATGATATAATCTTTATATGTATGCATAAAACCGCATGATTTTATTTTACAAGGGGTGGATGACATGAAAATCCAGCTGAAACTTCAGCCCAGAGCAGAATTTTTTGAAGTGGAAACTGCAGAGGGCATTACATTAGAAGAACTGTATGACACATATAAGGAACAGGTTCCGTATACTGTTCTGGCGGGAAAAGTAAACAATAATGTGGAATCTCTGGAAACCCGTCTGGACCGTGACTGCCGGGTGGAATTTCTGGATATGAGAACCCAGGCTGCCAATATCATTTATCAGAACAGCCTGATTCTGCTTTATCTGAAAGCGGTGCAGGATGTGCTGGGAAATGTTTCGGTGGATATAGCAAATTCCCTGAACCGGGGACTTTATACTGAAATTAAAACCGGAGAACCTTTAAGCGAGGACCAGATTCAGCAGATTGAAAAGCGGATGCGTCAGATTGTGGATGATGATCTGCCGATTGTAAAGGAAATGGTCAGCATGGATGAAGCCAGGGAACTTTTCAGACAGAGCGGTCAGCCGGAGAGAATCCAGCTGCTGCAGGATGGAAAAGGATGTACCTGCGGTACAACCATGTTTTACTCTCTGGATGGGTACCGGGACTTTTTCTACGGTCTTATGGTGCCGTCTGCTGGTTATCTGCAGCATTTCCAGGTGATGAAATATAAGCGGGGTATACTGCTCCGATTCCCTCATCCTTCCGCACCGGACGTGATCCCGGAATATGTGGACCAGACTACACTTTACAAAACTTTCGGGGAGCAGCACCGCTGGGGAAAGCTCATGGGAATTCACTATGTGTCTGATTTGAACCGGAAAATTGAGAGCGGGCAGGCACGTGACCTGATTCAGCTCTCTGAAGCACTTCATAATCAGCGAATTGTAGAGATCGCGGATATGATTACCAAACAGAAAAAACGGATTATTCTGATTGCGGGACCGTCATCTTCCGGCAAGACGACCTTTGCACAGAGACTGTGCATTCAGCTGCGGGTAAACGGGCTGAATCCGCTGTACATGGGTACGGACGACTATTTTGTGGAACGGGAAGAGACCCCTCTGGATGAATTCGGTGAAAAAGACTTTGAAAATCTGGAAGCTGTGGACATCGGACTCTTCAACCGGAACATGAATGACCTGCTGGCAGGCAAAGAAGTAGACCTTCCAAGCTTTAATTTCCTGACGGGCCATAAAGAATTCGGCAAGAGAATTACTTCCATCGGAGCGAATCAGCCCATTGTCATCGAAGGGATTCATGCCCTGAACGAAGAATTGACAGCGGAAATTCCGAAGGAAGCCAAGTTTAAGATTTATATCAGTCCGCTGACGGCGCTGAACATCGACAGTCACAACCGTATTGTGACCACGGATCACCGTATGCTGCGGCGTATGGTCCGTGACTACAAGTACCGCGGTCATTCTGCACAGCATACCATCGCAAGCTGGCCGAAGGTGCGGGCAGGGGAAGATAAGAACATTTTCCCTTACAGCAATGAGGCAGATGCCATGTTCAATTCGGTACACCTCTATGAAATCAGTGTACTGAAGAAGTATGCGGCACCGCTGCTGGCAGACATCGGACCGGATGAACCGGAATACGCTGATGCACAGAGAATGCTCTGTGTGCTTCGTTTCTTCCGGACTATTGAGGATGATTCAGCGATTGTAAATAACTCCATTCTGAGAGAGTTTATCGGCGGAAGCGTATTTGTAGATTAGCAGGAGACAGTATGGCAAATATTACAGTAATAGGCGGAATTAATATTGATATTGAAGGAAGTCCTTTTAAACCGCTTGTAAAGGAAGACTCCAATCCGGGCCGGATTGAGATGTCTTTCGGCGGTGTGGGACGTAACATTGTGGAGAATGTGGCGAGAGCAGGCGGCTCTGCGGCTATGATTTCCGTGGTCGGTGAGGATCACATGGGTCAGGGCGCAGTACGCCACCTGGAAGAACTGGGTGTAGATGTGCGGGGGATTGAAACCATCCCTGGAAAGAACTCTTCCATGTACCTGTCTGTTCTGAATCACGGACATGACATGGAGCTGGCGATTTCCGATATGGATATTCTGGATGAACTGAACCTGGATACCATTCTGGGTCATGAAGAGGTGCTCTGTGATGCAGAGGTGGTGTGTCTGGATGCAAACCTGAGAGCTGAACTGCTGGAAGCTGCTGCTGAGGTACTGGCGGCACGGGGCATCAAGCTGTTCTTTGATCCGGTGTCTGCCCACAAAGCTGGCAGAGCGAAGAGCTGCATCGGCCGGTTCCATACCGTAAAGCCAAACCGTATTGAGGCGGAAGAACTTTCCGGTATCCGGATCGAATCGGAGGATGACCTGAGCAGGGCTGCACGCTGGTTCATGGATCAGGGTGTGAAGCAGGTGTTTATCACACTGAACAAAGATGGTGTGTACTACTGCAGCGAAGAAAAAGAAGGTATTATCCGTCCGGGTGCGGTAAACCTGGTCAGCGCCACCGGCGCCGGAGACAGCTTCTCAGCCATGATTTTGCTGGGAATGGCCGAAGAACGTGGTATTGAAGAGACTGCACGGATGGGCATGGCAGCATCATCGCTTGCCATGGAAAGCCGGGCGTCTGTCAATGATAAATTAAACAGAGAAGAAATTTTAAGGAGGATGAAATAATGTATAAAGATTTTCTGGATATTAAACCTGAAGTAGCAAAGGCGATGGAAGACGGGGTTCCTGTAATTGCACTGGAATCTACAATTATCTCCCACGGTATGCCTTATCCTAAGAATGTGGAAACTGCTCTGGCTGTAGAAGATGTAATCAGAGAAGCTGGTGCTATGCCGGCTACCATCGGTATTATCAACGGCCGCATCAAAATCGGTCTGACCAGAGAAGAAATTGAATATATGGCAACTGCAGAAAACGTACTGAAGGTGAGCAGAAGAGACTTCCCTCTGGTGATTTCTCAGAATGGTGACGGTGCAACGACTGTAGCCGGTACCATGATTGCAGCGAATATGGCTGGCATCAGACTGTTCGTAACCGGCGGTATCGGCGGCGTACACAGAGGTGCAGGTGAAAGCCACGATATTTCTGCTGACCTGGAAGAACTGAAGATGACTGATGTAACCGTAATCTGTGCAGGCGTAAAGTCCATCCTGGATATCTCTGGCACTCTGGAATATCTGGAAACTGCAGGTGTCCCTGTAATTACTTACGGTGCTGACGAATTCCCTGCTTTCTACAGCAGAAGAAGCGGCCATGCAGCAGAATGCAGAATGGATGATCCTGCGGCAATCGCAGCTCTGATTAACACCAAGGAAAAGATGGGCCTGAAGGGCGGCGTTCTGGTAGCAGTTCCTCTGCCTGAAGAAGATGAAATTCCATTTGAAAAGATGGACGTTGTAATCAGGGAAGCGCTGAAAGAATGCGAAGAACAGCAGATCACCGGTAAGAGAATTACACCATTCCTGCTGTCCAGAGTAAAAGACCTGACTGAAGGCAAGAGCCTGGAAGCCAATATCAAGCTGGTTCTGAACAATGCAGCAGTTGGTGCGGCAATCGCAGTAAACCTGTAATATAAAGAATGTTCATATAGGGAGGGGTAATTATGAAGAAAAGCAATGCTGGTAAAATCAGCAGTCTGATTCTGGCCTGCATTCTCATTCTGACCATGATTCCGGCGGCCGCTTTTTCTGCGGAGCCTGCTCAGTCTGAAGATATCGCAATCCTGTTTACCGGTGATGTTCATGGACAGGCAGATGAAAATCTGGGATATGCTGGTCTGAAAGCTTATGCAAACGAAATGCTGCTGGAAAATCGATATGTTTCCATGGTTGACGCAGGGGATACCATGAACGGAAGCCTGCTCTCTGCAGTTTCCAGGGGGAAATATTCTGCGGAAGCAATGAAGCTGACCGGTTATACTCTGGCGGTTCCTGGAGTGCATGATTTTGACTATGGCGCTGATTATTTCTGCAGTACACTGGCTCCGCTGACGGGAGCTGAGTATATCAGCTGTAATTTTGTGCGTACGTCAGATAATAAAACGGTATTCAACCCGTTTAAGATTGTGACCTACGGCGGAAAAATGGTTGCCTATGTGGGAATCAGTGATCCTCTGACAATTGAGAAATCCGCAGGTGACTTCGGTACCGGATATGATTTCTGCGGCAGAAATGATGGTGCAGAACTTTATTACAGGGTACAGAGTGCCATTGACACTGCCAAAGCCATCGGTGCAGAGTATGTCATTGCCGTGGCGCACCTGAGCGACGAAGCGGCAAGTCCGTACAGTGCACAGTCTGTGATTAAAAATACTTCCGGACTGACAGCAGTAATTCAGGGCGGAAACCATGCTGCCTTTGCAGGACAGAGTGTAAAGGATGCCGGCGGGAATACAGTTCTTCTTTCCAGCGCAGGAAGCGGACTGAATCATATCGGGGTTCTGAAGATTAAAACAAATAATACACTGGAAGGAAAACTGGTCACCGGCTATAATCTTCGCGATGTGAAGGTCCAGGATGGGGTGAAGACCCTGCAGGCAAAATATAATGCCAGCCTGAGCAAAGATTTTGCGTCAACGACCAGCCGACTGGAAGCTGTGACCTCTTCCGGTACAAGAACTATTGATAAAAAGGAAACCAATCTGGGGGATCTGACGGCAGATGCGTACAGAGCAGCTGCCGGTGCTGATCTGGCACTGGTGGAGTCCCGGGAACTGCGCAGCAGTCTGGCTCTGGGTAATATCAGCTATAAGGACATCCTCAAAGTATTGCCTGACGGCAAGCCGATTGGTGTGGCAGAAATCAGCGGCGCTGACCTTATGGATGCCCTGGAAATGTCTGCGCGTCTTTATCCAAATGCCAACGGCGGGTTCTTCCAGGTTTCCGGTCTTACCTATGATATTCAGGAAACCGTAATTCCATCGGTTTCTCTGGATGGATTCGGAAATTTCCGCGGAATCAGCGGTGAATACCGTGTGACCAATGTAATGATCAACGGTGCGGAGCTGGATCTGTTTGCAACTTATAAAGTAGCCGGGACGGAGGACCTTCTCAGTGGGGCGACAGGTTATACCATGTTCAGAAACGGTACCATGGTGCAGCCGGGCGTAAACCATGACAATCTGGCGCTGATTTCCTACCTGACCAACAATCTGAAAGGAACTGCAGGCGGAGGCTATGCCAAGTCTCAGGGCCGTGTGGACTCTATAAGGCTGGTGCGTCAGAGTGAGCTGGAGCAGGAAGTGGCAGATCTGGTAAAAGATGACCTGAAGGAATATGAAGAGCGAATCGCGCAGCTAGAAAAACAGCTGAAACAGAAGACTGAAATTCTGGCCATTAAGGATATGGAAATAACAGCATCCTCTAAGTATGGAAAGAGTTCCGGAAAACGGTACATCCAGGTGAAGTGGAAAGTCAGCGAGGAAGTGGAAGGTCTGAAGTATCAGGTGTACAAATCTTCGAAGAAGAGCAGCGGATACAGCAAGATGAAGTCGACCAGCAGTCTCTCTTACAAGAATACGTCAGGTCTGACAAAGGGCAAGACTTATTATTACAAGGTGAGAGGCTACAAGTCTATCGGAGGCAAGACCTATTACAGTGACTGGTCCAATGTGGTATCCAGAAAAGTAACATCTTAAAAGAACTTAGTAATTTAAAAAGCACCCCGACGGGGTGCTTTTTCGTATCAGATTTTAGATTTGTTTACGTGCTTACTACAGAGTGCCCTTCCAGAAACCGTGCAGATTGCAGTATTCGTATGCAGCAACCACTTCTTCGCCTTCAGCCAGGACGAATCTTGCTTCCGGTTTGCCTGCTACATCCAGGAACTTTCTCTGGGTACCCAGGTTTGTTTCCAGAACGATGAATGCGATGTGGTGTTCTTCCAGCATTGGATGCTCAACAGAACCAACCTTTACAACCACTTCGTTTCCGGATACTTCAACTACAGGCACGTGTTTTTCAGTAGCAGCATCTGTAGTGTTAGGAACCAGTTCTGTCATCTTTTCTCCGCAGCAGATAACAGGAACGCCGGATTCTTCTAACAGTTCAACGATATTACCGCAGTGCATACATTTAAATAACTTCTTCATCATAATACCTCCCGATGTTTTATCTTAAGATCTTTAATCTCAGTGTTATATGTTTTATACTTTTAATATACACTGTTTTGGAGAATATAAACAGTAAATTTTGTGTAAATTTTTTTAAAATTGGCTTGACGGGCCAAAGATAAAGATTTATTATAATGATAACTATTATTAAATTTGAAAAGGAGGGTGTTTATGAATTACTCCAGACAGAGAAACCTGATTCTTGATATTATTAAAAATACTACTTCACACCCTACGGCAGAATGGGTTTACCAGGAAGCGAAGAAGGAACTGCCTTCCATTGGGATTGCAACGGTGTACCGGAACCTGAATACCTTGGTGGAATTAGGGGAAGTACGGCGTCTGTCTTCCGGCGACGGGCAGGATCGGTTTGACGGAATGGTAGATGAACATTTCCATATGAAGTGCGGCTGCTGTGGCGGTCTGGTTGACCTGGAACCGGATGGCGAAGAAAAACTCCTCCGGCTGAAGGAAGTTATCTGTGATACATTTGCGGGCGTGAATGGGGAAGCTGAACTGTCTGCTGTGCTGCTGAAGGGAATCTGTGAGAACTGCAGGATGGAAAAGGATAACTGAGCCATCAATGGCTTATAATAGAAGGAGAATTAAAATTTTACTTTACGGAGGTTGAAAAATGAAGGATTTAAAAGGTACCAAGACTCTGGAAAATCTGATGATTGCTTTTGCGGGCGAATCTGAAGCGAGAAATAAGTATACTTATTATGCTTCCAAGGCGAAGAAGGAAGGCTACGTGCAGATTTCCAAGCTGTTTGAAGAAACTGCTGCCAATGAAAAGGAACATGCAGAACTGTGGTTTAAGCTGGCTCATGGCATCGGCACTACTATGGAAAACCTGCTGGATGCTGCAGAAGGCGAAAATTATGAATGGACTGACATGTATGCAAAGATGGCAGAAACTGCAGAAGAAGAAGGTTTCCCTGAAATTGCAGCACAGATGAGAGGCGTAGCAGCAATCGAAAAGGAACATGAAGAAAGATACAGAAAGCTGGCACAGAACATTAAGGATGGAAAGGTGTTTGCAAAGGACGGAGAAATCGTATGGCAGTGCAGTAACTGCGGTCATCAGTTCGTTGGTACAGACGCTCCTGAAGTGTGTCCTGTGTGCTTCCATGACAGAGGATACTTCCAGCAGAAGGCTGAAAACTACTAAAATACAGGCTTTGCGGCCCCGCATTGAATGCGGGGCCTTTTTTTCAGTCTTTTTTGAATGAAAAACAGAAACGCCGACACGGGTGTACGCAGTTTGATGCCGCAAACCCTTGAAATCAAGCGGTTTTAGGTATGTAAAAAAGTTTGAAATTTTATCAACTTTTTTAAAAAAAACACTTGCATTTTTTCTTGATTTGTTATATACTAAAAAAGCTTGTTAAAGGCGAAGAAGCGGGAAGTTACCGTGCTAAAGGAGAATTTCCGCGGAGCAAGTCCTCACTTGATGGGGGCGAAGGGATTCGCCTGGTCTTTTCTTGTGTAAGATAAAATGGAAACGCACGAGAGCGTGTACGAAGCAAGCAATTCCACTGTACACGTTGAAATTCCAAGCAGAAGAACCCCTTGTACAAGCATAGCGAAAACAGTACAAAAAATTTTATGGAGGAAAAAATGAGCGAATTACAGAAAATCAGAATTAAGCTGAAGGCTTATGACCACGCGTTACTGGATCAGTCTGCTGCAAAGATCGTAGAAACTGCAAAGAAGACTGGCGCTGACGTTTCCGGTCCTATTCCACTGCCTACTGAAAAGGAAGTAGTAACTATCCTGAGAGCCGTACACAAGTACAAGGACTCCAGAGAACAGTTCGAACAGAGAACTCACAAGAGACTGATCGACATCACTAATGCTACTCTGAAGACAACTGATGCTCTGACCAAGCTGGACCTGCCTGCTGGTGTAGACATCGAAATCAAGCTGTAAGAAAAACAGCAAACACTTTAATAGCGAAGGGAACTCCCCTTAGTAAGATTGCATGAGAGGGCGGATGTGAAGCTCCTGTGTGCCGAACATCGATGCAAGTCAAACCAGAGCAATCCGCTGTAAGATTTTAGGAGGAAAAATATGAAAATGATCTTAGGTAAGAAGATGGGTATGACCCAGATCTTCGACGAACAGGGAAATGTAATTCCTGTAACCGTTATCGAAGCAGGCCCTGAAGTAGTAACTCAGGTTAAGACTGTTGAAACTGACGGCTACAACGCAGTACAGGTTGGTTTCGAAGACCAGAAGGCTCAGAGAGTAAACAAGCCTCTGACTGGCCACTTCGCAAAGGCTGGCGTTGTAACAAAGAAGTACCTGGCTGAATTCAGAACTGAAGAAGGCGAAACTTACGAAGTAGGACAGGTTATCACTGTTGCTGACTTTGAAGAAGGCAAGAAGATTGACGTAACTGCTACTTCCAAGGGTAAGGGTACTCAGGGTAACATCAAGAGACACGGCCACCACAGAGGTCCTATGTCCCACGGTTCCAAGCACAAGAGATTACCTGGTGGTCTGGCTGCAGGTACTTATCCTTCCAGAGTATTCAAGGGTAATGCAGGTCCTGGTAGAATGGGTAGAGAAACAGTTACCGTTCAGAACCTGGTGCTGGTAAAAGTTATTGAAGAAAGAAACCTTATGCTGGTTAAGGGCGCTGTTCCAGGAAACAAGGGTGGCCTGGTACGTGTTCAGTACGCAGTTAAGGGCGACAAATAAGAGACTTCAGAAAGGAGGAAGCACAAATGGCAAAAGTTACTATGCTGAACATGGCGGGTGTTGAAGCCGGCGTTATCGAACTGAACGACGCAATCTTCGGTATCACACCAAACGAAAACGCTGTACACGCAGTTATTAAGAACTATCTGGCTAATCAGAGACAGGGTACACAGTCTGCAAAGACCAGAGGCGAAGTCAGAGGGGGCGGTAGAAAGCCTTTCAGACAGAAGGGTACTGGCCGTCACAGACAGGGCCACTCCACTGACCCATCCCAGATCGGTGGTGGTATCGTATTCGCTCCAAAGCCAAGAGACTATAGATATTCTCTGCCTAAGAAGTTAAGAAGACTGGCATTAAAGTCTGTTTTATCTTCCAAGGTAGCTGAACAGGAAATCATCGTATTAGATGAACTGAGATTTGATGCACCTAAGACTAAGGAAATGGTAAAGGTGCTGGAAAACGTGAAGGCTGGTAAGAAGGCACTGATCGTTATGGCTGAAAAGGACGAAAACGTAATCAAGTCCGCAGCTAACATTCCTGGTGTTAGAACCGCACTGGTTGGTACTATGAATGTTTACGAAATCATCAACCACGAAAGCTTCATCGTTACTCAGGAAGCAGTAAAGAAGATTGAGGAGGTATACGCATAATGAGAACAGCATACGACGTAATCATCACACCGGTTATCTCCGAACAGAGCATGGACGTTGCAGCAGACAAGAAGTACACTTTCAAGGTTGCTGTAGATGCTAACAAGACTGAAGTTAAGCACGCAGTTGAAGAAATCTTCGGTGTTGAAGTAGCTAAGGTAAACATCATGAACTATGACGGTAAAGTAAAGAGAATGGGAAGATATGTTGGCAGAACTGCTGCTTACAAGAAAGCAATCGTTACTCTGACTGAAAAGAGTAAGGAAATTGAATTCTTCCAGGGACTGTAATCGGAGGTTGACACAAAATGGGAATTAGAAAATATAATCCAACGACTCCAGGTCTGAGAGGTATGACAGTTTCCACTTTCGAGGAAATCACTACCAGCACACCTGAGAAGTCTTTAACCGTAACTCTGAAGAAGCACGCGGGTAGAAATAACAGAGGTAAGATCACCGTAAGACATCACGGTGGTGGTACCAGACATAAGTATAGAATTATCGACTTCAAGAGAGATAAGGATGGTGTTCCAGCAGTTGTTAAGACTATCGAATACGATCCAAACAGAACTGCAAACATCGCTCTGCTGGTTTACGCAGACGGTGAAAAGAGATATATCCTGGCTCCAAACAAGCTGAAGATCGGTTACAAGATCGAATCTGGTCCAGATGCAGATATCATGGTTGGTAACGCACTGCCAATCGCAAACATTCCAGTAGGTACCATCATCCACAACGTGGAACTGAAGCCTGGTAAGGGCGGCCAGCTGGCTAGATCCGCTGGTAACGGCGCTCAGCTGATGGCTAAGGAAGGTGACTACGCACAGGTAAGACTGCCGTCCGGCGAAGTTAGAAAGGTAAGCATGAGATGCAGAGCTACTATCGGCGAAGTTGGTAATGCTGACCACGCTAACATCCAGATCGGTAAGGCAGGTAGAAAGAGACACATGGGTATCAGACCTACCGTAAGAGGTTCCGTAATGAACCCTAACGACCATCCACACGGTGGTGGTGAAGGTAGATCTCCAATCGGTCGTAAGAGTCCGGTTACTCCATGGGGTAAGCCTGCACTGGGTTACAAGACCAGAAAGAAGAATAAGGCTTCTAATCAGTATATCGTAAAGAGAAGAAACGAAAAGTAATTAGGAAGGAGCATATATAATGGGTAGATCACTTAAAAAGGGTCCTTTCGTAAACGCTAAGCTGCTGAGAGCAATCGAAGAAATGAACGCAGCTAACGAAAAGAAAGTAATCAAGACATGGTCCAGACCGTCCGTAATTTTCCCACAGATGGTTGGACACACTATCGCAGTACACGATGGTAAGAAGCATGTTCCAGTATACATCACTGAAGACATGGTTGGTCACAGACTGGGCGAATTCGCTCCAACAAGAAACTACAGAGGTCATGCGGCTGACAAGTCCTCTAAGGTTAAGAGATAA
The DNA here is from genome assembly GCA_045637765.1 of Anaerovoracaceae bacterium. Taxonomy (GTDB): domain Bacteria; phylum Bacillota; class Clostridia; order Peptostreptococcales; family Anaerovoracaceae; genus RGIG7179. The sequence goes on along the minus strand of JAZTZZ010000042.1, from coordinate 35,648 downwards.
GAAAGGAGATAAATAGAAATGGAAGCAAAAGCAGTTGCTAAATATGTGAAGATGTCTCCTATCAAGCTGAAGCCAGTTACTGATTTAGTAAGAGGCAAGGACTTAAACGAGGCACTGAACATCTTAAAGTTCACACCTGGTAAGGGTTCCGAAATCGTAGAAAAGGTTGTTAAGTCTGCTGCAGCAAACGCAGAAAACAATTTCGATATGAATCCAGACAATTTATACGTTGCAGAAGTTTATGCTCATCAGGGCCCTACAATGAAGAGATGGAGAGCAGGCTCTCAGGGCAGAGCATCTATCATCTTAAAGAGAAGCTCCCACGTTGGCGTAACTCTGAGAGAGAAGAAATAAGGAGGTTCATTCATGGGTCAGAAAGTAAGTCCACATGGTTTAAGAGTCGGCGTAATCAAAGACTGGGATTCCAAGTGGTATGCAGACAAGAAAAACTTTGCTGATTATCTGATTGAAGATAACAAAGTTAGAGAATATGTAAAGAAGAAATTATATGTGGCTGGCGTTTCCAAGGTTCTGATTGAAAGAGCTGCTGAAAACAAGCTGAGAGTAATCGTTCTGACTGCAAAGCCTGGTATGGTTATCGGCAGAGCAGGTGACGGTATCGATGTTCTGAAGGCAGACCTGAAGAAGCTGACTGGCAAGGAAGTAGAAATTTCCATCGAAGAAGTTAGACGTTCTGAAATGGATGCTCAGCTGACTGCTGAATCCGTAGCTCAGGCTCTGGAAAGACGTGTATCTTTCAGAAGAGCTATGAAGCAGGCTATCGGCAGAACCATGAAGTCCGGCGCAAAGGGTATCAAGGTTGTTTGCTCCGGTAGACTGGGCGGTGCTGAAATCGCTAGAAGCGAAAAGTACAGCGAAGGTAACGTGCCTCTGCACACTTTAAGAGCTGACATTGACTACGGCTTTGCTGAAGCTGACACCACTTACGGTAAGATCGGTGTTAAGGTTTGGATCAACCACGGTGAAGTTTTAGACAAGGGATTACAGAGTGCAGTTCGTGAAGAAAAGCGCGAAAAGAGAGGCGAAAGAAAGGGCAGAAGAGACGGCGAAAGACGTGACAGACGTGACAGACGCGATGGCGAAAGACGCGAAAGACGTGACAGAAACGATCGTTTCGAAGCACCAAAGGCTGTAAACCCAAGAGTTAGAAAGACTCCAAAGGTTGAACCACAGGTTGAAGCAGTTGAAACTGTAGAAGCAGTTGAAGAATAAGAATCGGAGAAAGGAGGAACTAAGCCATGTTAATGCCAAAGCGCGTTAAACGTAGAAGAGTTCACAGAGGAAGAATGAAGGGCGTAGCAACCAAGGGTAACACTATCACTTACGGTTCCTACGGTTTAGTAGCACAGGAATGTGGATGGATCACCTCTAACCAGATTGAAGCGGCTCGTATTGCGATGACCCGTTCCATCAAGAGAGGTGGTAAAGTATATATCAAGATTTTCCCACACAAGTCAGTAACTAAGAAGCCTGCTGAAGTACGAATGGGTTCCGGTAAGGGTGCTCCTGAATACTGGGTAGCAGTAGTTAAGCCGGGCAGAGTAATGTTCGAAATCGAAGGTGTATCTGAAGATAAGGCAAGAGAAGCCATGAGACTTGCCTCCCATAAGCTGCCTGTAAAGTGCAAGTTTGCAGTTAAGGCCCAGGAAGTAAAGGGTGGTGAAGCATAATGGAATTAAAGAAGATGAGAGAAATGACCGAAGTTGAATTAAACACTGAACTCGGCAAGATGAAGAAGGAATTATTCAACTTAAGATTCCAGCATGTAACCGGTCAGCTGGAAAATCCAGTTAAGATGCGTGAATTAAAGAGAGATATCGCTCGTGTTAAGACCATCATCAGAGAAAAAGAACTGGCTAAGTAATAGAAAGGAGGATGTAATATGACAGTTGAAAGAAACAGAAGAAAGACTAAAGTTGGCGTTGTAGTATCCGACAAGATGGATAAGACCGTTGTTGTAGCTATCGAAGACTTCGTAAGACATTCCCTTTATGGCAAGGCCGTAAAGAGCACTAAGAAGGTTAAGGCTCACGACGAAACTAACGAATGCCAGATTGGCGATAAGGTAAGAATTATGGAAACAAGACCTCTGTCCAAGGATAAGAGATGGAGAGTTGTGAACATTGTTGAGAAGGTTAAATAAAGGAGGCACCAGATCATGATTCAGACTGAAACTAGATTAAGAGTTGCCGATAACTCCGGTGCAAAGGAACTGCTCTGCATCCGTATCCTGGGCGGTACTTCCCGTCAGTATGCGAACATTGGAGACGTAATCGTTTGCGCAGTAAAGGAAGCAACCCCAGGTGGTGTTGTTAAGAAGGGCGACGTTGTTAAGGCTGTAGTAGTTAGAACTAAGCATGGTGCAAGAAGAGCTGACGGCTCCTATGTAAAGTTTGACCAGAACGCAGCAGTTATCATTAAGGATAAAGAAGACAAGAACCCGGTTGGAACTCGTATTTTCGGACCGGTTGCAAGAGAGCTGAGAGACAAGGGCTTCATGAAGATCGTGTCCTTAGCACCGGAAGTATTATAGGAGGCAATCACTGATGCGTATTAAGAAAGATGACACAGTGGTAGTAATCACTGGTAAGGATAAGGGTAAGACCGGCGTTGTACTGAAGGCTATGCCTGCTGAAAACAAGGTTGTTGTTCAGGGCGTAAACGTTCAGACTAAGCACGCTAAGGCTACCAGAAATGCTGGAGCAGAAATCAAGCACATCGAAGGACCTATCGACGCGTCCAACGTAATGCTGTACGATACAAAGGCAAAGGCAGCAGTTAAGGTTGGTTACCAGGTTAAGGATGGTAAGAAGGTTAGAGTTAACCGTAAGACCGGTGCTGTAATCGACTAGGAAAGGAGGAGACGATTTTGACAGCTAGATTAAGAGAAACTTATAATAATGAAGTTTTCAACGCTTTAAAAGAAAAGTTTGGATATAAAAATGTAATGGAAGTTCCTAAGCTGACTAAGATCACCATCAACATGGGTCTGGGCGAAGCTAAGGACAACACTAAGCTGCTGGAATCCGCAGTTGCTGAACTGGCACTGATTTCCGGTCAGAAGCCTGTAATCACCAGAGCAAAGAAGTCCATCGCTAACTTCAAGGTTAGACAGGGCATGCCTGTAGGTGCTAAGGTTACTCTGAGAGGCGACAACATGTATGTGTTTGCTGACAAGTTCTTTAACATCTCTCTTCCAAGAGTAAGAGACTTTAAGGGCGTAAGCAGAAATTCCTTTGATGGTAGAGGTAACTACTCCATGGGTATCAAGGAACAGTTAATCTTCCCTGAAATCAACTACGATCAGGTTGATGTAATCAAGGGCATGAACATCGTATTCACTACAACGGCTAAGACTGACGAAGAAGCAGCAGCTCTGCTGGAACTGCTGGGCATGCCGTTTGAAAAGTAATAGGAGGGAATTATGGCAAAGACATCTCTCAAGGTTAAACAGGCTAGAAAACCTAAGTATTCAACACGTGCATATACCAGATGCAGAGTATGCGGAAGACCTCACTCTGTATTAAGAAAATATGGTATCTGCCGTATCTGTTTTAGAGAGCTTGCTTACAAAGGAGAAATTCCTGGCGTAAGAAAAGCAAGCTGGTAATATAGAGTGAAAGGAGTTACACTGTAATGACAATGACAGATCCTATAGCGGATATGCTGACCAGAATCAGAAATGCAAACACTGTAGGCCACGAAACTGTTGAAATTCCTGCTTCCAAGATGAAGAAGGCTATTGCAGAAATCTTAAAGGCTGAAGGTTTCATTGCTGATTATGAAGTAATTGAAGATAACAAGCAGGGTACTATCAAAGTTACTATGAAGTACGGTGCACATAAAGAAAGAGTTATTTCCGGAATCAAGAAGATTTCCAAGCCAGGCCTGAAGGTATATGCTAAGGCTGATGAAGTTCCAAGAGTTCTGGGCGGACTGGGTATCGCAATCATCTCCACCTCTCACGGTGTAGTAAGCGACAAGGAAGCTAGAAAGCTGGGCGTTGGCGGCGAAGTTATCTGTTATGTATGGTAGTAGGAGGAACTAAGAATGTCTAGAATTGGTAGAAAACCTGTAGTTGTTCCTGCTGGCGTAGAAGTTACTGTAAACGGTAACGTTGTAACAGTAAAGGGTCCTAAGGGCCAGCTGGAACAGGAAATCAGCAAGAACCTGACTGTAGAAGTTAAGGAAGGCGAAGTAGTAGTTACCAGACCTACCGACAACAGAGAAGACAGAGCACAGCACGGTCTTGCTAGAACATTAATCAACAACATGATCGTAGGTGTTACTCAGGGCTTCGAAAAGAAGATGGAACTGATCGGTGTTGGTTACAAGGCTGAAAAGAAGGGCAACACTCTGGTTATGAACCTGGGTTACTCCCATCCTGTAGAAATGGTTGACCCTGAAGGAATCACTACTGAAGTTCCTAAGGCAACTGAAATCATCGTTAGAGGTGCTGACAAGGCTTTAGTTGGTAACTATGCTGCTAACATCAGAGCTTGGAGAAAGCCTGAACCTTATAAGGGCAAGGGTATCAAGTACGTTGACGAAGTAATCCGCAGAAAAGAAGGAAAGACCGGTAAGTAATAGAAAGGAGTGAAGTGAAAATGGCAAACGTAAGCAGAAATGACAGACGTGTTAAGAGACACGACAGAGTAAGAAAGAACCTGAATGGAACTCCTGAAAGACCAAGACTTTGCGTATACAGATCCAACAAGAACATCTCCGCACAGATTATCGATGACGTAAACGGCATCACTCTGGTTGCAGCATCTTCCCTGGATAAGGAACTGAAGGCTGAACTGGAAAACGGCGGAAACAAGGAAGCAGCAAAGAAGGTCGGCGAAGTACTGGCTAAGAGAGCTCTGGAAAAGGGTATTGAAGTAGTATGCTTCGACAGAGGCGGTTTCTTATACCACGGAAGAGTTGCTGAATTAGCAGCTGGTGCTCGTGAGGGCGGTTTAAAATTCTAACAGGAGGAAATAAAGAATGCGTAATATCGTTGATGCATCTAAGCTGGACTTAAAGTCAACAATCGTAAGCATCAGAAGAGTTTCCAAGACTGTTAAGGGCGGTAGAAACATGCGTTTCTCCGTTACTGTAGTAGTTGGTGACGGCAACGGCTATGTAGGCGTTGGTCTGGGTAAGTCCCTGGAAATTCCTGAAGCTGTAAGAAAAGCTGAAGAAGATGCAAAGAAGAATTTAATATATGTTCCTACAGTAGGAACCACAGTGCCTCATAAGAATCTGGGTGTATTCGGTGCTGGCAGAGTTCTGATCATGCCTGCTGCACAGGGTACCGGCGTTATCGCAGGTTCCTCCGTACGTACAGTACTGGAAGCTGCAGGTATCAAGGACGTAAGAGCTAAGTCCATCGGTTCCAACAACACCGGTAACATGGCTTATGCAACTATCGAAGGTCTGAAGAACATGATGACTGTAGAAAAGGTTGCTCAGCTGAGAGGCAAGACAAAGGAAGAAATTTTAGGATAGGAGGAAACGCGAAATGGCAAAAATGATTAAGATCACTTTAACAAAGAGCACTATCGGCGCTTCCCCTAAGCAGAAGAAGGTTGTAGAAGCGTTAGGACTGAGAAAGATGCACCACTCTGTAGAGCTGGCTGACACTCCGCAGACTCGCGGTGCAGTTGCTAAGGTTTCCCACCTGGTTACTGTAGAAGAACTGTAGGAGGTGCTCAATAATGAGAATTCATGAATTAAGAGCGGTTGAAGGCGCTACTAAGGCTCCTAAGAGAAAAGGCCGCGGTACTGGTTCCGGCAACGGTACAACTGCCGGCAGAGGTATGAATGGTCAGAACTCCAGATCTGGCGGCGGCGTTCGTCTGGGCTTTGAAGGTGGCCAGATGCCTCTGTACAGAAGACTGCCTAAGAGAGGCTTCAACAACAAGTGGGCAACTGTATACACTACCATCAATGTAGAAGATCTGAACAGATTCGAAGCTGGTACTGTAGTTACTCAGGAAGTTTTAGAAGCTGCAGGCGTTGTTAAGCAGGTTAAGGACGGCATCAAGGTTCTGGGTAACGGCGAACTGAAGGTTGCTTTAACTGTAGTTGCTGACAAGTTCAGCGGCTCTGCTGTAGAAAAGATCGAAGCTGCTGGCGGCAAGGCTGAGGTGAAGTAAATGGGTATGTTAAAGACCGTCGCTCAGGCGTGGAAAATTGCTGAAATCAGAAGTAAAATGATTTTTACTCTGCTGATGCTGGTGGTTTTCAGAATCGGTTCTAACATTCCAGTTCCAAATATCAACAGAGAAGCACTGGCTCAGATGTTCACAGGAGATGCAGGACTGTTCGATTTATTCGACCTGTTCTCCGGTGGATCCTTCAGTAACTTCACGATATTTGCACTGAGTATTACCCCATACATCACAGCATCCATCGTTATTCAGCTGTTAACTGTTTTCCCATTCTTCGAAAGACTCGTTAAAGAAGGTGTGGAAGGCAAGAAAAAGATGGCTCAGTACACTCGTTATCTGACAGTTGTACTGGCACTGGTTCAGTCCATCGGACTGACTGTTGGTCTGTTCAGAAGCGCTGTTATTGATAAGGGCGCATTCTCCATCGCAGTAGTAGTACTGGTTCTGACTGCTGGTACTGCATTCCTGATGTGGTTAGGTGAACAGATTAACGAAAAGGGCATTGGTAATGGTATTTCTCTGCTGATCTTCGCAGGTATCGTATCCAGAATTCCAAGCGGCATCAGAAGCCTGTTCGTAAATGTTACTGAAGGCCAGATGTCCATCGTGACTCTGATTCTGTTTGCAGTGTTCGCACTGGCTGGTATCGTAGTAGTAATCCTGATTCAGGAAGGCCAGAGAAGAATTCCGGTACAGTATGCGAAGAGAGTAGTAGGCAGAAAGATGTACGGCGGCCAGTCCACCCACATCCCTATGAAGGTTAATCAGTCCGGCGTTATTCCGGTAATCTTCGCAATGTCCTTATTACAGTTCCCTCTGACAATCACTTACTTCCTGAACTCTGACAGTGGATTCTCCCAGTTCGTTCAGAAGTGGCTGTCCCCAGCAGGTAACCCTGGTATCTGGGTATACGGGATTCTGAATATTGCACTGATTATTTTCTTCACCTACTTCTACAATGCGATGACTTTCAATCCAAACGAAGTAGCTGAAAACATGAAGGCAAACGGCGGCTTTATCCCAGGTCTGCGTCCTGGTAAGGCAACCGAAGAATATTTAGCAAAAGTTATGTCAAGACTCTCTATTGTAGGTGCTCTTTTCCTGGCAGCAGTTGCTACCTTACCTACAATTCTGGGCGCGTTAGTTCCATCCTTAAGCGGTATCCACTTCGGTGGTACTTCCCTGCTGATTGCAATCGGTGTAGCACTGGATTCCGTAAGACAGCTGGAACAGCAGATGATCATGAGAAACTATCAGGGATTCCTGAAATAGTGGGGAGATGAGAAGAATGCTTAGAACAATTTTATTAGGGCCTCCGGGTGCCGGCAAAGGTACTCAGGCAGTAAATATCGTGGATAAGTACGGTGTACCGCACATTTCCACCGGTGATATCTTCAGAGCTAACATCAAGAATGGTACTGAACTGGGCAAGAGAGCGCAGGAGTACATGAACCGCGGTGAGCTGGTTCCTGATGATCTGGTAATTGAAATTGCTACTACCAGACTGCTGGAAGATGACTGCAAGAACGGATTCCTCTTAGACGGTTTCCCAAGAACCGTTTATCAGGCTGAAAAGCTGGATGAATTCCTGGCTGCTCACGGTTCCAAAATTGACAAAGTACTTGACATCGCAGTAGAAAAGGAAGAACTGATTACCAGACTGACTGGCAGAAGAGTATGCAAAGCATGCGGTGCCAGCTTCCATGTGGTAAACATTCCTCCTAAGACCGAAGGCATCTGCGACAGATGCGGCGGCGAACTGATTCAGAGAGCCGACGACACCATCGAAACTGTTGCAAACAGAATCGATGTTTATGAAAAGCAGACCATGCCTCTGGTTGACTACTATGAAAAAGCTGGAAATATTGCACACATTGATGGTGCAACTGGACTTGACAACGTGTTTGCTGACATCGTAAAAGCTTTAGGAGAATAGCATGATCATCATCAAATCCAAACAGGAACTTGAATTGATGCGCGAGGCCGGTAAGGTAACAGCTCTGATTCTCAGAGAACTGGAACAGTTCATGAAGCCAGGTGTTGCTACCATTGAAATCGACCGGTTTGTAGAAAAAACTGTGAAAGAACACGGAATGATCGCTGCGGAAAAGGGATACTGCGGATATCCGGCAAGTATCTGTGTTTCCATCAACGATGAAGTAGTCCATGGCATTCCAAGCGAAGACAGAATCCTCCAGGACGGTGACATTGTCAGCGTAGACCTGGTGGTTGAACACAAAGGTTATATGGCCGATGCGGCCAGAACCTACGGTGTGGGGAACATCAGCGACAAAGCAAAGCGTCTCATCGAGACTGCAGAGCGTGCCTTCTTCGAAGGCATGAAGTATGCTAAAGAAGGCAACAGACTGTCTGATATTTCCCATGCCATTCAGTCTGTCGTAGAGGGTGAGGGCTTCGGCGTAATCCGCGATTTCGTAGGTCACGGAATCGGCAGAGATATGCACGAAGATCCGCAGATCCCGAACCACGGCAAAGCTGGAAAAGGACCGCGTCTGCAGAGAGGCATGACCCTGGCTGTCGAACCAATGATTTGTGAAGGCGACTGGGAAGTGGACGTTCTGCTGGACGACTGGACTGCGGTAACCGTAGACGGCGGTTTATCTGCACATTATGAAAATACTGTTGTTATCACTGATGGTGAGCCTGAGCTGCTTACTTTGTAAATAGAAGGAGACTGAATATGGCGAAGAAAGACGTCATCGAAGTTATGGGAACAGTTGTCGATGCCCAGCCGAACGCAATGTTTAAAGTGCAGCTTGACAACGGTTTCGAGGTGCTTGCACACATTTCAGGTAAAATTAGAATGAACTATATAAGAATTCTGCCTGGTGACAAGGTGAAGGTTGAACTTTCCCCTTACGATCTGACCAGAGGAAGAATTATATGGAGAGATAAGTAAAGTTTAAGAAACAGATTAGGAGGAAAATCAATGAAAGTTAGAGCTTCCGTAAAGCCTATCTGCGAAAAGTGCAAGGTAATCAAGAGAAACGGTAAAGTTATGGTTATCTGCGAAAATCCTAAGCACAAGCAGAAACAGGGTTAATTAATTAATCAATTATTCAGTTGGAGCGGTGACCAGGCCCGCTCCCGTTCAGAAAGAACTGATTCTTTTATGTATGACAACCCGTCTATATCACTCCTGGGAAGCCCGGCATGAAGATTTTGACCGGACGGTGACGGAAGATGGGAGAAGGAGAAAAATATGGCTCGTATAGCCGGTGTAGACTTACCAAGAGAAAAAAGAGTTGAAATCGGTCTGACTTACATCTATGGTATCGGCAGACCAACTTCCCTGGCAATCTTAGAGAAAGCCGGAATCAATCCTGACACTAGAGTTAAGGATTTAACCGAAGATGAAGCTGGTAAAATCAGAAAGATCATCGATGAAGAATACCTGGTAGAAGGTGACCTGAGAAGAGAAGTTTCCATGAACATCAAGAGACTGATGGAAATCGGTTCCTACAGAGGTATCAGACACAGAAGAGGCCTGCCTGTTAGAGGTCAGAAAACTAAGACTAATGCCAGAACTCGTAAGGGTCCTAAGAAGACCGTAAGCAGAAAGAAAAAGAAGTAAAGGAGGTAGAATGTAATGGCTAAAGCTGTAAAGAAAACAGTAAGAAAGAAAAAGAGAGAACGTAAGAATATCGAAAAGGGCCAGGCACATATCCAGTCTACCTTTAACAATACTTTAGTTACTCTGACTGACATGGGCGGTAACGCTCTGAGCTGGTCTTCCGCTGGTTCCCTGGGATTCAAGGGCTCCAGAAAGTCCACTCCATACGCTGCACAGATGGCTGCTGAAGAAGCTGCTAAGGGTGCAATTGAACACGGTTTAAAGACTGTTGAAGTTTATGTAAAGGGACCTGGTTCCGGCAGAGAAGCTGCTATCAGAGCACTGCAGACTGCTGGTCTGGAAATCACCATGATTCGTGATATCACACCAATCCCACACAACGGTTGCAGACCACCAAAGAGAAGAAGAGTCTAGGAAAGGAGGAGTAATTTAAAATGTCTAGATATACAGATGCAAACTGCAAATTATGCAGAAGAGAAGGTCAGAAGCTGTTCCTGAAGGGCGAAAGATGCTACAGCAGCAAGTGTGCTCTGGAAAGAAGAAATTACGCTCCTGGACAGCATGGTCAGGCTAGAAAGAAGATGTCTGACTATGGTATTCAGTTTAGAGAAAAGCAGAAGGCAAAGAGATTCTACGGAATGCAGGAAACTCAGTTCAGAAATCTCTATGAAAAGGCTGCTAAGAAGGCTGGTAAGACTGGTGAAAACCTGCTGATCTTACTGGAAACAAGACTGGACAACGTGGTATTCAGACTGGGCTTCGCTTCTTCCAGAAAGGAAGCAAGACAGCTGGTAACTCACGGTCACTTTACTGTAAATGGCAAGAAGGCTGACATTCCATCCATGGAACTGAAGGCTGGCGATGTTATCAGAGTAAAGGAAAAGAGCCAGAGCTCTCCAAAGTTCAAGGAAGTTAAGGAAATGTCCATCACAGTTCCTTCCTGGATGAGCGTTGATGTTGAAAAGCTGGAAGGTAAGATTGTAACTCTGCCTGCAAGAGCTGATATTGATACGCCAGTTGCTGAACACTTAATCGTCGAATTATATTCCAAGTAATAAGTAGTTAACACTTTGGAATGCAAAGGAGGGTTTTGCGTGATCGAAATCGAAAAACCAACAATCAATAAGTTTATTGATGAAGACGGACACTACGGCAGATTCGTAGTAGAACCTCTGGAAAGAGGATACGGTACAACTCTGGGTAACTGCCTGAGAAGAATTCTGCTCAGCTCCTTACCTGGTGCAGCCGTAACATCCATCAAAATCGACGGTATTCTTCACGAGTTTTCCACCATCCCTGGTGTGAAAGAAGACGTAACTGAAATCATTCTGAACCTGAAGAAACTCGCTATCAGACTGAATGGAGACAGCACAAAGAGAGCTATCATCAATGCAGTTGGTCCTAAGGAAGTAACTGCTGCAGACATCATTGGAGATTCCGAACTGGAAATCTTCAATCCTGACCTGCACATTGCAACTCTGGAAGAGGGTGCAACACTGGTGATGGAACTGAATCTGGCAAGAGGCAGAGGTTATGTTCCTGCAGAGCAGAACAAGACCGAAGCTACTCCAATTTCTGTAATCCCTGTGGACTCCATTTATACACCTGTTAGAAAGGTAAACTATACTGTAGAAAACACCAGAGTTGGTCAGGTAACTGACTACGACAGACTGGTTCTGGAAATCTGGACTGACGGTTCTATTTCCCCGGATGAAGGCGTTTCCATCGGCGCAAAGATTATGCAGGAACATCTGAACCTGTTTATCCAGCTGACAGACGCTACCGCTTCCATGGATATCATGGTTGAAAAGGAAGAAGACCAGAAGGAAAAGGCTCTGGAAATGACAATTGAAGAACTGGAACTGTCTGTTCGTTCCTTCAACTGCCTGAAGAGAGCTGCAATCAATACAGTAGAAGAGCTGACACAGAAGTCTGAAGAAGATATGATGAAGGTTAGAAACCTCGGTAAGAAGTCTCTCGACGAAGTAAAAGCGAAGCTTGAAGAACTGGGTCTGGGCTTAAGACCTAGCGATGATTAAGAAATAGTAAGTAATTAAGAAAGGAGAGCATTACACATGCCAGGATATAGAAAACTGGGCAGACCAACTGCTCACAGAAAGTCTATGCTGAGAAACCTTGTAACTGACCTGTTCAGAGAAGGCAGAATTCAGACTACAGACATGAGAGCAAAGGAAGCCAGAAGAGAAGCTGAAAAGCTGATCACTTTAGCTAAGCGCGGCGACCTGCACGCAAGAAGACAGGTGCTGGCTTATGTTTTCGATGAAGACGTAGTGACCAAGCTGTTCGACGAAATCGCACCTAAGTATGCTGACAGAAACGGTGGTTACACCAGAATTCTGAAGCTGGGACCTAGACAGGGAGACAACGCAGAAGTTGTATTCCTGGAACTGGTTTAGTTTCGTCAATATAATTTAAACATCAAAACCCCGTGGTTCGGCTGTATAGCCGGATTCGGGGTTTTCCTGTTTTTTGCGAATAAGGGATTTTTATCGGACCGGATTTATGGTATACTGAAAGTTACGATAAGGAGGTATCACCATGTCATATACATATCCTGATAAGAACGACATGCTGACATGTCAGCTGATAGATACAGAATTTGACGGCAAATACTGGGCAGAGAGTGAGGAAGAGGTACTTCGTCAGGCCATGGAGGAAGTGGACCGTCAGATTGAATGGAACAGAAAACAGGGCAGTGAAATAAGCCTTCTTGACCTGGGATGCGGTATGGGGCGCCTGTTCCCTGTATTTGCTGATAAGGCAGACCGGATTATGGCCGCTGAACCGGATGCTGAGCGCTGGGCCGCAGCAAAAGAAGCAGCTGAGCAGACTTCGAAAGCCAGTGGAGTGCCGGTTACTGTGCTCCACGGAGATGCCTCTGTGCTGCCAGAGGGTGAAAAGTATAATATTATCGTCTCCAGTCATGTGATGCAGCATATTACATGCGGCATGGCAGCGGATCTGATACATACCATGGCTGCCAGACTGAAGCCCCACGGTCTTCTTATTATGACCACCACTTATACTGACGGTGGCGAGGACCTGTTTTTCAGGGAAAGCTGGAAAGAAGGGCAGCGCTGTAATGAAGTGACCGACCGGGAAGGTTTCAACCAGACTTTTGGCACGGAAGGGGTTCTTCCAGTAAGGCTCTTTACGGCTCAAAGCATTCTTCATCTGGCGGATGAAGCCAATCTGGAGCTGGTACGCATGTCTCGCTATCATTACGAGAACCATCATACTGCGAAAGAAGACATAGAGGCCAACCTGTCCGGTCAGGGAGATGGTGCACGAGATGTGATGTATATCTTCCGTAAACGCCAGGAAGTGGATATTGACGGGAATATCTGCTATCATTTCAGTTTCAGCATCTACGATGAAGAAGTGGGAGTCAGAATGGATGACGAGCTTGAACTTCGTGAAGCCATCCGGAAGGCATATCCCACAGCTGTTTTTATGGACGATGAGAATGCCGGGGAGGAGCAGTTCTACAGAGAGCTGGCCATCAGCCAGGGCTTCCTGCATGGGGGCGGTTTGCCTTTTAACTGTTTCCGGGTTATGCTGAAAGATTATGATCTGCAGTTCTCTATTGAAACCAGATCATCAGCCTGTGTACGCAGAAGTGTATATAACATAAAGGATACGAAAGTGTTTATGACCGTATTCCCTGAATCAGATACGGTGCAGATATGTATCTGCCTCAGTGTGCTGGATGCGGAAGAAAATGATTATGTATATTTCCGCCATGTACAGGGCAACGGAGCGAAACTTCGCAACCGGGATGGACGGCTGCTTTCCATTCGTGACATTTTCAATGAAATCAGCGGCTGCCTGAAACGTAATATTTCCGATGTTGCAGAAAACTATTTTCTGGAAGTGAAACGGTTTGGCCATTATGAAAGCGTGGAAGAAATTCTGAACACAGAGCAGAAACTGCTTTACGGCATGATGACCGGTGACGAAGGCTGGAAGCATGTGCCGCAGGAGCTGGCAGACCAGCGTCTCCAGAACCGTTGGGGAAGCCGTGACTTCATACGTCTGATCTGTTTCGGGTCCAATTCCCTGTTCTTTAATCTGAGCCAGTGTCCGGATGCCGTAAACTACCGGGCTAACCGTCTTAATTTCGACCATACCTATTATGGGGATATGGACCCTTACTTCAGTCTTGACAGTGACACCGCAGGGCTGAACCACGGGATTCTTTTTTCCATGGAACTGGTTATGGTGATAAAGACCATCTGTAACCGGATTCTGCGAAGACAGGCCGGACATTATTCCGGAAAGCATGGAGGCAAACCTGCTCAGGAAATCCGAAGAATCAAAGTCTACAGAGGGGAACTGATTACCACTCTGAACAAAGTTGAAAACCTGTCTATCTCTGAAATTGGAGAACTGGAGCGGGTACTGCTGGCAGGACAGCAGATCGATCCGCTCATTGAAAAAATCAAATATCTGCTGGAACTGCTGGAATCAGAACTGGACCTGTTATATAACACCAGCACCAACCGTCTTGGAACTGCAATTGCAGTCGGCGGTCTGATTTTTGCGGGAATCCAGATTTTGCTTGCGTTATAGAAGTGAATTAGATTTGAAGGGAGTATTTATGGACTTAAGTCATTTAAATAAAGAACAGCTGGAAGCAGCAACCCATGTGGAGGGTCCGCTGCTGATTCTGGCCGGGGCGGGATCCGGCAAGACCAGCACCATGACCAGCCGCATTGGCTACCTGATTGACCAGGGCGTCAGCCCATATAACATTTTGGCTGTAACCTTTACTAATAAGGCTGCCGGCGAAATGCGGGAACGTGTGGAAAAGCTGGTGGGCAAGGTAAGCTATATGTGGATTCTTACCTTCCACGCCATGGCTCTGCGGATTCTCAGAGAACATTACGACGTGGTTGGCTATGAGAAGAATTTCGTGGTTTACGACACCGTGGACCAGAAAACCATCATAAAGAATATCATGAAGGAGCAGAATATAGACACCAAGGAATATCCTCAGGCCTATGTCTCCTCCATCATCAGCAAGCAGAAGGAAGCGGACATCTCTCCTGCGGAATATACTGAACTGAACAGCAGCAACCCGAAGGCGAAAAAGGTTGCAGCCATCTACGCTGAATACCAGAAGCAGCTCATGGCCAATAACGCCATGGACTTCGATGATTTGCTGGTAAATGCACTCCATGTGCTGCAGCAGGCACCGGATGTGCTGAAAGCATATCAGCAGCGTTTCCAGTACATCATGGTGGATGAGTATCAGGATACCAACCATATTCAGTACGAAATCATCAAGATGCTGGCCAGCGCCCATCAAAACCTGTGTGTCGTAGGTGACGACGACCAGTGTATTTATCAGTGGCGCGGGGCGGACATCAGCAATATTCTGGGATTTGAACGTGACTTCCCTCGTGCGAAGGTCATCAAGCTGGAGCAGAATTACCGGTCTTACGGAAACATTCTGGCGGCGGCTCATTCCGTCATTAAGAATAACAGCAGCCGTAAGGACAAGAAGCTGTGGACCACCAGAGAACCGGGCGAAAAGATTACCTACTGCCGCCTAGACAGCGACCGTGAAGAGGCACGCTACGTGGCGCAGGAAATTTACAACCTGAACAGCAAGCGAAGCAGCGGAAGTCTGGCAGATGACAGCTATAACGATTTTGCAATTCTGTACCGTACCAATGCTCAGTCCCGTCTTTTCGAAGATGCACTGAAGGCAAGAGGTATTCCATATCAGATCCTTTCCGGCTTCTCCTTCTATGAAAGAAAAGAAACCAAGGATATGATCTGCTACATGCGGCTGGTAATCAATCCTTCTGATGATCTGGCACTGAAGCGTGTTATCAACGAACCGAAGCGTGGTGTAGGTGCCACTACTCTGGCCAAAATCGAGGCCATCGCCGGCGTTCACGGCATCAGTATGTTTGATGCCCTGTGCATGGACGAGGTGATTTACAGCCTGCCGGCCAAGGCAGGAAAGGCAGTGAAGGAAATGGTGGACATTATCCGCCTCTGCCAGGATGAGCGTCAGAATCTGCGTATCTCCGATATTTACGATAACCTGATTATCAAGACAGGTTACATGAAAGCACTGGAAGATACCAATACTGTGGAAGCTGAGAGCCGCATTGAAAACCTGCTGGACTTCAAATCGTTTATTGCCGATTTTGAGAAGGATAAGGCGGATGCAGGCGAAGAAGCCACTCTGGAAGAGTTTCTGGAAAAGGTGGCAACCGACGGAGACCAGGATAAATATGACGAAAATGCAGGCAAGGTAACCATGATGACCATGCACTCCGCCAAGGGGCTGGAGTTCCCTGTGGTCTTCATGCCTGGTATGGAAGACGGCCTCTTCCCTGGTTACCGTGCTTTTGAAAATATGGACGGCATGGAAGAAGAACGCCGTCTCTGCTATGTAGGAATCACCCGTGCGAAAGAAAAGCTCTACATGACCAGTGCTGCCTACCGTGTTCTCTTCGGTAAGGGTGACTCTACCCGTGAATCCACCTTTATGCGGGAACTGGATAAGCGCCTGCTGACCGGCGATGCGATTTATGAACCGACCCGCCGTACCGATAACCGTCTGGGGGTATATACGGGAAGTCCGGACGGATTCGCAGAACCGGTATATTCACCATTCGGCGGTCAGAACATTCCGGTACAGAGCGGAAGTACCTATGCCAGCCAGGGCCGTGTCATGACACCGGCTGAAATTGCGGCAGCACGCTCTGGCAGAGGAACCACGGCTCCGTCTGCATATGGTGGCAGATCTGCAGGAACCGGCAGCACCGGAGCTTACGGTTCACCGGCAGCCCGCAGCAGTTACGGAAGCATGGGCTATGACCCGCTGAAGGCATCCAGACAGGCATCTGCTCAGGCAGCGGCAGGTTCTGCAGGTGCAGATTTCAGTGTAGGGGATCAGGTAACCCACGGCAAGTTCGGCTTTGGTACCGTAGTTGATGTGGATGCCAAGACCGTTACTGTCATGTTCGAAGCAGCCGGACAGAAAAAACTGGCCAAGGGTATCGCACCGATTAAGAAAGTATAGGGAGGACAGACATGTCTGAACACAGAGAAAAAATAGAACAGATGCAGAACCTGATTGTTCTGCTGAATCAGGCTTCCAGGGCCTACTATCAGGAAAGCCGTGAAATCATGAGCAATTTCGAGTATGACCGCCTGTATGATATGCTGGTGGAACTGGAAAAAGAAACAGGCATCACCCTGTCCAAAAGCCCGACCATGGAAGTAGGGTATGAAGTTCTGTCTGATCTGCCAAAGGAAGCACATCCGTCACGGATGCTTTCCCTGGATAAGACTAAAGACCGGGATCAGCTGGTAAGCTGGCTGGGCAGTCAGCAGGGCGTTCTCAGCTGGAAGCTGGACGGTCTGACCATCGTGCTGACTTACGAAGACGGCAAGCTGGTGAAGGCCGTTACACGCGGAAACGGTGAAATCGGGGAAGTTGTAACTTCCAATGCCCGCATGTTCACCAATCTGCCGGTAGCCATCGACTTCAAGGGCCGCCTGGTGCTCCGAGGTGAGGCAGTTATCAGCTATCCGGATTTTGAGAAGATTAACGAAAGCATCACCGATGACGGTGCAAAATACAAGAACCCACGCAATCTCTGCTCCGGCTCCGTGCGTCAGCTGTCAAACAAGGTGACCGCTGAACGTCACGTGCGTTTTTATGGATTCAGTCTGGTAAGTGCAGAAGGTGCGGATGCGCCGCAGTTCCGTCTGCGTTCTGAGCAGATGGCATGGCTGGCTTCACAGGGATTCAATGTGGTTCAGCATAAGATTGTGGATGCCGGAAATCTGAAAGAAGCAATCGAGTGGTTCGCAGGCCAGGTGGAAGACTTCATCATTCCGTCCGATGGACTTGTATTGTTATTAGACGATATTGCATATGGACAGTCTCTGGGCCAGACTGCCAAGTTCCCAAGGGATGCCATCGCATTCAAGTGGCAGGATGAGGTGAAGGAAACCACTCTGCAGGAAATCGAATGGAGTGCCTCCAGAACCGGACTGATTAATCCTGTTGCTATTTTCGAACCGGTGGAACTGGAAGGAACTACTGTGAGCCGTGCCTCCGTTCACAACCTGAGCGTGATGAAGGAACTGGGACTGGGCATCGGGGACCGGATTATGGTCTATAAGGCCAACATGATTATTCCGCAGATTTCCGAAAACCTGACCAGAAGCGGTAAGATTGACATTCCTTGCAGCTGTCCTGTCTGCGGCGGTGGTACCGAGATTCATAACGAAAACGGTGTAGAAACTCTCTTCTGCCCGAATCCGGACTGCCTGGCGAAACAGATCAAGCGGCTGACGCTGTTCGTGTCCCGTGATGCCATGGATATCGACGGACTGTCTGAAATGACTCTGGAGAAGCTGGTAGCGGAAGGCATGGTTCATGAACTGGCTGACCTGTACCATCTGGAAAGATATAAAGAAGAAATTGTGGCTATGGAAGGTTTCGGGGAAAAGTCTTTCGCAAACCTGACCAAAGCTGTCGAAAAAAGTCGAACAGCATCAGTAAACAAGTTCCTCTACAGTCTGGGCATTCCTAACATTGGAACTGCCAATGCCAAGATCATCGCAGCTCACTGTAAGAATCAGTGGACAGCCATTGAAAATCTCACGAAGGAAGAGCTGCTTACCATCGACGGCATCGGTGAAATTATGGCAGATGCATACGTATCGTGGTTTGACGATGCGAAGAATAAGCAGACCGTAGAAGCTCTGCTGGCAGAAGTGAAGCTGGATGAAAGCTTTGAAGAGGCTGGAACTGCCTTTGAAGGTCTTACCTTCGTAATTACCGGAAGCCTGAACCATTACGCAAACCGTGACGCCCTGAAGGCGGCCATTGAGGCAGCCGGCGGCAAGGTGGCAGGTTCCGTCAGTGCTAAGACCAGTTACCTGATTAACAACGATGTGGCATCCACATCCGGAAAGAATAAAAAGGCGAAGGAACTGGGTATTCCGATTATCGATGAAGAAAGGGTAAAGGGATGGCTGGAAGCCGGAGCGGTAACTGAATAATACGAAGAATTTAAAAGGCAGCCTGCTACAGGCTGCCTTCCATTCTTTCTATGAAGTCATAAATCATATCTGCGAAGATCCAGTTGCCGTGATCTCCCGGTTCGTACATGTATTTGCAGTGGCTCCAGCCTTCCATGTAGGTAAGCTTCACCCTGGACATATCATGGCCGAAGTGCTTCATGGTGGAAATCAGCAGCATGGTCTGCTCATAGCGGTTTTCGATATCATGCTCAGAAACCACAATTTCCATAGGGGAATAGGTCTGAGTATCATCCACGAAATAGAGCGGAGCCGTTTCATCCACGATGAGGCGGCGGTAATCCAGGCCACGTTCTTTCAAAACATTGAAGTGGGCCGTAGGCTGGCCGGCATCATGATACCATGCATCGATGTCGGAGCCAGAAAGGCCGTGTTTTGCCAGGTAAGCCGGATTGAAGCAGAGCATTTGGGTTACGTAACCGCCTGCACTGCTTCCGCCTGCATAGAAATGGGTCACTTTGGAATCACCGATATACTCTGAAATATGCTTTTTCGCCCAGGCTACGATGGATGCACCGTCCTCGATAAAGTCGGGATAACGAGCAGGTTCTGGATCGGTGTATTTGCGGTATTCACCGCTTACAACAGCTACACCCTTCTCGCAGAGAGCCGGGATAAAGTTCATTTTTTTATTACCGGTTTCGAAACCGCCGCCGTGGATATAGACGAAGACCGGGAAGGTTTCACAGTCCGGGATATACACGTCCAGGGCCTGTGCATCGGCAGGACCATATTTGATGTTTTCGTAAATTTTCATAGCAGAGCCTCTTTATAATAAATACATTCTCAGCAGCGCCAGAATCAGCATATGTACCGGATAAAAGGCGTAGAAACCATACTGCAGAGCTTTGCTGCTTTTACCCTTGCGGCCGCTGTAGAGCCAGATTGGAATCAGCGCCAGTACAGCGAAGCCCTGGGTGGCAAATTCAATGGTCTGACCGAACACTTCTACCGGGATAAACATGCCCTGGAACGCCTCACAGTTGATGTAAACCATGGCAGCAAGCTGGAGAATCCATGCACCGCGGAAACCACGGAAGAGATGGAAGGCAATCATAATCATGACACCCCAGAATCCGTAATCCACGAAGCCGATGGCAGCACCGAGCAGACAGCCGGCTATAATCAGAACGGGCTTGATCAGAGATTTTGCCGGGCCGCGGGACTTTATGATTTCACACACCGTATCGATGGAACGGATAGACAGCAGTCCCAGCAGCAGGGTGAACATCACGTTCTGATGGAACGGGAAGATAAGGGAACCTGCGTACATCAGATTAAATGGAATTTCCGAAATCAAACCGAATATCAGCAGACGCTGTGCATATTTGCGGAAATCTGATGTGTGGCGGTACCCTTCTGTAATCTGAAAAGCAAAGATCGGAAATGCCAGACGGCCCAGGTAGGTCATCCACATATTTCCGGGCACCAGGGTGGCCCACAGATGGTCGCTCAGCATGAAGAGGCAGGCAAGACCCCGGAGCATGTTAGAAGTAAGCATAAATAATTCCTCCTTTATTATCTCAAATCCTTTCACAGCAAGTTTAGCATATCTTGTACGCCATGGCAAGTTGTGTTATATATTTTGCTTGACCTGCGGGAGGAAAGCTGATATAATATCATGAGTGACAAATGCCCTTAAAAAGCTTCGTCTTGGCATGGTTTGGGTCCTGCGCAATGGGATGCCGTGAACCTTGTCAGGTCCGGAAGGAAGCAGCAATAAGCGGAAGTTCTTATGTGCCGCAGACTAGCCTTCTCCAACGCCTGCGAAGCTTTTTAAGGGCATTGTTTTTTCTATGTGGAAAAGGAGAACAGCATGTATACCGCACTTTACAGAGCGCAGCGTCCGGAAATCTTTGAAGAGATTCTGGGCCAGGAACACATCGTGAAAATCTTAAAATATCAGATTGCAACAGATGCCGTGAGCCATGCCTATCTGTTCTGCGGAACCCGCGGTACCGGGAAGACAACCACTGCCCGCATCCTGGCCAAGGCTGTCAACTGTCTGGCAGATCCGGATGGGGAAGGCCGTCCCTGCGGTCACTGTGAAAACTGCGAGGCAATCCGCCGAGGAAGTTTCATGGACGTGGTGGAAATCGACGCTGCATCCAATAACGGCGTAGACAGCATCCGCGAACTGCGGGAAAGTGTGAAATATCCGCCTGCTGTAGGCCGTAAAAAAGTTTACATCATCGACGAAGTTCACATGCTTTCCACAGGGGCATTCAATGCACTTCTGAAGACTTTGGAAGAACCGCCGGAAAATGTCATGTTTATCCTGGCAACCACCGAACCTCAGAAGCTGCCGGCCACCATCCTGTCCCGCTGTATGCGGCTGGATTTCAAGCGCGTCCCTCAAAACATCCTGGCTTCCGGTATGCGCCGGATCTGCGAGGACCGTGGTATCGAAATTACCGATGGTGCAGTAAAGCTGCTGGCTAACACTGCTGACGGTTCCGTCCGTGACGGACTTTCCGTACTGGATCAGGTAATTTCTGCCGGGGATAAGTTTATCGACCGCGATAAGGTTCTGGAATACATCGGTACAGCAGGGGAAGACTTCTTCATCGAGCTGACTGACCTGGTTGCGGTACACAATGTGGCAGAGGCAATTGTCCTGCTGGATGAAGCTCTGGCCGACGGTAAGGATGTAAAACAGCTGATGAAGGACTGGACGGCACATTACCGCAGTCTGCTGATTACGAAATTCATCAAGAATCCGGAGGACATGCTGAACATGTCTGCGGAAAATATAGAGCGGATCCGGGAGCAGAGCCACCAGATTTCTCTGGAGGAAATCAATAATGCCATCATCCGTCTGTCGAAGACAATCAATGATGCACGCTGGTCCACCCAGCCGCGTATCCTGCTGGAGCTGGCTATCGTAGCCATTGCAACAGACCTGATTGATGAAGGCAAACTGGCTCCACGAAAAGCACCGGCACCGCAGGTGACATACGAAGCTGCACCGTCAGCCCAGGTATTTACGGCAGCACCGCAGCAGCCTGCACCTCAGGCTGTACAGCAGGAACCTGTATCTGCACAGAATGCAGCACCGCAGAAACCTGCAGCGGTACAGAGCGCGGTACCTGCCAGAGATCAGGCACCGGTCATGAGCCGGGGTGATATGGATAATCTGTGGCACCAGATTTTCGAGGAAGGGGAAGGCAGCGCCAGCAGCTTCAACCTAATCCGAAGCGGAACCACACTGGGCAACGTGGGAGAAAGCCAGTTTACTGTGCTGGCCAAGACAGGTTTTGCTCAGAGATATGCAGAAAAAATGAAGCCGGAACTGGAACGGCTGATGGAACGTCACCTGGGACGCCATCTGAAGATGGTATGCCGCCAGGAGGCGGAAGAAGTGAGAAACGGCGGAGATTCCGAGATGGAGGCCCTGGCGAAGATGGCCAGCGAAACTCTGGGAATTCACGTTGAAATAGAATAAAAAATGACCCCGCACAGCGGGGCGGAAATAACGGAGGTAAAATACAATGGGAAAAGGAATGAGAGCAGGTAAGAAGCCTTCTATGGGCGGTGGCGGCGGCAGCATGCAGAAGCAGCTGCAGCAGATGCAGGCTATGCAGAGAAAGATGGAAATGCTGCAGGCTGAAATCGAAGAAAAGGAACTGACTACCACTGCAGGCGGCGGTGCAGTAACTGTAACCGTAAACGGTAAGAAGGAAGTTACCAAGCTGGAACTGAAGCCTGAAATCGTAGATCCGGATGATATCGAAATGCTGCAGGACCTGATCATGGTTGCTGTAAACGAAGGTATCCGTCAGATTGAAGAACTGGCAAACAACGAAATGGGTAAGCTGACCGGCGGTCTGAACATCCCTGGTCTGCTGTAAGCAACGGAACCGGAAGGAGTCCACATGAGACAATATCCGAAACCGCTGGAAATTCTGATTAACGAATTATCCAAACTTCCCGGCATCGGCGGCAAGACTGCACAGCGCCTGGCCTTCCACATCCTGTCTCTGGATGAAAAGGAAGTCCGTCAGCTGGCAACTTCTCTGACCAATGCCCGGGAACAGATGAAATACTGTTCTGTCTGCGGCAATCTGACTGATACCGATCCATGCAGAATCTGCAGCGACCCTTCACGGCGTCAGGATGTAATCTGCGTGGTGGAAAGCCCGCGTGATGTAATGGCCATGGAAAGAATCCGGGAATTCAACGGTCTTTACCATGTTCTTCATGGTGTGATTTCCCCGATGGAGGGAATCGGTCCGGAAGATATTAACTTGAAATCCCTGATTGCCCGGCTTCAGGCAAGCGATGTGAAGGAACTGATTGTGGCTACAAACCCGAATATTGAAGGGGAGGCCACAGCCATGTATATCGCCCGCCTGATTAAACCGGCAGGAATTCAGGTGAGCCGGATTGCCCACGGTATCCCTGTGGGAGGAGATCTGGAATACGCAGACGAAGTCACACTGCTGAAGTCCCTGGAAGGACGCCGGCAGCTGTAAAAAGGGGAGGCTAAAGGGAAAGATCCTTTTCCTTGGCCAGTTTTATGAGATAGGAATATTTGGTGCGGATGGCCAGTAAATTATAGGAAGCGTAATCGATGGCATCGTCATCTGTAAGCTGATTAAACAGGTCCGCAGCTTCATGAAGTTCTCTGTTTGCAGACTGAATGGACTGAAGGAGAAAATCATACTCGGAGCCGGAGGCTTTGGTAAGTTTCATATTTATCACACCTTTCGCAAACTGTTTAACCTATTTTATTCCAAAATGCAAAATTTTATACAACACAGAGGGGGATATTATGTTTGGACTGCAGGCAAGCGTCTTTCTGACCTATGCAGGTGCAATTCTGCTGGTCTTTCTGCTGGGCAAAATCTTTTTGTGGCCTCTGAAGCTGGTTCTCAAGCTGGTGGTGAGCAGCATCATCGGCGGAGCCCTGATTCTGCTGATTAATCTGGCAGCCGGATTTTTCGGTCTGCTGCTGATTCCGCTGAATCTGCTGACGGCCCTGGTAGTAGGTGTTCTGGGTATTCCGGGCGTTCTGCTGCTGCTGATTCTGTTCCTGCTGTAAGCAAAGCGATATTCGAGGTAATTGATATGGCAATAGACAAAGTAAAAGCTTATTTCAGACAGTTTGATATGGAAGAGAAGGTTCTGGAATTTGAAGTTTCCAGTGCCACTGTAGAACTGGCAGCTCTGGCTGTCGGTGTGGAAGGGGCACGAATCTGCAAGACCCTGTCTTTCCACGACCATGAGGACGGCTGCATTCTGATTCAGACTGCAGGCGACACCAAAATCGACAATAAGAAGTTTAAGGCAGCTTTCGGGCAGAAGGCCAAGATGCTGACTGCGGAAGAAGTGGTGGAATTTACAGGACATGCCATCGGCGGCGTGTGTGCATTCGCCATCGAAAATCCGAAGGTGCGTGTATTCTGCGACGAATCCATGAAGCGGTTTGAAACCATCTTCCCGGCTTGCGGAAGCAGCAACAGTGCCATTGAACTGACCTGTGATGAGCTGTTCCATTATTCCAAAGCAGAAAGCTGGATTGACGTCTGCAAGCTTCCTGAAGGGGAAGCATAAGGAAAGGAACAGATATGGAAGAAAAGTACAGCCTGAAGTCAGATATAAAGAGTCTGGTTATGCTGACCGTGGGTGCAGTCATTCTGGGCTTTAATATGAAAAGTTTCGTAAGTACGGGAGGGCTTTTCCCGGGCGGATTCGCAGGGATTACCCTGTTGGTAACACGTTCTGCCAATGATTTTTTCGGCATTACGATTCCTTACTCTGCAGTGTATCTTCCTTTGAATCTGGTACCGGCCCTGATTGGGTTCAAGTACATTGGTAAATGGTTTACCATCATGTCCTTCTACATGGTGGCCCTTTCCTCTTTCTTGACAGACCTGTTTCCGGATGTGACAATCACTTCGGATCCGGTGCTGATCAGTGTGTTCGGGGGAATTCTTACGGGGATTTCTGTCAGTGTATGTCTCCTTGCCGGTGCCAGTGCAGGGGGCACAGATTTCATCTCCATCTATTTCTCCGAAAAGAAGGGGATTGATACCTGGAACTACATTTTTATGGCTAACGTTTGTATTTTGATTATGGCAGGCGTTCTCTTCGGTTTCGAAGCAGCCATGTATTCCATTATCTATCAGTTCTGCTGCACCCAGGTGATTCAGACTCTCTATAAACGCTATCAGAAGGATACCATGCTGATTATCACATCTCATCCGCAGGAAGTGTATCTGCTGATCAGACGCATGACGAATCATGATGCAACCATGATCAATGGTGTAGGCATGTATCAGGGGGCGGAACGGAATATCCTGTATTCTGTAGTAGGACGGAGTCAGGTGGACAAACTGATGCAGGAAATCCACATGATTGACCCGGCTGCATTTATCAATGTCATTCAGACAGAACAGCTGGCAGGCAGATTCTATAAGCCGCCGACCCGCTGATTTTTATCAAAATATAAAACCCCGATACTGTGTCAGTATCGGGGTTGTTTTTATTTTTTGTGTGTTTTAGAATCCAAGCAGTGCGCCGATACCCTTGATTCCGAAGAAGAGGGTCATAACAGCGATGATACAGCCTGCGACAGTGAGGAAGCGGCTGTGCTTGTAATCTCCCACGATGCTCTTCTTGTGACCAGCAATCAGGATAACAGACAGGCTGACAGGAAGAATCAGACCGTTTACGGCACCAGCCAGAACCAGCAGTTTTGCAGCACCGCCGAAGATGGCCATGATACAGGTAGATACTGCGATAAAACCTACGATAACCTTCTTCTGATTCTTTTCAATAGCAGGATGGAGTGTCTTCAGGAAGGAGACGGAAGTGTAAGCCGCACCTACTACAGAGGACATGCTGGCACAGAGAAGAATTACTGCAAAGAGTTTGTAGCCCAGGTTGCCAAGTGCCTGCAGGAATACTTCAGCAGCAGGGTTTGAAGATGCGATAACTGCTTCAGCCACGGCACTGCCGCCAACAGAGCAGACACCGTATGTCGCCAGGAACATGAGCAGTCTCACGGTGCCGGAAACACCGGTACCCATGAGGACACCCTTACGGATATCGTTGAGATTGTCATGTCCGCTGATTCCCGCATCCAGAAGACGGTGAGCACCTGCATAGGAAATGTAGCCGCCGCAGGAGCCTCCCAGAATCGTAATCATCGGTGTAAAGAGCTTGGCAGGATTTTCGATATCCAGCAGACCGCCGGCAATTTCACCAACCGGAGGCTTGGTAGAGAAGGCCACAAAGAGGGCAACTGCAATGATGACTGCGCCCAGGCACTTGGCCAGAATATCCATACCGGCGGAAGCATTTTTTGAGAGGAAAATGCAGATTGCAAGTGCACCGCCCATAAGGCAGCCAGCAGTAACCGGAATACCCAGCAGAGCTTCCAGTGCCAGAGAAACGCCGCCCACGTTCCCCACATTGAATACCAGACCGCCGAAGGCAACCAGTCCTGCGATGACAATGCCAAGACCAGGCAGGACGTCGTTTGCCAGGTCCTGTGCACGCTTGCCGGATACACCTACGATGCTCCAAACATTCATCTGAGTAATGATATCCATACAGATTACCAGTATAATGACAATGGCCAGCTGGTTCATATAAGTAGCAGTGAAGGTGGCTGACTGTGTCAGGAAGCCAGGCCCAACTGCGGAGGTTGCCATCAGCAGGGCAGCTCCCAGCAAAATCGAATTATTATTTTTTTTCTTTTCCATATCAATTTACCTTTTATAAAGTTCTGAAAATGTATCATATCTAACTTATATATTATACTCCTGCAGCCTCATCAAGTCAATGTTTACACAAATGAGACAACTGTCTTGTCAGATGTATTGCTAAATAGTAAATTTTTCTTTACTTTTCGCTTTGAACATGGTAGGATAGTTCGGGAAATAAACTGAACGTAATGATAATCGTATCTATAAAAGGAGAACAGCAATGAAGAAACTCTTTAACCGTGTATTCATCGACGGCCTTTCCGGCATGGCTCTGGGCCTGTTTGCAACCCTGATTGTGGGGACAATCATCCAGCAGATTGGCACACTGGTGGGTGGAACTGTCGGTGACCTGATTTTTCTGGTTGGAAAGATGGCGGCTGCGGCTACCGGTGCAGGTATCGGTGTAGGCGTCTGCTGCAAGTTTAAAGCAAGTCCTCTGGTTACAGTGTCTGCCGGTGTGGCAGGTATGATAGGGGCTTTCGCCAGCAAACTGCTGGCTGGTTCTGTTCTGGTGGAAGGTGCCATCGTTCTGGCAGGTCCCGGTGAACCCCTGGGTGCTTTTCTTGCGGCATATCTGGGAATGGAGCTGGGACTGCGTGTATCCGGAAAAACCAAGGTAGATATTCTGGTGACACCTCTGACCGTTATCGGTGCAGGATCTGTGGTAGGACTGCTTCTGGGACCTCCGATTTCCAGCTTCATGACTGCACTGGGTGCCATGATTAACTGGGGCACCGAACAGCAGCCTTTCCTCATGGGTATCATCGTGTCCGTACTGATGGGTATGATTCTGACGCTTCCAATCAGTTCTGCTGCTCTGGGAGTTATCCTGAATCTGGGCGGTCTGGCAGCCGGTGCGGCAACCGTGGGCTGCTGCTGCAACATGGTGGGTTTCGCTGTGGCAAGTTACCGTGAAAACAAGATGGGCGGCCTCATTGCACAGGGCATCGGCACATCCATGCTGCAGGTTCCAAACATCATGCGTAAGCCTGTCATCTGGGTTCCTGCTATCGTGTCCAGCGCAATTCTGGGACCGGTTTCCACTATGCTGCTTCACATGACTAACAACGCTACCGGTTCCGGCATGGGAACTGCGGGACTGGTGGGTCAGATCATGACCTGGCAGACCATGACGGCTGCCGAACCGCAGGCTGTGGTACTGATCAAAATCCTGATGATTCAGATTATTCTGCCTGCAGCCATCACTTTGCTGGTTTCTGAATTCATGCGTAAAAAAGGCTGGATTCAGTACGGCGACATGAAGCTTGACGTATAGAAAAACGTAAAATCTGAACGGGGGATTTTTATATGACTATGACAATCAAAGAAAAAATAGAAAAAGTAAAAAAAGAAAAGAATGCGGTTATTCTGGCCCACTATTACGTACCGGATGATGTACAGGAAATTGCAGATTATGTAGGGGACTCCTACTATCTGGCCAAGGTGGCTCAGAAAACAGAAGCAGATCTGATTGTATTCTGCGGCGTTTCCTTCATGGGAGAAAGTGCAGCCATCCTCAATCCGGAAAAGAAAGTGGTAATGCCGGACTTAACGGCAGACTGTGCCATGGCGCACATGGTAAATCTGGATAAGATCGCACAGATGCGGCAGAAATATGATGACCTGGCTGTGGTATGTTATATCAATTCCACTGCAGAAATCAAGACCTATTCCGATGTCTGTGTAACCAGCGCCAATGCGGTGAAAATCGTAAAGAATCTGCCGAACCAGAATATTTTCTTTATTCCTGACGGCAATCTGGGCCGCTATGTGGCAGAGCAGATTCCGGAAAAAAACATTGTTCTTAACGATGGATACTGTCCGGTTCATGCAGCCAAGACAGCAGAAGAAG
Organism: Anaerovoracaceae bacterium; assembly: GCA_045637765.1. Taxonomy (GTDB): domain Bacteria; phylum Bacillota; class Clostridia; order Peptostreptococcales; family Anaerovoracaceae; genus RGIG7179. The sequence continues at coordinate 7,205 of JAZTZZ010000042.1, read as the reverse complement.
TAAAGAAGGCCAAGGCAGAGCACCCGGGAGCCAAGTTCCTGGTACACCCGGAATGTACGAAAGCCCTGCTGGACGAAGCCGATTATATTGGAAGCACTTCCGGCATCATCGATTTTGCTGCGAAGGATGAGGCCGAAGAATATATTATCGGTACGGAGGATGGGGTTCTCTATGAACTGAAAAAGCAGAATCCGCAGAAGACTTTCCACCAGCTGGGAGGAGGCATGCTCTGTGCGGATATGAAGTTTGTTACTCTGGATAAGGTTCTGGATGTTCTGGTGAATGAAACCAATGTGGTGACCGTGACGGAAGAACTGCGCCAGCAGTCCATGATTCCGCTGCAGCGTATGCTGGAACTGGCAGAACAGAAATAGAGCAGGAGAGGAAAGGATGAAAACAGATATTTTGATAGTAGGAAGCGGATGTGCAGGCCTGTACTGTGCACTGAATCTTCCGGAAGATAAAGACGTTCTGGTAATTACCAAAGCAGAAGCAGAGTGCAATGACTCCTATCTGGCACAGGGCGGCATGTGTATGCTGAAGGATGAAACCGACTATAACAGCTTTTTTGTGGATACCATGCGGGCCGGCCACTATGAAAATGACGGCAAATCCGTAGACATTATGATCCGGTCTTCCCAGGATGTGGTGGAAGATCTGCTGCGCTATGGTGCAGATTTTCAGAAGGACGAAAATGGGGAACTGCTGTTTACCCGCGAAGGGGCTCACTCGGAAAAACGGATTATTTACCGGGAGGATGTGACCGGCCAGGAAATCACCAGCACTTTGCTGGAAGAAGTGCGCCGTCACCCAAATATCCATCTGATGGAGCATACCACCATGATTGATATCATTGCAGAGGAAAACGTGTGTTATGGCGCCGTAGTTCAGCTCGCAGACGGTACCGTGGAGAAAGTAGAAGCTGACTTCGTTGTTATGGCCACCGGCGGCATCGGCGGACTGTACCGTCACTCCACCAATTACCGCCACCTGACCGGCGATGCGCTGGCAATGGCAATCCGCCATGGAATCGAGCTGAAAGATGTGGACTACGTGCAGATTCATCCTACAACCTTCTATTCGAAGGAGGACAATGACCGCAGCTTCCTGATTTCCGAATCCGTCCGCGGTGAAGGCGCGGTGCTCCGTGATAAGAACGGAAACCGTTTCGTCAACGAACTGCTGCCGAGGGACGTGGTAACCAAGGCGATTCTGGCTCAGATGGAAAAGGACGGTACGGAACACGTGTGGGAAGACCTGCGGCCGATTCCGGAAGAAGAACTGAAAAATCACTTCCCGAATATTGTGGAATACTGCAGACAGAAGGGCTATGATGTAACGAAGGAATGCATTCCTGTAGTGCCGGCTCAGCACTATTTCATGGGTGGGGTGAAGGTGGACTACCAGAGCCGCACTTCCATGGAGCAGCTTTATGCGGTAGGTGAGACAGCCTGCAATGGGGTTCATGGAAAGAACCGTCTGGCCAGCAATTCTCTGCTGGAAAGTCTGGTCTTCGCAAAACGTGCAGCGCAGGATATGATGGCATGCCAGGCTGCCGTAAAGAAAAACCAGGCGCTGATGGAACAGCTGGACATGGGACGTTATGAGGATGTGGAAGCCCTGACCAGAGAGAACCGCCATCTTGTAAAGAAGGAAATTGAAGCAGCACAGGCTTCTGCCCGGGCAGAACAGGATGCTGAGGCAACCAGAAAAGGAGAATAGAAATGTACGATCAGGTAACCTTAAAATTAAATGTAGACCCGCTGATTCTCAGTGCACTGAAAGAAGACATCACCAGTGAAGATGTGTCCGCAAACTGCGTCATGAAAAAAGCGCAGGCCGGAGAAGTGGATCTGATCTGCAAGGAAGACGGCATCATCTGCGGGCTGCAGGTTTTTGAAAGAGTGTTCACCCTGCTGGATGGAGATACCCGTGCTGAATTTTATGTGGAAGACGGTGAGGAAGTAAAGAAAGGCCAGCTGATGGGAAAGGTTTATGGTGATATCCGCGTATTGCTGGCTGGTGAACGTACAGCCCTGAACTACCTGCAGAGAATGAGCGGTATTGCCACTTATACTCATGCAGTTGCTTCTTTGCTGGCAGGAACAAAGACCAAACTGCTGGATACACGAAAGACAACACCGAATAACCGCATCTTCGAAAAATACTCTGTACGCGTTGGCGGCGGAAACAATCACCGTTATAACCTGTCTGACGGCGTGATGCTGAAGGACAATCACATCGGTGCCGCAGGCGGTGTGGCTCAGGCAATCCGGATGGCGAAAGAATATGCACCATTTGTCCGCAAGATTGAGGTTGAAGTGGAAAACATGGACATGGTAAAGGAAGCGGTGGAAGCAGGTGCTGACATCATCATGCTGGATAACATGACTCACGCGCAGATTGAAGAAGCAATGAACTTTATTGCTGGACGTGCGGAAGTAGAAGTTTCCGGAAATGTAACGAAAGAAAATATTGCCAAGCTTACTGACCTTGGTGTAGACTATATTTCAAGTGGTGCATTGACTCATTCTGCACCGATTCTGGATATTTCCATGAAGAACCTGCATGCCGTATAGTGCTGCTGCAGGAGAAAGGTAACGATTGCCCATGAATGGACAGGAACGACGGAAGGAAATTCTGAATATACTTAGAACCAGTGAGACACCAGTCCCCGGAACAGAGCTGGCCAGACAGCTGGATGTGAGCCGTCAGGTCATCGTGCAGGATATGGCTCTGCTGCGGACCGGAGGTGCGGAGATTGTATCGACCCACAGGGGATATATTCTGACCGGTGCGAAGCAGGTAAGCCGGGTTTTCAAAGTACTGCATACGGAAGAACAGGTAGAAGAAGAACTGAACCTGTATGTGGATTTTGGCGGCAAAGTGGATGACGTGTTCGTGTATCATAAGGTACATGGTGTGATTAAGGTGCCAATGAATATCCGGTCCCGCCGGGACGTACAGAAGTACATGGACGACATTTCCACCGGCAAGTCTACTCAGCTGATGAAACTGACATCCAATTACCACTACCATACCATCACAGCAGAGTCCGAGGACATTCTGGATATGATTCAGGCAGAACTGACAGCGCGGCACATGCTGGCACAGCTGCAGGACTGGGAACCAGTGGACTTCTGGAAAGAAAATAAATGAAGTAAGAGAACACAATGACAGATACAGCAGCAACTATGCAAGAGACGAAAAAAAGTATTTTACATGATTTCTGGACGACACCCTATCCTGATTTTTTCCTGAGTCTGGTACATAAACTGTTTATGCCGTTGGAGGCGCGGGCTAAGAAAAAAGAACTGAAGAATTCAACGTATCTGATGATGGAGATGGTTATCATAATTTCCATGACCGCAGTGATTGTTCTGGTGACCGGAATCTTCAATCCATTGAACCTGTTTTTTGATGTGCCGTATCTGAGTGCTGATGAATATCTGGGCTCTATTGAAAATTACAACAGCTATACATGGGCAACTTATTTCGCTTTCTCCGGTACCATTGCCATGATGGTTCTGTATTTAGTACAAACATTTCTCTTCCGTGGAAAGACCTATAAGCTGCTGTCGGTACATGGCCTTCTGCTTGCAGTTATGGCAGTATTGATTGCAGTCGTGTGTGATATGCTTTTCCAGGACGCCTTCCGTGCATTCCATGAAACATACATTACGGATAATATTATGGCTCCGTGGAATCTGGCTGCCTATCTTCTTGCCAATGTAATGGTTTATTATGTACTCACTGATGCTATAAGTTCTGTACTGTCTTTCTCCATTACACCGGTTTTGTGCAAATACCTGGGATTCAGCCTGTTTTCTATGGGTTTGATTCATTTTATTGCTATGGCATTGATTTTGAAACTGATTATGACTCTGGTCGATAAGATTGGAATCTGGGAGAAGATTGTTGGCTTTATTGCGAAATGGATTTATACGCCGAAATATTTGATTCGGGTAATTTTATTCCTGTATGCAATCTTCCTGATTATCCCGATCCGCCTGGCGTTCCCGGATTTTTACAAAAAGATGAAAGTTAAATTTTTACGTTAATAGATTCAAGAATAAAACATGGCTGCTGGACTATCCCGGCAGCCAGTTTTTGTAATACAGGAACCTATGCGAAACGAACAACCGTTTGCGAAAATGGACGGTTTGTGATATGATAAAGGGGTATAATATTAATTGAAATACAGCGATATTGACAGGAGAAATACATGGACAAGTTCGAGTTAGTATCTGAATATAAAATGATGGGCGACCAGCCGGAGGCGGTAGCGCGCCTGAAGGAAGGACTGGAAGACGGTCTCAAGTACCAGACCCTCATGGGGGTCACCGGTTCCGGCAAGACCTTCACCATGGCCAACCTGATTGCTCAGGTGAACCGGCCGACTCTGGTTATTTCCCATAACAAAACCCTGGCAGCCCAGCTTCACGGCGAGTTCAAGGAGTTTTTCCCAAACAACGCGGTGGAATACTTCGTATCCTACTATGACTACTACCAGCCGGAAGCTTACGTGCCATCCACCGATACTTATATTGAAAAGGACTCCGACATCAATGCGGAGATTGAAAAGCTGCGTCACTCAGCTACTGCTGCTCTGGCAGAGCGCCGGGATGTTATCATCGTGGCGTCTGTATCCTGCATTTACGGTCTGGGGAGTCCGGTGGACTACGAAAACCAGGTGCTTTCTTTAAGACCAGGCATGGTGAAGGACCGGAACGAAATCCTGCGGAAACTGGTGGACATCCAGTACAACAGAAACGATATGGTATTCGAGCGGGGATGCTTCCGTGTGCGTGGAGACATCATAGATATCTATCCTGCGGGTGCAGAAGCCGCTGTGCGTGTGGAACTCTTCGGGGATGAGATAGAGACCATTAAGGAAATCAATCCGGTGACAGGGGAGATTTTGGGCCTCAGAAGCCATGTGGCTGTCTACCCGGCGTCTCACTATGTCACCTCACCGGAAAAGATGGAAGCTGCCATTAAAACCATTGAAGAGGAACTGGAGAACCGTGTGACCTGGTTCCGCGACAGGGGAAAACTGCTGGAGGCACAGCGTATCGAGCAGCGGACCCGCTATGATCTGGAAATGCTGCGGGAAATCGGTACCTGCAAAGGCATCGAAAACTACTCCCGCCATATCAACGGCCTGCCGGAAGGATGCCGTCCATATACACTGATTGACTACTTCCCGGAAGACTTTCTGATTATTATCGACGAGTCTCACGTTATGCTGCCGCAGCTTAGGGCCATGTACGCCGGGGACCGTTCCAGAAAATCATCCCTGGTGGAATACGGTTTCCGTCTGCCGTCTGCGCTGGACAACCGTCCGCTTCAGTTCGAGGAATTCGACGACCTGGTGAGCCAGGTAGTTTTCGTCAGTGCAACCCCTGCACAGTATGAGAGGGAACAGGCCGGCGGAATCAGTGCAGAACAGATTATCCGTCCGACCGGGCTTCTGGATCCGCCAATTGACATCCAGCCTACAGAAGGCCAGATTGACCATTTAATCGGTGAAATCCGAAAGGTGACCGAAAAGGGTGAACGGGTTCTCGTCACCACCCTGACAAAGAAGATGGCCGAAAGCCTCACCGACTACCTGAAGGGTGTGAATATAAAGGTACGTTATCTCCACTCCGAAGTGGATACCCTGGAACGTATGGAAATCATCCGTGATCTGCGCCTTGGCGTCTTCGATGTGCTGGTGGGCATCAACCTGCTCCGTGAGGGTCTGGATATTCCGGAAGTGTCCCTGGTGGCTATTCTGGATGCGGACAAGGAAGGCTTCCTCCGTACGGAGACTTCCCTGATTCAGACCATCGGCCGTGCGGCACGTAATGTGGATGGCCGGGTTATCATGTATGCGGATCATATCAGCAAAGCCATGCAGGCCGCTATCGATGAAACCCAGCGGCGCCGCAGCATTCAGGACGCTTACAACAAGGCCAACGGCATCACTCCTGCTTCCGTCAAAAAATCCGTCCGCGCAGTCATCGAAGCCACCAAGGCTGCTGAAGACCAGGCGGAATACCATGGCAAGAGTCCTTTGGAACTGACGAAGAAGGAGCTGACCGAATACGTAAAGAAGCTGGAAAAAGAAATGAAACAGGCCGCAGCAGACCTGCAGTTCGAACGGGCTGCGCAGCTGCGTGACCAGATATTCGAATATAAAGTAAGATTGTAGAATCCGGCTCTGCCGGCAGCCTGCGTGCAGTTTTCGCAGTGGGTGTTCCGGGACCTTTCCCTCACGGTTTACACCACGGCCCCAGGTACGCCTTTTGAACAAAATAGGGAGATTTGGAGTACTTTGCCGAAAAATACTCGGTCAAAAGCCCGGTCCACACACCGGAAATGGATACAAATTGAATACGTTATTGTAACAGTTTTATAATGATGCCTTAGTGCATTGTGTGCTTCTTGTGTGTGGAACGATTCCGCAGGGGCACAAAGTGCACCGAGGACTAAGTGAGACACACAAGGAGCACATATAATGCAGAAAGATATCATCATAAAAGGTGCCAATGAGAACAACCTGCAAAACCTGGATGTGACCATTCCCCGCGATAAGTTCGTGGTTCTGACAGGGATTTCCGGGTCCGGCAAGTCTTCTCTGGCATTTGACACCATATATGCGGAAGGACAGCGGCGCTACATGGAGAGCCTTTCTTCCTATGCCCGCCAGTTCCTGGGCCAGATGGAAAAACCGGATGTGGAGTATATTGAAGGTCTCTCTCCGGCCATTTCCATTGACCAGAAGACCACCAACCGGAACCCGAGATCTACAGTAGGTACCGTGACGGAAATCCATGACTATCTGCGTCTGCTTTATGCCCGTATCGGCCGGCCTCACTGTCCTGTCTGCGGCAAACCAATCAGCAGTCAGTCCGTGGACCAGATGGTTGATGTCATCATGAACTATCCGGAAGGAACAAAGCTGATGGTACTGGCACCGGTGATCCGCCAGAAAAAAGGTGAGCATGAAAAGATTTTGGAGAGAATCCGAAAAGAGGGATTTACCAGAGCCAGAATTGACGGGGAAATCCGCCTGCTGGAAGAGGAAGAAATCAAGCTGGAAAAAACCTTCAAGCACACCATCGAAATCGTGGTGGACCGTATCGTGGTGAAGCCGGGGCAGGAAAGCCGAATCAGCGAAGCCGTGGAACTGGCCATGAATGAGGGCAGCGGACTGG
>JAZTZZ010000041.1:0-31396 GCA_045637765.1 Anaerovoracaceae bacterium | reverse complement strand
GGAAGGCTTTGCATAGTAAACCAGCGGAGTACCGCATCTCCAGCAGTGAGGATAGTTGTGTTCCATCTTTTCCTTCTTGAAGATCTTGTTGCCTTCAGCCAGGTACTTGATGATGTCAACGTCCAGACCGTCTTCCATTACGAAACGGCCAACCCATGGAGTTGCAGTGTAGCAGCCCTGTTCATCTACAGGCTGCAGTACAGGCAGGTCATACTTACGGCCGCAGTTGTAGTCGTCTTCACCAAATGCAGGAGCGGTGTGAACGATACCGGTACCGTCTTCAACGGATACATAGTCCATGCAGGTCATGAAGAATGCCTTCTTTTCTGCCTTTACGAACGGCATCAGCTGTTCGTATTCCATGTATTCCAGAGCAGAACCCTTCATTTCTTCCAGTACTTCGTACTTTTCTGCACCCAGAACCTTGTCAGCCAGAGCCTTAGCTACGTAGAAGATGTTGCCTTCTTCGTCACCTTCGGTCATCTTCGCCTTGATGTAGTCGATGTCAGGACCGCAGGTCAGTGCCACGTTGGATGCCAGAGTCCAAGGAGTAGTGGTCCATGCCAGGAAGTATTCGTTTTCTGCGTTAACCTTCTTGAACTTACAGATCAGAGTGTTAACCTTTACTTCCTTGTAGCCCTGTGCTACTTCGTGGGATGCCAGACCGGTACCGCAGCGAGGGCAGTAAGGCAGAATCTTGTGTCCTTCGTAGATCATTCCTGCATCGAAGAACTTCTTCAGAATCCACCATCCGGTTTCGATATAGTTGTTATCCAGAGTGATGTATGGATCATCCAGGTCTACCAGGTAGCCCATTCTTTCAGTCATGTCTCTCCACATGTCTGTGTAGGTGAATACGGATTCCTTACACTTCTGGTTGAATTCCTTGATACCGTACTTTTCGATATCCTGCTTGCCGCTCATGCCGAGCTGCTTTTCTACTTCGATTTCTACAGGCAGACCGTGAGTATCCCAGCCGGCCTTTCTGTTAACCTGGTAGCCCTGCATGGTCTTATAACGGCATACAGAGTCCTTTAAGGTTCTCGCCATAACATGGTGAATGCCTGGCTTACCATTTGCTGTTGGAGGTCCTTCGTAGAATACGAACGGAGTTGCTCCTTCTCTTGCTGTTACGCACTTTGTCAGCAGGTCTTCTTCTTTCCACTTAGCGACCTGCGCGTTCTGCACCTCTGCGATAGGTGCATCGGACAGTTTCTTAAACATGTTTTTCCTTTCTCCTTTCTGAGTTGCTCAGGGGATTCATTTCTAAACAAAAACGTCCCCAAGCACAATGCTTAGGGACGATTATTTCATAACCGCGGTACCACCCTAGTTGCTGCCTCCATCAAGGCGCCTCTCATTAGTGTGTCAGACTCCGGAGTGATATTCGCTTAAGCTTTACCATCGCCCTCTCAGCCATGGGGCGACTCTCTGTAAGGACTTCATACCTTAAGTTACTGGTTCCTTCAACGTCTGGATATTGAGTTTGTACGTGGAAAACGTACTGTAACATTTTACTCCGCAAAGCTTGTGATGTCAAGCGGTTTCGTAATTTTTCCATCCATTAAAATGTCTGATGAATCAGTTCCATCACCCTTGCATCCCTTTCAATCATCAGCGCATAGAACTCGTCTTCATTCTTATCTCCATGATCTGCATTTTGGTTTGTTTCGATTACCCTTTCCGGTGTCACAAATTCCAGGGTAAATCCCTCTTCAGATTCATACTCATCCAGATTCTGGTCTGCAATTCCATCCTGCACCTCGCACAAATAATAAAAGTTATCCTGTACGAAAACAGTTCCGTGGGCCTTCCCTTTCTGCGTGCGGCGGACCATTCCATATTCTCTGACAGAAGCTGAATCCACTTTCAGTCCGGTTTCTTCTTTTACTTCCCGGATTAACGTGGTGATATGATCTTCATTGCCTTCTATGCCGCCGCCGGGAAATTTATAGTAATCATACTTTCTGCTGTGTACCATGGCAAATCTTCCATCTATCGCAATGACTGCACGAACAGAAGGTCTGAAATATTTCTCATCCTTTTCACTGTAGTCTTTTTTATCCATCTCAAATAACATTCTCATAGGCGTACTTCTCCTGCATCCCTTTTTTCATATACGAATTTACCATTCCTCAAATATGTTTGCAAGACAAAAAACCTCAAGTGCATCTTCTGCACTTGAGGTTTCTTCCATTTCTTCACTAAAATCTGATATTTCAGCACTTTCAGAGATTGCTTCCGCTGCCGCAAAATTCGGCGTTACAAATTTTGATTCAGAATCCGTATTAAATCCGCTGAAGCTGGTGACTCCGGAAACATTCCATCCACTCAGGTCCACCTGCTCAAAGCCTGAAGCAGAACGCGCGGCTGTATGGAACATATAAGTCATATCGGCGGCACTTTCGGTTTTCCATCTGCTTATATCACCGATATACCAGTCCGATGCGCTGTAACCTGCTTCATAAAACATGGCTTTAAAACACTGTACACTGGACACATCCCAGGTTCCGATGTCTCCAAGATTAAATACAGCTGCTTTGCCGCCGCATCCGGCAAACATATCTTCCATGGTCGTAACCTTCGATGTGTCCCAGGCAACGTATTCATCGGGGGTTCCCTGGTTTACAATTTTTCTGCTCAGATCTCCTGCTGACCACGCATGCATATTGTTTTTCTGAACGGGATCGAATGGGATACGGTTGGAATAGTATGATCCGAACATACCGCTCATATTTGTTACAGAAGACGTGTCCCACTGACTTACATCAATGAGGAAGCTGCACTTGGAAGATCCCTCAATGTCATAAAACATACGCCGCATATTTTTTACGCTGGAAGTATCCCAGCTGTTCAGGCTGCCTATGCTGATAAGAGTAGGAAAATCTTTTGCACCGATTCCGGAAAACATATTGTTCATATCCGTTACGGAAGATGTATCCAGATCATCAATACCGATAAACTCTATTTCTTTTGCATTGGTCTGTGCAAAAGCAAAGGACAGATTTCTTACACATGGAGTTTCCATACCTGTGAAATTCAGTACCAGGCTGCGGCCTGCATCATTACCTGCAGAATAGAACATATTGCTCATTGTCTGGAGCGCATTGCATTTCCACCCCGACATGTCGATATTGATTTCCAGTGAATCAATACCGTAGAACATATAAGACATGTCCCTTACTGCAGATACATTCCATCCAGATAAATCAAGATTCCAAACATCTGCCTCAGCATAATAAAACATACCATACATGTCTGTTACCTGGTCAACTACCCATGAACTGATATCCTCGAAAGCATCATCCATATGCAGGTTATAGTAAAACATGCTTTTCATGCTGGTAACATTGGCAGTATTCAGCAGTTTAAGATCATAATACTCGCAGTTTTTAAAATTCCAGAACCAGTAGGATGTGTTCACCGGTGCTATCGGGTCTGCAATGGTAACAGATTTAACTTTCTCCGTATAATTATAAAACGGATTTTTTGTGCTGCTATTATTCCACGCCGATTTATTTTCCACGTCGGTGACAATAGCAGTTACAGCCTTATCTCTGTAGATTTCACCCTTCGCCGGTGAATCCTGATTCTTGTAAACAGTCAGCGAACCGTCTGTTTCAGAATAAATCGCAAAAGAAGAAGGTTCCTTTACCCATAATGCATAGAACACCGTGTCTCCCGTAAGAAAAACAGTATCCCCGTTTACGTACTGGGACGTTCTCCGTCCTTCTGCATACCCATGTCTCATATAATGATTCTGCAGTGCCTCTTCATCGTAGCCGAAGGCATCATAAACATCCGTGAAACTGTCTGCATAGAAAAGCCACGGATGATCCTTATAAGACAGGTTGCTGTCATATTTTGCGGGGGTATCACTGTACCAGCCCACAAAGCGGTATCCGGATCTGGTCGGCACAGGCAGTCCCCTGTAAGTTCCTCCATTTGTCACCTGCATGGTGGAGGGATTCACCTGACCGCCATCTGTATAAAACGAAATAGTACAGTTCGGGAGATATTTTACATATCTGACTTCCGTAGCTGTTCTGCCTGCATTGTCTGTGGCAGTCACTGTGACCTCTGTAACTTCACCTGAAGGAAGATCAATCGATGCAATCCAGGAACCATCGCTTTCCAGAGAAACGGCAGTACCATTCACTGTCACAGATGCAATACCGCTTTCACTGTCAGATGCTTTTCCTTTTACCACATATGTACTGCCCGTTACGCAGATTTCCGGATTTTCCCTGGACATGCCGGATGGTGCTGTCACAGTAATATCAGGGGCTTTCGTGTCCACCGCACTGACTGTAACGATGATATTGCAGACATGCTGATTTTTTATATGGTCAGAAGATGTACCTGTTTTCCCAGTGAGTGCAACTTTCCGTGTGGTGCCTGGACTGATTTCTACATTTTCCGGCAAATAAGGTCCAGAATTCAGATCATGCCCGTCTGCAGACAGGGAGTATTTATGCTGGTTCACTGCCATGTTCACAAAATCAGTCGTATCGGCTACCAGTGCCCATTCCGGATTTGCTTCAGAAGCTGACACACTGTCAAGAGACAGCAGTACCTCAGATGATCTGTTTGTAATATGCAAGTCTGATATATCCATTTCCACAGTCTTCCCATCTGAATTCATGGTGATTTCTTCACTTACCAGAACATCTATGGCAGCATATGCAGAGCCCGCACTGAAAAGCAGGCATGAAACAATAAAAAGTCTGATGATATGTTTTTTCATAGTAAATACTTCCCTTGTGTTGTCTTACTGCTGCAGGTCGAGTTTTATTTTTACATTGGTCTGTCCAATCAGATTCTCATCCAGGTCATAAGAATATATTTCTGCCAGAGCGGCATTTTCTCCGGTCTGCAGATATTCTGTATCCACAAAATCTCCTGCAAGTTCTGTTCCTTCCGGCAGCAGTCCGCTGTCATACACATAATGTTCTCCCGCCTTGATTCTGCACTGAAGCAGACGGTCCTTATTATAATTGCAGAATCCGAGGTTCTGCATGGTATCGTCCAGAACCTGAACTACGGGATTTATTACAATCCGGATGGTGCCGGAACCGGTTTCATTGAGCGGCTCTTCCTGATTCTGCTGAATTACAGCAGTGCGGCTGGGGCCGGTGTATTCCTCTTCTTCTCCCTCACACTGCACAAGCAGCAGAAGCAGCGTAACAATCAAAGCCGCAAGCAATACAATGATTAATATTCTCTGCCACATTTCTTTATTTCCGGCTGTCGTTGTATTAGTTTTCATACGTTCTCCCGCACTACGCCAGAGCAATGGTTGCAACGATGGTTGCTACCTTTGTGTCGGTGATGGCAGAAGATGAGGCACCTGTGTTTCCTTCAAACTCCATGGTAATCTTTTCCTTAGGATTAGCTGTTTTCCCCACAGTCATATCTGCATTTGCTGCAAAATCATGGGACTCGCTTACCAGAGAAAACTTCTTCTGGTCCACAGACATATTCACGAAATCTGTACCATCTTCCACAAGGGTCCATCCCTGCTCTGCATTCACATTCAGGCTTTCCAGCTTAATCTTGCCCATGCTTCCTGTGTTGGTCACCACCAGATCATCAATGGTCAGCTCTGGATTACCCGCTGCTGCAGTCATATTAATTTTTTCAGTAATTGTAAAGCTTACTGCAGATGCAGTTACATTCAAATGGGCCGGAACAGAAGATGAATCTGCGAAAGCCATAGCAGAAGAACCAGTTACCAGAACAGCAATCATAAAAGCGGAACAAATAAATCTTTTCATAATTAAAATCCTTTCCGGGACATTTCCCTCACTATGCTACAGAAACAGTGATTACCATCCGTGCTACCTGCACCGCATTATATGCCTTGGTCACAGGACCGGTTTTGCCAGTGAAGGAAATCGCCTCATTTTCTGTTGCTCTTACTTCCAGGGATGGTTTATATGCAGATGTCATGTCATGAGTGCCTTCTGCCATGAGAGAAAGCTTGTGAGCGTCTGCTGGCAGATTGGCAAAATCTGTAGTATCAGACACGATGGTCCATGTATCTCCGTTGGTATCTTTCATTCCAACAGCTTCCACTGTTTCCACTATAATCTTGCCCATGGTGGAGTTATTCTGAACAGTCAGGTTCTGCACTGTCAATGCAGGAGTACCTTTGGAACCCACCATTAAAATACCGTTGGCGCCGGAACCATCGGAACCGCCCACATCACCGGATTCCGGATCTTCATAACCTACATTAATGTCCACTCCAACCACTGCATCCTGAGGAATCGTCAGCTTTGCGGGTACTTCTGCTGCAAAACACATGGCAGATGCCTGAACAGTTATAATTGCAATAACGGATCCTGCACATAATAATCTTTTCATTTTCATTTTTATTCCTTTCCGGACATACGCCCTTTAAAATACTGTACTTATTTATTCATGCCGGTTTGTGCACGAAAGTGTCCGGGCGCATCTCTGCCGTGAAATCCATGTTTCATGACGCTCTCCTTTCTGAAGATAAAAAAATATGTATACAGAAAAACCCCAGGCACAAAACCGTGCTTGGGGTTTACTGGATACATTTATTTACAGTACCATATTATCACATATAAACTTTAATTTCAACACAATCTGGAAATTTCTTCAATTTTTTTCATTGAATTCCAGCTCTTATTTCTTATTCTTATCGTAGATAATCTTCATGCCTTTAAATGCCAGATCCGGATCATACAGGTCAATCATGCTGGTTTCGTTGTAAATTACACGTCCCAGACCGCCGGTTGCATAAACCTTAATATCATCGCGTCCGATTTCTTCTTTCATCTTGGAGATGATGTACTCGGTACTTCCGATGTAGCCGTAAACTACGCCAGCACGCATGCTGGTATCGGTATTCTTTGCCAGGATGCTTGCAGGCTTTACAATTTCGATTTCAGGCAATTTTGCAGCCTGCTGCCACAGAGCCTGCGCACTGATTTCCAGACCAGGCAGGATAACATTGTACAGGAACTCACCCTTTTCGTTTATGTAGTCAAAAGTGGTAGCTGTACCGAAGTCCACTACGATGGCATTACCGCCGTAGAGATGATATACTGCTGCCGCATCCACGATTTTATCTGCACCTACTTCTTTCGGGAAGTCTGTCTTGATACTGATTCCGGTGCGGATTCCCGGACCTACAATGATTGGCTCCTTGCGGATATATTTACGGATGGAATTAGTGAAGGAGTGCATTACCTTCGGTACTACACTGGAGATGATAACATCCTGAATTTCACTTACTTCCACATTACTGTTGCTGCAGAACTGCATCAGGTGTGTGCCGTATTCATCGCTGGTCCGCTGTGCTTTGGTGGTCACTCTGAAAGTTCCTGCGATTCTGCAGTTGGGATCAATGAGTGCCATTGTAATATTTGTATTTCCGATATCTACTGTCAGTAACATAACTAGTCAATTCCTTTCTCTGCACGGATTTTTAAAAGCTGTTCCCAGATTACGTATGCCAGGTCTTCCTTGGTCTGAAGCGGATTTTCCACCAGCCCCTCCTTCAGGATAAATGTAGCCACATTGGTATCTGTAGCAAAGCCGGCACCGGCCACCTTCAGGTTATTCGCCACAATCATATCGGCATTCTTGCCCACCAGCTTCTTTCTGGCATTTTCCAGCAGGTTCTGGGTTTCCATTGCGAATCCGCAAAGCACCTGCTTCTCCGGCTTTCTTTCACCGAGAGTCTTCAGAATGTCTTTGGTTCTCACCAGTGCAATGGACAGATCGTCGTCCTTTTTCTTCATTTTTTCGTCAGCAGTCACTGCCGGAGTATAGTCTGCCACAGCTGCAGCCATAACTATAAAGTCGCATTCATCACTGCGGCTGGTTACAGCTTCAAACATATCCTGTGCACTGCGGACATCCACTGTTTCTATGGCATAAGGCTTTTTCAGGGCAGTTTTGCCGCTTACCAGAACAACCTCTGCACCCAGATTTCTTGCTGCCTGTGCAACTTCGTAACCCATCTTGCCGGAGGAGTGGTTGGTGATATAGCGGACAGGGTCCATGCTTTCCATGGTTGGTCCAGCTGTTACCAGCACCTTCTTTCCTGCCAGAGGCTTTTCTTTATATAAGGCCATTTCGATAGCTTCTTCAATCACATCGATATCTGCCATCTTGCCCTTTCCTGTATCTCCGCAGGCCAGGAATCCGCTTGCCGCATCAACCAGGTGCATACCCAGGGAACGGAGCTTGTCCATGTTTTCCTGAGTCAGAGGATTTTCATACATATTGGTATTCATAGCCGGCGCGATGACCTTCGGTGCTCTGCAGGCCAGGAAAGTTGTCGTCAGCATATCATCTGCGATACCATGGGCAAATTTTGCAATGACATTGGCTGTAGCCGGAGCCACCACGAAAACGTCAGCCCATTTGGCCACACTGATATGTTCTACTTCATAGTTAAAATTCCGGTCAAATGTGTCGATAAGGCACTTTCTGCCGGTGAGTGTTTCAAATGTTAACGGATGCACGAAATTCATGGCATTCTCAGTCATGATTACCTGCACTTCATACTTCTTGGATAAGTCGCTGACCAGCTGGCATGTCTTAAATGCAGCAATGCCTCCGGTCACGCCTACAACGATGCGTTTCATTGTTCGCTTTTCCTTTCATTGAATCTGTATTCAGCCTTCATTTCAGCCGCTCTGAAAGCGTGCCCGATGACGGCACAATCTTACATGTTATATTTTAATCCTCTTTGCAGAAAAAGTCAAATTATGTTTGAACTTTCCATTGCCAGGTGATATAATTAATTGTTAAATTTAATACATGGAGGAAAACATGAACAGAAAACAAAAGTATGGTCAGATTCGAAGAGAAGCCATCGCCTGTTTCTGGGCACTTGTGGCTATCATTGTATTCTGGACCATCGCAGGGATCGGCGTAAGCCGGCTGAATATCACCATCTTCCACACACCGCTGTGGGCCATTACGGGATGTATCGGTACCTGGATTTTCTCCGTGGCTTTGGTGATATGGTTAGTCAAGCATGTATTCCGGGACTTCAGCCTGGATAACGATGACGAATCATCAGAAATGGAGGGCGCAGATGAACAGTAACTTTTTAGCACTGCTACCCGTATTCCTTTTCATGATTTCAATGCTTGCAGTCAGTGTTATTTTAAGAAAATCAAATTCAAAGAAAGAATCGCAGGGATTCGTAAAAGAATATTTCATCGGATCCAGAAGCCTGGGCGGCTTCGTTCTGGCGATGACCACCGTGGCTACTTACAGCTCTGTAAGCTCCTTCGTAGGCGGTCCCGGACAGGCATGGAATATAGGCTTCGGCTGGATTTACATGTCTGTGGTGCAGGTTACAGCCCTCTTCCTGGTTCTCGGTGTACTGGGGAAAAAGATGGCCATCGTAGGACGTAAAATTGATGCTGTTACGGTTATCGACGTTATCCGTCATCGTTACCAGTCCGATGTGATTGCCATGATTTCTGCAGTCATTATCGTACTGTTCTTCTCAGCAACTATGATTGCTCAGTTTGTAGGCGGTGCGAAACTCTTTGAGGCAGTAACCGGCTATTCCTACCTGACCGGGCTGGTGGTATTCGGCCTGGTGGTTGTAATTTATACAACAGTGGGCGGTTTCCGCGGTGTGGCAGTAACGGACACCATCTGTTCCGTTGTTATGCTGGCGGGCATGTTCCTGCTGATGGCAGGCGTGCTGAAGCAGGGCGGCGGTTACGAAAATATTATGTCTCATATTGCGGCAAATAAACCGGAAATGCTGGATCCATTCTCCGGCGGAAATATGCCGCTGACCTTATACATTTCCCAGTGGATGCTGGTTGGTATCTTTACCATCGGTCTGCCGCAGTCCGTGGTCAGAAACCTGAGCTATAAAGATACCAAGTCCCTCCACCGTGCCATCATTATCGGCACCATCGTGGTTGGAGCCATGAACATCGGTATGAACTTCATCGGTGTGCTGTCCCAGGGTATTCTGCCGGAAGGTCTGGATGCTTACGGAAACAGTGTGGACAACATCATTCCGCTGGCTATCGCCCGTTCTCTGCAGCCTCTTGTGGCCGGCATTACCATTATCGGTCCGATTGCCGCATCCATTTCCACGATTTCCTCACTGCTTCTTTCATCCACATCGTCCATTATCAAGGACGTGTATCTCTACGAGAAGGAAAAACGCGGTGCGGCGGTTCCCGAATCCCGGGCAAAATCTTTCAGCCAGCTGTGCAACCTGATTCTGGGGCTTGCGATTTTCGCAATTTCCATCAATCCTCCGGATGTAATCTGGAAGATTAACATGTTCGCTTTCGGCGGACTGGAAAGTGCCTTCGTTTGGGTCTTCCTGCTGGGACTTTTCTGGAAAAAAGCCAACAGAACCGGTGCAGTCTGGTCCATGGTATGCGGGACACTGGTGTACTGCCTGACCATGCTGCTGGGATTTAAAATCGCAGGAATCCATCAGATTCTCATCGGTGTGACCGTTTCTCTGGCCGCAATGATTATCGGCTCTCACTTCGGAAAAAAGACCGACGAAAAGATTTTAGATATTTATTTCTAATATAATTTAACAAAAAGGACTGATTTACATCAGTCCTTTTTTTATCTTATTCTTCGATTACAATTTCCGGACAACTTCTGTCTACTACAAACTTTTCACAGGTTCCGCCAAGCTCGGTTTCTACCAGTGTTTTCAACTCATCCAACGCCGGTTCCAGGCGTGCTGCACCGTCCGCATCGATGCTTTCGATAATCATGAACGCATTCTTTGTGTGGTCCTGCAGCATGGTCCGCACAGCTTCTCTCCAGTTAAAGCATCTGCAGATGGCACCCGCGTCATCCTTGTAAACCACTTCGCCTTCATACGGCGGTTCACTCTTGTCACTGCCGTAAGTTATGAAATCCTCACCGCCGTCTGCAAGAGCCAGACGGATATTTCCTTCGATTACGTCCAGATCCTCACCGCCGATAGGAACCCCATATTTCAGAGAAAGGCCATTATACAGGTCCACCAGCGGCAGAATGGTTCCGATGGTATCTCCCTTGGCAACCCTCTTCAGAAGAGCCTCAATGGAGCAGCGGGCGCCCTTTTTGGTCTTGAACTTATAGAAGCCGTCACGCCAGGTACGCACCACCGGATTCTGGGTGAATTCCGGTTCTTTGATATGCTCCTGGGCCAGTGCCTGAGCCTCTGCCAGATATCCTGCATAACGCTCTTTATCCTTCACTGTGTTATCAATGCCGCGGCAAACCAGAACCCCAATCTTTACTTCAGGAAAAATCTCAAAAATCGGTTCTTCGATGATGAATTTTTTCATAATACGTTTCTTCCTTTCCAATAGAGGCTCCTTCATAGCGAAGGAGCCTCGTCTTGTTTCTGTCTGTCTAGAAAATCTGTCCGGGGAGTCTTAATTTTTCTTTCGGTATAAACTGCCGGTCGAATTCCTCTGCGGCCGCTTCATCGACGAAATATCCCTTGGGTGTTGCATACACACCGGTGATACCATCGAGGAAGCCAGGCACTAATTCTTTGCAGAGAAAGAAGGACGCATCCGCACCCTCCGGCAGCCCATGATACCGGATGCCGAATTCGCTGGCATAAGTGAATCCGCTTTTGCCGTAAAAATCAATGTTACCCTCGAAGCATACCGCGCCGCAGCCACATTCTGCCGCCTTCTCCAGAGAGTAATCCAGCAAAATCTTTCCGTACCCCTGTCTCTTTAATTCAGGGGTGATGCAGATGGGTCCCATGGTCATGATTGGTACGATTCTGCCGTCGTCGGCCTGAATTTCGGCACGCATGAACATATTCTGCCCAATGAGCTGTCCGTCTTTTTCCATGACGAAATTAAGCTCCGGTACAAACGCCGCATCATCCCGCAGCTGGTTGATTACATAGTGTTCCAGACAGCCCGGACGGTACACGTTCCAGAATGACTCTCTTATGAGGGTTTCCACTTGACGCTGTTCTTCTTTTCTTTCCAAACGGATGGTATAGTCATTTTTATTCATTATTTTTTCCTCCTGATGATTGTTGACTGCAATGCTGGGAGGTTTGTGCGAGACTGATTTACACGAACCTCCCGGTTATGCCACAATCTCCAGTGTTCTGCTTGTTTTTCTCAAAAAGCACGCTCCTGTAATTTAATAATATAGAATCAGGCTTCCAGCTGGCGCCGCTTCTCGGCATCATCATAAGAACCCGGTCTTCCATGTACTGATTTTATCACATCCAGGACAAACAGTCCATCCCGGTTGCAATAAAAGAGAATCCTTTTTACCCCACGTACAGGGAATCTTGCCTCCGCTGCCCCTTCCGGATACAGTTTCACCATCTGCACCCGGTCCGGAGAAAGGGCTGCGATGAAGGAAATATAATGTTCCTTGGTCATGTCATGTTCGATTCGGATGTAGTAGTCATCTTCCACCCCTTCAATGATGATCTTGTGGTTTTCGTCGGTTTCCTCCGGCTGTGCCGGCAACAGCTGTACCCCATGGCAGTGAATCACTGCCTCACCCATGCAGTGTATACTGTTTCCGCAGACCGGACAGATATAAAAACGGGACCGGAGCATATTCGCGGAAACATTCCCATTGGTCACTGCATTCCCTGAAAGCAGCTCCGTCATTGATATTCCGAAAGTCCTTGCCAGAGGTTCCAGCAGGGAAATGTCCGGATAGCCCTTCCCTGTTTCCCACTTTGAAATAGTCTTATCAGAAACGGACAGCTTCTCTGCCAGCTCGGCCTGTGTCAGATGATGCTTTTCCCGCAGTGTCTTTATAGTTGTTCCAGTTACATATTGATTCATTTTCCTTACCTCCATGAACCTATCATACCGCGGAACGCAGGCATTTACCACCTACGAATCGTAGAGATCACATTGAAGCCATGGTCCAGAGAACCGCTGCCATCTCCCAGATTGGAGGCAATGGTGCTGGACAGAGTGCATCCGATCCCATAAGTATTTGGATTGTTGATGCACCGGCCATAGAACCAGCGGAGACTTCCATCGCTTCGGTAAAGCACATCATCAGAACGGCAGCCAGCATGATTCATTCCGCCTTTATTCTCAGGATTAACGAATACAAAAAGAGTACACCCAGATAGAGTGTACTCCAAAAATTGGCCGTCGTTATTTCCCTACACTGGCATTATCCAAATCAGGTTATATGGGTCGAGACTAAATATTCTCCTCTCAGCCTGCTTCAGCAAGCTCCCCGTTGTATATAATTATAAAGTACTGTAATCCCGGGCAGAAGTTTTGTCAATTGTACCGTACAGTCTTATCGATGCTCCACGAGTTCTTCTTCCTTCACAGGAGGCTGACCAATCCATGAAAAAGCTTCATCCCAGTCAAATGTTTTCAGTCCGTCTTCTCTCACGAACAGAGGAATTCCTATGGTATGCGCCTCTCTGATTTCCGCATATAAAGGATCCACATCCCGGATTTCCAGAAATTCCTTCATGTTAGCGGTGTTCGCAGTGATCTCAATATATTCCGCTTCAAAACCGCGGCTTTTCTGAATGGCCTTATAGTTTCTGCAGTCGATGCAGATATCTGTTCCGTAAACTTTCATCATGGGTAAAATCCTTTCCTTTTCATTGTGTTTTATGGTACAATCATTCTATCACATATATTTATATTGTAAATAGCAAAGGAGCCCCCATGTTCGACATCAACTCTCTGGAAATGCAGTTCCGCAATCTTTATCAGAAAGCAATGACAAGCGGCGATCCTGAGCTGAACCGTATGATTCTGCAGGTGCAGGCCGCACTGGATTCCATGAAGCATAATTGCTGTGACAGCTGTGTGGAATCTGCAGGTTACAGTATAGTGGAACTGCTTCACGACATCGAAAAAAAGCTGAAGGAACGCTAAGGTTCTTTCAGCTTTTTATATTGCATTATTTTTAAACGTCCCGTTCAAACACCACTTTATAGGTTCCCAGTACCTGCCGGCATGGGATTCAGCTTCTACTCACCTACAGCCTTGTTGGTCAGCATGATGCGGATCAGTTTGCCCAGTGGCGGCATGCCCATGCGGGATGCCTCTTCACCCATCATTATAACCTGTTTCTGTCCGCTGTTCATTGGCTTCCACTGCGTCAGACCCTGCCCGTTTGGATCACCGTTCTTCGCAAAATTACAGAGATACTTCACCATTTCACCGCTGACCCTGCGGTCTTTTTCTTCCATGGGACGCCAGCAGTTATCCAGGGTTCCGAACCAGTACCACAGGTCGGAGGAATGCCATGCGCCGTTATCATCACCCGGCAGATTCCGGTCAAAATACCACACATAGGCCTTCTCCGCATTTTTCCGGCACCATCCCTTAGCCAGAGGCTGTACCAATGCTGCTGCCATATCGTGGCTGGTAGACCCTGTCATGCAGGTCAGATGTTTCTTCTGTGCATGGGATTTACCGGTAACCAGCAGGCCATCCTTAATCGGAAAGACTGCCATAGTGCCGCCCTTTACTTCTTTTTTCGCACTCTGCCATGCATGATATATGGTTTCTGCAGGCAGTGCCCGGAATTCTTCCAGTGTGGTGCAGCCGCACCGCTTCATGACTTCAGCCCAGAATACAGAAGATTTTTCTCTGTTTCCTGCCAGCATGGAACTCATGCCGCAGCCGCTGGAAAGAACGGCCTTTCTGAACAGCCCCTCTGTCATTGGACTTTCACAGTGTATCTGCACACTCATAGCACCGGCACTCTGTCCCATGATGGTGATGTTTTCCGGATTGCCTCCAAAGGCAGAAATATTATCCTTTACCCACCGGATGGCGGTCAGCTGGTCATAGAGCCCATAGTTTCCCGTATGGCCTGCTTCCTCTTCCAGTTCCTTCAGGCAAAGGAATCCCCATGGTCCCAGACGGTAGTTGATAGTCACAGAGATGACACCATGAAGAGGCCACTGCGGTCCGTCGAAGTGCTTTTCGAAACCACATCCTCCCGTAAAGGAACCTCCGTGAATGTAGATAATCACGGGCAGCTCAAGCAGATCTTTCCCCGCACCTTCCGGTGTAAACACATTGAGGAAGAGACAGTCATCGCTGTATGTGTAGGTTTCACCCTTACGGAACTCGTTATAATAAAAATGTTTTTTCGGGTTCTTTGATTCATCATAAAAAGCTCTGGCCTGATATCCGCAGTGGCCATACCGGGTGGCATCATAAACGCCATCCCAGTCTGTTACCTGCACCGGATATTCCCAGCGCCCTGCCGTTGCATAACGGATACCCTTATATGCGGCGGTACCTTCCACCGGCCCTTCACATCCCTGAATCGGACCGCAAGGCGTCTGAATCAGATATTTTGCAGAATGAGTCATGGCATTACCCTTCCTTTCCTGCCGCCTTGAAGGCAGCCATTTCTGCTCTGGTTTCATCGCTCAGATTCCACAGGAACCGGAATGCCGCCCAGGACCCCAGAACGAAAATTCCCGGAAGCAGTACGCAGAGGGCTTTGATACCCAAAATGGTGGAGGCAGACTGTACCGCAAGATCTCCGTTATATCCTACCCAGCCAAGCATGAGCATTGCCGCAGAGTTTCCGATGGTCTGTCCCACACGGCGGGACAGATTGAACGTACCGTAGATGGAACCTTCTGTCCGCTTTCCGGTAATCATTTCGTTATAATCAATACTTTCCCCAACCAGACCCCACTGCATGTAAATGGAGATACTGGCAAGGCCCAGTGCCACATTGGACCAGATCATGTGAACCCACGGATTCACGGCTGTCACCATATGGGCTGCAAACAGAGTAATATACAGCACGGATCCGGACAGAAGCCCGTACCGGATGATGCGTTCCAGGCCGAAAGATTTTGCAAGTTTCGGTCCGAAAACGAAGATTACCAGCATGAACGGCGAGGAAACGATGGCTCCGTAAGTCACCAGGGAAATATCCCCCAGAACGTCGGAGTACATGTAATTGTTCAAAGTATTGTTCACATACTGCATCATACAGATGAAGACGCCGTGAACGCAAAGAGCCAGGAATGGCCGGTTTACACGAAACACGTGGAGAATGTCGGTAATCCGGATGTCTGCAGCATTGGTTTCACCGAACTTTTTCAGCAGCAGCGGCATTACCATCATGGGCACCATATTGCCTACTGCAGAGCCAATGCCCCGGGCAGAAGACAGAGCCGCACGCTCCTGATCCGTGTCCGCCATGGCAGACAGCAGGCTGCCCATTGGTATGTTAAACATGGTATAGCTGGCCTCATAGAGAATCTTCAGGCCAAAGAGCACACAAATCAGAGCCACACCATCAAAGAGAGACGGCACGGTCCATAAGGCGATAAAGGTTACGCAGACCAGCGGGGTTGACCGCAGCAGCCAGGGCCGGAATTTCCCCTTCGGGTTCCGGTTCCGTGCAAAGGATTTATCCATCAAAGCGCCCATCAGCGGGTCGTTGATGAAGTCCCATACATTCCATACCAGCAGAAGTGCCGCCAGCAGCTCCGGCTTGATACCCAGTGCATCGGTACAGTACATGGCAAAGGTACTTCCCATCAGTGCGAAAGTCATGCATCCCCCGGCATCCCCCAGGCCGTAGCCGAATTTATGTTTCATGGTTAATTTCGTCGTCATTTCCGTATATTCCTTCTGTTATTTTTCGATAAATTTCCTCAGCTCCAGAACCTTCTCTTCGATTCTCTTCATGGTTTCCAGGAAAACTTCATCCGGCTGTCCCGTCGGGTCTTCCAGCCCCCAGTCCATATGAACCTTTCCCGGCATGGACGGGCAGACCACATTGCATCCCATAGACACCACGATGTCAGGCTCCGGTATTTCCTCCAGAAGCTTGGAATACTGTTCCTTCTCCATATCGATGTCATGGACCTGCTTCATGAGCCGCACCGCATCCTGATTGATCACCGGTTTGGTTTCCGTTCCGGCAGAATAGCAGTCGCAAATGTCAGACAGGTACTTCTTCCCCAAAGCTTCTGCCATCTGGCTCCTGCAGGAATTATGTACACAGAGGAAGGCCACGCGCGGCTTTTTCTGATGGAACGGACACTTGGCACCGATACACTGGTTGTTCATTCCAGACCGGCTGCAAATGATATTACCTGTTTCCATAGACACACCGAAATGCTCCTCGGTAAACCGAACTGCCTCCTGCACTGCCAGATAAGAGTCACGCTTGCAGCACCGCGGACCGCCGTGAGCGCCGATGGATGCCAGTGCCCTTGAGGTCATCTGATTTGCCAGGCCCCAGCTTTCTCCTGCCAGAGGTGTCGCCCCCGTAATCACTGACACGTAAATTCCCGTGCTGACTCCGGCTCCGCAGGCACCCCAAAATCCGCAGGCTCCTCCCGGAACTTCCATCCCCCGGCTCTGCACCTGATGCAGGGCCTTTTCCAGATCAAGCTCACCACCGGCATTCCGATATGCTGTCAGCAGTGCAGCTGCCACCATTACATGGTGTTCAGGACCGTGCATGTGGCAGAACGGCAGGCTCATCATCTTCTCCAGAATATCCACCGGATTTCGGCTCTGCTCTTTCAGGCATACAGCCAGAATCTGGTCCATACCGCTGGTATGGCAGGTATCACACACAAAATGGTCCGCCTCACAGCAGGCTCTGCTTTTTACTTTTTTATGGCAGACAGCACACTCCATCCACCGTTCCTCGTCCAGGTAAACCAGCGGTGCACCGCAGATTAAACATTCTTCCTTCATTTCGATTCCTCCCCGAAATAGTTGCTGCCTTCATTATATCACATTCCGCAGGTATACGCATACCATAATTCTAAGGAGGTGCCGCTATGGACTTTGCAAACCGCCAGATTGACCGTGCCCTTCGTGACGCACCGGTCATTCCTACCGCCAACCACCCCAAAATCGTCCTTTTCAGCGACTGCCACCGGGGCATCGGTACCGCTGCCGACAGTTTTCTGCCTAATAAAAGCCTCTACATGGCCGCCCTTTCCTATTACTATGGAGCTGGTTTTACCTACATCGAGCTGGGAGACGGCGACGAGCTGTGGGAAAACCGCAGGTGGCGGGACATCTGCCATATTCACAGTGACGTATTTCAGAAGCTGACCGAGTTTCAGTTGGCCGGACGTTTATACATGCTATGGGGCAATCACGACCGAGCAAAATCTTCCCGCCGCTTTCTCTCCACTTCACCGGAGTGTTTTCCCTTCCTCATGCCGGTGTTTACAGAAGGTCTCATTCTGCAGGGAAATGACGGGTGTGCCGACCTGCACCTGATTCACGGTCATCAAGGGGATGTACTCAATGATACCCTTTGGCAGGGAGCCCGCTGGATGGTGCGGTATCTGTGGAAGCCGCTGGAACTGGCCGGATTCCGAGATCCCACCAGCGCTGCTAAGAACTACACCCGCAAAGAAAATGCCGAACGCCGCATGCTTTCCTGGGTGGACGCACGCCAGTCCTCTTTGGTGGCCGGCCACACCCACCGTCCTCACCTGACAATGGAGCGCGGTCCATCCTACTATAACACCGGCTCCTGTGTTCATCCCGGTGCCATCACCTGCCTGGAACTGGTCTACGGCCAGCTGACCCTGGTGAAGTGGAAAACCTGCGTGGATGAAAGACGACATATGTACGTGTGCAGGGAAGAGATTTCAGCCAAAAAAAATTTGTGCCAAATGAAATAAAGGCTGCCGAAATGGCAGCCTCATAATCATCTTCTATCCTCGAATCTTTTTCTGCAGATATTCCTGAATCGTATCATAAAACTCCACCGCTCTCTGATACTGTTCCACAGCATCCGCTCTTGATACAATATAAAAATCTGCGTAATCAGTGTTATTTCTTATCTGAAATGCTTCACTGATATAACGGGAGAATTTCACATCAAAAACTCCAGATTTGATGTATGTTCTCTGAAAATATGAGATTACTCCCGCATGTCGCGCAAAATCTTCCTCATCCAGTGCAAGCAATGCTCTTGTTGCTGTAAAAATAGCATAGTATGATCTTCCAATAGAATCTTTAAAACTGTTATTGTCTAAAAGCAATTTTGCAGATTCCAAACGTTCCCTCGCCATGTTGAGACGATGTAAAGCAAGTTCTGTCTTGTTATTATGCAACAATGCTTACCCCCTCTCGTTCGATATTGCGGTAATACGGAAGAACATCCCGATATTCCTCATACTCCTCAAAAGGAATTACCGTTAGTGACAGTACAGTCTCATACTCCAGTTCCAACTCTGAAGTAACCTCCCATACTTCACGTAACTTTTTCTGCAGTTCAGCTCTGCCGCCACGAACAATTGCCACAATATCTATGTCTGACTCTGCATCATGTGTACCACGGGCATAGGATCCATACAGTACAATTTTGACAATGTCTTTTCCATATACTTGCTGGTATATCTCTGTAATCCTCTTCATTAAAATACTCAATTCACTCTGTGAACACATGGGATACACCTCCCTTTATAACACTTTTTTTTATTATACCCCCTGAAAGAAAAAAAGTATATATTTTTTACATAGACTGCTATATTTTCTTCCACAATTCTTTCCTGGAACTTGTCTACGACACTAATCAATTATTTCACGCCCAGGCAGCGTTCCAGTTCAGGAATCACAGTTTCAGTATCCCGCATGCAGCAGCGCATCTTCCCATCAACTTCTTTAAAGCAGAACGGAACATCAATATCTTCAGAAGATTCCGGCTCACCAAATTTATAGAAGAAAAGGTTGTCCTCTTTATCCGCATCTTTTCTGAAATATAAGCCGGGAAGAACATCTCTGACACTGCAGTTGATGACCAGAACACCATCCGGCGCCTCACTTTTACCAATCATATGGGGCCAAACATGCTGTTCATAATGTTCCTTCCACTGCTCTGCAGATGCTTCCATCGTTCTGTCATTACGGCCATCGCGCAGAGTATAATCGTCTGCAAAGTTCAGAAAGACAAGCTTTACTCCACTCACACTATATTCCCTTTCATCCAGCTGGAGTTTCATATCCCTAATCTTTTCACTCAGAAATTTTAAAAATGCCAGCCGGTTGCCAACCTGATAATAAAATTTCTCGTCAGACCTTACTTTCTTCACCAGCTTTCCGCCCCACCAGGTTTCTTCACAGCCATCTGCTTCACCACCTGCTGCAAAAAAATTACGGGTGTGCCGAAGGGATGCACACCGCAGCTCAAAGCTGGCTTTGGATCCATCGCTGTTTTCATTCACTGCAATTTCCGTGTAAGTCTCGGAAATGTGAGCCTTCGCCTCGATTAAGTATAACACCCCTGAATTCCTGCAGAAAGCAATCCCATCCCACTGTGGCTGGCGGGCAGTCCAGAAAGCAAGTTTCTCATCACTTTTCCATGTATCCCAAAATCCTTCCGGAAGCTTCAGCACATCTTTCAAACCCGCACTGTTCAGGGAATATTCTTCCAACCTTTTATCCGCCCGCGGAGAAATCCACTCCAGTTCCATTTGACTTGCATCGGTGTTTTCTGCCTCTGCAATTTGCTTTATAAATGCTTCTTCAAGTTTTGGGAAACAGGCCACCATCTGCATCCAGAATTTGCTGCCTTTTCTTCCCCAGCCTTTTGATGTGTTGCTCATTACATCTTCTCCATTTCAATCACAAACCCGCTCCAGTTGTCTGCATACTGAAGCAGCAGGGTTAATGGTTCTTCCCGCGTGGCCACACTTCTGTTATCGTCCACATACTGACCATCATGATAAACAATGGCCTGTGCCTCTGCTTCCGTCAGCGGGAACCGGGATCCGGCCAGATACAAACTTCTCACCGGTACACTTAAGTATACCATATCTTTGTTAATTCGGTAAGGGATACTTGGACTTTCGTTAGGAAGATACTGGGGCGCCCCAGGTACACCAGCTTTGCCTAGATCATGGAGCAAAGCCACGATGACGCAGCTTTCGTCGCTGATTCCGGGGGCCAGCACGTCTTTCATCTTCAGCATGGTTTCTGCCACATTGACACTGTGCTCCAGCAGTCCCCCCTCCCGGCAAAGATGGTACTTCGTCGACGCCGGCGCCGTCAGATAGCTGGTCTCTCCTTCGATGAATGTCATGAGATTATCAAACTCATTTTTCCTTCTGATTACTTTCTTTTTCAGTTCTTCATATCTTTGCATTACAGTCATATCCAAATTACCTTTCCATCTTTATAATTCAGCCGCAGCCGTCTGTAAAAATATTTTCGCATAATAGCTGTCCTATAAGCAGTACGCCTCCCAATCTGAGAAAAATTCCCGATTTTCCTTGACTTCTACCTCCTCTTCGTGTATCATATCCAAGTTGAGAAATTTTCTCAAATTGAGTTCCTGGAGTGTTCTAATTCCAGGTTTCCTCTATCCTGGGGTTATTTAATTCCAGGCTTCCTCAAGTTCCTGGGGTTATCGAATCCCTGAGTCTTTAGTTCGCGGTTTTGCGGACTTTTATCATGTTATAGAAAGGTCATTTTATGGCGACATATAATACAAATCAGAAAAAAGAACTGCTCCAGTTCCTGGAGCAGCATAAGGATAAAGCCTTCACCATCGATGAGATGATGGCGGGCATGGACCGGGATCCTGCCTTTCTGGTGAAGCCGGGAAAGAGTACCTTATACCGTCTGCTCCCTGCTTTGACAGAGGCTGGTACCGTTCACCGTTTTACCCGTGAAAGCGACAGAAAGACGGTCTATCAGATTGTGGGCGGTCAGGGCTGCCACGGTCACATGCATATGAAGTGCAACGGCTGCGGCAAAGTACTTCACATGAGTGACGGGGCTTCCCGTGAGCTGATGGCGCAGATTGAGCAGCTGAACCAGTTCCGTCTGGATCTGTCCCACACCCTGCTCTACGGCACCTGCGGCACCTGTGCAGAGAAAGGA
The DNA here is from genome assembly GCA_045637765.1 of Anaerovoracaceae bacterium. Taxonomy (GTDB): domain Bacteria; phylum Bacillota; class Clostridia; order Peptostreptococcales; family Anaerovoracaceae; genus RGIG7179. The sequence goes on along the minus strand of JAZTZZ010000041.1, from coordinate 9,539 downwards.
CTGGCTCATGAATAGAAAACTGATTCTGACATTCCTTCTGGTTCTGCTCCTGGTTCTGTCCGGCTGCAGTTCTTCAGAGGTTCTGGAAAATTCCGATAAACCATCTATCGTCTGCACCGCATTTCCGCAGTACGACTGGACACTGCAGATTTTAGGGGACAGAGCAGAGGACTTCAATGTAACCCTGCTTAACCATCAGGGTACGGACATGCACAGTTTCCAGCCGACGGCGGCTAACATGGTCAGCATGGCGAACTGCGACCTCTTCATCCACATCGGCGGCTACTCCGAAGGCTGGGTGGCTGCAGCGCTGGAGTCCGCAGGCAATGACCATGCACAGGTCCTGACCCTGCTGGATCATGTAGAAGCAAGAGCAGAAGAATTCACTGAAGGCATGGAGCACAACCATGATCATGACCACGGACACGAAGCAGATGCGGATGCAAATGCTGACGAAGGCCACGGCCACGGAGAGGATGCTCACGAGGAAGAACTGGACGAGCACCTGTGGCTCTCCCTGCGGTGTGCACAGGATGCCTGCGATGCCATCACAGAGGCCATCTGCCAGCTAGATCCTGCCGATGCAGATGTTTACCAGGCAAACGCTGCAGCATATAAGGAGCAGCTCCACCACTTGGATCATGAGTTCGAAGAGGCGGTTCATGAAGCAGACACCAATGTGGTGCTCTTCGCAGACCGGTTCCCGTTCCGCTATCTGACCGATGACTATCACATTGAATACCTGGCTGCATTCCCGGGCTGTTCTGCAGAAACCGAGGCCAGCTTCGAGACGATTCTGTATCTCTCCGAAGAAATGGAAGCACACCAGCTGACCTGCGCTGTGATCCTGGAAGGCAGCAAAGAAGATTTTGCCAAGACCGTAGTTGGAAACACCGACGTGGAAAATCCGCGTATTTTGACGCTGAACTCCATGCAGTCGGTAAATCAGCGCCACATTGATGCTGGCGTGACTTACCTGGGCATTATGGAAGAGAATTTAACCGTGCTGAAAGAAGCACTGAATTAAGCGGACGGCCTGCCGCCCGCCAATAGATTGGAGAAATTATGGCACAACTGAAAGCAGAAAACCTGACCCTTGGTTTTGAGGGACAGGTTGTGACCGGAAACCTGAATTTCGAAGTGAACCGGGGTGATTACCTCTGTATCGTGGGCGAAAACGGTTCCGGGAAATCTACACTGATGAAAACCATTCTCAAACTGAGAAATCCTGTAATGAGCGGCTCCATCACCACTGGTGACGGCCTGACCGCTACTGAAATCGGCTATCTGCCCCAGCAGACTGAAGTGCAGAAGGACTTCCCCGCTTCCGTCCGTGAAGTGGTGATTTCCGGCTGTCTGGGCCGCAAAGGCTGGCGTCCGTTCTACACGAAAGCAGATCACGCCCAGGCAGACCGTAACATGGCACGTCTGGGCATCTCCCACCTGGCCAAAGAATCCTACCGCTATCTTTCCGGCGGTCAGCAGCAGAGAGTTCTGCTGGCACGTGCACTCTGCGCCACCGAATCCATGCTGCTTCTGGACGAACCGGTAGCTGGTCTGGACCCGGCTGCAACGGCGGAAATGTACGATATCATCGGCCGTCTGAACAAAGAAGAAGGAATCACCATCATCATGGTCTCCCACGACATTACCCAGGCTCTGGGACAGGCGTCCCACATTCTGCACCTGGCCAAGGAGCCCCTCTTCTTCGGTACCAAGGATGCTTACCTGAAGAGTTCCATCGGTCAGGCCTTTGCGACCATCATGATTGCAGGAGCGGGAGGTGACGATGATGAATAACATGTTTACTTTACTGGCGGAATACCTGAGCTATCCCTTCGTTCAGTACGCACTGATTACCGGTGTGCTCATTGCCCTCTGTTCCTCCCTGCTGGGGGTGACACTGGTACTGAAACGGTACTCCTTCATGGGTGACGGTCTGTCCCACGTGGCTTTCGGTGCCATGGCAGTAGCTGCAGTGCTGAACATTGTCAGTGAAATGGTAGTTGTTCTTCCGGTGACCATTCTTTGTGCCATTCTCCTTCTGAAGACCGGCCAGAATGCCAAAATCAAGGGTGACGCTGCCCTTGCCATGGTTTCCGTTGGTGCAATGGCCTTCGGTTACCTGCTGCTGAATCTGTACTCCCCATCTTCCAACGTGTCCGGTGACGTGTGCAGTTCACTCTTCGGCTCCACCTCCATCCTGACTCTGTCCGGAAGCGACGTAGGTGTGTGCATCGCCATGTCCCTGGTGGTGCTGGCAGTCGTCATTCTGTTCTACAACAAAATCTTCGCCCTCACCTTTGACGAAACCTTCGCCAAGGCGACCGGCGTGAATACCGGCTTCTACAACCTGATTGTGGCAGTGGTTACGGCAGTCATCATCGTACTGGCCATGAACCTGGTAGGTGCACTGCTCACATCCGCACTGATCATCTTCCCGGCACTGTCCGCTATGAGAGTGTTCCGCAGCTTCAAGAGCGTAATCATCTGCTCCGCAGTGATTTCCGTGGTATGTGCTACTCTGGGGATTTTTATCTCCATCCTGGCCTCCACACCGGTTGGTGCTACCATCGTAATCGTGGACCTGTTCTGCTTCGCTTCATTTGCTGCGGTTGGCAGAGGTATGGGCCGCTAGATTCAAACTTTTATCCATTCTAAATTTGCGATTGTTTAAATTTAGGATGGATTTTTTTATATAACAAAATCCACTTGGTATATTATATTTTATTCTCAGTTCACTGTTTTTACAAAATAAAAACAAGGCACAGTTTCCCATGCCTTGAAAATTCGAATGATTATTAAGAAATCCAACTAAGACGCTTACAGACAGAATCATTAAATCTTTCAATCGCCATAGTATTTAGATTAACTGCACCTTCAATGCGGTTCATCTGACTTGATATGGAATTCAACGTACTGTTTAAAGCTCGAAGTTCGTTATAAATCATCTTCTGATTTTGAATAATAGTGTCCAGCTTCTGCTGGATTAAATTCAGATTTGCAATAATTATGTTCATACGAAGCTCATTCTCAAAGAGATTATATGCACCATCAGCACCTTCTAACCTACTGCAACGTCCTGATTCAAGATATTCGAGAATCTGAGCCACAGCTACAAAGTTACAGTATTTTGGAAAAAGAACATTCTTAGAATAATGTTCTTTCAACGCCTCACGTGCTCTTGCCTCCATTGGTGCAAGTTCCGCATCCGTTGCATCACAATACTCCAATATTCTATGGTATTTTTCAAGTTCTGCATTTCGTTCATCAACATTGCGCTCATAACGTGCTTTTTCTTCAAGATAAGCCTTTGAAGTTGGTTCAGCTCCAGATTGTGAGGTGTTTCCCAGGAAAGAAAACAATTTACTTCCAAATCCTTTCTTTCCCTCTGTTCCATTTTTTGAATTCTGAGCTGCTTCCAATTCATTTGCAGTTTTCTTTAAAAGCAAACGATCATCTACGATATTGTAATCTGTCAGATATTTCTTCCCTGGATAACCATCAGGTGCACTATATCCCCATTTAAGTTCTGCAGTGGAATGGAACTTTGGATTTTGCAATCCGATATTTCCTTCTAATGAGGTTAAATGTCCCAATGCATAGACATCTCCCTGATATTGCATATTTGCACCACCGCTTGCGCCCTGAATAAGAATATATCTTGGAAGAATGTCTCCATATTCATATTTTTTTGTATAGATTACTTCTTCCTTCTTTTCATATATTTTATTTCGTCTCTCATTAGTACATAAGCGAATGCGCTCATATGCTAATATTACACTTTCAAGATCATATGCCTTGCGAAGAAAGTCTTTTATTACGTTTGACATTTTACAACACCCTCCAATAAAAATTTATTTCATCACATTCTGCGGTGTGCCATTCATATACGCGGCGATGTTTTCGAATACGATGTGGGCACGCTTTACCATAGCTTCCTTGGAAGCGAAGGCAACGTGCGGTGTGCACAGGGTGTTCTTGCAGTTCAGCAGCGGATGATCGCCTGGAATTGGCGGTTCCATTTCGTATACGTCGATGCAGGCACCGGCGATTTTGTCAGAATTCAGAGCATCAGCCAGAGCCTGGGAATCCAGAACCGGACCGCGGGCCAGGTTGATCAGGATTGCATTCTTCTTCATGAGAGCAATCTTTTCAGCGCTGATCATGCCCCTGGTTTCTGCGTTATTTGGCATATGGAGAGAAATGATATCGGAAGTAGCCATCACTTCATCCAGGCTCATATATTTAATGAAAGGAACGTCCTTAACGGTACGGCTGTAAGCAACCACTTCACAGCCGAAAGCGTCTGCAATCTTTGCCACACGCATACCGATGGCACCAGTACCGATGATACCGAAACGCTTGCCTTCCAGCTCATTGCCAATCAGCCCAGCCAGAGTGCCGCCGTTTCTTACTGCGGTGTCACACTGAGCCAGATTACGCATGAGAGAAATCACCATGCCAAATGCCAGGTCAGCTACGCACGCAGTGGAGTAGCCGGCGCAGTTGTTTACCATGATGCCCAGCTCTCTGCAGGTGTCCATGTCCACATGGTCGATGCCGGTAAATGCGATGTCCAACAGTTTGCAGGAATCAAAACCTCTGATTGCCTCTTCTGTCAGCTTGATGTTGGTATCAACAACCACTTCTGCGCCCTTTGCACGTTCAATCTGCACGGCAGGATCTGCAGATACCTCAGCAAAATATTCAATTTCCACTTCATCGCCCAGCTTCTGGCGTGCGATTTCGTAGACCTGTTCTTCCGGAATTCCTAAAGGTTCAATAATTGCGACTTTCATAATTACAGTACGCCTCCTTGTGTTTCTATGTTAGTTAGATTATAAAAGTTTCAAAGGGCAAGGTCAAGGGTAATGTTAGTGTATAAAAAGATTGTATTTTCATTGTGAAACTGATACAATTATAGATTATATACCAAGATTTCAACTCATGGAGGTAAATGATAATGAAGAAACATCGCATCGAAACCATCTGCATCCAGGGCGGCTATAACCCAAACAACGGCGAACCAAGACAGCTGCCGATCTACCAGAGCACAACCTTTAAGTACGATACCAGTGCTGAAATGGGCAAGCTCTTTGACCTGGAATCCGACGGTTATATGTACTCCCGTCTGGCTAACCCTACCTGTGACGCAGTAGCGAAAAAGATTGCAGCCCTCGAAGGCGGTTCTGCAGCAATGCTGACAAGCTCCGGCCAGGCTGCCAACTTCTACTCTGTCTTCAACATTGCAGGCTGCGGTGACCACGTGGTAGCATCTGCAACCATCTACGGCGGAACCTTTAACCTGTTCTCTGTAACCATGAAGAAGATGGGTATTGATTTTACCTTCGTAAACCCTGACTGCAGCGACGAAGAACTGGAAGCAGCGTTCCAGCCTAACACCAAGGCAGTCTTCGGTGAAACCATCGCCAACCCTGCACTGAGCGTGCTGGATATTGAACGTTTTGCCAAGGCAGCACACGCACACGGCGTACCTCTGATCGTGGACAACACCTTCGCAGCAGCTGTAAACTGCAGACCGATCGAATGGGGAGCTGACATCGTAACCCACTCAACCACCAAATACATGGAAGGTCACGCAGCAACCATCGGCGGCTGCATCGTAGATGCGGGCAAGTTCGACTGGATGGCTCACGCGGATAAGTTCCCTGGCCTGACTACACCGGATGACAGCTACCACGGCGTGGTTTACGCAGAAAAATTCGGCCTGGGCGGTGCCTTCATCACCAAGTGCGTGGCACAGCTCATGAGAGACTTCGGCTCCACTCCATCTCCGCAGAATGCTTTCCTGCTGAACCTGGGTCTGGAATCCCTGCCGGTAAGAATGGAACGCCACTGCTCCAACGCACAGAAGATGGCAGAATTCCTGGAAGCACACGAAAAGGTGGCATGGGTAAACTACCCTGGCCTGCCTTCCAATAAATACTACGAAACCGCGCAGAAGTACCTGCCGAAGGGTTCCTGCGGCGTTATCAGCTTTGGTGTCAAGGGCGGCCGTGCTGCTGCAGAAGAGTTCATGGCTCACATGACTTTAGGCAACATCGAAACCCATGTAGCGGACTCCCACACCTGCTGCCTCCACCCTGCAAGCTCCACTCACCGTCAGATGTCTGACGAGCAGCTGGCTGCAGCCGGTGTACCTGGCGACATGATCCGCCTCTCCATCGGTCTGGAAAACATCGATGACCTGATTGAAGACGTGGCAAACGCACTGGGACATATTTAGCATATCACACGAAGACATTTTAAAAGGACGTTCTCACGGGAACGTCCTTTCTGTTTCATATTAATTTCTCTTCCACGAAACCTTCGGCAGGAAATCGGGCATCTGATCCTGTGCACTGTGAAGCAGCAGGGACATGGTGTCCAGAACCATCTTTTTCGTTTCCGAATCCAGATTTTTCACCGTCTTAAGAATGATTCCGGAATTTTTCAGAATATCATGGCGCATTTCTTTAAAGGAGTTGGCGTTTGTAGATCCAAGGATAGCAAAGATTGCATCCACGAATGCCTCCCTCTGGGCCGGCTCTACCCGGGCCAGCCATTCTTTCAGGGTCTTATCCCAAATGATGCTGGAATTCTTTACTCCGCTGAGCCGGACAAAATCCGGTCCCATCACATCCCAGGAATATAAGTCATGCTGCAGCGGCCCAATCTGGCGGCTGTGCACCACCACATAATCCTCCACATGATCGAACATCATACCTACCACAGACGACTGTGGTACGAAGGAGTGGAGCCGGCCTTCCAGCAGATGATAATGATCTTTCGTAACGATGGTACCGTCATATCCCGGACTGTCATTGCAGTATACCCCTGCAATACGGTTCCGCAGGCTGTCCTCACAGAACATAGCTGCATAAAGTGCCAGGTTTCCCCCTTTGGAGTGTCCGCCCATCCACAGAGGACCCTCCAGGCGTGCTGCTTCCCTCTCAAAATATGCCACTGCATCAATCTGTGCCGGTACCGGCGTGGTGAAGCTCATATTCAGGTCTTCATTCCATCCAACCAGCGTATTGTCTGTTCCTCTGTATGCCAGAAAGGCCCCTTCCGGAAGCAGTACAGTAACCGCTGCAAACTGTTTTTCCTGCTCCAGGTCAATAAGATTGACAAAATCCCTCAGCTTCAGAGTTCCAAATCGGCGTGACTGAGCCATGGCAGGAAAGAGCTGCTTATCTTTAGCCATATGGAAATGGGGGTTTTCCCCCTGTTCCATCCGGCTCCAGAGACGGCGCTGTGCCTCAGCCAGAGTAATCTCTCCGTTTTCATCTTCCTTCCACAGATTATCAAAAGGGAAATATGCCATCTGTGAAAAAATCAGACTGTCCACGCAGTTCAGCGGTGCCTGACGGAAGGTCAAATCCCCTCTCCAGTTTATGTAATCAAAAATATCTGCCATTTTAAATCCCCCTTAAAATCTATACTTAAAACATACCCATACTCTTAAAAAAGAAAATCCACCCGAACAGAGTCAGGCTGGACAAAGCGGAAGAGCATACCACCGCGTTGGCAGCCAATGGTCCATCACTGTCCATCTGTTCCGCCATGGTAAAGGATGATACCGCCGTCGGTGATGCAAACACTGCAATCAGAGTCACAAACGAAACTCCACGAATACCGGACAGTGCTGCCAGAGTCAGTACAATACCCGGTACGACCACAAGACGTCCCAGAACACAGATTACCAGGTTCCTCTTCATGGAGGCAAAATTCTTCAGATTCAGTGACATACCCAAGGTCACCAGAGCCAGAGGTGTGGCAACACTTTTCATCTGATTTATCACATCCACAGCAATCTCCGGAAGTTTAATTCCCAAAAGCATGGTAAGAACACCACAAACTGCACCAATGATTAATGGGTTCTTTGCGATACCTTTCAGAATCTTCACCGGATCCGGCTTGCCGCCGCGGAAAATCTCCAGCACAACCACCGCCAGCACATTAAAAATCGGTACTACAATGGTAACTGCCAGGGCTGTAGTTGCCAGATTCTCCCCGCCGAAAATATTGGACACGATAGGCAGTCCCATAATAACGAAGTTGCTTCGGTAAATAGCCTGAATCATAGCACCGCGGCTTTTGTCAGATGGTTCAATTTTGACAATCACAGCCAAGGTGGTTAAAAACATCACCAGAATCATAGTAATAGTAAACGAAATAAACTTCAGATCAAAGGCCTCGCTGATTTCTGCTCCGTAAATATTACTGAACATGAGGCATGGAAAGAACACATTGAACACCAGCTTGTTCATTTTCTTAACTTCCGTTTCATTCATGAAATTATTACGTCGTAGCAGGATTCCGATAGCCATGATAATAAACATGGGTGCTACGGCCTTTAATGCAATAATAAAATTCTGCAGCAAAACATTCGCCTTCTTTCTGATTATCTTCTGTTATCTTAGCACATAATAAGATTGTGTGCAAGATTGCCAGATGCAGTTAAGATTTTGATAATTATTATCATTTATTGTGTTTAAACTTGAAAATTAATGGTATACTATAGTTAAATAAAGGAGGTATATATTATGAGACTGAGAGATAAAATTGCAATCGTTACCGGCGGCAGCCGTGGAATCGGCCTTGCCACCGTAAAGGCATTTTTAAATGAGGGAGCCATTGTAGTCCTCTGTGCCAGCCGTCTTGAGTCCGCACAAAAAGCAGTGGAAGACCTGAAAAAAGAATTTCCGGATTCACAGATTGAGGGTATCGCACCGGATTTATCCAGTCTGGAGAGCGTACAAAAGGCCTTTAGCTCAGTTGCTGAAAAATATGGCCGTATCGATATTCTGGTAAACAACGCGGGGATTTCCGAAAGCACCCCGTTTTCAAAATATGAAGAAAGCATTTTCGACAAGGTAATGGATCTGAATGTAAAGGGCCTCTTTACCGGTTCCAAAGCCGCTGCGGACATTATGGTTCCACAGGGAAGCGGCGTTATTCTCAACACTTCTTCCATGGTGAGCCTCCACGGTCAGCCAAGCGGTATCGCCTATCCGACCTCTAAATTTGCGGTAAACGGTTTCACCCGTTCCCTTGCCAGAGAGCTCGGTCCGAAAGGTATCCGTGTAAATGCAGTAGCCCCCGGTATCATCGAAACTGACATGATGAAAGCCGTTCCAAAAGGCATCATCGAACCAATGATGGCGCAGATTCCACTCCGCCGTCTGGGCAAGCCGGAAGACATTGCTAACGCATATGTGTTTCTGGCATCTGAAGAAGCATCCTATATCACCGGCATCGTCCTCAGTGTAGACGGGCTGGCGAGAACATAATTCTCCTTTCTGATGTTTTTCAGCAAACAGAAAAGCGCCTCTTCATGAGGTGCTTTTCTTATGTTGTATACAGATTATACTGCATCCAATATAAAATGCTATCCCCAATCTCAGGAGATAGCATTCGCTTCTTAATATTAAATTCCTGAAAATACTTCAGCCGGCCAGTTCGCAGACGCCGCTGCTGCAGTCACAGATGCAGCCATGCACCCGAAGTCGGATCGTAGCCATGTCGTTCTG
>JAZTZZ010000040.1:0-39553 GCA_045637765.1 Anaerovoracaceae bacterium | reverse complement strand
TGATCCAGACCAATGGATATGAAATCATCCGTGGTCATCTAAGGCACGTCCTGAAAAGGAAAGGAGGGAGCCTCTCATGAAATATATGGTAATGGAATGCCATCTCAGCTATGCGGTCGTTTTGGACGAAGAAGGACGATTTCTGAAGGTGGCAAACAGACATTATGAAGTCGGACAGACCGTGACCGATATTATTGAAATGCAGGTTCCTCAGTCTGCTCCGCAGAAGAAGAAAATAAATAAGTGGACATACTCATTAGCTGCAATGGCAGCCTGCCTGGTGCTGATGGTAACAGCCATGTTCCAAATGGGGCAAACGCCATACGCATCGGTTTATATGACCATTAATCCAGAAGTCCGTATCGACGTGAACCACAATGATGTGGTCGTTGGATTGGATGGCATCAATCCGGATGGCGATGATTTGATTGCAGGCTATGAATACAAGAAAAAAGACTTGGATCTGGTCATGGATGAACTGGTTGACCAAGCCATCGATATGGGTTATCTGCATGAGGGCGGACAAATCTCTTTGGTGTTGGACACAGACAGTGATGAATGGGTAATTGCCCATAGTAATACGCTGACAACACAGCTGAATGAACATCTGAATGAAAAGCTTTCTGTGACGATTGAAGTAACTGACAAGAAAGAGCAAAGTAATCAGGTTATCATTCCTGTTGCACCATCGGAAAGTGACTATGGTGAATCTGACTATGATGAAACAGATGATAGACAATCGGATTATAATGATTCCACTACGGGACAAAGTGACTATGACGATGGTCAAAGCGAATATGATTCTGATGAAATAGAATTCGGTGGGAATTCTGATTACAGTGATGCCGGTCAGAGTGATTATTCATCAAATACGGACAATGATGACTGATTCAAAAAATTATTGTCCTACCCCAGTTTTGAAAACAGTCCTGCGTACTCTGTATATGCAAGGAAAAGAAATACCTTGCAGGGCTTCAAAAACAAAACAAAAAACTTTTAAACCTACCCCGGTTTTGAAAAGGAGCTTCCGTAATCTGTGAATGTAAGATGAAATGAAGCCCTCAAACAAAAACTATCAAAGGAGAAAAATAAACATGAATAAAAAATCTATTATTGCAACCCTGTTGGCTCTGGTTATAAGCCTTGCCTGCCTGACCGGATGCGGTCAGAGCGCAACTACCAATAATGGCACAGAACTCGCTTCCGGTGGTGTTCTGGTGCTGAGTGTAAACCCTGAAATCGCTGTTGAGTATGATGAAAACGGACTTGTTACCGGTGTTTCTGCCCGTAATGATGATGCTTTGGACATTATCAGCAGCTGTAAAGGTCTGATTGGTCAGGAAACTCGTGAAGCAGTAACGACACTGGTTTCTGCCATCGGTGAAGCAGGTTACTTTGTGGAAGAAATCGAAGGCGAACGCCGCCAGATCACCATTGAAATAGAAGCCGGTTCCAAGGTCCCTCACGATGCCTTCCTGGATGAAGTTGTGTCCGATGTCCGTGACTGCGTAAACGCCAACAACTGGAATGTTCCTATGGATGTTGAAAATGAAAGCGATTATGGCATTACCGATTATGTGGATACTGATTATGGTCCTAATAACGACGGCGTAACAAATTACACCGATACTGACTACGGCCCTAACAACGATGGTGTGACTGATTACGATGACACTGACTACGGTCCTAATAACGACGGCGTAACAAATTACGACGATACTGACTACGGCCCTAACAACGATGGTGTGACTGATTACGGTGACACTGACTACGGCCCTAACAACGATGGTGTGACTGATTACGGTGACACCGACTATGGCCCTAACAATGACGGTGTAACTGATTACGGTGACACCGACTATGGCCCTAACAATGACGGTGTAACTGACTATGACGATGGTCAGTCCAATTATGATGACGACCAGTCCAATTACGACAATGGCAATTCTAACTATGAGGGTGGAAATTCCAATTATGGAAACAGCGACTATGATGCTTAAGGAAAAGCAACCCTTAAAACTTAGACATGAACTGAAACATAATATCAATTCGCAGGATGATCTGATCCTTACATCCAGACTCAAGACGTTATTTAAGCATGATGCAAACGCTGACTCACACGGAATCTACCGTGTGAGTAGCCTCTATTTTGACACACCTTATGACAAGGCTTTGAGGCAAAAGATCGATGGTATGAACCATAGAGAAAAATTCCGACTTCGCTATTATGGAAGTGATACATCTTTTATACGTCTGGAAAAGAAATTCAAAATAAAAGGCCTGTGTGGTAAACACAGCGTAAATCTGACACAAATGCAGGTGCAGAGAATTATTTCTGGCGATATTGACTTTCTTTTGAAATGTGAACATCCTTTGCTTTTGGAATTGTACAGCAAAATGAAAGGACAGCTTCTTACCCCTAAAACCATCGTGACCTACGATAGAGAAGCCTTTCTCTATGAACCGGGAAATGTGCGTATCACCATTGATCGTAATCTGCGCTCCGGGCTCGGCAGCGTGGATTTTCTGAATCCTCAGCTATACCACGCACCGGTTGCTGATGGGCTGGCAGTTCTCGAAGTGAAATATGATGAATTTTTACCAGAGATTGTGTCCATGGCTGTACAGATCCCAAACCGACAGGTATCTGCTTATTCCAAGTATGCCGTTTGTCGCAGATATGACTAAACAGGAGAAAAAATATGCCTTTCAATTTTCAAGATATATTCAAATCAAGCTTTCTCGAAAATGTATCGACCATCTCTGTTCTGGACATGGCATTGGCTTTGGTGCTGTCCTTTGCAGTGGGTCTGTTCATTTTCTTTGTATATAAAAAGTGCTATGCAGGCGTGATGTACTCTGCCAGCTTCGGCGTGACGCTGATTGCCCTGTGTATGATTACTTCTCTGCTTATTCTTGCAGTGACCAGCAACATTGTCCTTTCCCTTGGTATGGTTGGTGCACTGTCCATTGTCCGTTTCCGTACAGCGATTAAAGATCCTTCTGACATCGCTTTTCTATTCTGGGCGATTGCCGCAGGCATTGTACTGGCGGCCGGTTTTATTCCGTTGGCAGTAATTGGCAGCTCATTCATTGGATTGATTCTGATGATTTTCTCTCAGCACAAAGGCTTTGAGAAGCCCTACATACTGGTGCTTCATTGCACAAATGCTTCTGCTGAAAAAGAAGCTCATGCTTTTGTAGCGGGCAAAGTTAACAAACTGTCCATGAAAAGCAAGAGTATTGCCCCCGGCTGCATCGAATTGAATTATGAAGTACGCCTGAAAGATTCTAATACCGATTTTATTAATGAACTGGCTGACCTGCCCGGTGTCAGTCATACGGTAATGGTTTCCTACAATGGCGATTATATGAGTTAAGATTATGCTGAAAGCGAAATCCATTGACCGAATCTGTATCATTATCATGGCTGCGGCCCTGCTGGTGACGATTCTGTTTATGAATGGAGAATCCCTGGGTATTACACCTGCTTCAGCGGCACCGGGTTATGAAACACGCCTGTTTGACCAGACCAGGGTACATACCATCGACATTCTGATTGACGATTGGGATGGGTTTTTGGATACAGCACCAGAGGAAGAATATTCTGTCTGTACGCTGGTGATAGACGGCGAGAAATTCTCCAATGTGGGAATCCGTGCAAAAGGAAACAATTCACGGCGTCTGACGGAAAAATACGGTCTTGACCGCTACAGCCTGAAGGTGGAATTTGACCATTATACATTTGGCAGTTACTATGGCTTAGATAAGTTTTCTCTGGATTCTTCGTTTCAGGATAACAGCTATATGAAAACCTGGATTACTTTCGACATGATGGAGCATATGGGGGTTCCCACGCCCCTTTGCAGTTATACCTGGGTGCGTGTGAATGGAGAGGACTGGGGGCTGTTTCTGGCTGTCGAAGAACCGGAAGAAGCCTTTGCAAAACGAAATTTCGGAGCGGATTACGGTCAGCTTTACAAACCGGATTACAAATCATTGGATGACGAAAACGCTGATGTGCATCTGCGCTACACCGACGATAATTTTGACAGCTACGATAATATCTTCCGCAACGCCAAATTTGACACTGCCGAAGCAGATAAACAGCGTGTGATTGATGCATTGAAGGTGTTATCCACCGGGGAAAATCTGGAAACAGCTATCAATGTAGACGAAGTCTTACGTTATTTCACGGCACAGGTGTTTGTAGTGAACATGGACAGTTATCTGGGTAAGACGGGCCATAACTACTTCTTGTATGAAGAAGATGGCATTTTGAGTATTCTCCCGTGGGATTACAACCTTGCTTTTGCGACCTACTCCCTTGGTATGCCTGACCCGATTAATGACTCAACGCTGTATGTGAATTATCCAATCAATACTCCTGCCAGTGGTGAGATTATGCGAAACCGTCCGTTGTATCATAATCTCATGAAGAACAATGCGTATTATGCGCAGTATCACGAACATTTTGACTTTTTGATCGAAAGTTATTTTGAAAGCGGTTATTTTGAAAGGTTTATGGAACAGACCCGAGAAATGATTTCTCCTTATGTAGAGAAAGACCCGACAGCATTTTGCTCTTATGAAGATTATCTGCTGGGAGCTGATACTATAGAACGTTTCTGTCTGTTACGAGCTGAAAGTGTTCGCGGACAGCTGGACGGAACGATACCATCTACCATCGCTGCTCAGGCAAAGAATCAGAGTGGTTTTATCGATGCGTCTTCTGTATGGCTGCCTGATATGGGAGAGATTGCAGATTTGAAAGCATGAATAAAAACCCGTAAAACCGCTGGACAAATCAGCGGTTTTATTATAAAATAAATGCGAACAAATGTTTGCGGAGGTGTTTTGGATGGCGGCGAAAAAAACGAAAACAATCTTTGTATGCCAGGAGTGCGGATTTGAGAGTGCCCAGTGGATGGGAAAGTGTATCTGCGGAGCATGGAACTCCTTTGTGGAAGAAAAGGTACTGCCGGAACCAACCGGCGGAGCGGCTGGACTGGGGGGACTGGCAGCTGGCGGCGTGGGTGCAGCAGGGGATGTGCGCCGGAGAACCAGTGCCACAGCGAAACCGTCGAAACTGAATACAGTGGGTGCGGCAAATTACGAGCGCGTAGATACTGGTATCGGTGAGCTGAACCGGGTGCTGGGCGGAGGCCTGGTGCAGGGGTCTTTAGTGCTGATCAGCGGGGAACCGGGTATCGGCAAATCCACCCTGATCATCCAGACGGCAGCCAATATCGCACGAAGAGAAGGAACTGTATTATATGTGTCCGGAGAAGAATCGGAAGAGCAGATTAAGATGCGTGCGGACCGGGTATGTGCAGGTGGAATACCAGAAGATTTATATATTCTGGCTGAGACAAACATGGAAAACATAGAAGTGGTCTGTGAAACTCTGAAGCCAAAATTCCTGATTATCGACTCCATTCAGACTATGTACAGTGCAGCTATCGACTCTGCACCGGGCAGCGTGTCCCAGGTGCGGATGTGCGGAAATCAGCTCATGCGCATCGGAAAGAGCTGGAATGTGCCCATCTTCATCGTAGCGCATGTGACCAAGAGCGGGGATCTGGCTGGTCCGAAGACCATGGAGCATATGGTGGACTGCGTACTGAATTTTACAGGCGAACGTGATCACGAATTCCGAATCCTTAGAGCTTTTAAGAACCGTTTCGGCACCACCAGTGAAATCGGTGCTTTTACCATGGAAGCAGAAGGCCTGATGGAACTTGACGACCTGTCTGGAACTTTCCTGGAAAACAGGGACGATAAGCTGGAAGGATCTGTGGCAACTGCGGTCTATGAAGGCAGCCGCCCTGTCATGTTTGAAATTCAGGCACTGGTGAGCCCTGCGAACGTCGGATTTGCCAGAAGAACTTCTGTCGGAATTGACAATACCAGACTGAATATGATTCTGGCAGTGCTGGAGAAAAAAGCAGGGCTGCAGCTTCTGAATCAGGACGTATACATCAATGTAGCAGGGGGCATGCGGCCGGAAGGAACTTCTCCGGACCTGGCTGTAGCACTGGCAATTTACTCTTCCTATAACAGTACTGCATCCAGAAAGAAAACCCTGGCCATCGGCGAAATCGGCCTGACCGGTGAGCTCCGTTCCGTGCAGAATACGGAGAAAATCTGGAAAGAAGCAGAGCGCATGGGTTACGAGCAGGTTATTATGCCGCAGCGCAACGCTGAAAAACTGAACAAGCAGCTCCTGGCAAAATCCGGCTGCAGAGCGGTGGGCGTAAAGAACCTGGCCGATGCCATCGCAGCCTTTGGCGGTCGGTAAACATGGAATTAAAAAAATCCTCACATCGTCGGATTGCGGTGTGAGGATTTTATACATTTAGATTGATATTCGTGTATGGACTGCATGACGTACGATTCCGCAGACACCAGGGGTGGCGAGGACAAGTGCGGAGTGCAGGTCCATGCGCGTATTATTCAGCAATCTCTTCAATCAGTTCAATAAACGCCGGGTCTTGGGGAATGTCGATGGTCGGATCTAAAACGACCTTTTCCTTTTCACGTTTGCCCATTTCCAGTTCAAACCAGAAAGTGGAGCCCTTGCCCGGCTTGCTGTCCACACCGTAGTTGGCATGGTGCAGCGTGAGGATTTCCTTTACGATGGAAAGTCCGAGGCCGGTTCCTTCTGTCTGACGGGCGAAGTGTGAGCTGGCCTTATAATATCGGTCCCATACATGAGGCAGCTCATCCGCCTCAATCCCCGGACCATGGTCGGTGACTTCGAAACGGCATCGCTTGCCCACGCGGCGTACATTTACGATAATTGTTTTATCTTCGCCGCAGTATTTTACTGCATTGCTGGTCAGGTTTGCGATGACCTGTTTGATTCGTGCCTCATCGCCGCAGACCAGGCAGTCTTTCTGTGCGGAGAACTGGAAGGTGTAGCCTTCCTGCTCCGTGAGAATTTCGTAGGAGGCCAGGTGGGATGCGGACACTGAAGTCAGGTCGAATACGGTCTTTTCCAGATGGATCTTGTGCTGCTGCATGGCTGTAATAGTGGACATATCGCTTACCAGCTGAGCCAGACGGTCGGTTTCGTCAATGATGACTTTCAGGTGTGCGTTGCGCTTTTCCGGCTTGTCTCCGGAAAGATCGCGGATCATCTCCGCATAGGAGCGAATCATGGTCAGCGGAGTTTTCAGGTCATGGGACACGTTGGCAATCAGGTCCTTCTGACGGTTGTCTGCCATTCCCAGCTCATAGGCTGCGGTATTCAAAGTGCCCGCCAGACGGTTGATTTCCGAATAAGAGTTGCCTTCGAATTTGACATTGTAGTTACCTTTCCCCATCTGACGCGCCGTGGCAGTCATGCTTTGCAGAGGGCGGGAAATTCGTGCTGCAAAATACACGGACAGCAGGAACGCAATAATCAGGGTGATAAAGGTCACGGTCAGCAGCTGCTCCTTCAGGATATTAATGGTGGAGGTAACCGGATACAGCGGCGAGAAGATATACAGGTAAACCTGATGGCCTGGTCTGCTGTCCAGAATGCAGCCATAGGCCAGAGTACTGTATTTTTCTCTTCCATCGCTGATTTTAAAGGAAACCGGCAGCCGCCGGCTCTTTTCCAGCATGGACTTCAGCTGCGGTGCATGTGCGATATAGCTGTAGACCGGCATACGTGTCTCTGCTTCTGGTGAGAAATACAGATAGCCGGAATCGGTTTCCATCATTACGTAGAAGTCGTTGCTGACGGAAAGCTCCTGAATGCCTGAAGTCAGGTTGTCATTTCCCTGTGCGTAGGCACGTGTAATAAGGGAGGCCACACGTGCGACCTCCTTGGTTTTCATGTCTTCGTAAGAGTGATTCAGCAAATAAAGCTGCATCGCCCAGATTAATATGATTACACCAATTCCAAAGGTCAGGAAGTACATCCAGAGACGGAATTTGATGCTTTTAAAGTCAAATCTAACCTTCGTACTCAAATTTGTAGCCCACCCCTCTTAACGTTACGATGAAGTCTCTGTAAGGACCCAGGTTGTTTCGGAGATTTTTGATGTGGGTATCAATGGTACGGTCGTCACCGAAGAAGTCATAGCCCCAGATGTCGGAGAGCAGCTTGTCTCTGGACAGGGCGATGTTCTTGTTTTCCACCAGGTAGAAGAGAAGTTCATATTCCTTCGGAGTCAGGTCTACCTTCGCGCCATCCACAGTGACGGTTCTGGCCGCCATATTAATTTCCAGTCCGCCAAACTTCATCACACTCTGTGTCTGCTGAGAAGAAGTGTTTCTTCTGGACAGCACCGCATTGATTCTGGCCATGAGTTCCTTTGGACTGAAAGGCTTCACTACATAGTCATCGATGCCCAGTTCGAAGCCAAAGAGCTTGTCGTATTCCTCGCCTCTTGCAGACAGCATGATGATAGGTGTATCTTTGATTTTTCTGATTTCCTTGCAGGCGGAGAAACCGTCCAGCTTCGGCATCATAATATCCATGATAATCAGGTCATATTCGTTGAGCTTGCACAGGCCTACGGCGCTCATGCCGTCTTCCGCCTCTGCGATTTCGTAACCGTTAAATTCGCCGTACTCGCGAATGACTTCGCGGATGCCCGGTTCATCATCAACAACTAAAATTCTGTACATATTGTCCTCCTGTATCTTTTATTAAACCATCTTTTTTCTAAGGTTATCATATCTTCAAAATGTGTAATTTCTGTGATGTATACATAATCATTTTACCACAAAAACAGTGATTAACAAGCGGTTTTGAGGTTGTTCTTGACACTCCCTGAACACAGGGAGTAAACTGGCATTATATAAAAAATGTTAAAAGCGGTGTCCCCTGAACGTGCAGCGGATGATGTACAGAAAAGGAAAGGATTAAGATGATGAAAAAGTTAGCAAGAGTATTTTGCCTGGCGGCGGCAGCAGTAATGCTGCTTGCTGGGAATGCATTTGGAGCGGATACATTCACAGAGGCGGAAATTAACAAGATTATGAATGACAAGATGGCAAGGGTAGACTGCTATCAGAATATTGATTCCATATCTGTTGAGGAATTTAAGAAGCTGAAGCCTGAAATTGAAAGTGCAGAATATACAGAACTTAGATTTTCAGGCGTTGACCCAAATGATCTGGAAAGCTACTACTATGACGAAAATATCCGAATTACGCTGAAACCATTGCCTGGTTATGAAAAATATAAAGACATAATGATGGCTGCCAATTTCGACGGATATGAGCTGTATATGGCAAAGTCGAAGGATGGGAAGTATAAGTCTGTTTTATTGGAGACTTTTTATGCTGAGATAAACAGCAAGTTTATTAAAAATTCTTATGTTCCTGTCTGCAGCTATATTATGCAGGCAAACAGTGAATGTACGGGCCGTGCCTATGGACCAAGGTATTTCAAGGTGCGTTTTTTCAAGAAGATAGATGGTGAAGAAATCTATACCAAGTGGTCGGATGTATATGAAAGCTACTGGCCGATGGCAGCACCTGGAAACGCATCTGACGCAGCTAAAATCGCAAAGAATAAAATCTTTGTAGAATTTTATAAAAAGGACGGAATCGGGCGAAATCTTCAGATTCGGGAAAAAGGGGCATCCAAGTGGGTATCTGTCTCAAAATCCAAGTTGGTGGATAAGGTGGAATATTCCCAATATGGCTGTACTTTATCTTTAGATACTTCAAAAGATTATGAATTCCGGGCAAGATACACATATAAAGAAAATGGAAAGACCAAATACAGTCTGGAGCGGATTAATTGGAACCTGTGCAATCCAACATTTAAAGTAAAGAATGTTTCATTCCTGCAATATGATAAAAACCGCTATGCATTACGTTGTGATGTTCTGGAAGACTATGAGGAAAGAAAGGAACTGGAGTTAAAGGGAGGATATGAGGCTGTCTGCCGTAAAGCCGGCAGCAATGATAAGTGGAAAAAGGTGACTGCAGAGTGGATTCGTGATACTGCGGGAAGAGTTTGCTTTGAAGCAAAACCAGGTTATGAATACAAAGTTCGCCTTTTTTATGATGAACTGAGTGGTGGGAATAAAGCATATGGCCCATATTCGAAGGTATTCAAATGTACGAAAGCAAACTCCAAGTATGTGAATAACCTGGGTGTCTGTGAAGGACGTTGGGACTATGCATATCTGAAGACCGAAAATGATGCGGCATATCCGGTATATTCACGTCCTGCTTACAATCGTGCAGAGACAATTTCTGAAAATTATGAAACGATACGTTCCTTTATTACAAGTCATTATGAACGTATGGACGGCGCAGGTCTGGTAACCAACTTCGGAGACAGGTACGGTCACACGGTGAGAATTGACATGAGCCGTACTCAAAATAATAAAGTTGGTGTTGTGGCAATGAATCGAAGAACTGTTTCTGGTATGGACTCGGGTGCAATTATAGAATGCCTGTGGTTCTTTACCGGCAATCAGGAACTTTCCAATGCACTGTATTGCTGGAAGGAAGCAGCAGTAGACTACGGCAATGCTAACAGCGATTACTTCGGTTTCAGAGATGTGAAGAATACCAGTAATGGATTCGTTATTGAAGGCTATGGTCAGCAGATTGAAGTGGAATTTGGAGATGATGGCACTATCTACTGGATTGACATTGCATAAGGAGGAAATGATATGACAAGATCTTGGACGAAGAGCAATATGCTGCTGAAAGCGGCGGCGCTGGCATTGTTTATTTTGCTGGTTCTGGCGGTGCAGACTGCTGATGCGGAAGCAGCCAGCTATGAGGCAATCCGCGTCAGTGATTTAAAAGAAGCTGGAACAGAAGATTATAAGACCAAACTGAAAAGCGGCGGCCTGATCTGGGTCGGTGATGATTTCAACGGAGCGGATCATCACGATGTGTATTACCAGAAGGAAGAAGGCGGCGATATGTATCTGATTCTGGACTATTTTGATGTGGTCGATTACAACGATGTGATTATCACCAACGGACAGAAGTTCTATTACGCAAGCGAGGGCTATTCCGACTATGGGATGCCGCCTAACTTTACGATTCATCAGCTGGACCTGGGCAATGGCAGAAAAGATCTGAAGTACGTGGAGGGGGAAGCATATCTGTACGGATACACGGACGGTCTGACGCTGGCCGGATACTATAATGGATACCTGTACTATTCTCTGTCCGGGTCTCTGGAGTGGGATGCACCTGGAAGACTGTATAAACTTAATGTAAAGACGGGTAAATCATCGCGCGTGTACAAGAATTTCAGTGCATTTCCTGCCACCGGAAACGGCCGCTATATTTACGGTTATACTATGAATTCCGAAACAGGCGAAAAGGACAAGTTTGCAATCTATGACTGCAAGCAGGGCAAGAAAGTCCGCAATATCGATAAGGACGTATACTATGCGGAAGTAATGAACGGTAAACTGTATTTCTATGAAGATTTTAATTTTGAAACCAGGAAATATGGGGTTTACAAAGCATCTCTCAGCGGCAAAGACCGCAAGAGAATTCTGCGTGTCGATGAGGCTGGTGACATGTACAACAACCGGATTTATTACGGCATAGAAAAAGAGGACGGTAGCATGCAGTACTACCGCTATAATGTAAAGACCGAAGAGAAAATCAAGGTTAACAGCTCCAAGTACTACGGCCTGATGCTGCTGGGAAGAGCTGAATTCGGTTATAAATAGCAAGTTATCGTTTGACTTTCCATCATCAAGGGTATACCATGGTTATAAGCTTCTGACATTAAGACCGGCGTGTGCCGCTCTGCGTGAAAGATGTATGAGGAACTGCTTATTTTGGCATACATTTGATTTTCACCGCACTCTGATGTCAGGGTGCGGTTTCGTTTTTTACAGACCTGAGTCTGAGAAGGGAGAATATTATGTTCAGAGAACTGGCGAGAAAGAATAAACAGATCAGCATGAAGGAATGCATCGCTGTGCTGAAGGAAGAAACAAGAGGTGTTCTGTCCGTCCTGGGGGATGATGATTATCCTTACGGTATGCCTATGAACCACTTCTACAATGAGGAAGACGGTAAAATCTATTTCCACTGCGGTGCTTTCGGCCATCGTCTGGATGCACTGAAGAAACATGATAAGGTTTCTTTCTGCGTCTTCGACCAGGGCTACCGCAATGAGGGGGAATGGGCACTCAATGTGAAGAGCATTATCGTATTCGGCCGCATGGACATCATCGACGATCCTGCAGTGATTACGGAGATTTCCACACGTCTCAGCTACAAGTTCACCGATGATGAAGCATACATTAAAAAAGAAATCGAGGAAAACCTGCATATTACGCGGATTCTGGTTCTGACACCGGAACACATCTGCGGCAAGCTGGTAAACGAATCCTAGGAGGAACCTTATGTCTCAGAAAGAAACCCGCGTAGCAGTTATGGGTATTATTGTGGAAAACCGTGATTCCGCATCCGCCCTGAACCAGCTGCTTCACGAATACGGCGGCTACATCATCGGCCGCATGGGAATTCCATATAAGGAAAAAGGCGTCAATATCATCAGTGTGGCCATCGATGCACCTCAGGATGTGACGGCTGCTCTTTCCGGCAAAATCGGCCGCCTCGATGGCGTTTCCGTAAAGACTGCTTATTCCAATGTTGTGTCGGAGGTTTCCAATGAGTAGCCGGGGGCAGGATCTGATCAGGCAGCTGGCCACAGACCATACGCTTTCCTCAGGGCAGCTGCTGGAGCTTCTGCTCATACTGGAAGAAGAGCGAATGTCTGAAGGCAGAGGACCGCTGGCTGTTTTGCTTGCCGAAAAGGCAGATGCAGTGCGGCGCAAGTATTACGGAAACAAAGTATACGTCCGCGGTCTCATTGAGATCAGCAATTACTGCAGAAATAACTGTTTTTACTGCGGAATCCGGCAGAGCAACCGGGAATGTGAACGGTACCGGCTCACAGAAGAGGAAATTTTGGCATGCTGTCAGGAAGGATATGAACTGGGATTTCGTACTTTTGTGCTGCAGGGAGGAGAAGATTGGAATTTCAACGATTCTGCATTATGTGATATGATTCGGCAGATAAAAGTCAACCATTCCGAATGTGCCGTCACCCTGTCGCTTGGAGAGCGTTCAGAAGAAAGTTACGCGGTTTTAAAGGCGGCTGGGGCGGACCGGTATCTGCTGCGCCATGAAACAGCGACGAAAACACACTATGAAAAACTTCATCCGCAGACCATGTCTTTTGATAACCGGATGCATTGCCTGCGGGTACTGAAAAAGCTGGGGTATCAGACAGGCTGCGGAATCATGGTAGGGTCACCTGGGCAGACGCTGGAAGATCTGGTGAGGGACCTGGAGTTTATCAGGGACTTCCGGCCGGAGATGTGCGGCATTGGACCATTTATTCCGCACCATGCCACACCGTTTGCTGAACAGCCGCCGGGAACGCTGGAACAGACCCTGTACCTGCTTTCAATGATACGGCTGCTGGTGCCGGATGTTTTGCTCCCTGCTACGACAGCGCTGGGAACCATACACCCAAAGGGACGGGAGCTGGGAATACAAGCGGGGGCCAATGTGGTTATGCCGAACCTGTCCCCATCCGGAGTCCGGAAAAAATATGAATTATACAATAACAAACTCAGCACCGGTCAAGAGTCAGCTCAGTGCCTGGCAGACCTGAAAGAGCGGATGGCAGCCATCGGCTATGAAGTGGTCACAGATCGTGGTGATGTCAACAGGAGGTAACGTACAATGTCAATATACGATCCGAAATCTATGAAGGCGGAGGAATTCATTAACCATGAGGAAATTCTCGCTTCAATCCAGTGGGCGGAGGAGCATAAAAATGATGCAGAACTGATCGGCCAGCTGCTGGAAAAGGCCCGCCCGAAGGCAACCGGAAAGCTGGACGGCGTTCACTGTGAAGGTCTTTCACACCGGGAAGCCCTGGTGCTGCTGCTTTGCGAAATACCGGAAAAGAACGAGGAAATCTTCAGATTGGCGGAAGAAATCAAGATGGCATACTACGGCAACCGCATCGTCATGTTTGCACCGCTGTATCTGTCCAATTACTGTGTCAACGGATGCCTCTACTGTCCATATCATCTGAAGAATAAGAACATCGCCAGAAAGAAGCTGACCCAGGATGAGGTGAGGGCGGAGGTGACTGCACTGCAGGATATGGGCCATAAACGTCTGGCCATTGAAGCCGGTGAAGACCCGAAGATGAATCCGATTGAATATATTCTGGAGTGCATCGATACCATCTACAGTGTGAAGCATAAGAATGGGGACATCCGCCGTGTCAATGTAAATATCGCTGCGACTACAGTCGAAAACTATCGGAAGCTGGCGGATGCAGGAATTGGTACATATATCCTTTTCCAGGAAACTTACCATAAGGAAAGCTATGAACATCTCCATCCGACCGGACCGAAGCACGATTATGCCTACCATACGGAGGCCATGGACCGTGCCATGGAGGGCGGAATTGACGATGTAGGACTGGGCGTTCTTTTCGGTCTGGAACTGTATAAATATGAATTTACCGGTCTGCTGATGCATGCGGAGCACCTGGAAGCAGTCCACGGTGTGGGTCCGCATACCATCAGCGTGCCACGGGTGAAGAAGGCCGATGATATTGATCCGGAAATGTTCGATAACGGAATCAGCGATGAGCTGTTCATCAAACTGGTGGCATGCATCCGTATTGCGGTGCCGTACACCGGTATGATCATGTCTACACGTGAGTCAGCCGAAGTCCGTGCAATGACATTGAAAGTGGGAATTTCCCAGATTTCCGGGGCGTCCAGAACATCTGTGGGCGGTTATACCGAAGAAGAACGTCCCCACGATTCGGAACAGTTTGATGTGTCCGACCAGCGTACTCTGGATGAAGTGGTGGGATGGCTTATGGACATGGGTTATATTCCGTCTTTCTGTACCGCATGCTACCGGGAAGGCCGTACTGGCGACCGCTTCATGTCTCTGCTGAAAACGGGTCAGATGATTAACTGCTGCCATCCGAATGCACTGATGACATTATCCGAGTTTCTGGAAGATTATGCATCCGAGGAAACACGTGAAACCGGTTACCGGCTGATTGAGAAGGAACTGCCAAATATTCCGAAGGAAAAAGTCCGTACCATTGCAGCAGAGAATATCGAAGCAATCCGCAATGCAGGCGGCCGCGATTTCCGTTTCTAGGAGGTGTCTATGAGTCTTAACGAAACTGTATCCGCAGAACGGATTCATATTGGATTTTTCGGTATGCGAAACGCCGGAAAATCCAGCCTGGTCAACGCAGTGACCGGACAGAACCTTTCGCTGGTTTCTGATGTGAAGGGGACTACTACAGACCCTGTACGCAAGGCCATGGAACTTCTGCCCCTGGGACCGGTGGTCATTATCGATACTCCGGGCATCGATGATGAAGGCCAGCTGGGACAGATGCGCGTGGAACGGGCACGGCAGGTACTGCGGTATACTGACATCGCAGTTCTGGTGGCTGACGGCTCAAAACACCTGCAGCCGGCTGACCGGGAACTTATGGACCTGTTCCGCCAGCGTCAGATTCCATATATCATCGCCTATAATAAATGCGACCTGCTGGATTGTGTTCCGGCTGAAAGCAGCGGAAATGAAATCTGCGTCAGTGCCAGGGAAGGCACCGGCATTCATGAACTGAAAGAACTGCTGGGCCGCATGGCTAAAGCAACTGGTGAAAAGGGGAGGAGGCTGGTGGCAGATATGCTGAAACCGGGTGATCTGGTAATCCTGGTAACTCCTATTGATGAATCTGCACCCAAGGGGAGAATGATTCTGCCGCAGCAGATGGTGCTCCGGGACGTGCTTGATGCCGGGGCCATGGCCCTGGTCTGCCGGGAAACAGAACTGGAGCAGACCCTGAACAGTCTGGCACCAGACCGTAAACCGCGGATGGTCATCACAGACTCTCAGGTTTTCGGTTATGTATCAAAGATTGTACCGGAAGATGTCGCTCTGACAAGCTTCAGCATCCTCATGGTACGCTATAAGGGGGATCTGGAAGCGGCCGTTCATGGAGCCGGACAGCTGGGCCGGCTGAAGGCCGGTGACCGTGTTCTGATTTCTGAGGGATGTACCCATCACCGTCAGTGCAACGACATCGGTACGGTAAAGATGCCTGCCTGGATTGAGGATTTTGCGGAGAAGGGCATCTGCTTCGAATTCACATCCGGAGGAGAATTCCCGGAAAATCTTGATGCTTACCGCTTGATTGTTCACTGCGGAGGGTGTATGCTTAATGACAGAGAAATGCAGTCACGAACCAGAATGGCGGCTGCCTGCGGTGTTCCTATGACCAACTACGGTATTGCAATCGCAAGGATGCACGGAATTCTGGATCGGATTACAGATTTTCAGGAGGAATAGAAATGACAGTACAGGATAAGGGTAATCTGGTTCGTCTTCTGGATCTGGACGAGGATTTTATCATCGATCTGAAATATGCCAGCGAAGACAACTTCACCGGACAGAGAGTATATGCATCATCTGAATGCTATATTGACCGCCACACCGCAGAAATTCTGATTGAGGCAAGAAACATTTTCCGGAAAGACGGTTACCGGGTAAAAGTTTTTGATGCTTACCGGCCAATCAGTGCCCAGGCACGGTTCTGGGAAATTATGCCGGATGATAATTTTATCGCCAGACCGCCTGATATGTCGAAAATCACCAAGTTCAGACCGACTCATATGAACGGCCTGTGCGTGGATGTGACACTGACCGACATGGAAGGAAATGAAATTGAAATGCCTACGCCGTTTGATGAACTGACAGAAAAGGCGTCTCTGAATTATCCGGGACATGGCGGAGAAGGCAAGAAAAACGGCGAATATCTGAAGCAGGTTATGGAAAGCGTAGGCTTCCAGGCTTATGACGGAGAATGGTGGCATTTCTATGATGTATCCACCGAACCGACACCGTTTATGGATTATCAGATTTAAATATATGCATATAAAAAGCAGACAGCGCTCCTGTCTGCTTTTTTATTTGCTGAACGTTGAAAAATCCACCATTTTCACGGGTCCGTCCCTTGACATAATAAAGTAAGATTAGTATACTATAGAGATGGTAAAAACATAATGGGGGATTCTGTATTCTTTTTGAAGAGGACGGGATTTCCGCCTGAAAAGTCCGATGGGTGACCGTGCGAATTTTTGGCCCCGGAAGACCGGACGGGAGTTTTTTGCCGAAATTTCAGAGGAAAGGAGGAAACCAAATATGCTGAATAAAGTTTTCAGAGGAATTCTTGCGTTTGTAGGTGCGCTGCTCGGTTTCGAAGTATTCGATTTGCTGTATTTCCTGCTCAGTAAAACCAATACTTCCGGCAGCCCGCTTCTGGCAGAAGGCGCTCGCCTGTGGCTGCAGATCATTGTTGCAATTATATCCGGAGTTATTTTTTACAACCTGGCACCGGCACTGAACCGCAAGAGTAAAAAAATGGCCGACAACATCGGAAACGACCTTCAGACCATCTCCACCAACGACCTGCTGGGCGGAGTCGCCGGTCTGATTATCGGTATGGTACTGGCATTTCTGATTTCTCAGATTTATTCCGGAACCGGAATCGTTACCGGATCCCTGGAGCTGACCATTACCATCTGCATCTACGTGATTCTCGGTTATCTGGGTCTGATTGTAGGGAACAAGAAGCTTCCTGAACTCTTTGCCGTGTCCATAAACATGCGTAAGCTGGCGGCGAAGGCGGCAGCAGCGGAAGAAAACCCTTACGACTACAATCCGAAGGAAAGCAAGAAGAAGGGTGCTATTCCGAAGATTCTGGACACCAGCGTCATCATTGACGGCCGTATCGTGGAAATCATGAAAACCGGCTTCCTGGAAGGACCCATTGTCATCCCGGAATTCGTGCTGGTGGAACTGCGTCATATCGCGGACAGTTCCGATGCACTGAAGCGCACGCGCGGAAGAAGAGGTCTGGATATCCTGAACAAAATTCAGGAAGACTATGGTATTGAAATCTACAATACCGATTCCGAAAAGGCACTGAAGGAAATCCCTGAAGTGGATGTAAAGCTGCTGAAGCTGGCTCAGATTATGAAGGGTAAGGTGGTGACCAACGATTTCAACCTGAATAAGGTTGCAGGAATCAAAGGTGTGCCGGTACTGAACATCAATGAACTGGCCAATGCCATGAAACCAATGGTAATCCCAGGTGAAGTCATGACCGTAACCCTGATCAAACAAGGTAAGGAAGCAGGCCAGGCCATTGCCTACCTGGATGACGGTACCATGATTGTCGTGGAAGACGGCCGCCGCAAAATCGGCCAGACCCTGGATATTAACGTAACCAGCGTGCTGCAGACTGCTGCGGGACGAATGATTTTCGGAAAGGTGCGTTAGGACGATGTACGAAAAAAAGAAAGTAACAGCTGTCATCGTGGCCGCCGGGTCAGGAACCCGAATGGGCACGGATGTACCGAAACAGTTTTTGAAAATCGGCGGCAGGACCATTCTGGAAACCACCGTCGCAGTATTCGAGAAGAATCCTTACGTGGACGATATTCTGGTTCTGACGGGCCGGGACTTCGTGGAGTTCTGTGAAGACCTGTGCCGGCCCTTTGAAAAGGTCCGCAGTGTTCTTCCGGGAGGAAAGGAACGTCAGGACACGGTTTGGGAAGCGGTGCGCAGAATTTCCGACGGAGAGCTGGTGCTCATCCATGATGGGGTACGCCCTTATGTGACCGATGCAGTCATCGAGGGGGTTCTCGCCGGAGCAAAATCCGCAGGGGCAGCGGTTCCTGCCGTAGCAAGCAAGGATACGGTCCGCCAGACGGCGGCAGAAGGCGGAAGCCGGACTCTGGACAGAAAGACACTCTTCCAGGTGCAGACTCCGCAGGGGTTTGCCAGTGAAATACTGAGGCAGGCATACGAAGCGGCATACCGGGATGGTTTCCTGGGAACCGACGATGCCGGCCTGGCAGAGCGGATCGGACAGACCATCCAGCTGACCGAAGGCGATTACGCCAATATTAAAATCACCACAAGGGAGGACCTGCCAATGGAAATCAGGGTAGGAACCGGATATGACGTACACCGTCTGACAGAAGGCAGAAAACTGATTCTGGGCGGTGTGGACATTCCGTACGAAAAAGGCCTGGACGGCCACTCCGACGCCGATGTGATGGTACACGCCCTCATGGATGCTTTGCTGGGTGCAGCAGGGCTGGGGGACATCGGACGTCACTTCCCGGACACTGATCCCCAGTATAAAGGTATATCCAGCCTGAAGCTGCTGGAAATCGTGAATCAGCGGATTCAGGAAGCCGGATATGAGCTGGGAAATGCTGACGTGACCATCATCGCACAGCGTCCGAAACTGGCCGGGTACATCAGCCAGATGGAAGAAAATCTGGCAGCCGTGCTGGGTGCAGACATCAGACAGATTAATGTGAAGGCTACCACTACCGAAAAGCTGGGCTTTACGGGACGTGGGGAAGGCATTGCAGCCGAAGCCGCATGTATCATAAAATCAAGACACTAATTTGCAACTATAAAAGACAGGAGATAAAACAAAATGAGATTATCCAAGATGCACATTAAGACTTTAAGAGAAGTTCCAAATGAAGCAGAAATTGCCAGCCATATTCTGCTGCTGAGAACCGGCATGATCAGAAAGCTGGTTTCCGGTGTATACGGCTTCATGCCGCTGGGCTGGAGATCCATCCGCAAGATTGAAGATATCATCCGCCAGGAAATGGACGCTAAGGGCGCACAGGAAATTCACATGTCCGCTCTGCAGCCTGCTGAACTGTGGCAGGAATCCGGCAGATGGTTCGCATACGGTCCTGAAATGTGGAGAGTAAAGGACAGAAACCAGAGAGAATTCTGCCTGGGTCCTACTCATGAAGAAGTGTTCACTGACATCATCAGAAATGACGTAACTTCCCACAGACAGCTGCCTATGAATCTGTACCAGATTCAGACCAAGTACAGAGACGAAGCACGTCCTAGATTCGGCCTGATGAGAAGCCGTGAGTTCATCATGAAGGACGCATACTCCTTTGACAAGGACTACGAAGGTCTGGACAAGAGCTACAATGAAATGTACGAAGCTTACGAAAGAGTATTTACCAGATGCGGCCTGAAGTTCCGTCCGGTAGAAGCTGACACCGGTGCTATCGGCGGCAGCGGTTCCCACGAATTCACTGCACTGTCCGAAGTAGGCGAAAGTGAAATCGCATACTGCGACAGCTGTGAAATGGCTGCAACAGTAGAAAGAGCAGAATGTGTAGACGCAGCAGCAGACGGCGACGATGTGGCAATGCTGGAAATGGAAGAAGTATACACTCCTGGCACCAAGACTATCGAAGAAGTAGCAAACTTCCTGGGTCTGCCTCAGGAAAAGACCATCAAGGCTCTGCTGTTCGTAACTTATGACGAAGAAGGCAAGCAGAACGGTTATGTAGCTGCATTCATCAGAGGCGACCGCGAACTGAACATGGTTAAGCTGGTAAATGCTCTGAATATTCCAGAACACTCCATCGAATTCGCTGACGAAGAAAAGATGGGTGCTGTAACCGGCGCTGTAGGCGGTTTCACAGGTCCTGTAGGCCTGCATGACTGCAAGATCGTAGTTGACAGCGAACTGGTTGGTCTGAAGAACCTGGCTGCAGGTGCATGCAAGGCAGATCACCACATCAAGAACGTAAACTACGGCAGAGACTACAAGGGCGACATCGTATGCGATCTGAAGACTCTGAAGGTTGGTGATGCATGTCCTGTATGCGGCGCACCAATCAAGCACGCAAGAGGTATCGAAGTAGGTCAGGTATTCAAGCTGGGTACCAAGTACTCCTCTGCAATGAATGCAACTTACAAGGATGAAAACCAGAAGGATCAGCTGATCGTAATGGGCTGCTACGGCATCGGCGTAACCAGAACTCTGTCCGCAGTTGTAGAACAGCACCATGACGAAGATGGTATCATCTGGCCTGTATCCGTGGCTCCATACCATGCAATCATCTCCCTGGTTAACATCAAGGATGAAGAACAGACTGCTGCCGCAGAAAGAATCTACGAAGAACTGGCAAGAGCCGGCGTGGAAGTTCTGCTGGACGACAGAAACGAACGTCCTGGCGTTAAGTTCAAGGATGCGGACCTGCTGGGTATTCCGGTAAGAATTACCGTAGGTAAGAGAGCACCGGAAGGCGTAGTGGAATACAAGCTGAGACGCGAAGCAGAAAAGTCTGAAAAGACCATCGAAGAAGCAATCGCTGACTGCATCGCACTGGTAAACGCAGAAAGATACGGTATGTAATTCCGTACCTGACGGAGAAACAGCATGGAGAAGAATAAATTCTCACAAAACATATATTTCCGGCTCTTTTTGGCCTTCTTCAAACTGGGGCTGTTCACCTTCGGCGGCGGCATGGCCATGGTGCCTCTGCTGCAGGACAAGGTGTGCAAAGAGTACGGATGGATGACGGAAGATGAAGTGGTGGACTGTCTGGCGGTGAGCCAGGGTCTGCCCGGTGTTATCGCCATAAACATGGCCACCTACACCGGCTATTTCCTGAAGGGACTGCGGGGGGCACTTGCAGCAACTTTCGGAATGGTACTTCCGTCGTTTATAATCATCATTCTGGTGGTATGTGTACTTGAAGGGTTTAATGAAAACCCTTATGTGCAGGGTGCCCTGACCGGAATCAATGCGGCATCGGCCGGACTGATTCTCTGGGCAGCCATCAAGCTGGGAAAGCAGGTGCTGAAATCTGCCTTTTCGTGGATCGTGGCAGGCTGTGCCTTTGTGGCTATCGCTGTATTTGACATCAGTGCAGTGTGGGCCATTCTGGCCGGTATCGCCATCGGTATCCTTTATTCCACCTGGCAAAACACCCGCAGCCTGGGAGGTGAAAAATCATGACTTCACTTCTTGCAATCTGGAATCTGTTTTTCACGTTCTTTAAGATCGGAATCATCGGATTCGGCGGTGGGATGGCGATTCTGCCCATGATTTACCAGAGTGTGCTGACGTTCTCTGATATGGCGCCGGAGGAATTTGCAAACCTGTTCGCCATCTCACAGGCGACACCGGGACCCATTGCGGTCAACGCGGCTACCTTTGTGGGATTTAAGGTGGCAGGTGTAGCAGGTTCTGCAGCGGCAACCATCGGTGTAGCGGCACCATCCTTTATTCTGGTAGCCCTGGTGGTGAAGTTCATGACCATGTACCGGAATAACAAAATTATGGACGGAGCTTTTAAAGGTATCCGGCCGGTTACCGTCGGCATGATTGCGGCGGGAGCACTTTTTATCGGGGAAACAGCCCTGCTGAAGGTGGAATTTGCAGAGATTGCGGATTTTGCCGGATTCGTGGGAGCCATCGACCCCATCCCTGTACTGATTATCCTGACCACCCTGATTCTGGTCAGCCGGTTTAAAGTCGGTGCAGTAAAACTGATTCTCATCATGGCAGCTGCAGGTGCAGTGCTCTGCAGCGGCATGATTCTGTAAATAACGTAATTATGTAACAAAAGACGAAAGGACTTAATACAATGAAAAAAGTGATTTTTGAAATGGAAAACGGCGGCGTAATGACCGGCGAACTGTACCCTGAAGTAGCTCCAATCTCCGTAGAAAACTTCGAAAAGCTGGCTAACAGCGGTTTCTACAACGGTCTGGAATTCCACAGAGTAATCCCTGGTTTCATGATTCAGGGCGGCTGCCCTAACGGTACCGGTACAGGCGGTCCTGGCTGGAACATCAAGGGTGAATTCGCAGCAAACGGTGTACAGAACGATCTGAAGCACGAAAGAGGCGTTCTGTCCATGGCAAGAGCAATGCATCCGGACTCCGCTGGTTCCCAGTTCTTCATCATGGTTGCAGACGCACCGCACCTGGATGGCCAGTATGCAGCATTCGGTAAGATTACCGAAGGTATGGAAACTGCAGATGCCATCGTAGGCGTAAGAAGAAACTGGAGCGACAAGCCTTACGAAGCACAGATCATGAAGTCCGTAAAGGTAGTAGAAGAATAATCCTGACTTTAGCGAAAGAAGGAAAGTGAAACTATGGGATTTTTTAAGGAAGTTGGAGAGGACATCAGAAATATGGTCGAAAAGGACCCGGCTGCAAGAAACGGGTTCGAGGTTCTGATCTGTTATCCGGGCATCTGGGCGCTGATTCTCCACCGTCCTGCCCACTGGTGCTACAAACACAATCTGAAGCTGATTGCCAGAGTGATTTCCCAGCTGACCCGCTTTTTCACCGGGATTGAGATTCATCCGGGGGCTGTCATCGGCCGCCGCTGTTTCATCGACCACGGTATGGGGGTTATCATCGGGGAAACCGCAGAAGTGGGCGATGATGTGACTATCTATCAGGGCGTTACCCTGGGCGGTACCGGTAAGGATACAGGCAAACGTCATCCGACCATCGGCAACCGTGTGATAATCGCATCCGGTGCCAAGGTGCTGGGACCTTTCACCGTCGGCGACGATGTGAAAATCGGTTCCGGATCCGTGGTGCTGAAGGAAGTGCCATCGGGATGTACCGTAGTGGGGATTCCGGGCACCATCGTAAAGCGTTACGGAAAGAGCACAACACAGGATATGAACCAGGTTGACCTGCCGGATCCTGTGGCAGTGGAAATTGAATGTCTGCGGAGAAGAATCGTTCATCTGGAACAGATCATCCGTCAGATGCATGATACAGAAGAAAAATCTCATGAAGAAACTTGCACGGCCGGCAGCTGCCAGCCATGCACAGAAGAGTGCAGAGAGGATATAAAAGATGAAAATTTATAATACCCTGACCAGAAGAAAAGAAGAATTCGTTCCGATTGAACCGGGCAAAGTGAAGATGTATGTATGCGGTCCTACCGTATATAACTTCTTCCACATTGGTAATGCAAGACCTTTCGTAGTGTTCGATACTATGAGAAAGTATCTGGAATACCGCGGCTACAAGGTAAAGTTCGTACAGAACTTTACAGACGTTGATGACAAGATCATCAACCGTGCACGTGAAGAAGGCTGCTCCGCACCGGAAGTGAGCGAAAAGTATATTGAAGAATATTACAAGGATGCGGCTGCTCTGAATGTAAGAAAGGCAACCGTACATCCTCAGGTTTCCAAGACCATTCCTGAAATCGTACAGTTCGTGGCTGACCTGATTGAACAGGGCTTTGCTTACGAAGTGGACGGTGACGTATATTACAGAACCAGAAAGTTTGTTGGCTACGGCAAGCTGTCCGGCAAGAACATTGAAGATCTGATTGCCGGTGCGAGAATCGCTGTTGGTGAACAGAAGGAAGATCCGCTGGACTTCGCACTGTGGAAGAAGAGAAAGACTGACGACGAAATCGCATGGGAATCCCCATGGGGTATGGGCCGTCCGGGCTGGCACATTGAGTGCTCCTGCATGGCGAAGAAGTTCCTGGGCAACACCATCGACATCCATGCCGGCGGTGCTGACCTGCAGTTCCCTCATCATGAAAACGAAATCGCACAGTCCGAAGCACACAATGGCTGTACTTTTGCAAACTACTGGATGCACAACGGCTACATCAATGTAGACGGCACCAAGATGTCCAAGTCTTTAGGCAACTTCAAGACTGTACGTGACCTGCTGCAGGTATATGACGGCGAAACTCTGCGTTTCCTGATCCTGTCCGGCCACTACAGAGGACCGATTGACTTCTGCGAAGACATCCTGACTCAGTCCAAGAACGGTCTGACCAGAATGAGAAATGCAAAGTCCAACCTGAAGCACCTGATTGCTGCTGCATCCGCAGCAGAAATGACTGCTGAAGAAGCATCTGCACTGGAAGGTTTCGGCAAGCACCGTGAAGCTTTCATCGAAGCCATGGATGATGACCTGAACACCGCAGATGCTATCACTGCTGTATTCCAGCTGGTAACTGACATCAACACTGCAGTGAAGAACGGCGCATCTAAGGAATTCGCACAGAAGGCACTGGCTGCACTGACTGAACTGACTTCTATCCTGGGTCTGCTGGAACAGGAAGTGGAAGAAACTGTGGAAGTGGAACCTGAAATTCAGGCACTGATTGACGAACGTCAGGCTGCAAGAAAAGCGAAGGACTTCGCACGTGCAGATGAAATCCGTGACATTCTGAAGGAAAAGGGCATCACCCTGAAGGATACTCCGCAGGGCGTGCAGATTATCAGAGCATAGGTATGACAGAAGCAAATAATACGAAGAACATGAACACGACGGCATTGGCTTACATAGGCGATGCCGTCTATGAAATTTATGTAAGAGAGCGGGTACTGCAGCAGGAAAAGGTACATGTGGATCACCTCCACAAGCTGTCCATCAACTACGTGAACAACGCAGGACAGGCCAAGGCAGTGAAGCGGATGATGAAGGAGGAATTCCTCACGGAAGAGGAAGTGAGCCTGGTGAAGAGGGCGCGGAACCACAAGACCGCATCCAAACCGCGGAACGCAGACCCGGTGAACTATAAACTGGCGACAGCCTTTGAGGCGCTGATCGGGTGGCTCCACCTGGACGGCCGCAAAGAACGCATGGAAGAAATCATTTTCCATGCCATGGAAATTATCGAGGAGACAAAACATGAGTAAAGCAGACGTTTTGTTCGTCAATATGTGCCGTGAAATCCTGGACAACGGATTCAGTTCCGAAGGCCAGATTGTCCGCCCAAAGTGGGAAGACGGCACACCGGCCCACACCATCAAGACATTTGGTGTGGTAAACCGCTATAATTTAAAAGAAGAGTTTCCTGCCCTGACCCTGCGTCCGACTGCCATCAAGACCGCGGTGGACGAGATGCTGTGGATCTGGCAGAGAAAATCCAATAATATCAAAGACCTGAAGGGTCATATCTGGGATGAATGGGCAGATGAAAACGGCTCCATCGGCAAGGCTTACGGCTATCAGATGGCGCAGAAGTACCAGTTTGCTCAGGGGGAAATGGACCAGGTGGACAATGTTCTCTGGCAGCTGAAAAACACCCCTTATTCCCGCAGAATCATGACCAATATCTACAACTTTGCGGACCTGAAAGAAATGAACCTGGAACCGTGTGCTTATTCCGTCACCTTCAATGTGAGCGGAAACACCCTGAATGCAATCCTGCATCAGCGTTCCCAGGACATTCTGGCGGCAAATAACTGGAATGTGGTACAGTATGCGGTACTGGTGCACATGATGGCACAGGTCAGCGGACTGGAAGCAGGTGAACTGGTTCACGTCATCGCAGACGCTCACATTTACGACCGTCACGTTCCGATTATTGAGGAACTGATTACCCGTCCGCAGTATCCGGCACCGAAGTTCCGTCTCAACCCTGAGATTACAAACTTCTACGATTTCACACCGGATGATGTAATTATCGAAGATTACCAGAAGAATCCGCAGGTTACCGGAATTCCGGTGGCAGTTTAGGAGGCCGGCATGAAAATCATCGTAGCAACCGAAAAGAACTGGGGCATCGGCAAAGACAACCAGCTGCTGGTTCACCTGCCCGGCGACCTGAAGTTTTTCAAAGAGCAGACCACCGGCAAGGTTATTATTCTGGGCCGCAAGACCCTGGAAACCTTCCCCGGCGGACGCCCTCTGCCAAACCGTATCAACGTGATTGTCAGCGGCAATCCGGAGTTTCAGAAGGAAGGCTGCGTTATCGCTTCTTCCGTGGAAGATGCCGTGGCAAAATCTCTGGAAGCGGCCGGTGACGCCGGTACGGACGGTATTATGGTCTGCGGCGGTGCCAGCATTTATGAACAGATGCTGCCCCTGTGCGATACCTGCATCATTACCCGCATGGACCAGGAGTTCGAGTCCGACCGGTTCTTCCCGAACCTGGACGAAGATCCGGATTTTGAAGTGGTATGGGAGAGTGAACCGCAGGAAGAAAACGGTGTAACCTACAGATTCAGAGAATACAGGAGAAAATAAACCATGGCAAAGGTTAAAAACAGAAGAGACAACCACGACACCAAGCGTGGCAGATATTATGCAGCCCGCGGCATGGAAATGCCGGGCAAGGAAGGCGCAGGACGCCGTGAAGGCGGAAGAGACGGCAGAAGCCAGGGTGCAGACCGCTCTGCGAGAGGAGAACGTTCTGCAAGACCTGCAGCGCGCCGCGAAAGCTTTGATCCGTTCGAAAAGAACGACCGCTTCGGCGAACCGGATCCAAACGTAATTATTGGCAGAAACCCGGTTACTGAGATTTTGAAGAATGACCGTCCGGTGGACAAGCTGATGGTAAGCTCCCGCGAAGGTTCCATGATCAAGATCGTGGCAATGGCCAAGGAAAAGTCCATTCCGGTTATCAGCGTGGAAAAGGCGGCTCTGGACCGCATAGCCGGCGGACGCCCCCATCAGGGCGTAGTGGCTTATGTGAGCCCTTATGAATACGCAGAAATGGAAGATATCTTCGCACTGGCAGAAGAACGCGGTGAAGATCCATTCATTATTATTCTGGACAACCTGGAAGATCCGCACAATCTGGGCGCTATCATGCGTTCCGCAGAATGTGCAGGTGCACACGGTATCATCATTCCGCGCAGACATGCGTGCGGTCTGACTGAAGTCGTGGCAAAATCCTCCGCAGGTGCCATCGAGTACATGCCGGTGGTAAAGGTAACCAATATTGCTCAGACCATCGAAGAACTGAAGGAAAAGGGCATCTGGGTTGCAGCCTGCGATATGGGCGGACGCAACTACTATGAACAGGACATGAAGGGAAAGATTGCTGTAGTAATCGGCAGCGAAGGCGCCGGCATCAGCAAACTGGTACGCGACAAGTGCGACTTCGTAGTATCCATGCCGATGGTAGGAAGAATTACTTCCCTGAACGCATCCAATGCGGCAGCTATCATTATTTACGAAATCAGAAAACAGAGAGATATGGCGGCGGAAGCGTAATGCATCCGCCGTCCTTTAACGGAGAATTTTATGGGAATCAGTGAACTGCACATTCTTACCGACGAACAGCTGCTCCGGATGAGCCAGGAAGGCAGCGAGACAGCGGAAGAACTTCTCATCGAAAAATATAAAAATCTGGTGAAATTATGTTCCGCCAACTACTATATCAGCGGTGCAGACCATGATGATGTGGTGCAGGAGGGCATGATCGGGCTGTACAAAGCCATCCGTGGCTATGATTTCAGCCGTGATGCATCCTTCAAAACTTTTGCAGAAAAATGCATCAACAACCAGATTCTCACGGCCATAAAGAAGGCGGACCGGCTGAAACACCAGCCTCTCAATGAATCCATCTCCATCAGTCAGGGCATCGTCCGTGAAACGGAAGATGGGGCAGGGGAAGCTGTTTTAGGCGATGTGCTCCAGGATACCCGGGGCAAAGAACCGGAAGCGCAGATGCTGCTGCAGGAAATCATCCGGTTCCTGAAAGATCACGATCAGGATACCTTCAGCAAACTGGAACAGCAGGTGCTGGACGAAAAACTGAAAGGCAAAGGATATCAGGAAATCGCAGAATCCCTGGGCCGTTCACCGAAATCCATCGACAATACCCTGCAGAGAATCCGAAAAAAAGTACTGGCATATCTGGAAGAGTAAAATATTTTATATTTTGTTAAAAAAGTGCTTGCATTTATCGTTGAATAATGATATAATCATTGATGTTGTGAGCGTGCTGTTGTAGCTCAGTCGGTAGAGCGCATCCTTGGTAAGGATGAGGTTCGGCAGTTCAAGTCTGCTCAACAGCTCCAACAAAAAGAAAAGGTTCATCCCTTGGGATGGACCTTTTTCTTTTTTCTGAACTGGCTGAGAGCGGACTTGAACTCTCGAGCGTGGCCGTCAGCGAAAGTGTCCAGTGGACACTGGAGCAGGTCACGGGTCGCAGGCGACTGAGGAGGAGCCAAGACCGGCGGGATTTCGAAGAAATACCGCTCAAGTCTGCTCAACGGCGAAAACGATGATTCATCTCACAGTGCATCCTTAACAGGGTTTTTCTGAGAAAGGATGAGGTCTGGTTATGGCTAAGAAAATTGCAGATCTTCTCGTCAAAACAATCAGGAAGTTTTTATTGAAGTGAAGTGTGAAGATTGATAAAATATGGCAAAGGATATTCTGAATGGGTGAAAAGGGGATATAGAATGAGTAAAGTAAAGATGTTTTTTGCAATACCAGTAATGATATTTGGTTTTTTAGGATTAACAAAAGTCATTTCCTATGATATCGCACTTCTGATGACCTCTGCAGGCCTGGGGCCTGTTTGTCTCTGTAATGGAATTGAAGAACTAAGGTCTGGAAAGAAATATGGCGCTGCAGCTGATTTCCTATTTGCTATAAGCTTTCTGATACTGGCGGCTATTCGCATCTTGCGAGTAGTTCAGTAAGGGATTTCTGGCGAAGCGTTATAATTGATAAAATACAGTAAAGATATTTAGATTTGCTGAAAGGGGATAATATAGTGTGGAAAACATTGTATGATATAGGAGCACCGCATAGTGTTGTTTGGGATGATTTGTTTATTATAGTAATATGTGCTTTTATTGGTATCTGTCTTATTGTGAAAGTTCAAACTATTTTGGAAGATAAGAAAAAACTGTCTCTTACATCTACTATTTACATTGTATTTCTATCTCTGTTGATTGTGATTGGAATTTGTTCAATCGCTTTTAAATGGATAGATTTCCAAGTGAAAGATTACAATCCATTTGATAAGTTCTATAATGAGGGTGATTTAATCATTGCAGATGGAATTGTAGAGAACGTTAATTGGGGTGGGGGTGGATTCTTTTTTTCTGTAGATAATGTAAATTTTCTATGTAATGAATATCGAACTATTAAGAGGGAAATTAATATTGAACCATATTTTAATGAAGGACAACAAGTAAAAATCTATTACTATGG
Source organism: Anaerovoracaceae bacterium (assembly GCA_045637765.1). Taxonomy (GTDB): domain Bacteria; phylum Bacillota; class Clostridia; order Peptostreptococcales; family Anaerovoracaceae; genus RGIG7179. The sequence goes on along the minus strand of JAZTZZ010000040.1, from coordinate 9,736 downwards.
GGGAGAATATCAAGAAGCAGAAGACGAGCTAAAACGATATACTGCCCTTCGCATTGATGTATTAACTGATGAACCATTAAACTGAAATTTGAAAATTGATAAAATACAATAAAGCCCTTCGCAGATATTTTGTGAAGGGTTTTCTGCTTTGCAAAAGAAGCGTTAAATAAGTTGTGGATGATTCAGTAGGGCTTCTTCTATCCTAGCCAGAACAACCAAGAACTTTTTATTGAATTAAAGCGTGAAAATTGATAAAATACAATAAAAAGATAGGGGGACGAAAAAATGACAGGTGCTTGTATTTTGTTAGGTGCATTGCCTTTGGCTGTTGGTGTAATACAAAACTGGTGTATGCTGACAGGCATATCTTTGATTCTTCCATATGGTTTAATCTCGATTTTATTTCTGGCTGTTTGGGGGTGCTTTGCTTATTTTCTCAAAGGAAAACTCCAAAGCACGAAAACTCTTGTTATCTGCCTGAATCTAATTGCTGCATTGGATTTGATGTTGCTTGCGGTTCAGGAACTGGTTTTACATGCCTATTGGATGAATATCATTGGGCGTTGCTCGCAGTTCTTTTATTTGCCGATGCTGTCATTTGGCTTCAGTTTGACGAGATGGAGCCACACTGTTTTTCCTGCCTATGCCGCTTCCTTTATACTTATGATTGCAGTCTCTTTTGCTGGCTGTAAGCTGAGAGAAAAATCGAAAAAATAAAGTACAGGATATTTTGATTGGGTGAAAGGGGGGCATTTTTATGAAGAAGAAATTATTCGTAGGGATTATTATAGGGGTTTTGATTTTTTCTGTAGGATCGTACTTTAGAACGTCAACTTTACTGGAACTTTTTCCGATGCTTACTCTTGATAAGTGCGTCGAAATCAGTGGGGATTATAGAGTCGGCACGCAGACGGAATCTGCCGAGTTTGTATTTGAAAGAGACAGTAAAGAGTTTGAAAGACTGTTTGCTCACTTTTACTGGAGCACATATAAATGGAATTTCAAGAATCTTATGCCAAGGGGTACTCGCTATGGTAAGACAGGGCCAGATGATTTCCAATGGAATGTTTATTTCACTTTCGAAGGTGTAGAGTTCCCTAATGGAAGCACTGGATCCGGAAAAATGCTGCATATTCAAAACTGGTACGGGGATCTGGACATCTATTTTTGTGGGGAGCGGTATTCCTGTTCTGTACGCAATCAGAATGAATGGCTTGAAAAAGCCCTGAGTAAAATGCAGTAAAGGTATTTGGATTTGATGAAAGGGGAACTAATATATGAAAAGAACGATAGTAGGGGTGTTGGTCATTATTATATGTTTAGGAGTATACGCATTTTTACCTGAGCTTAATAACTCCATTGGTACAAGTGAAAAGAATCTGCTGTCTTATGACATTGAAACAAGGAAAGTGCCTGCGAATTATGAAAGCATTATGGCAGCAAATGGAGATGTTGCGGCGACACTTCATTACAATGCTAAGAAAACTGCTTATGTTTTTTCTATTTATGTTGATCATCCTGGATTTGATTTCGGGTATCGTTTCAGAACGGGTGGTAAGATTTACGATATAGAGGATAATGTGGCTGTTTTCCCTGATATTTATGATGATGAGACGATTCTCATTTCCTTAAATAAACCGAAGATTTCACGAATTGAAATATATGGAGAGGAGAATCAAACTGTTGAGATTGATGCAAATGAACCTTTTGTGATGATTGTACCGCCGAAAGCAGCCTTTAAAATATTCGATATCAATGATGATGAAGTAACATATAGAAACCTGCTCTGATAATAAAACCCTTCACACATATTTTGTGAAGGGTTTTCTGGTTTCCAGAAGAAGTGTTAAATAAGTTGTGAGTGGTTCAGGATAGCATCTTCTATCCTCATCAGAATAAATAAGAACTTTTTATTGAAGAGGAGTGTGATTGTTGATAAAATACGGTAAAGAAATAGTTGGATTGGAGAAAATGCTGCAGATTGGTTTCGTGTTTTATGATGAGAAAGGCTTTGCGTGGCATTCTCCAATGTGTGAGGATTCGGAGGACGACTGCTGCGAGTGGGTTCAGAGCAAAATCCCAGAAGCGGAACTTTGGTCTATCATTCGAAAAAAGGAAGCACAGGGTCGTACCGTCATGGTGATGATGGATTTTGCAGCAGAAGATATAACTGCAGACGTTCCAGGCGTTACTGTATTGGCATCTCATGGCAATGAGGTATCCCTGCTTCTCAATAAGAACCGCAAACACCTGCCTAGTGAACACCGCCAGTTTGGTCCTACAGACTTCAGTTGGTATATTTTGTATGTAGTGGAGCGGTTGCGAAATGTCGGACTTGAAATTACAGAGATGGTGTGCCATGAATTGTGGTGAATTAAGGAGAAACAGCTATGCTTAAGCTTCGATTTAAAAGGATTTTGATGAGTATTTAATTGGGAGGGGCTTTTATGAGAAACAGATTTATATTTTTAGCGATTCTCTTTTTTATCACTGGTATTGCAAGGATTTTCGGATTTCTGCAGAATAGGGCGGCAGTACCAGAGGGAAATATAGTTCCTGGCATTATTAGTATTCTGGTTCCTTTTATTCTGGCAGGAGCTGCCATTTGTCTGGAAATTAGAATCAGAAAAAAAGAAAAATAAAAAAGGGCTGATATACAGCCCTTTTATTATGTTATAAAGCAGAAATATTTCTAAGCTATCTGTTGGTTAAAATTAATAGAGTGCCGAATATACAAGTCCTGCCACAATAAATAACATGGATATCGAAGCGGTAATAAAACCACTGTTAAATGTATTTACAGGCTTGATTGGATTTGGTAGAAGCAATTCTTTGATGCCGCTGGCTAAGCCGGCAAACAAAACAAAAGGCCAGATGAACCATGTCCAATAAAAAATTGTAGCAAGCACATTCATTACGCCAAATAACATATTGACAACCCCCTGTTGTGGTTATGATTGTTCAGTAATTGAGTATTGAAATCATATTATGAGAACCACATAATAATGCCGGCAACTGCAGCTATAATTCCAGCAATTCGTGGCATTGCTATTGCCAGTTCAGATGGTTCGGCGTTTTTGTATCGCCATCCGTGCCCAATAAACCAGGCGGCTTTTGGAAACGCAGCGTTAAAAATACCAACGCAAATCAAAAGCATCCCAGTAAAATTATTTTCTGAATTATCTGCCTTAGGAGCCTTGATTAAAACCACATCGCACAAAGTGGAACCATCTACATAAAGATCCTCATTGTAGTCATCGCTCCACCCGCCGGTTCCAAAAGAGCCTGATTCATTCCAAAAGTAGGTGGATCCATTTGGATAAGTGATGTTAATCTTATAAGATGAAGAATCTCTTGAGAAACTGTATTTATAGGTATGTGTTCCATCAAATATAGTGTGGTTATCTTTGTCTACTGTAAAGATTTTTCCGTTGTATTCAATAGTGTACGTGTTGATTGAGCTCGTAGTTTCCGATGAACTGGAACAGGAACACAGAGCAAAGAGCAATAGTGCCATTAGCAATAAAATCGTGATATGTTTCTTCATAATATGGTCCCCCTTTCTAAAATAATACCCCTTACTAAATGCATTTTATCACAGTAAAGTGGTGGGGGCAATGAAAAATAAGACTGGGGCTAAAATCCTGCCTTATTTTTATTGAAGTGAAGTGTGAAAATTGATAAAATACAGTAAAGATATCGTTGCATTCAATGAAAGGGGGATTCACATGGATTGGAACGAATTATTTAAAATCCTGCTGGTTTTCGCAGTGATTGCCATCTGGCCGATGTACAAGCTGATTAAAGCGGAATACCGCCGCGTGAAAAACAACCGGGCACCGGAGGTTTTGGTGCGGGCGGAAATAATCGGAAAATCTATTACCAGTGACAATGCACAATATTCCAACTGGTACTTGAATGACAGGGTGTTTTATGCCACATTCCTTCTCGAAGACGGACAGACTGTCGAGCTTTCCATGAGTGACCGCAAGTGGGGCGGCCTCCGGGAAGGCGATGAAGGACAGCTTCTGTATCAGGGAGTTAAAATGCTGGAGTTCAGCAAGGATAGAGATAATACAACGGAAGATTAAATAATAAAAAACAGCTCTGTGTTTGAAATGCACCCCTTTACTGGAGAAATCAGTAGAGGGGTTTTCTATACGCTGCAGTTATGAATTTTAGTAGGACCGAAACCAATTTTTGGGATGTCTGGAAATGACGGATTTTGTTTCCATTTGACATATTATGTGGTAGAATCAAGCTGTACACAGTACGAACATATTAACTTCTATGATTACGGGTGAAAAGGAAGCAGGCTATGTACCATAATTTAAAAGAAAGAATCGAAGAAATCGTAGTTCAGCTGGTGGAAGAAAAGAGTATCGTCGAAACTGAGGGCGAAATCGACGTCAGTGACAAGGTTTATGAAATCATGTCGCAGATGGACTATTATAAAAAGTATCCGGAAAAGCTCTATTTCCTGCCGGTGAAGAACGATCCGTGGAACAGAAAGACCGTGGTTGCCGTTCTCAACGGGGAAAAGGCTAAGTCTGACAAAACCGTTGTTTTCATCGGACATACCGATACAGTGGGAATCTCCGACTATGGTACTTTGGCGGATTTTGCGACGAAACCGTATGAGTTGGCGGAAAGGCTGAAAGAAGTAAGCAGTCTGAAGAAAGAAGTACGGGAGGACCTGGAGTCCGGAAAGTATCTCTTCGGCCGCGGAATTTTCGATATGAAGTCCGGTGTTGCGGTGGTAATGGCTCTGATGGAGCGGATCTCACAGTCCATTGAGGAATTCGAAGGAAACATCATTTTTGCAGCGGTTTGCGATGAAGAAGGGAGCTCTAAAGGGATGCTTACCTTTGTTCCGGAGCTGGTAAGACTGGAAAAAGAGCAGGGTTACCGCTATCTGGCAATGCTGGATCCGGACTACATTGCTCCTGCTTATCCGGGGGACACCAATGTCTACCAGTATATCGGCACGGTGGGCAAGCTGATGCCGACCTTCCTGATTGTGGGAAAAGAGAGCCACGTGGGAGAATCCTTCAGCGGCCTGGACCCAAATCAGATTGCAGCGGAAATTACCCGAAGAGTAAATCTGAATCCGGTACTGTCAGATGTGGTTGACGGGGAAGTGACACTGCCGCCGATTACGCTGATGCAGAGAGACCTGAAGCCGGAATATTCTGTACAGATTGCAACCAAGTCCATTCTGTTCTTCAATTTTGCTACCCACTGCAGTACACCGGCACAGGTGATGGAAAAGATGCTGAAGGTGGGTGCGGAAGCGTTCCGTGCGGTAATCAATAATCTGAATGACGCCTATGTCATTTACTGTGCCATGAGCGGCGCCAACTATGAAAATCTTCCGTGGGTGGAAAGAACCATCAGCTATGAGCGGCTGTATGCCCTGGTAAAGGCGGAAGTGGGCGAAGGTTTCGACGGTATGGTTCGAAGATACGCGGAAGAAGTTTCCCGTGACCCTGAGCTGGACGTGCGTGACCAGACTCTGAAGGTGGTGGAATATGTCCATTCCCTGTGGTCCGACAAGAATCCAGTGCTGATTGTATATCTGACACCGCCGTATTATCCGCACATTTATGTAGAAGGCGTCATGCCGGAAGAAAAACTGCTGATTGATGCGGTGGAACACGCGGTAAGCACCACAAAATGTGACTATAACCTGGTGCAGAAGAAATTCCTGCCTTGCATCTCCGACCTGAGCTACGCTGCAGCACCGAAAGAAGAAGGTGCGATTCAGGCCCTGAAGGACAATATGCCGGGATTCGGTATCGTATATAATCTTCCTTTGGACGAGATGCGGGAACTTGACCTGCCGGTTGCGGACATCGGATGCTACGGAAAGGATGCGCACCAGTTCACAGAACGTGTGGAAACTGTATACTCCTTCGAAGTACTGCCGGAAATTTTATATAAGACGACCAGGTATCTGCTGGAACATTAAATGCAATGAAAAACCGCCCGGATCTCTGAAAAGAGGTTCGAGGCGGTTTGTTGTTTGCGGGCTTCTGCACTCTAATTCGGTGGGTTTTGCGGGTTTTAGCGTGCAGAATCAAGTTCGACGAGTTGAACAGTTGGTAAGGATGCACTCTATTTTGCCTTAAAAAGTACAAATAGTGTGCAAAAAATTGGTTATAAGCCTTGAGCTTTGATAGATAACGCTGAAAACACGATTTTGCACAGCTTGAGTGCACTCTAACTCGATCAATTTTGTGAGTTTAGCGTGCAAAGCGAGAACTCCCGCACTCTAAATGTGCGAAAAATGTTATTTTTTCTTCTTCAGCAGTGCACCGAACAGGTATACTGCACCAACTCCCACCAGAGTGGCAGCGGAAGCGATGATGGATTTCTTTGTTTCTTTCTTCATGGCAAAATCTCCTTTATTCCGGGGCGTTCGTTTATTAAATTAATTATATCATAAATCCCTGTAATGTGGTAAAATATATACACAGAGGAAAAAGATGAAAAATCGCTGTAAAAGCTTAATTTTTCGCTGTTTTTTCCTGTTCCTGAGGTTTATCCACTTGCCAAAAGTGGACAATCTATGGTAGAATAGACGATAGGTTTGAGCAAAACCCCGTGGATGGGGACGCCCAATCCACACTTCCAAAAAATAACGTTATAAAATTAGGAGGATTGATAACCATGGCAAAAGCTAAATTTGAAAGAACTAAACCGCATATCAACATCGGTACTATCGGTCACGTAGACCACGGTAACACTACTCTGACTGCAGCAATCACTAAGACTCTGTTCGAAAGATACGGTCTGGGTCAGAAGGTTGACTTCGAAAACATCGACAAGGCACCAGAAGAAAGAGAAAGAGGTATCACTATCTCTACTGCTCACGTAGAATACGAAACTCCAAACAGACACTACGCACACGTAGACTGCCCAGGCCACGCTGACTATGTAAAGAACATGATCACTGGTGCTGCTCAGATGGACGGCGCAATCCTTGTATGTGCTGCAACAGATGGTCCAATGCCACAGACAAGAGAACACATCCTTCTTTCCAGACAGGTAGGCGTACCATACATCATCGTATTCCTTAACAAGTGCGATATGGTAGACGACGAAGAATTACTTGACCTGGTAGAAATGGAAGTAAGAGAACTTCTTGACCAGTACGAATTCCCAGGAGATGACACACCAATCATCAGAGGTTCCGCACTCGGTGCATTAGAAGATCCACAGTCGAAGTGGGGCGACAAGATTCTTGAACTCTTCGAAGCAGTAGACAGCTACATTCCAGAACCAGAAAGAGACAACGACAAGCCATTCTTAATGCCAGTAGAAGACGTATTCTCCATCACAGGTAGAGGTACAGTAGCTACAGGTAGAGTAGAAAGAGGTATCCTAGAAGTAGGTACAGAAGTAGAAATCGTTGGTTTAACAGAAGAAAAGAGAAAAGTAGTAGTAACAGGTGTTGAAATGTTCAGAAAGCTTTTAGATAAGGCAGAAACAGGTGACAACATCGGTGCACTTCTCAGAGGCGTACAGAGAAACGAAATCGAAAGAGGACAGGTACTCTGCAAGCCAGGTACAATCCAGCCACACACAAAGTTCAAGGGCGAAGTATACGTACTGAAGAAAGAAGAAGGTGGTAGACATACTCCATTCTTCAACGGTTACAGACCACAGTTCTACTTCAGAACAACAGACGTAACAGGTGACTTACAGCTTCCAGAAGGAACAGAAATGTGTATGCCAGGAGACAACATCACAATGACAATCAGCCTCATCACTCCAATCGCTATCGAAGAAGGTCTTAGATTCGCGATCAGAGAAGGCGGCAGAACAGTAGGTTCCGGTGTTGTAACTGAAATCATCGAATAATATCAACTTAAATAGTTAAATTAGCACGCAGCATAAGCTGCGTTCTTTTTTATGTGTGAAAAGATAACGTGATAACTGTTATTTGGTTTTTTGGGGTTTTGAGAGATACAGTTCGATTTTATGAGTAATTACAGCATACTGTATATGTCAAAAAAAGTAAAAGTGCATATTTTAATATGCTCACTTTTCGGTTAGTATGGATATATGGCAAACGCGAAAAACAGGGCATGCATTGGGACGGCAAAATCAGAAAAATAAAAATTTGTTTGCCGGATTTGGAGACGATGTGATGCAAAGCAGAAGCAAAACTTACCAGCTTGCGGTATGTGCGATTTTTATTGCACTGACATATGTAGCAACATGGCTGATTAACATCAGACTGCCTTTTGTAGGCAGCGGTGGGCTGATTCACCTGGGCAACGTGCCGCTCTTTGTGGCGGCCATGGTATTCGGACCTAAAATCGGCGCGGCAGCAGGAGCCTTTGGCATGGGACTCTTTGACCTTATGAGTGGATGGACAGCGTGGGCACCTTTTACCTTTGTGGTCGTGGGAACTATGGGCTATGTGGTCGGCGTGGTTTCAGAGAAGAAACCTTTTAAATCTTCGGCGGTCAATAATGTGACAGCTATAATACTGGCACTGATAATCAAAATAATAGGATACTATCTGGCTGAAGTAATTCTTTACGGCAACTGGGTTGTACCGCTGGGCTCCATTCCGGGAAATGTTCTCCAGGTAGGAGCTGCAGGTATTGTAGTTCTGCCGTTTATCCAGCAAATCAAAAAAGTTGTAAAAAAATAAATCTGCCAAGGCAGCTTAGATATCCAGATATGAGGTGATGAAATGTACAAAGTTATGACAGCGGGACCTACTCAGGTAAAAGAAAATGTGAGAATGGCAAGGGCTCTGGAATGTACCAACCCGGATATTGACCCGGCGTTTTACGATTTTTATAAAGAAACCTGCGAGCTTCTTTCCAAAGCTCTGCATACACAGAATGAAGCACTGATTCTCAGCGGTGAAGGGATTCTGGGGCTGGAAGCAGCCTGCGCTTCCCTGACAGAGCCGGGTGACAGAGTACTGGTTGTGGACAACGGAATCTTCGGCAAGGGATTTGCTGATTTTGTAAAGATTTACGGCGGCAATCCGGTTTCATTTGTGGGCGATTACCACAAACCGGCGGAAATTGAAGAACTCAGGGCTTTTCTTGAAAAAGACAGCGATTTCAAATACGCAACAGTGGTGCACTGCGATACTCCAAGCGGCGTGCTAAATGATGTGGAAACCATCAGCAAGGTGCTGGATGAGTACGGAATTATGAGCGTCGTTGACTCGGTTGCCGGAATGTTCGGAGAACCGCTGGATATTTCGAACAGTAAAATCGACATTCTCTGCGGTGGTTCGCAGAAAGCACTTTCTGCGCCTCCGGGACTGACAATGCTCTGGGTCAGCGAGAGAGCATACAAGGCCATGGAAGCAAGAAAAACTCCGATTGCATCGTTTTATGCAAATATTCTGAACTTCAAGGACTATTATAAGAATCAGTGGTTCCCGTACACCATGCCTATAAGCGACATCTATGGCCTGAGAGCCGCAGTCGATAATTTCTTTGAAATGGAGGATACAATTTACGATCGCCACGCACGTATAGCAGCGGCCACAAGAAAGGCGCTGGCCGAAGGCGGGCTGGAGATGTATCTGGAAACCGGATGGTCAAACACCGTAACTGCTGTGGTTGTTCCGGAAGGAATCACCGATATAGAAATTCTTGATGGCATGAAAAATGATTACAACATTCTGATTTCCGGTTGTTTTGATGTGCTGGCAGGGAAGGTAGTGCGAATCGGTCATATGGGAGAAAATGCCCGT
>JAZTZZ010000039.1:0-2350 GCA_045637765.1 Anaerovoracaceae bacterium | reverse complement strand
TCTCTGGACACAGCGCTGGGTACGGTCCATAGTAGCTTCCATGAAGTCAGGATTATCTGCAAAGGGTTCGTTCCAGGTTTCCACGTGGTTCTCCCAGATATCATTTTCTTTGCAGTACAGGGCGGATGCGCCGTGGCTTTCATTGTCTGCTTCATCGATAACCATGAAGCCATACTGGTCGCACAGCTGATAGAACATAGGAGCATTGGGATAGTGGCTGGTACGCACTGCATTGAAGTTGTATTCCTTGATCATCCGAAGATCCCGCTTCATATGCTCGACGCTGATGACGGGGCCGGTAACAGGATCAGAGTCATGACGGTTGACACCGCGGAACTTGATAGGATTGCCGTTGAGGAACACCATGTTGTTCTCAATATGGATCGTACGGAAGCCGACGCGATCAGTGATGACTTCATCAGGGGTTTCCAGAACCAAGGTGTACAGGTAAGGCTGCTCAGGATTCCAGAGAGTAGGATTCTTTACAGTGAAGACTGCCTGATGGGTGTAAGCGCCGCCATCAAACACCTTAATAACACCGGTACCAACAGTCTTTTCAGCTGCATTCAGCAGTTTGACCTTCGTCGGAACGAACTCACCATTATATGCAAATCGGATACGGACAGTGGCTTCTTCATCATCCAGCTGTGTGGTGGTGAAGTAATCCCGGATACAGTTTTCGGGACGCTTCAGGATATACACATCCCGGAAGATACCGGAGGTACGGAACTTGTCCTGGTCTTCCAGATAGCTGCCATCGCACCATTTGAGGACCAGGACAGCCAAAGTGTTCTTTCCTTCTTTGACAGTCTCGGTGATATCGAACTCGGAAGTGGAGTGAGAAACTTCACTGTAGCCCAGGAATGTACCATTCAGCCATACATAGAAGCAGGAATCAACACCTTCAAAGTTCAAGTAAGCTTTGGGCGCTACCGCATTGCTTTCATATACGAAGTCATAAAGATATGCGCCACAGGGATTCTCATAAGGAACATAGGGAGGATCTGCGGGGAAAGGGTAACGGATATTGGTGTATTGATGCTGGTCGTAGCCGTGATTCTGCCAAACGCTGGGAACAGGGATCGTAGCCCAGGAAGAGGAATCATAGTTCACTTCATAGAAAAGATCCTCAAAATCATGGATGCTTTCACAGTACTTGAACTTCCAGTTATCATTCAGCAGCTGAAACCGGTCAGAATTCTCACGGTTCTCCACTAGGTCATCCATTCTGCGGGATGCCGGAATAAAGTAACTTCGGTTGGGGGTAGTGCCTACATGATGGGTATGCAGGTCTTCATAATGGGCGGGAATAATCATATCTATCTCCTCCGTTATTTTGTTTTTCCGTTATGAGCTGTTACGTTTTAGCTTCTGACTGTATTCTAGAAAAAAATTACGAAAAAATGAATAAACTAGAATGGACAAAACCTGCACAAAATGATACTATATAGTAAATTGATGTTTGAAGTTACCCCAGTTCCCCCTACTTTTGCAAACCATCTTTCAGCAAATATACAATCTGCACAATACAGATATAGGAGGATTGTAAAATGTACATAAACTCCGGTTACCTTAACAACTCCAGAGTTCCCTTCAAGGATAAATCCAGACCCCTGATTGTGGGAAGCTGTGGTACTTACCGACTCAGAACGCATGAACGCCTTCCAACCTGGCGTCCCCGTGGCCGCATCGACTATCAGTTGCTCTATGTAGCTTCCGGAAAGACCGTCTTTTACTTCAACGGTGAACCGAAGGAAGTTGCTGCAGGCCATATGGTCTTGTTCCAGCCGAAACAGGAACAGCATTATGAATATTTTGCGGTCGACAGACCGGAGGTTTACTGGGTTCACTTCACCGGATCTGATGTAAGAAATATCCTGAAGCATTACGATATTCCCCTGGATAGACATGTGATCTATTCTGGATCATCCGCTACATATGCGTATCTGTTCAAGGAAATGATCCATGAGCTTCAGACCTGTCGGACAGGTTTCGAAGAGCTTCTGGAAATGTATCTTCGGCAGATTTTCCTGCTTGTTCAGCGCAGCTGGGAAGAGCGTAAACCCACAGTCAGTTCCTATCTGCAGGAAGAAATCGACTATGCCAGAAAATACTTTAATGAGCATTATAATGAGGACATCAGCATTGAAGAATATGCTCAGTCCCGTGGCATGAGTGTCAGCTGGTTTCTGCGCAACTTTAAGCAGATGACTATGAAGTCCCCTATGCAATACATTTTGACGATCCGCATCAATAATGCCGTCAGCCTGCTTGAAACAACTGATTATAACGTTACAGAGATTTCTACGATCATCGGTTATGATAATCCCCTGTATTTCAGCCGAATCTT
>JAZTZZ010000038.1:0-28187 GCA_045637765.1 Anaerovoracaceae bacterium | reverse complement strand
GACAGCTTATTTATACTACCACAACCGGGTAATATTGTCAAGCACTTTTTTCAACTTTTTTAAAAGATGTTTTTCAGTGCTGTTTGCGGCCGCATCAGCGACAGCTTGATTATATTATCACATCCGCAATCCAAAGTCAACAACTTTTTTCTACTTTTTGTGATATTTTTTATCTTTATGCAGACCAAACACGATATACAGAATTGCAGCCGCTACATTATATAAGGAATAGAAGGCGTAAACCATTCTGGCCCCGGCTGCATCCAGTATAATCCCCCCTATGAAATTGCAGACAATAACGCTGAGGTTGCTTGCTACTGCATAGAATACAGCTATAGCTGCGCTGCTGTATTTTGGTTCAACCAGGAAGTTTACGTACTTGATCAGTTCCACCAGCAGAATGCCATTGGCAATCCCCTGCAGGAAGAATGTGGCCAGCAGAAGACCGGATGTCGGTCCGGCTGCATAGAAACCAAATCGACAGGCAGAAAGAATCATAGCAAACAGAATTAGTTTCTCTGCCGGGAACTTTTTCGTCAGACCTGGAATCAGAATCATGAATACTGCTTCACTGCCGCACATGAGCATAAAAGCAAGTCCAATCCCGCTCACATCGCCTCCGCCATCGCGGAACAGGAAGCCGAAATAAGTATTATGAGCAAGGCTTGTCCCCATTACGAAAAAGGCAGATATGGTCAATCTTATGAATTCTTTCTGCTGAAGCAGTGCTGATATACGGATTTTTTCTTCCTTTTTTACAGCCATTTCCGGCTCTTCCTCACGGAAAAGCAGTACCATTGAAACCACGAATGCTGCTGCGTAGACATAGAAAAGCGTATGCAGTCCGTTAGCATCGCACAGCTTTCCTGTAATGAACACGCATACAGCATAGCCTACTGCTCCGAAAGCACGGATAACCGGGAAGCTCCCATCCTTGCCCAGTACCAGTGAGTCGCACAGCCCATGAAGCGGTGACTGGAAGAAGTACATGCAGCAGTACGCGAATGTATAAAGAATGAATCCCTTTATTCCGGAACCAGCCAGAGCCAAAATTGCCGAAGCCAGGCACATACCGGCCAGAATCATTCTTTTATGTTTTGAATTGGAATATACATCACCCCAGAAGATTCCAGCAAAGAATGCCGTAGCAGTCCCCAGTGACGTAATAATTCCCACCTGTGTTCCACTGAAGCCGATGGAGCTGAGATACTGACTGATCAGCGGGCAAAGTGCTCCCAACGGGCAGTATATGAAAAAGTACAGAACTGAAAGTCTTGCTGTAGTATGCGAAGAACAGTATTTCATTTTTTCTCCTTTCCGAAACAGACTAAATTCAGTATAGCAAACCTTATATCTGTAAACAATACTTTTATATCACAATTGTATGGAGGTATATGCTGTGCTGATTGTTGCCGTTCGAACTTTAATTCTCTACGCCCTGGTTCTTTTCGCCATACGGCTGATGGGCAAATCAGAACTTTCCAAAATGTCCCCTTTTCAGCTGGTTATTATATTCATGATTGCAGAACTTGCTGCCATACCCATCGATGATCCGGATGTTTCACTGATTAATGGGATCATTGCTATATTCACACTTATGTTCCTGCAAATAGTCTGCTCCTTACTTTCTGTCAGAAGTGAAGGATTCAAGAATTTCATCTCCGGCAAGCCCGCTATTCTTATTGAAAAAGGGAAACTGAACATTAAGGAGCTGAGACGGCTTCGTATTACCACCACAGACCTTATGGAACAGCTCCGTCTGGAAAACTGTCCTTCAATCTGCAATGTACAGTATGCCATCATCGAATCAAATGGGCAGTTATCCGTCATTCAAAAGGCGGACGTCCGTCCTGTAACTCCGCAGGATCTGCATCTTTCTTCTGTCGACGGAATGCTTCCGCTTATTTTGATTGCAGACGGTATCGTATACCACAGAAATCTGATTATGCTGAATCTGAAAGAATCTGAATTCCAGCACCGGCTTGCAGAAAAAGGAATCACATCATATAAATCTGTTTTTCTGGCAGTTTCCGATGAAAACAAACAGATTCATATATATATGAAGGATACCCGTGGACAATGCTTTGCACCGGAGGTGAGATTGTGAAAGATTTTATCGCAGCATCTCTGATTATGTTTCTTACACTGGGTGGATGCATTCTGTTTCTCCATTACGCTGACAGCCAAAGTCAGAATCTCATCAAAGATATTCGCCAGGAAATTCTGCCTGATATCCAGCAGGGAAACTGGACCTCTGTGCAGAAAAAGATGGACAGACTGAATGATGACTGGCACAAGTTCCGCAAGGTCGCACTATATCTGCTCCACACGGAAACGATTAATTCCATTGATTACGGCATAGCAAGATCATTAAAATATACCGAGGCAGAGGATGAATCCAATACTGCCGGCGAACTGAACTCGGTCATCGAGCAGCTCTCATTTCTGACCGCCAATCAGAAACTTACCCTGCAGAATGTATTCTGAAAAATAAAAAAGACCTTTACAGGTCTTTTTTATTGGATTATTTCATACATAGTTGCTGCGGCCTCTTTCTTACAAGATTCAACAAGATTCAGGACTCTTGCATCGATGGAACTGCTGCCAAACTCAATATGAATGATGTCGCCCACTTTGACTTCAGTACCAGCCTTAGCAACCTTCCCGTTTATGCTTACTCGTTCCTGATCACAGGCATCTTTCGCAACGGTACGCCGCTTTATAAGTCTTGAATTTTTTAAAAACTTATCGATTCTCATAATAAATCAACCTTCAATGAGCAATAGGTTTAAAATATTTAATAAGGGCATTGCTGCCCATATTAACAAATTTATGTTTTATTGAATTACTTGTTTACAGCGTCCTTCAGAGCCTTACCAGCCTTGAAAACTGGAGCCTTGGAAGCAGCAATTTCAATAACTTCTTCTGGCTGTCTAGGGTTTCTGCCCTGTCTTGCCTTTCTTTCTCTTGTTTCAAAAGTACCAAAACCGATTAACTGTACCTTTTCACCCTTTACTAAAGCTTCTTCGATGCAGTCTACTACAGCGTTGATTGCAGCTTCTGCGTCCTTCTTAGTAAAATTAGTCTTTTCTGCTACTGCAGCTACTAATTCAGCCTTGTTCATTGATATTCCTCCTTAACAATTAACGTCTATTATTTACCAGCATCAGGTGCGTTACCGGGTTTCTGTTTCGCCTGCTCCCACAGCTGATCCAGTTCTTCCAGACTCATATCTTCCATCTGCCTGCCGCAAGCCATAGCAGCTTTTTCAATATGAGCAAATCTGCGGATAAACTTCTCTGTTGTGAAAGTCAGTGCATCTTCCGGATCCACATCGAGGAAACGGGCCACATTTACTACAGAAAACAGTAAATCTCCCAGTTCTTCCTTCATGGCATCCCGGTCACCCATCATCCATGCTTCACGAAGCTCACAAGTTTCTTCGTTTACTTTATCCAGGGCAGGAGCGACATCATTCCAGTCAAACCCCACATCTGCAGCTTTTTTCTGCACTTTCTTCGCCCGAATCAGAGCGGGCAAAGCCCTGGGCACCTTTTCCAGTCTACTGGTCCGGTCTGGTTGTCCAGATTCCTTTACCTTGATATTTTCCCATTTTTCAAGTACTTTGTCAATAGTTTTCAGGTTTTCTTCTAAAAAAACATGGGGGTGGCGGCGGATCATTTTTTCACATTCTTCGTTGATTACATCGCAGAGATCAAACCGTTTTTCCTCTTCCGCCATGCGGGAATGAAACACAACCTGCAGCAGAACATCTCCCAGTTCTTCTCTCAGATTTGCATCATCCTGATTGTTGATGGCATCCACCACCTCATAAGCTTCTTCCAGAAGACAGCCCCGGATAGATTCGTGATTCTGTTCCCGGTCCCACGGACATTCTACTCTCAGAACCTTTAAGATTTCATCCAGACGGCGGATAGCTGCTTCGGCAGTATCAGCCGGCACCTTCAGCATTTCATAGTCTTTCATCATTTGTATTTCCTCACTTTATCTGAGAAATCTGCCCAGCAGGCGAACCAGTTTATCACCCTTTGGCAGTCTTGCGATTTCATCCTTTGTGATACCCTTCATCAGAAGAATCAGTGCACCATAGATCAGCACTGCCAGACCAATGGACAACAGTGTGGAAATACCGTTGCTGTCAGTTAAAATGAACAGCAGGCGGTAGCTTGCAAATGCACCAACACCCATCAGCAGAGACGCCGCACATGGAATCACATAGGTCGTCTTCATATCAAAACTTGTACCCGTATACTTTTTCACTGCACGCAGGTCCAGAATCATTGCAATCAGATACGCAATAATGGTCCCGATTGGTGCACCCTTTACATTAATTGCAGGAATACCTACACAGATCCAGGTTGCCGCAAATTTGAAGATGGCACCCACAGCCAGATTCCACACCGGAACACTCTGCTTGCCTACACCCTGAAGTGCGCCGGTCAGAGTCTGAACGGAAGCCAGGAATACTACGCTGATCGCCATCACCATCAAAGTCGGTGCCGCAGCACTTGCTTCTGCCGGACGGCTGGAGAAGAGCAGCAGCAGAATCGGCTCTGCCAGTGCAAATATGCCTACTGCACAAGGGAATCCCACAATCATGGTCGCACGGAGTGAAAGCTTTACATTTTCCTGCAGTTCACTGCGGTCCTGACGAAGCCATGCAGCAGAAATGGCAGGAACCAGACTCACTGCAATTGCCTGAGTGAAAATCTGCGGCAGACCGATGAGAGACGCACAGTAGCCGGACAGCTGGCCGAAGAGGGATTTTGCCTGGTCATGGGTCCAGCCGGTAGCCTCCAGCCGGCCCATAACCACCGTAGAGTCGATGGCATTCATGATTGGCATGATGGAAGCACCTAACGTAATCGGAATGGCAATCATGAGAACCTTCTTCAGGATTTCTCCGGTTTCCTCCAGATTATTATCCCCGCGGTGAATCTTAGTATGAATGGTTTTACGGTTCAGCATGTAAATCAGTGCTATTACCACCATGGATGCAAAGGAACCTGCGGAAGCCCCGAATGTGGCACCTGCAGCCGCCTCCGGAAGTCCTACGGACAGGAAGCTGTACGCCAGAGACAGACCAACCGCTGCACGGACAGTCTGCTCGGTCAGTTCGGAAACTGCAGTCGGATTCATGTTCTGACGTCCCTGGAAGTACCCACGGAACGCGGAAAGAATCGGTACAAACAGCAGTGCCGGGGCAATTGCTCTGATAGAAGAGGCCGCTTCCGGATTATTCTGCACCGTACCTGCGATAAAATCCGCACCCAGATAGCAGAGCAGGAAGGACACAACACCCATTACACTGAGCAGTCCCAGGGAAACCTTAAATACCTTATGGGCACCGCCGTAATTACGGACAGTCACACGTTCAGAAACCATTTTGGAAATGGCAACCGGAATCCCTGCAGTGGAAATGGTCAGAAACAGGGAATAAATCGGATACGCACATCCGTAATAGGACATACCATCCGTCCCGATCCAGTTTGTCAGCGGAATACGGAATACAGCGCCGATAATCTTGACGATTACACCGGCAATCCCCAAAATGGCTGCCCCCTTCAGAAATTTATTACTATTGGAATTTGACATAAATCAATGCCTCCACATTCTACAGCTTCTTCAGGATCGCTGCAGTTTCCTTTTCTACTTCGAAGATGGTTCTTTCGATGTCGATAGTCTTGTATTCGCCGTCCTGGTAGAGAACCTTACCGTCGGCCATAGTCAGCACCACATCGCTGCCGGATGCAGAGTACACCAGATTGGTAGCCATGTTATGAACAGGATGCATGTGCGGCTGATCGATATCAACTACAATCAGGTCAGCCTTCATACCTTCTTCAATCACACCGCTGTCTTCTCTGCCCTGGCTCAGTGCACCGGCTCTGGTAGCCGCATACAGAGTCTGCTGCGGAGTAACTGCAGTCGGATCCTTGTAGTACATCTTGGAAGCCATAGCGAATACTTTCATTTCTTCAAAGAAGTTCAGGGAGTTATTGGAAGATACACTGTCAGTACCGATACCCACGTTGATACCTCTTCTCAGCAGTTCCGGCACATTGCATACACCGCTTGCCAGCTTCAGGTTGCTGATTGGGTTGGATGCTACGGTTGCACCCTTTTCCTTCAGAATGTCAAAATCTTCACCTTCCAGCCATACACCGTGTGCTACAGTTGTCGGCATATCAAAGCAGCCCAGGCTGTTGAAGTACTGCACCGGAGTCTTTCCGCCTCTGCGCTGTTTGCATTCTTCATGCTCCAGCTGGGTTTCAGACATGTGAATGTGCATACGCGCACCCTTTTCCTTGGCAAAGCCCTGCACTGCCAGCACATCGTTTTCGTTGGACGTATATTCAGCATGCATACTGATATCCATGATAATTCTGCCGTTTTCCGCACCATTCCATGTATTGTAGGTATCTACCATTTCCTTCATGGACGGCAGCTTCCATACATCCGGCTCACAGAAGTTCACGATGGAGCGGCAGATGTTGGCCTTGGCACCGCAGTCTCTTACTGCAGCTGCCATATCGTCGATGAAGTAGTACATATCACTGGTGGATACGATACCAAAACGCAGGGATTCTGCCATAGCCAGAGTAGTACCCCAGTAAACAGCAGGGCTGGTCAGGTGATCCTCAAATGGGAAAATCAGCTTGTTCAGCCAATCCTGCAGAGCCATGTTTTCGCCATAGCCGCGCATCAGCGTCATTGGAGAATGTGCATGAGTGTTGAAGAAACCAGGCATCATCAGCTTGCCCTTTCCGTCATATGTTTCTCCTGTGTAGTCAGCCGGAGCTTCACCGGTGATGGAAACAATGCGGTCTCCTTCTACCAGAACATAACGTTCTTTTTCAACTTCAAAATCTTTATTTAATACTGCGATATTCTTAAAAAGCATAATAACCTCCTGTTAAACTTTTCATATCTGCGCATAGTTTATCCATTTTAATATTCTAACAATTCAGTATACCATATATTTACGTAAGATTCCAGTAAATATGGTGGGAACATGCAAAATTTAGCAATGATATTCGGGAAATACTGCTCATGATTTAAAGGAAATGAGTGATACTAACTACAAAGAAATTCCAACCTTAAAAGGAGTAAACACACATGAAAGCAACAGGAATTGTACGCCGTATTGACGACCTGGGCCGGGTAGTTGTTCCCAAGGAAATCCGCCGTGTCCTGCGGATCCGTGAAGGCGATCCGTTGGAAATTTATACCAGCAGCACTGGAGAAATTATCCTGAAAAAATACTCCCCTATCAGTGAACTTGGCCAGTTTGCAGGAGAATACGCGGATACTGCCGCCCAGATTCTGGGAAGCACCGTTATCGTATCTGATACAGACCAGGTAATTGCTGCTGCCGGACCATCAAGAAAAGAATATACCGATAAAATGGTAGATATGGAGCTGGACCGGATCATTCAGAGCAAAAACCGCTACTTAAATGATACGAAAATCGTAGTTCCCATCATTTCACAGGGCGATCCCATCGGTTCCATCACCATTCTGCCCAAAGGCACCAAGCCCCTGGGAGATTCAGAACTGATGGCGGCCGAAATCGGTGCCAGCTTCCTGGCCCGGCAGATGGAAAGCTGACTTTCTCAGAAGTATGCTGACAAAAACAGGACCTTTATTGTAAAGGTCCTGCACTTTTTTTATCTGCATCAATGGTTTCAAGAAGGTTGATGGCATCATCCAGCAGCTTCTTCGGATCGGTGGTCAGCCGGATAAACGGTTCCACCCCGCCGTGAATGAATGCCCGCTGCCCAAATTTTGCAGTGACATTCATGAGGGCAAACCCGCTCAGCGGATTTTTCTTTCCGAACTGGAATACAAGTTTTCCATTCTGCTGATATACCCGCTGCACCGACAATCCCGCAGCCAGATAACGGATATGTGAAATCTTCACCAGATTCACAACAGCCTGAGGTACATCGCCGAAACGGTCCAGCATTTCATCGATGATTTCGTCTTCATCATCGTAATTGCGAATGGAAGCGATTTTTTTATACATCTGCAGCTTCAGAGATTCATCCTCAATATAGCGTTCCGGAATATAGGCCGGCATCTGAATTTCAACCGAGGTCTCTTCCTTGTTATCGTTTACGATTTCACCCTGCAGTGCACGGACTGCATCATCCACCAGCTTACAGTAGAGTTCGTAACCGATGTTCATCATATGGCCGCTCTGCTCCGTACCTAAAAGGTTTCCGGCACCGCGGATTTCCAGGTCACGCATGGCAACCTTAAAACCAGATCCGAATTCGGTAAACTCACGGATGGCAGTCAGACGTTTCTGTGCCACTTCTGTCAGCACCTTATCCTTCTGATACATGAGATATGCATAGGCAAGTTTGTTGGAACGGCCTACACGTCCTCTCAGCTGGTAAAGCTGGGACAGACCGTATCGGTCGGAGTCCATGATAATCATGGTATTGGCATTCGGAATATCGATACCGGACTCAATGATGGTGGTAGCCACCAGAACGTTGTTTTCTCCGTTGATGAAGCTGAGCATGACATCTTCCAGTGCATGTTCGTTCATCTGTCCATGTCCCACTGCTACCCTTGCATCCGGCACCAGCTGCTCGATCTGATCCGCAATTTTCTGAATGCCGCGGACACGGTTGAATACTACATACACCTGGCCGCCTCTGCCCAGCTCTCTTTCGATGACTTCCTTCAGAATCTGATCATCCTGCTCCAGTACATAAGTCTGCACAGGATAGCGTTCTTCCGGCGGTTCCTCGATAAGGGACATATCCTTGATTCCGGTCAGCGACATATTTAAAGTACGCGGAATCGGTGTGGCGGACAGGGTCAGTACATCCACGTTCTTTTTCATCTGCTTGATTTTTTCTTTATGTTCCACGCCGAAACGCTGTTCTTCATCAATCACCAGCAGTCCCAAATCGTTGAATTTTACATCCTTAGACAGAAGTCTGTGGGTACCGATTACAAGGTCTACCTGACCCTTTGCCAGTTTATCCAGCGTCTGCTGGTTCTGTGCATCACTGCGGAACCGGGACATGACTTCCACCTTGAACGGGAAGTTTTCAAACCGTTCCTTCAGGGTGTAATAATGCTGGTTAGCCAGGATTGTGGTCGGAACCAGAACCGCTGCCTGCTTGCCGTCGGCCACGCATTTGAACAGGGCACGAGCTGCAACTTCCGTCTTGCCAAAGCCCACATCACCGCAGAGGAGTCGGTCCATGGAAAACGGTTTTTCCATGTCCGCCTTGATTTCTTCGATGGAACGGAGCTGGTCATCGGTTTCCTCGTATGGGAAGCTGTCTTCAAACTCTTTCTGCCATACGGTATCCGGACAGAAGCTGTATCCCTTTTCCATCTGCCGCTGAGCGTAGAGGTCAATCAAATCCTTTGCCATTACTGCGATGGCAGCCTTGGCCTTGGCCTTGGTAGCCTTCCACTCACCGCCGGACAGCTTATTCATCTTTGGTGCCGCAGCGTCATTACCGATGTACTTCTGAACGATGTCCATCTGTTCTACCGGAACATAGAGCATATCGTCACCGGCATATTTGATTTTAATATAGTCTTTCTTTTCTCCCTGAACCGTCAGCTGCTCGATTCCCAGGAAGCGGCCGATACCGTGATTTTCATGAACCACATAGTCGCCCTGCCGCATATCGGCAAAGCTCTGAATTTTCTGACCCTTATCCTTATATTTTTTCTTTCTCCGGCTGGCTTTCTGGCTGGCGAAAATATCCTTTTCGCTGATCCAGCAAAGTTTCTCCGTCGGAAAATCTATGCCGCCATTCAGCACACCCTGTTCGAACCGGACTTCGCCGCCGTTTTTCTGCACGCCGATGATGCCGATCCGCTCCACGAATTCCCGCAGATTATCCAGACGTTCCTTCGATGCACATACGATGGTAACCTTATAACCCTTGTTTACATAGGACTTCAGTTCGGTTTCCAGTACATTCATCTTACCGTTAAAGATAAGTGTCTGACGGCTCTGGAGATTATAAAGCTTATCAAACCGGTCGATTCCTGCTACCGCCTTTGGGAACGGTGTAAATACCGCCACCTTCGGCATCTGCAGAATTTTCATGAAATCGCTGCGGTCAGACAGCAGCGCTTCGTCCTTCGGGATGACCTGCCCCCGTTCCAGAAGAACTGCAAAGTCTTCCTTCAGTTCTCTGGTTCTCAGATCCAGCGCTTCATATATACGGTCAGGGTCGTCAATCATGACCCAGCCTTTCTCCATATAGTCCCACAGATACTCCGTAGTATCGTAGAAGTAGTGGAGGTAGTTTTCCAGCAGCTGCACATTGGCCACCTGCTCGATATATTCACACAGCTCGTCTCTGCGCCTGCGCAGTTTCTCTGCTGTTTCTTCCGATTTCTTTTCCATCCGCTTAGCAGCTGCGGTGTATTCCTTCCGGACTTTCTCCGCCGCCTCACGGAACTGGTCTTTTTCCAGCAAAACCTGTTCAGCCGGGTATATTTCCACGAACTTCAGGTTTTCCACGGAT
The DNA here is from genome assembly GCA_045637765.1 of Anaerovoracaceae bacterium. Taxonomy (GTDB): domain Bacteria; phylum Bacillota; class Clostridia; order Peptostreptococcales; family Anaerovoracaceae; genus RGIG7179. The sequence continues at coordinate 17,649 of JAZTZZ010000038.1, read as the reverse complement.
CTCTGGGTATCGATGTTAAAGGTTCGGATGGAGTCCACTTCTGTTCCGAAAAGTTCAATTCGGTAAGGATACTCCCCGTCCGGTGTGTAAATATCGATGATGCCGCCGCGGATGCTGTATTCACCGCGGGCTTCCACTACACCCATTCTCTCGTAGCCCATCTGCACGAGACGTTCTTTTACAAGTTCCACATCCAGCTCTTCTCCCAGGGTGATTTTCACCACCTTCTCTTCAAAAGCTTCGTGAGGTGTAATCTTTTTAATGGCAGCTGAAACCGGGGCAATGACGATAGCCGGCTGTCCGGTACGCAATGCCTTCAGTGCTTTCAGCCGGTCCATCATCATATCATGGTTTCTGGCCTCATATTTCAGAAAAACATGTTCTTCCGCAGGAAGCACATAAATTTCCCTGTCCCGTATAAAAAAAGAGAGGTCTTCAGCCAGTCTCTTCGCCCTGTTTTCGCTTGGTACGATGATAATGCTTTGACCTTCTTCTCTGGATAAATAAGCAGCTACGGGAGCGACTCTGCTCTCAGAGATGCCCGAAATGTTAATCATTCCTGTTTTCCCTCTTCCGGCTTATCTGCCTCTGCTGCCGGCTCTGCCTTCTTCGGCTTTTCTTTCTTCGGCGGACGTACATTGTATTCATTCATGGCCTTGTCGATACCTTTTTCTACAATGCATGCCGCAGCTTTCGCCGATTTCACCAGTGCATCCTCCAGCAGTTCCTTTTCGCCTTTGGATACGCCGCCGGTAACATAATTGATTAAATCCACTTTCTTTTCACTTCCGATACCCACACGGATTCTCGGGAACTGATCACTCTGAATCTGGTGAACCACAGACCGCATTCCGTTGTGAGTGCCCGCACTTCCCTTCTTACGAATACGGAAAGTACCGGTTGGAATATCGATATCATCATAAATAACAATCAGTTCTTCCGGCTCGATTTTGTAAAACGCTAATGCTTCGCGCACCGCTTCACCGCTCAGATTCATATAAGTCTGCGGTTTCATCAGCAGAACCCGGTGGCCGGCGATACGTCCTTCGCCGACCAGGGATTTGAACTTCAGTTTATCAACTTTGATATCATATTCTTCTGCCAGCAGGTCTATGGTCAGAAATCCCATATTATGCCGAGTATTTTCATATTTCTTTCCAGGATTTCCTAAACCTGCAATAATGAACATAAATTATGTCTCCTGTATATCTTAAGTAATGTAAAAAATTATTTGTCAAACAGTTCGCTTACGGTACCGTTGCTGAATACTCTGCTGATTGCTTCTGCAAAGAGAGGAGCTACAGATAAGAAGGTCATCTTTTCCAGCTTCTTTTCTTCAGCCAGAGGAACAGTGTTCAGCAGAACCAGTTCTTCGATTGCGGAAGCTTCCAGTCTTTCGCATGCAGGACCGGATAATACAGCATGAGTAGCACCAGCGAATACAGCCTTTGCACCCATAGCCTTAATTGCGTTTGCCGCATTGCAGATGGTACCTGCAGTATCAATCATATCATCCAGAATGATGCAGTTCTTGCCTTCGATGTTGCCGATGATGTTCATGATTTCGCTCTTGTTTGGTTCAGGTCTTCTCTTGTCGATGATTGCGATTGGGCAGTTCAGGTACTGTGCCATATTTCTTGCTCTGGTCACGCTGCCGTGGTCAGGAGAAACGATAACTACATCTTCCAGCTGCTTATCGATGAAGTACTTAGCCAGAATCGGCATACCAATCAGGTGGTCAACCGGAATATCGAAGTAACCCTGAATCTGGTTTGCGTGCAGGTCCATAGTTAAAACTCTGTCTGCACCAGCAGCTTCAATCAGGTTTGCAACCAGCTTCGCTGTGATTGGATCTCTTGCCTTTGCTTTTCTATCCTGACGTGCATATCCATAGTAAGGAATAACTGCATTGATTCTGCCTGCAGATGCTCTCTTCATTGCATCAATCATAATCAGCAGTTCCATCAGGTTGTCATTTACAGGGTTGCAGGTGGACTGAATGATGTAGATGTCACGTCCTCTTACAGATTCCCATACATTTACGGAAATTTCACCATCGCTGAACTTGGTTACAGTTGCACGGCCAAGTGGCTTACCTAACTTGTCTGCAATTTCCTTTGCCAGTTCGTCATTTGAATTTCCTGCAAAAATTTTGTACTCAGAAAAAACTCCGCTTGTCACTGTTACGTACCTCTTTCTTTCTTTTGTTTTTTACAACTACTTATTTTTTCTTTTTCAGGATTCCTTTGGCAGAAACCCATCCCTGTTTCTTCACGCCCCGGGCACGGGCAATATACAGAGCATCGCCTTCGACGTCTTCTGTAACTGTGCTGCCGGCTGCTACATAAGCGCCGTCACCTACGTTTACAGGCGATACCAGATTGCTGTTGCATCCGATAAACGCACCGTCACCAACGGTTGATCTGAATTTATTCGTTCCATCGTAGTTCACAAAAACTACGCCGCAACCTAAGTTTACATTCTGTCCCACATCGGAGTCTCCGATATAGGTCAGATGAGATGCCTTGGAGCCGTCGCCGAAGTTTGAATTTTTCACCTCGACAAAATCTCCGATTTTGCAGTGTGCACCCACGTTTGACTTTGGACGCAGGTAAGCAAACGGACCTACAGTAGTCTCCGCTCCCACACTGCTCTGCAGAATCACGCTGGACTGTACATCCACCCCGTCACCCAGAACAGAATCTTCAACGCGGGTGTTCTGGCCAATGACGCAGTTCTGTCCGATAACGGTCTTTCCTTTCAGCGTCACACACGGCCCGATTACAGTTCCCGCACCAATCTGCACCTCTTCATCAATATATGCCGCATACAGATCCACAAATTCCACACCATTTTCCAGATGCTTCATGTTAATTGCCACCCGCTGCGCTTCTTTTTCCTTATATTTCTTCAATGCTTCAGATTCCATATTTATGCCTCCAGAATCATTTCCCCTACTTTATAAATGTCACCGGCACCCATGGTAATAACCATATCCCCACGGCATGCATGCTGAGAAACAAAACCTGCGATATCTGCAAACTCCGGCATGAAGAGAACTTCCTTTTCCGGATGAATCTGGCGGATTTTTTCAGCAAGCTGTGCAGAAGAAATCTTGTAGATATTCTTTTCTCTGGCTGCATAGATTTCCGCCAGAATCAGCACATCAGTCTTTTCGAAAGCTTCTGCGAAATCATCAAAGAGAGCCAGCGTTCTTGTGTAAGTATGCGGCTGGAAGATTGTCCACAGACGGTTATGCGGCACATTCTGGGATGCGCTCAGGGTAGCACGGATTTCAGTCGGATGATGTGCATAGTCATCTACAATCTTTACACCGCCTGCAGTGGTTCCTACAATATCGAAGCGGCGCTGCGTACCGCGGAAGCTGTGCAGTGTTTCAGAGATTGTCTGCGGTTCCACACCCAGATTATGACAGCATGCATAAGCTGCCAGTGCATTAAGGATATTATGTTCTCCCGGCAGAGACAGCTGCACTTTACTGAGAACACATCCGTCTCTGAGAACTTCAAAGGACGGCATTCCGTTTTCATCAAACAGAATGTTCTGTGCATGGTAAGTGCAGTTTTCATTCAGCCCGAAGGTGATTACGTTGCTGTGCCCCTGAATAACCTTATTTACAAACGGATTCGCTTCATAAGCGATGATGGTGCCGGCTTCCGGTACCAGGTTTGCAAACCGGTCAAAGGAACTGACGATATGATCGATATCCTTGAAATAGTCCAGATGGTCAGAGTCAATATTCAGGATAATCTCAATTTTCGGACGCAGGCTCAGGAAGCTGTCCATATACTCACAGGCTTCCGTTACAAAATATCCGCTGCTGCCGACTTTCGCATTGCCGCCGATTTCTGCCAGATTGCCGCCTACCAGAATGGTAGGTTCCAGCTTGGCACGGTCCAGAATCAGGGATACCATGGAAGTGGTCGTAGTCTTGCCGTGAGTACCGGAAATAGCAATGCTGTTTTCGTATTCATCCATCAGAACACCCAGAATTTCCGCTCTGGTTACAGCAGGAATACCGCGCTCAGCAGCACGAACAAGCTCAGGGTTGTCCTGACCTACTGCAGCAGAATAGACTACCAGATCGGCAGTTTCCACATTTTCCGCTCTGTGTCCCAGGAAGACTCTGGCACCTTTCTGTGCCAGGTGGGATGTGATATCAGATTCCTTCATATCAGAACCAGTCACCTTGTATCCTCTGGATAAGAGAATTTCGGCAATTGCAGAAAGACCAATTCCGCCGATTCCGATACAGTGTATATTATGAAACTCAGATAAGCTGATCATCTTTTCGTTTACCTCCAGTTTAGACTGCCATCTGCCTCAGGGCAGACGGACTCTATTAACATTGTAACATATCTTTCCCCGAAATCAAACCCCAAACCCGGGAAAAGTGAACCTTTTTTTCACGATACGGTGTGTGCCTATAATAACCTTGATAATCAGCCGATTTTGAGTTATAATTAGAGTGTCTTATTATAACTTTGGAAAGGGTGGATAGTTATGGAAATTACTGATGTAAGAATTCGAAAAGTAACCGACGAAGGCAAAATGAAAGCCATCGTATCCATTACCTTTGATGATGAATTCGTCGTACATGACGTGAAAATTATCGAAGGACAGAACGGTCTGTTTGTGGCAATGCCAAGTCATAAAATGGGTGAAGGCAATTTCCGGGATATTGCTCATCCGCTGCTTTCTGAAACAAGAAACAAGATTAAAAATGCAGTCTTTGCAGAGTATGACAGGCTTCTGAACAGCAATGAAACGGAATCAGAAGCAGTACCGCAGGAATAGACAATCACCGTGAGCCGTCCATGTGACGGCTCTTTTTTCATGCTGAAGATATCCGAAAATAAAAGCAGGATGCCATAAAGCATCCTGCTCTGTTTTCCTCAGATATTATACCATTTCCACACGGATCATATTTGTATTTCCCGGAACATCCAGAGGAACACCGGCACTGATAACTACCTTATCCCCGGCTTTGAGAAGTTCGTTTTTCTTCGCTTCTTCCAGACAGCAGTAAATGAGCACATCCACATTCTGCAGATTGTCCACAATAATCGGCTGTACACCCCATACCATAGACAGCTGATGGAATGTCTTCTCATACGGAGTCGCTGCAATAACGCTGGTTCCCGGACGGAATTTACTCATTCGTCTTGCAGTATATCCGGAACTGGTGATGGCCATAATGGCGGCAGCACGGATGTCCTTAGCCAGCGTACATGCAGCATGTCCCACTGCATTGGTAGTGTCAGAGGAATCCATTTCATGCCAGATATGGTCATTTCCCGGTACAAAACGAGGATCGTCCTGCTCTGCCTGGCGTGCAATTTTCGCCATGGCTTCTACCGCTTCCACAGGATATGCCCCCATGGCACTTTCTCCGGAAAGCATCACCGCAGAAGTACCGTCAAACACAGCATTTGCCACGTCGGTAATTTCCGCTCTGGTCGGAACCGGACTGGAAATCATGGATTCCAGCATCTGAGTGGCAGTAATACAGATTTTGCCGCTCTGCTGGCAGCGCTTGATGAAACGCTTCTGAATACCAGGCAAACGTTCAAAATCAACTTCAACACCCATGTCACCACGGGCAACCATGATACCATCGGACAGATTCAGAATCTCTTCGAAATTGTCGATACCTTCCATGTTTTCGATTTTGCTGACAATCTTAATTTTTTCGCCGCCGTTGGCATCAAGGAAATCACGCAGATCAATCACATCCTGCGCCTTACGGATGAAGGATGCTGCGATATAATCCACATCCTTTTCAATACCATAAAGAATATCTGCCTTATCTACAGGACTCAGATAATCCATGTTCAGACGTACATTCGGTACATTAATTCCCTTGTGATTGCTTACAGCACCGCCATTGTGAACCAGACAGATGATGTCTGTTTCGGTGGTTTCTTTTACAGTCATGCGGATTTTTCCGTCATCAATCAGCACGCTGTCACCGGCCTTCAGCTCTGCCGGCAGATTTTTATAGGTAATGGAACAGATGGTATTATCTCCATCCATATCCCGTACAGTCAGTGTAAAGTTCTGTCCTGCTTCCAGCTGCACCTTTCCTTCTGTGAAGTTGCCGGTACGGATTTCCGGGCCCTTGGTGTCCAGCATGACAGCTGCGGCCTTTCCCAGTCCGTCACGAACCGCTCTGAAGTTATCAATGGTCTGTCCATGCCCCTCGTGAGTACCATGGGAGAAATTCACTCTCGCCACATCCATACCCGCCAGAAGCATCCGACGCATTACATCCGCGTCTGAAGATGCAGGTCCCAGTGTACACACAATCTTTGTTCTTTTCATAAATTTCTTCCTTTCTGTGCTTCCTGCACATGTCAAAATCTCTCTTATCTTTACGTTTTTATTATACCCGCGGTGCTTCCCCTCCGCAAGAACTTTTGTGTACTTTACATGTATTTAACATACTTGTGTTTCATACTGCGTTATGCTATAATTCACTCAATTAAACCATTAACGTATCATTTGAAGGGAAAAAGAAAGGATTGAGATTATGAAATACAGAATAGTAGGAGAACCTTTACCTGCAGTTATCTGCGATGTGGAACCGGGTGAAACCCTGATTACAGAAGGCGGTGCCATGAGCTGGATGTCACCGAACATGAAGATGGACACCACCAGCGGCGGCGGTCTGGGCAAAATGTTCGGCCGTATGTTTTCCGGTGACTCCCTCTTCCTGAACCGTTACACTGCGCAGGGCGGCATGGGGCAGATTGCATTTGCTTCTTCCTTCCCGGGATCCATCCGTGCCATTGAAATCGCACCGGGCAAAGAAATTATCGTTCAGAAGAGTTCTTTCCTGGCTGCACAGGAAGGTGTAGACCTGTCCGTCTTCTTCCAGAAACGTTTCGGTTCCGGACTCTTTGGCGGCGAGGGTTTCATCATGCAGAAACTTTCCGGTCACGGTACTGCATTTGTTGAAATTGACGGTTATGCAGTGGAGTATAATCTGACCGCTACCCAGTCCATTATCGTGGATACAGGGTATCTGGCCATGATGGATGCAACATGCTCCATGGATATTGTCACCGTACCTGGTGTAAAGAATGCCCTCTTCGGCGGTGAGGGAATCTTCAATACCGTAGTAAGAGGTCCCGGCAAAATCGTTCTTCAGACCATGCCGGTAAATAAGGTGGCAGGTGCCATCATTCCGTACATTCCGGTAAGCAGCAACTGATATGAAATAAAAGAAGGCGCATCCAGCAGGATGCGCCTTTTTTAACTTTGTATAATGTTTAGAGGAAGGTTGCTACTTCATCTTCCAGCGGTTCCACCTTTTCCAGTTCAGTTACATGAAGGACCGGACCCTTTTCACCGTACATTTCATTGTATTCGTGATAAATTGCTGCAGTCACAACAACCCATCCGCCATGTTCCAGAGTCTGCGCTCCGTCATATTTTGCCACGAGACCGCCGAACTGAATATCATCTACACAGCAGGTCATGATGTGACGGCCGATAACAAACTCATCATCCTTCAGACCGCCGCCCAGCAGGCTTCTGCCCTTGACAGTGATAATCTTAGCCGGCTGTGTATAATACTTTTCTTCTTCTTCGGTAATATCACGGTACCACAGAGCGTAATCGCGGTCACCGATTTCAATAACCGGTGCCTCTACGTCAAACGGCATCGGATCTTCGATATTGTCAAATTCGATATCGTTTTCACCGTATTCGTAAATAATTTCCGCCTGACGGCTGGCTGCACGAACAATCTTATGATAGTCCATTTTGTCCATGTCACGGGTAAATTTCTTGAATACTACAGTACCCACAGACTTCAGCTTATCGTACACCAGATTTCTCATGTTCGCATTGTAGGTCAGGAAAGTAGATGCATCCACCAGGCACATTTCCTGATATACCACCCAGTTAGGAGGCATTGCACCATAGAAATTGTCCAGAGTCCACATACCGTTGTATTCCACAACTACACGGTCGATATCGTGTCTTGCTTCCAGACCTGCCAGGAAGCCTTCATCCAGTTCTTCTTCGTCATCAATCACAACGATTTCCACGTTGCTGCCGGAAAACTTCACCGGATTCAGTTCTTCTTCCCCTTCTTCACAGAGCAGCATGAGGGTTTTCTCTCCGCTGTTGAAAGCAGGATCTTCCAGGGTTCCCTGGATAAAAGTAGTCTTGCCGCTGTCCAGGAAACCGGTAAACAGGTATACAGGAATTTCCTTCTTCCCAGCGCGCATGAATGTTTCGCCATTATTCGCCATAGTTCAACTCCTCCGGTTTCTCACTAAATTTCAAACAGTTTATGAATTTCTTCCTGGTTTACACCGGCACCGATTACACAGAGACGTCCGATAATACCGGCTGCGCCGGTTCTCACATCCGGTTCACCAGGAACATAGTCGAAGTGGATCCAGGAACCGTCTTCTGCTTCCACAATGCCCTTGGCACGGAGAATCATGCCGTATGTTTCATCGTCATCCAGCACTTCCAGTGCCTTTTCGATTTTTTCGATGGTGTATTTCTTCGTAGTTTCCATGCCGATGCTGTCAAACACTTCATCTGCATGGTGGTGGCCGTGGTGATCATGATGATCGTGACCGCAGCCGCAGGAGCATTCTTCACCGTGTTCATGATGATGGTGATGCTCATGTTCATGATGGTGATCATGATCATGATCGTGGCCGCAGCAGCATTCTTCATCATGATGATGGTGGTGATGGTGCTCTTCTTCCAGATGATGCAGAGCTTCCTCGATAGTATCTTTATTCTCCATGGCATCCAGAATCTGCTTACCGGTCAGCTTGTCCCAGTCAGTTGCAATAATGGTTGCATGGCCGTTATGTCCGCGGAGCAGTTCTACAGCTTTCGCCAGCTTGGCATCGTCCATACCTGCAGTATGGCTTAAAATGATGGAGCTTGCATGTTCCACCTGATTGTTGAAGAACTCACCGAAGTTCTTCATGTAAATCTTCGCCTTCTTGGCATCCACTACGGTAGTAAATCCATTCAGCTGAACATTATCCAGTTCCAGATTTTCAACAGCAGTAATAATATCAGACAGCTTGCCTACGCCGGATGGTTCGATCAGGATACGTTCAGGCTGATAGGTTTCGATAACCTGTTCCAGAGCCTTCCCAAAATCTCCCACCAGGCTGCAGCAGATGCATCCAGAGTTCATTTCGTTGATTTCCACACCGGCATCCTTCAGGAAACCGCCGTCGATACCGATTTCACCAAATTCATTTTCGATGAGCACCAGCTTTTCGCCCTTGTATGCTTCTTCGATCAGCTTCTTAATTAAGGTTGTCTTGCCGGCTCCCAGGAAACCGGAAAAAATGTCTACTTTAATCATGGTCTTCATCTTCTTTCTTTATTCAAAAATATAATTTAACATAACGAATGGACTTTCGTCCTCAACATTACTATTTTACCACATTCTGTGAAAAAACCAAACAGAAAATTGATTATTTTTACTGTGTTGTTCTTACGGAATTGTGGTATATTAAATATAATACTTAAGAAGGAGACTTACACTATGGCTATCGATAAAAAATCAAGAGATTATGAAGTATGTCCCTGCCGTCATGTAACACGCGGTCAGGTGGAAGATATCGTCAGAGAAACCAGAATCAGCGATCTGAAGCAGCTTTGTGAAATGGCAAACGTGGGCAACAAATGCGGCGGATGCCGTGAAATGCTCATGCAGATTATGGACGAAGTTCTGGCAGAAGCATAAACATAAGAACATAAAAAAACAGGCGTTACCGCCTGTTTTCTTTTTTTGAATCTTAATTAATTACGAAGCCAAATACCAGGAACAGAACTGCGGAAACAACAGCTGCCAGAACACCGAACGGTGCCTGTGTGGTAGCATGGTCGAAATTGTTGCAGCCGCAGGCTGCAGAAGTAATTACTGTCGCATCAGAGTAGAAGCATACATGAGAGCCGAATACGCCGGCACTGAGTACTGCAGATACTGCCAGAGTTACATCGCAGCCCAGTTCCTGAGCCAGAGGTACTACAATCGGCAGTGCGATAATATACATACCCCAGTTGGTACCGGTGATAAACTCTGTAATGGACAGTGCAATGAATACAATCAGCGGCAGCAGCTGCGGAGTTGCAAAGCTTGCTACAGCATTGATTACGTAGTAGGTGAAGTGAATCTGCTCATTAACTTCCTTGAACAGGAATGCCAGAATCATCAGCATGATCGGCATGAGCATGTTCTTAATGCCTTCCAGAACCAGATCAAAGAATTCTTCTTCCGTCATCAGTCCCTGCCACATATAGAATACAAACATGAAAATCAGTGTGGTGAATACACCCTTCTGCATGTCACAATCCATAAGAACGGTAGAAGCAATCAGAACGCCAATCGGCAGGAAAATATTAATAACCTTCGGATCGGTCGGAACTACGCTGTCCTTACCGCCGCGGATATCCATCTTTTCAGATCCCGGAGGCGCCAGAGGACCACCCTGTGCTACTCTGTGGAACGCTTCCTTCATCGGGCCGAAAATAGGAACCACACCGATAATAATCAGCGGTACAACAATTGCTGCAATCCATCCGTAGAAGTTATACGGAATTGTTTTGATAAAATACTGCATGCCTTCGCCTGCAGGAGCCCATCCTGTAGTTTCCAGAATACGGCCGCAGAAGATGGCCCAGGTGGAAATCGGGATGATAACACACAGAGGTGCTGCTGTAGAGTCTACAATGTAGGACAGGAATTCACGAGGAACTTTATGCTTGTCCGTAATCTTGGTCATACATGCACCAACTGTCATGGAATTCAGATAGTCGTCGATAAAAATTACGCAACCGAGAATCCAGGTACAAATTAAAGAAGATGTCTTTGTCTTTGCCTTAGAGGCAATCCATTCACCAAATGCATAAGCACCGCCAGCCTTTTCGATCAGGGCTATTATGCTGCCCATCAGGCCGCATACGATCAGAAGGAATGCGATGTCTTCATTCATCATGGTAGCCAGTGCCGCATCACTGAAATTGGTGAAGGTGTTGGCAAGCCACGATTCATTGTTTCCCATGGTTTCAGGTCTTGAAACCATAATAAACCCCAGTATGGAAGCCAGAATCAGCGCTTCCAGAATACGCCGGGTAGCGAAGATATAAACGATTAAAAAAAGCGCAGGCAATACCGACATAAATCCATAATCAATCGGATCAGCCGGCAGGAAATTGGTTATAGCTACTGTTATAATCAAAGCCGCAAAAATAATTGCCAGAGTCTTTCTTCCGCTAGCGGATTGAGCCTCGGATCCGTATTTTTTTCTCAACTATCATCTCTCCTCTCGAAAAAAGCCCTTCGGCAGTATCAGCCTTCGCCCAAAAGGCCTCTCTGCATACAGGCTCACTAATTAAGCATAATTATAACAAATTAGTTCCAAAATTCAACATAATTTTCCGTTTTTTTATGTTGTATTGCCATGTTTTTTTGGGTATTATATTTTGTAGAAAATCTCATAAAAAAGGAGTGAAACCACTATGGATATGAATAAATTTTTCTATGATTTGGATCAGTTTTTATCAAACAAGCAGTTTGATGAAGCAGAAGAATACATGAAACAGGGTCTGGCAAAGGCTGAAGATGAATGCGATGCAGGTGCTACCATTTCCATCTGCAATGAACTGGGCGGCTACTACCGCGCTGCTTCCCGCTATGCAGAAGGTATTCCTCTGTACGAAAAGGCGCTGGAGCTGATTTACCAGCTGGGCCTCAACGGTACGGAACACCATGGAACGACTCTGATCAATTATGCTACCACAGTAACTCTGATTGGTGATATCGAAAAAGCCCTGGCACTGGATAAGGCAGCTGCGACTATTTTCGCAGAAGGAGGCTTTGCACTTGACTACCGTCTGGCAACCCTGTATAACAACATGAGCTTCCTCTGCATGGATCTGGGCCACTACGAAGAAGCGGAAACAAGCCTTAACGACGCACTTTACATCCTGAAGACTCTGGATGAAACAGAAATCGACGTGGCTGTTACATATACCAACCTGGCCGGTGTCTACCTGGCTCAGGAAAAGCTGGACGAAGCGAAAGTAACCATCAAGCAGGCACTGGATATCTTCATCACCGAAAGCGGCCGTGATGATGTCCACTATGCAGGCGCAGTGAATCTGCTGGGCGAAATCTACTTCCGTGAAAGCCAGTACGAAAAGGCTGCTGCCCTCTTTGAAGAAGCCATGAGCCTGACTGCCCGCGACTTCGGTGCAGAAACCCAGACCTATGCAATCCTGTGTCAGAATCTGGCCTCCTGCCTGGATGAGCTGGAACGCGGAGAAGAAGCAGAAGGTTACCGCCGCAAAGCGGACGAAATTCTCAGAGGAATCGGGCTGTGAAGGGTCTGATTCTGGCAGAAAAATATTATAACGAATTTGGCAGCCGGATTCTTTCCGCAGCAGAAGCACTGTGTCCCGGCCTCAGCCACCGTCTTTCCATCGGCCTTGCCGGAGAAGGTTCTCAGTGTCTGGGATACGATGACACACTGTCATGGGATCATGATTTTGCACCGGGCTTCTGTGTCTGGATGTCTGATGATGATTATGCTGCATACGGTTCCGCCCTGCAGGCAGTCTATGATGAACTGCCTGATGAATTCTGCGGTTTTTCCCGTCAAAATATCCTCGCCCCGCACCGTCTCGGCGTCATGAGTGTCTCGGACTTTTTCGGTTCTCTCACAGGGATACCTGAAACAGATGAGGACTGGATTTTTATACCGGAAGATGCACTGGCAGCTGCCGTCAGCGGCCGGATCTGGCAGGATGGCTGTGAAGAGTTCCGCAGTGTCAGAACTCAGCTGAACAGCTTCTATCCGGAAGATGTACTCAGAAAGAAAATTGCAGCCCGTGCTGCAGTAATGGCTCAGGCAGGCCAGTATAACCTGCTGCGCATGATGCGGCGTACTGACAGAATCGCCGCCATGCAGTCCGCTGCGAGATTTACGGAAGCAGCCATTTCCATGGTTCACCTGCTCAGCCGGAAATATACACCGTTTTATAAATGGGCATTCCGGAGCCTGCAGGAACTGGCAGAAACATCTGCCCTGGCACAGCTGGCAGCGGCAGAGCTTGCCGGGCTGCCGGAGGCCTGTATTTTGCAGGGAAAAGAAGGAACAGAAAAAGCATTTGAAATTACAGAAAACATCTGCCGGGCAGTTTCAGAAGAACTGCGCAGGCAGGGATTTTCAGAATGTGAAAGTAATTTTCTTCAGGACCACCTGAACGATATTATGAACGGAATCAGAAATCCACAGATCCGTGCCATGCACCCCATGGCTGATCCGGCATTCCGTTAAAATGAAAGGAGCAGAACAATGGATATGCAGACCATGATTGAAGCAATCATCGAAATCGAATGGGATATGTTCCAGCATACCGAAAATATGGGCGGCCGCGCCAGCTGTCAGGATGACTTCGAGACATTCTACATCATGCGGGGCAGCCAGTACGCCAACTGGACCGATGAAATGCGCAGCTGCTGGCTGAACTTCCTGAAAAAAAGTCAGGCGGAAGGACGCAATCTGGTGGCCGAAAAATACGGCCGCATGATGCAGTTCACCAATCTGCATCACTATAACAAACATATCAAGCCTTTCGTCCCAGCTGTGCCGCAGAGCCACTATAATATGATTAACACCATTGTAGAGGCACAGATTGGCTGGGAGAAGGATTTTGCAGCGAAGTACCCTAAACTGTCCATGACCGGACGTCCGGTCACCTCAGAGGGCGATTTAAGCGGTTTCACATCCATGGAAACCTATTCCCGCGGGGAACTGCAGACCTATCCGGAAGAACTTCTGAAGCTTTACACAGAATATGTGCAGCAGCTTAAAGAGGAAGGCCGGAATCTTTCCATGATGATTCAGCAGACTACGGTTCTGATGTACGGATATGATACAATAGAAGAAGCGGAAGCATCCCTGTGATGCCTCCGCTTTTTTAATGTCGTTCATTCTTTTTCAGCTATTCTTCCGGGTCAAACCATTCCAGCCTGAACCCCATTTCCCAGTCAGACATTCCTCCGCTGCTGCCGGCGCCGCTGCCTGCACGGTTCCGGTTCTTTTCCAGCTTACGGTCCGTACTGCCTCCACGGCGCATCTGGCGGCGGAAGCAACGGTCACATACATGGAATTTGAAGTTTGGCGGCAGAGGGAATCCGCAGGATTTGCATTTCTTCAGATATTCCTCCTTGGTTTCCAGCAGCAGAGAATTGATTTTCTCACAGAGCTGCAGCTTTTCCACCATGGTCTCGTCCTTTTCGCCGGAGCGCTTCAGCATACGGCTGTAAACGTCCAGGGCCGCATACTGCAGTTCACAGTCTTCCAGGGTAAGCGCATTTTCATCGATGAAATCAGGGTGCGGCATGGATTCTTTGCGGAAAAATGCCTGACAGCAGGACTTCCAGTACGCCACAAGTTCCGGAGATTTCACATCTACCGGACAGGTAATGCAGGAGAATACCTCCTCCTTGGTCACCTTCTTCGGAACCGGTTTCATTTCTTCGTAGAGAACCATGGATTCCCACATATCTTCTCTGCTGAACCCTTCCACCGGCGGCAGTTCCTGCCATGCGTCCAGCAGTTCCTGCAGAGAGTAGTCAGAACTGAGAGCATCCTGAGGGAACGGAATGGTCAGATGAGTTACCGGCGGAGTTTCCTCGCGGAGACAGTATTCAATATGCTCCGGTGTATCCATAGTGAGAACATATCCCACATCGTACTTTCCAAAACGGCCGGCACGGCCCGCAATCTGCTTTACTTCGCTGACCATGAGCCTGCGGGTGGATACCCCGTCATATTTTTTGGTCTTGCAGAAAATTACGCGGCGAATCGGCAAGGATACACCCATACCGATAGCATCGGTAGCCACAACCACCTGTGTTTCGCCGGAAGCAAATTTTCTGACTTCTTCGCGGCGGGACGGCGGCGGCAGAGCACCGTAAACCACACTGGCTTTTACGCCGGCGGCTTCCAGTTCCGCTGCAATCCGCAGAACTTCTCTTCTGGAGAAAGTAATCAGGGCATCCCCCGGCTCCACATTTTTCAGATCGTTGAATTCACCGGCGAATTCCAGGGGTGTCAGTCTCTGATGATGCACCACTTCACAGGTACTTCCGGTGTTCTTAATCAGCCCTTCGATAATATTCAGCCCTTCCGGCGCTGTACAGATATGGAGTTCCTCTGCATCCAGGGACAGAATCGCACGGGTCCAGTGGCTTCCGCGTTCCCGGTCTGCCACCAGATGGGCTTCGTCCACTACCACCACATCGTAATGCTTATAGTAATCACACATTTCAATGGTAGATGCTACGATATTGCTGAACGGAACATCGATTTTTTCTTCCCCGGTCAGCAGGCTGCAGGGAACCCCGGCTTCGTTAAGAGTATCAAAGACTTCCAGCGCCAGCAGTCTCAGCGGTCCCAGATAGGCACCGCTTTCTGCCTTCTTCAGTGCCTGCAGCGCGTCATAGGTCTTTCCGGAATTGGTCAGGCCCACGTGGATATAAACCTTACGTGACATATCTTTGGCCTGCTCGATCATTTCCATGCCGCCGTAGGACAGCAGCAGACTGCGCATGTCTTCCTGTCTCTGCCGCTGCTTTCTCCGCAGTGCCTCCACCCTGGCAAAATCTCTGCGGAAATCCTCCTGCTGAACGATCAGCTCCGCTTCGCTCTTCAGCCAGTAATGATGTGCATCATCCTTCCCCAGCCCAAGCTCGTAGCCACGGCCTGCTTCAGGAAAATATTTCTTTATCAGTGTATCATTGAGACGGTATGTTTCTGTCAGTTCCATCCGGTTGAAATACTTCCACCGATTGCTTCTGCGCCGTCTTCCTCTGTGTCTTTTCTTCGCCATAAATTAATAACTGCTGCTTTCTTTCTTTTTTTAATGCAGATGCATACTTTTTATATTCTACCAAAACAGTCTGTTTAACACAACAGAAAAACTGCCATTTCCTTTCGAAAACGGCAGTCCTGAATTGGTTATACTTTTTTTGATTCCAAAGCTTTTTCCAGCCAGTCTTTTCCGTCTGTGAATCGGGCAACTACGAAAGAAATCACATAGTCTCCGGCTGAATTCACCATTGTTGCAGGCGGATCCACCAGATTGCCGATAGTGATTGCAATCGGATAGGCAATTTCCAGCTGGGTCGGGAAGAAGATGGAACACATGATAAACTCTCCGATATAGCCGCCGCCCGGAATGCCGGACATCCCTACAGAAGAAACTACTGCTACCAGAATTACCAGCAGATATGTTTCTATTCCTTCAAAAGGAATTCCGAACACACCGAAGAGAAAGGCGATTTTCAATACACAGGAAAAACAGGAACCGTCCATGTGCATTGTTGCACCCAGTGGAATAACAATTTCGGACACATCCTTCGGAAGCCCGGTTTCCTTCGCCACCTCCAGATTTGTCGGAATGGTTGCTACGGAGGAACAGGTGCCCAGTGACGTAACTGCAGGGCGCAGAATATGCCGGAACATCACACGCGGTCCCTGTTTTCCGCCTCCAAACCATGCAAACAGTGGAAACGCAATCAGCACATAGATCAGACAAACCGGATAGTATACCGCCAATCCCCTGCCGTAGCTTCCTGCAATGGCAGGACCGTAAGTAGCTACCAGATCCGCAAAGAATCCCAGAAATGCTATCGGCGCATAGTATGTAATGATTTTTACAATCTGCATCATGACACCGGACAGATCTTCCAGCCATTTTGCAATGACAGAATTTTTACCGCCATTGAGCTGAACACCAAACCCGAACAAAATCGAAAATACGATGAGCGGAAGCATAGCCCTCCGTGACAGAAGTCCTACAAAGTCCTCAGCTGTAAAGAAACTTACAAGAAGTTCAGCCAGGGATTTCTGTTCACCCACATCACCTGCCGCAAGATTTCCCCACGGTTCTGTTACCGGTGGAATCAGTTTCATCAGAATCATCATAATCACTGCCGCAATGGCACCGGTTACAAGGAATGCAGCGATGGTAGTACCCATGACCTTTCCTGCTCTTTTCCTGCTCTGCATATTTGCCACTGCACCCGCAATTGATGCAAAAACCAGCGGAACCACGATACAGAACATGAGATTGATAAAGACTGTACCAAGAGGTTTCAGCACAGAGGCTCCCATCACTGTCATATTACCGTCCATATCATAAGTATTAGGCCAGAGTGCACCGATAAGGCATCCGATGATAATAGCTGCCACCATGGCAATCAGTATGCCATAATTGCTTTTAAATGATTTTATGTCCATATAGTACTCCTTTCTTATGCCTCTATCATTCTATGCTGCCCGGCAAAATATATGAACCAGCTGCATTGGAAAATTAAAAGCGAAAAGGGATGCTTCCATTTCGTAAGCATCCCTTCTCTGTTATTATAGATTTTATTTTTCAATTATCAAAGAAAAAAGCTGCTGTAAACTCAGCAGCTTCTCTCATGGAGGCGACACCCAGATTTGAACTGGGGAATAAAGGTTTTGCAGACCTCTGCCTTACCACTTGGCTATGTCGCCATTATTGTTTCAGCTTCCCCGACTGATCAGGAAAGCTGATTGAAATTGGCTAGGGTAGAAG
>JAZTZZ010000037.1:0-138118 GCA_045637765.1 Anaerovoracaceae bacterium | reverse complement strand
CCCTGCTTGGCCAGGTCGAAACTGTGACCTGCGCTGCAGACGAGAGAACGCATCTGCGGTCCTCCCAGCTCCAGTGGCCCTCCGCAGACCGGACAGATAAGCACCCTGCCGCAGCCTTCATATTTATCAAACTTACCCATATATAACTCCT
Source organism: Anaerovoracaceae bacterium (assembly GCA_045637765.1). GTDB lineage: Bacteria > Bacillota > Clostridia > Peptostreptococcales > Anaerovoracaceae > RGIG7179. Next base: position 137,967 of record JAZTZZ010000037.1, on the reverse strand, counting down.
ATTCGTGCTTGATTGCCTCAAGGGCAGGGATTTTTACTGCTTTGTTGGCCGGATAATAACCGCTGACCAGACCCACAAAGATGGAAAAGACCACCGCGAAAGCCATCAGACTCAGCGGCACCACGGAGATTCGTGTCACGCCTTCACCGCCAATAAGGGCCTGAAGCACCATTTCTCCTGTGATGCTGCCGCCCCCCAGCACACCCATGGAAACCAGATTGATTCCCACTGAGATCACAAGACTGACAATGCAGCCGATAATGCCTCCCATCAGACCGATAGCCCCAGCTTCCATGAGAAACAGCAGCCGGATATCCCGGACATAGCAGCCCATGGCTTTCATGATACCGATTTCGCGGGTCCGTTCAGAGATGGACATAATCATGGTATTTGTGATGCCGATGGCGGCTACAAACAGCGAGATCGCACCCAGACCGCCCAGCATGAGCTGAACCTGGCGGGAACTTTCTTCCATGCTCTCACGCATACTCTCCATGGAGTAGGTATAGAAGCCCATTCCTTTAATCGATTCCTCAATTTCAGTTACCAGGCTGATGTCCTCACACTTTACCAGCACGGTGGAATAAGTCAGTTTCTTCGCATTAACAGGGCTGCCGTCTATTTTAGTCATCAGATCCTTCATGGCCGCAATCGGCATCATAATTCCTTCCGAAGTTTCCCAGCCTTTGCCGTAATCTTCCTTCGTAACGCCGGTAATTTTCAGTTCCTGGCGGATCTTCACCTCGGTTCCGTCACCCTTGTCGATTTCCAGTACAATCGGTGTGGTTATAACATTGAAGAATGGATCTGGCGGGTCAATCTGGTTTCCATTTTCATCATAAGCCCAGCGGTCTGCATAATTGCGTCCTTCCGGCATCAGGGTGTCATAGAAATTATATGCCAGCCACTGTCCTGCAAGAGCTTCATTTTTTCCGCTGCCTGGCACCTTACCGTCAAGGAGTTCATAACCCATGGCCTCCATAGCATCCGTGTCCATCCCCACGATTTCACCCCAGCCGCACTGGTAACGGTCATTGATTCCGGCATACATCTGTATGGAATACTGATTCAGACTGGCTTTCGGCATCACCGCAGCCACACCTTCCAGTGCCCGGAAGGATTCCACTGCCGTATCGTCCAGGGCTGCCGTTTCCTCACCGGTTTCATTCCATCCCCGGCTTACTTCGATGATGGACAGGTCGCCCATCTCTTCCAGCATCTGATTCGTAGACTCGGTCATTCCAATTCCGATGGAAACCATGACCACGATGGATGTACAGCCGATGAAAACCCCCAGAACAGTCAGAATGGTTCTGCCCTTCCGCCTCTTCAGGTTATCAAAGCACATTCTGGCTACATCGGTGAATTTCATTTTTCTGCCTCCTGTCCGCCTTCTGCATCTCCGGAGAAACTGATGCCGTCATCCCAGGTATTCCACATTTCTGTTTCCTTTTTCAAAGCTGCGGACTTCTTTTTCTTACGTACAATCAGAAAGATGATTGCTGCTGCAGCTGCTGCCACTCCGCCAATCAGCTTCCAGTTGGTCTGCGGTTCCGGTTCCGGCATCGGCATCGGATCATACATACCCGGATCTTCCATAACCATTTCTTCCACAGTCAGAGAAACAGGGAATTCCCGTGTTTTTACGTCGCCGTTTCCGTCCTCGTAAGTGAACTTAATGGTAAAGTCCGCCTGTCCCGCTTCCCACGCAGTCACTGCAAAAGCCACGGTTCCGCTCTTTCCCGGCTCCATGTTTCCCAGATTCTGCACCGGTGTATAGGTTTCCACGTTCCCTTCCAGTGCCGCTTCCACGTTGAGAATGCTGGTTTTGCTCTTATTTACGTAATTCATGGTTACACTGGTCTCTTCCCCGGTATAAACCATAACCGGAACGGCAGGGTATGTAATTTCGAAACGGTCCGGCTGATAAACAGGTACAGTAATCTGCATCTGGCTGCTTACCGGAATTCTCTTGTTATTATCTACGTATTCGTACTTAAAGCTGACATTGACCGGTTTAGCCCCGTTTTTCACATCAGACTGTACTTTCATCGGTACGGAAACGGACTTACTGCCGCCCTTGCCAATCTTCTCAAAATAGAAGGTATTGGTGCCTCCGTTGATAGTAAATCCTTCGCCGCCTTCCAGAGTGACTACCACGTTTTCCACAGGCAGGGTGCTGCTGGTATTCACAAACTGGAAGCTGAGTCCGAATTCAGAACCGGCTGCCACAGCACTTCCCCCATAATTAAACCCGTTGATAATCAGATTCGGTACCGGGCTGTCTATTACAACTTCAGGTTCCTCCGGCTTTTCTTCCTTCTTCTTTTTTACTTCAGCAGGAATGGTTACACGGCCGCTGCTGCTGCCGTCAGCCATCGTCACATTGTTGTAGTAACGGAAGTCCAGTTTCATTTCCAGGTACTGGCTCACATTGCTGATTTCATCCAGTGCCTGCACCTTGATTTCCACGCTTTCCGTCTTTCCGCCGTAAATGTCCTTCATCTGCAGAGTAGAACTGGTTCCCGGCAGGAACAGGCTGTCCGATGCAGAGAAAGTAATCAGCGGGGATTTCATGACAGAGGTTCCGATATTTTTCACAAAGATTGTAATTGTTCTGGTTTCCCCGGCTTTCATCGGAGTTTCCATTTCATTTCGGCTCATCAGCGCCATCGGTGCGGGAATCGGATCCGGTGTTTCCGGCACTACCGGTTCATAAACCGGTTCTTCATATTCTTCGCATTCTTTTATTACAATGTCCAGCTGTTCATATACACCATTTACTCCAACCATCAGCTTCAGGCTCTGTCCCACACCGCTGTACTTCAGACCGGTTACTTTGACAGAAAACGCCAATGCGTCCTCTTCCGACAATGGTCCCTGACATTCCGCCGTACCACCGCTGAAGCTGTCTACCATCCGATCTGCATCCAACATTGACAAATCAATGTCCCCACTCTTTAGCGAGGTGTGTTTTAACTTAACTGTAATATCTACAGTATCCGTATCTTTTAGCGCTTTCGTAATCCTACCGCTGCGGTTCACTGTATAACCGGTTACTACAAACTGCCCTTCGGCAGATGCCCAGCCGGTTCCTGCTGCACTGGTCAGCATCAGAAGAACTGCCAGACACACACTGAAACTCTTTTTCCAAAACTTCATCATAATTTTTCCCCTTATCTTTCCTTATTTTCTGTCTTCACATCACTGATAATCTCGCCGTCAAGCAGCGTCACAATCCGGTCTGCATACTGTGTCATCTCCGGATCATGAGAAACCAGAACGATTGTCTGGTGGAAGGTCCTAGCGAACTTACGGATCATCTCCATGACTTCTCTCGTAGTCTTCGAGTCCAGGTTTCCGGTCGGTTCATCGGCAAATACCACATCCGGCCGCGTTATAAATGCCCTGGCGATGCCTGCACGCTGCTGCTGCCCCCCGGACATCTGCCCCGGATAATGGTTCATCCGGTTTCCCAGACCAACCCTGCAAAGCATCTTCCTGGCTTCCAGTTCCCGCACATCCCTGGGCAGTCCCCTGAACATAAGCGGCATGGCCACATTTTCCACCGCTGTCAGCTCGGGCAGCAGATTGTAGGACTGAAAAACGAAGCCCACATGTTTCTGACGGAACGCAGCAAGGCCATTCTCATCCAGCCTGGATACAGGCACACCGCCAATGCGGACCTCTCCGGCTGTAGGCTTTTCCAGACCTGCCAGCTGGTTCAGAAGGGTACTCTTTCCCGATCCGGATGTACCGAAAATACAGCAGATTTCCCCCTGCATGATATCCAGATTGATATTCTTCAAAGCGGTCACCCGCTCATCTCCCATGATATATACCTTATGCAGATTCCTTACCTGAATCACAGGACGGTTCTGCCTGGTCGTCTCTGTCATGACGATTCCCCCTTATTCAATCATGATAATATTTCCTGCCTGATGCCAGCCGTAACCTCCAAGCTCGTCCAGTTTTGCATGGAACGCAGGGCTTCTGAGAATCTCCAGAAAAGCCTGCACCTGCGGAAGCTGGAGATTTTGCCGGTCAATGGCAAAATCATATTCCTCTACACCCACCTCGATAAAGTCAAGTCCCATGGCGTCGGCCGCCGGCTTGATCCCCATACCTGCATCGATTTCTTCAGAAGCCACCAGCGCTGCTACCGCCATGTGGGTTGCCGCTTCCTTATCGTAGCCGTCGATGTCTTCCGGACGGATTCCAGCCTGCTTCAGCTTGTAATCCAAAAGCACACGGGTACCGGCTCCACGCTGACGGTTTACATAGCGGACTCTGGTCAAATCTTCCACGCCGCGGATTCCCAGCGGATTTCCCTTCTTCACCATGATGCCCTGTATCCGGTCCACGCCTTTAATCAGCGCGATTCGTCCGGTTCCGAAGAGCTGTTTCAGGATGGCCTCGTTATACCGCCCGTCTGCTTCATTGAGAAGATGGGTCGGTGCAATGGTGGTCTCTCCCCGCTGCAGGGCCATGAGCCCGCCCATGCTGCCCACATGTGAACTGGACAGATACATGTTTCTATAGCCGGCTGCCATCATGTCGCTGATCACATCCATAATCATATCGTGGCTTCCGATGGATACCACGGTGTTTTCAATTTCTTTCAGGTCTTTGTATAATTCCACTTCCACCGTTTCACCGGCTTCGTAGCCTTCACTGTTCTGCGGAATGATGCAGAAGCCGTCAGCACGGACCAGGCTCATGGCAGCCCCGGCACCTCTTGCCAGAGGTGCTGCAACCAACTTTCCGCCCACTTTTCCAACCTTTACGCGGACATATTCCCGGTGCTTCAGGGAAGAAACCATGCGGCGTGAAATCACCGCTTTAACAAGGTTTTTCGGTTCAGCGGCAGCGGAGGTCCATTCTCCGCTTAACCTGCGTAAAACAGGCGTTACGAAGTTCTCAAAGGCAAGATAGGCACTGACCGGATATCCCGGAAGACCGATAACAGGCTTTCCGTTGACAATAGCCAGAATAACCGGTTTACCCGGCTTCATGGCTACACCGTGAACCACGACCTGACCGATTTCCCTGAGAATATGTACCGTATAGTCTTCTGTTCCCGCACTGGATCCAGCGTTAATCAGAACCACATCGTTTATTTCCAGAGCCTTGAGAATTGTCTTTTTTATCTTTTCGTAATCATCTTCCACAATCGGTATGCGGTTTGCCACCCCGCCGGCTTCTGTCACCTGGCCTGCGAACATACCGGAGTTGGAGTCGATGATATCCCCTTCCTGCGGTTCGTCTTTCGGCTCGATAATTTCCGTACCGGTCGGAATGATGGCCACATGAGGCTTCTTATACACAGGTACCTGCAGATTTCCGCTGGCCAGCAGCACGCCCAGATCGACGGGCCGAATGCGGTGTCCGGTCTGCAGAATCATCTCCCCTGCCACGATATCTTCGCCGATGGAACGGACATGATTCCAGCCAGGTACCGATGCCAGTATCTGCACAGTTTCATCATCCATTTCGATGGTATCTTCCGCCATGATGACCGCATCAAAAGGTGCTTTCACCGGATCTCCGGTGTCCACGATTTTATAGTCTTCCCCCAGCTTCAAAGTCAGAGGGCGGCTTTCTGATGCACCTTTCGTTGCAGCAGCCCGGACCGCAATCCCGTCCATAGCCGCAGCATTAAAGAGCGGAGAACAGCATTTGGCAAAGACCGGTCCTGCAGTCTGCCGTCCCAGCGCCTCATAGGTATCCACCCACTCAATCTGCGGCTGCAGCACACCGGCATCCTCCAGTACTTCCATATATTCAGTCAGTGCTTCTTCCACTGGCTTTGTCTTTAAATACAGGTTGCGTTTCATTGTATTCCTCTAGATCAGATACTTCGCTAATTGATCAGGGTAATCGATAGTCAGCATAGGTGCTGCTTCTGCCAGCTCTTCTGCAGTACCATAGCCCCAGGTTACTGCTACGCAGTTCATACCGGCTTCTCTGGCACCGAAGACATCGTGTTCCTTGTCACCTACCATGAGTACATGTTCACGGTCATCCTTCACTCCAAGACGCAGCAGCGCCTCTTCCACTACCTCGGATTTTCTGGACCGTCCTCCATTCAGTTCACTGCCCACCATCTCCGTGAAATAATGGTCCAGATGGAAATGTTCCAGAATCTGCTTTACGAAAACTTCAGGCTTGGAAGATGCCACTGCCAGAACATAACCGGCTTCCTTCAGGGTCTTCAGCATATCCTCCACGCCGTCATAGACCGCATTTTCAAAGATTCCCACGGTGGTATACCGTTCTCTGTACAGCTTGATTGCCTGCTCTGCCTCATCTTCTGTAAATCCCGCATATTTCATAAACTGTTCCTTCAGCGGCGGTCCCACGAAGACACGCAGTTTCTCCAGGTCCGGTTCCGGTTTGCCCATACGCTCCAGTGCCTGCTGTACCGATTTGGTAATGCCGATTCCGGACTCAGTTAATGTGCCGTCCAAGTCGAATAAAATTGCTTTATATTTTTTCATGGTGTACCCCCTAATGCATACTTTCCTCAAGTATACCACAATCCCGTTTACATTTCTTCTCATTTTTTGTTATAATGAGCATGTCATGGAGGTATACAATGAATAAAGCTATGAAATCAGCGAGTTTCGCATTTATTACCGTCTTTCTGTGGTCTTCGGCCTTTCCCATCACAAAATTTGCGGCAGCAGCCTTTACGCCAAACGTTCTGGGGCTTCTGCGTTGCAGCCTGGCTGCAGTGATTTTGCTGATTATCGGTCGGGGTAATCACATCCACGGTCCGAAAAAAGCGTCCCATATCCCCCTGTTCCTGATATCCGGCGGCATGGGATTCTCGCTGTATATGATATTTTTCAATTCAGGCATGCTGACCCTCACATCAGCCACATCCAGCCTGATTATTGCAACCACTCCGGTGCTGACAGCCATCGGTGCTTCGCTACTCTACCGTGAAAGAATCAAACCGGTGGGCTGGTGTGCTATCGCTGCGGCTTTTATGGGAGTTGCCGTTCTGCTTCTGACCGATACCAGCAAAGGCGGTCTTTCCGGCGGTGTGGGTCTCTTCTGGACCATGGCGGCTGCTCTGGTGTTCTGCTGCTATAACCTGATGAACAGAAAGCTCCTGTCCATGGGATACACCGCAGTGGAATGCGTCACCTGGAGTATGGTATGCGGCACCCTGTGGCTCATGCCTTTCGCAGGACAGGCAATTCCGCAGGTGATGGAAGCGCCTGCATATTCCATCATCGCCACCGTATATCTGGGAGCCATGCCAAGTGCCACTGCATATCTTCTGTGGAGCAACGCAATGTATCTGGCCAAGAAGACCAGCGATGTGTCCAATTTCCAGTTCCTGACGCCGCTGCTTTCCACCGTCATGGGCTTCGCCATGCTGGGTGAAGTTCCAACAGTCATGACCATGGTTGGCGGACTGATTATTATTGCCAGCATCGTGGTGTTCGGGCTGAAAGGGAAATAAAAAATTAAAAAAAACTAAATTTTATCACCATTTTTACCGCGTTTCGTGTATAATGTTAACAAGTTATTAAAAAACCGCAGGAGGGTTACATCATGGAAGAATTAAGAAAAGACCTGAACGAAGTCTGCGAAAAGATTGAAGACAAAGTAGATTCAATTGTAGACAAACTGGAAGTAAAGGCTGATGAACTGGAAACGAAGGCTGAAGTTATGTTGGATAAGCTTGAAGACAAAGCCGATGAACTGAAGGACAAGGCAGAAATCTTTTTCGATAAAATTGAAAATGCAATCGAAGATAAGCTGAAAAAATAAACAGGAGCTGTTATTATGGTTAAAAAAGGTTTAAGAAAATCCGCAGCGGAACGTATCGCGCTGGCGGAAGCAAAGAAGAAAAAAAAGAAAAGAAACAGAATTATTACCGGTGCTGCGGCAGTAACCACTGCAAGTGCTATGGTTGCAGCGATTTATGCAGCATGCCGTGCACAGGATAAAAAGGACCAGGAAGAAGAACCTGCGGACTTCGAAGAATAAGCACGAGATACAGAAAAATAAGGAGAGGCTCAGCCTCTCCTTTTATGTTCCTTATTTTCCGGCTTTCAGATCTGCCAGGTCGCAGAGCAGCAGCCAGGCGAACCGGATATTCGGTTCGATGGTGGAAATCTCCAGATATTCCTTGTCACTGTGGTCAAAGTCACCTGTAGGTCCAAGTCCGTCCACGCAGATGGCTCCGCAGGCAGACGCATGGTTTGCATCGGACAGGCCGCCGCGCGGCTTGCTCTTATACGGAATACCGTTGGCTTCTGACAGAGTCCGTATTCTCGCTTCGTATGCCAGTGTACGGTCATCCGGCTTCATCGGAGGAGTGGCCAGAACGTCCTTCACCACTGCTTCGATGCGCGCTTCTTCCGCATGCTTTTTCAGCGTTTCCATGGTTTCCATCAGCTTTTCATATTCGTCCATGGTTTCAAAACGGGACTCAAAGGACATCTCAGCAAAATCAGGTACGATATTATGCTGAATTCCCCCGCGGATGACGCCCACGTTCACACTGGTATTCTTTTCGTAGCTCAGGTGCTCGTTCAGCTTGCAGGTCCAGTAAACCAGCTCATTGATGGCAGAGCGGGAATCTTCCACCAGCAGGTAGCCGGCATGACCTGCCTGTCCGTGGAATTCCACGGAAGCACGGTATTGTCCTTTTCTTTCAATACAGTGGGAGCCGTCTGTGGATGCCGCTTCGAATACATAGGCATGGCTTGCTTTCCGTGCATACTCCTGAATCAGCCCCTTGGAATAAATGCTGTTGATTTCTTCATCCGGATTGAAAATAGCCACGATGTTCAGTGCCTCATTTACTTCTTCCGGCAGCTGTTCCAGAATATATGCCATGGCCAGGCATCCCTGTTTCATGTCCAGAGTTCCAAGGCCGTAAGCCCGCTTTTCATCCCTTCTGAAAGGGCGCTTGGCAGTTTCACCGGTTGGAAATACAGTATCCACATGACCAATCAGCAGGGCATCATAGTGGTCTGCCTCACGATTCTTTATGACGGTACACCTACCGGTTTCTGCGCCAACATCCACCTGCTCGCAAATCCAGCCCGCTTCCGCCAGGCGATCCGCAAAATATTTTCCTACCGCAGTAATCCCCTCCGGATTTCCCAGGCCGCTGTCCATATTCACCAGCATTTCCAGCTCCTGCAGGTATTTTTCAATATCAATCTTAATCATTATTCTGCCTCCAGTACAAAGGTCGCAAGAGTCTTCGCCTTCAGCTTTTCCAGATCCGGCTTAATCGGCGTACCAACACGGTCGCTGCACTGAATGGTCCGCTGCGGTGTTTCTTCTATGATACTTTCTGTAATGATTTCCGGATAATTAAAGGTGGACGGTGTAATATCGTGCGGATATACCATGTTGGCAATACCTGCAGCTTCTGTGCAGATGGCCTTACCCACATCACTTTCCATCATGCCGCCGATCCAGCAGCCGATACCTGCCTGCTGACAGATTTTGTTGATGTCCAGGGTATTCTGCAGACCGCCCACTCTGGCCGGCTTGATGTTGATGAAGCCGCAGGCACCCAGTTCTGCAGCCTGCTCTGCCTGCCATACTTCCGTAATGGTTTCATCCAGACAGAGCGGTGTTTCAATCTGCTTCTGCAGCTTGGAATGATAATAGATGTCCAGGTTCTGGAACGGCTGCTCAATCATGGCCAGATGGAACTTATCCATCTTTTTGAAAGTATCGATTTCATCGATGGTGTAGCTGGAATTGCAGTCGATATGAATGGTTTCATTCGGAAATACACTTCTTACTGCTTCCAGCATTTCCACGTCCCAGCCGTGCATGGCTTTCAGCTTAATCCGCTTGTATCCCATATCTACACTCTTTCCGATATTTTCAATGAGCTCATCGTAGCTGTCACATACGCCCCAGCCTTCACCAACGTCTACTTCGTTCTTTTCACGGCCAAGTACCTGTCCCAGGCTCTTGCCCTTCACATCTGCATCCAGACACCACCATGCCATTTCAATGGCTGCCTTGGCGAATGGATTGCCTTTAACATGGCTGATGGCTTCGTTCAGCTGACGTGCAGAGGAAAAATCCTTGCCGATAACACAAGGAGCCAGGAAACGCTTCGCCACATCGAAGGCACCAGCACCGTACTCACAGCTGTAGTTAGGTCCGGGCAGCGGGCTGGCTTCACTCCAGCCTTCCTTATCCCCACTGATCATGCGGGCAAATACAGCGCAGTTTCCCGGATCGGATCCGTAGGCTGTGCGCCATGGTTTATGGAATCTGTTTTCTACAAGATAAAGTTCAATTCGATCGATATGCATGGTGGTCCTCCTTTATGGCTTGCATTTTATGGTTTCATTATAGCAGAACCGCCCGTTTCTTCAATACGGAAAAGTATTTTTCTGTGTATTTCATTTACTGAACCGCCGCGATAGAATTTTGATATTACCAGTGTGCCGCTTTACCGTGATATAATAGTGACAAGACCGAAGGGAGGGATACCATGACAATCCAGCAATGCAAGTATATCCTGAAAATCGCAGAATGCGGCTCTTTCAATGAAGCTGCACGCCAGCTCTTCATCGCCCAGTCCAGCCTGTCCGTCAGTGTAAAGGCACTGGAACAGGAGCTGGGTATCAAAATCTTCGAACGCTCCGGCAATGGTGTCTATCTGACGGAAGCGGGAACTGAGTTCGTCCGCTACGCACGGCAGATTGCAGAGCAGAGTGATTTCATTGTCGGCCGGTATTCCGAAAATACGCTGAATCAGCGGCTGTACATCTCTACTCAGCATTACGACTTTGTGGCAGATATCTTCGGTCAGATGCTTAATGAAAAAGAAAATTCGGATGCAGCTTACCGTTTCGCACTCCGTGAAATGAAAACCTATGACGTAATCCATGAAACGGAAACTGCCTTCTGTGATATCGGTATCATCGCCATGAAAGGCAAGGACTGCAGTGTCATGGAGCGGTATCTGGGAAGCCGCGGACTGGCCTTCACTCCGGTGCTGAAAGCACTGCCCCATGTCTTTGTGCGGCAGGAACATCCTCTGGCACGCTGCAGCGTCATTGCGGCAGAAGATCTGAAAGACTTCCCTTACGTGTCTTATGAGCAGGGTGACCACAGCAATTCCTTCTTCGAAGAAGAGATTACCGGAACCTACAGCAGCCGCCAGATTGAAATCAGCGACCGTGCCAGCCTGATGAACGTACTGCTGTCCACAAACAGCTGCACCCTGGGAACCGGCATCATGCCTTCGGCACTCAATGAAGGCAGAATTGTCAGCATCCCATTCGAAAGTGATGATTACTATATTATTGGATATATCCTCCGGACCGACCGAAACGTATCAGCTCTGACAGAGCACTTCATCGAAATGCTTTGCCGGAAAGCCAGTGAAATTCAGAGCAAAGAAGGTGAATGACAATGAAGAAAATGATGAACGCAATCGTAAAACCGACAGCAGGCCCGGGGCTTGAACTCCGGCAGGTACCGGTTCCTGTACCAGGCCCCGGCGAAGTCCTGATAAAAGTACATAAAACCGCCATCTGCGGCACCGATGTACATATTTACAACTGGGACCCATGGGCTGTTCAGCATATCAAACCGCCTATGACCATCGGCCACGAATACGTGGGTGAAATCGCCCAGCTTGGTCCCGGCGTGAAAGATTTTACTGTGGGACAGCGTGTCAGCGGCGAAGGTCATCTGACCTGTGGCCATTGCCGCAACTGCCTCAACGGCGACATCCAGTGGTGCAAAGACACGGTCAGCGTGGGTGTGGACCGTGACGGTGCTTTTGCAGAGTATGTATGCATCCCGGCTGCCAATCTTGTTGCGGTAGATGAATCCCTGCCGGAAGACGTGGTTGCTTTCTTCGATGCCTTCGGCAATGCAGCTCACACAGCTCTCATGTGGAATCTGGTAGGAGAAGACGTGTTAATCACAGGTGCAGGCCCTATCGGTATGATTGCAGCCGGAATCTGCCGTCATGCAGGCGCCCGCCGTGTAGTCATCACCGATACTAACGATTACCGCCTGGATCTGGCCCGCAAAATGGGTGTAGACCGTGCAGTAAATATCACCCGGGATGATCTCCGTCAGGTGATGAAGGAACTGCATATTATGGAAGGGTTCGATGTAGGTCTGGAAATGTCGGGAAACGGTGCCGCTCTGAAGCAGATGTTCACCGTTATGCGTAACGGCGGCTGTATCAGTCTGCTGGGTATTTCCAACGTTCCCGTTGACATCGATATGAACGAAATCATCGGCCGTGGCCTCCGCCTCCAGGGGATCTACGGCCGCAAGATGGACAACTGGCATCAGATGTCCTACATGGTGCAGGGCGGACTGGATCTGACCCCAATCATCACCCACCGCTTCCACTACACCGACTTTGAAAAAGGTTTTGCCGCAATGAACAGTGGCATGTCCGGAAAAGTTGTGTTAGACTGGACACAGGAATAAATTTATGTGCGGCAGCCAGCCGGCCCGCCAGATAACGAAAGGAATCCGCTATGAAAACAGCTTTGAAAAAATACCAGCAGACACTGGATGAAATCCGCGAAAGCGGCACCTGGAAGAATGAACGAATCATTACAACCCCGCAGAAATCCAGAATCGATACCACCGCTGCATCCCATGTGGTAAACATGTGTGCAAACAACTACCTGGGTCTGTCCGACAATGCTCAGCTCATCGAAGCAGCAAAAGCCAGCTACGACCAGTGGGGCTTCGGCCTCAGCTCCGTCCGCTTCATCTGCGGCACCCAGCAGATTCATAAGGATCTGGAAAAGAAAATCGCGGATTTTCTGGGTATGGATGATGTTATCCTCTACTCCTCCTGCTTTGATGCCAACGGCGGTCTCTTCGAAACCATTCTGGGTGCAGAAGATGCCATCATTTCCGACGAACTGAACCACGCTTCCATCATCGACGGCACCCGTCTGTGCAAGGCGAAACGTTTCCGCTATAAAAACAATGACATGGACGACCTCCGTGCAAAACTTGAAGAAGCCAAGGCTGCCGGTGCGCAGACTCTTCTGATTGCAACCGACGGCGTCTTCTCCATGGACGGTTACGTGGCAAACCTTGCCGCCATCTGCGATCTGGCCGATGAATACGATGCCCTGGTTATGGTGGACGACAGCCACTCTGTAGGCTTCATGGGCGACCATGGCCGCGGTACCGCTGAGTTCTGCGGTGTGGAAGGACGTGTGGACATCATCACCGGCACCCTGGGCAAAGCCCTCGGCGGCGCTTCCGGCGGCTACACCGCAGCCCGTCAGGAAATCGTGGACCTGCTCCGTCAGCGGAGCCGCCCTTACCTCTTCTCCAACACCCTGGCACCTGCCATCTGCGCTGCGTCCCTGAAGACCTTCGACATGCTGACCGAATCCACCGCACTCCGCGACAAGGTTCACAGCAATACTTCCTATTTCCGTGCAAAGATGGAAGAAGCCGGCTTCGACCTGCTCCCTGGCTATCACCCAATCGTGGCTGTAATGCTCTACGACGCCAAGATGGCTGCCGAATTCGCAGACCGCATGCTGCAGAAGGGCGTGTATGTAACGTCCTTTACCTATCCGGTAGTTCCAAAAGGCAAGGCCAGAATCCGTACCCAGGTTTCTGCCGGCCACTCTCTGGAAGACCTGGACTTCGCAGTGGACTGCTTCAAGGCCGTTAAGGAAGAAATGGGTCTGTAAGGAGAAATACAACTATGGATTTGTTTAAGAAATATGAAGACCTGCAGCTGCGTGATACCATCGTGAAAGTAAGCCTTTCTGCTATTGCAGAAAATATGCGTCTGATCCGCGAAATGTGCGGCCCTGATGTAGCTGTAATGCCGGTTATCAAGGCTAACGGCTACGGTCACGGTGCTGTGGGTATTGCACCAACCCTGATGGAATCCGGTGCCACATACCTGGCAGTTGCGACTCTGACCGAAGCACTGGAACTTCGGCAAGCATACCCTGACTACCCAATCTTCATCCTCGGTCACACGCCAGACCGCCTTATGAACATAGTAGTGGAACAGGAGTTTATCCAAACCCTGGTCAATTTGTCCCAGGCAAAAGCCCTCTCTGACGCTGCTGTCCGTGCCGGAAAAACTGCAAAAGCACATTTAAAGTGCGATACCGGTTTTCACCGTCTGGGCATCTATGATGAAGATGAACTTTACGAAATGTACCAGCAGCCGGGCCTTGATGTGGAAGGAATTTTTTCCCACCTGGCACTGACCAACAAAGAAGAAGACCTGAAACAATATACCCTGTTTGTTTCCATGATTGAAAAGCTGGAATCAAGAGGATGTACTTTCAGATATAAACATATTTCTGACTCTGTCGCTTTGGTGGACTATCCGGAATACCGTATGAATATGGTTCGTCCAGGAGCTCTGATTTATGGTCTCCGCGGATTCCGCAGAGGCTTCCTGCCGGTTGAATGCTGCATCACTATGGAAAGCCGCATTACCCAGATTCACGCAGTGAAGGCCGGCGAAGGTGTTGGCTACGACTACCTGTGGAGAGCACCTAAAGATACCCGTGTGGGCACCATGCCGTTTGGTTATGCAGATGGTTACCCCCGTAACATGAGAGATAAGGGTTATGTTACTATTGACGGTATAAAATGTCCGATTTTAGGCGTTATCTGCATGGACCAGGTTGTAGTTGACCTGACCGAAGTTCCTCAGGCCGTTGAAGGTACCGTAGGGGTTATTTACGGCAGCGGTGAAAACCAGATGACCATTCAGGAAGCATGTGATCTGACTGGCACCAATAAGAATGAAATCGTGGCCAGAATTCTTTCAAGACCACCGAGAGTATATGAGAAATAATTAAAATCCACAGCAAACTTTCATATGCAAATATACCCAAGGGAAAAGGGTGTACCGTAGCTGCGGTGCATCCTTTTTCCATTTTTAATAAAAGGCGTTGACTTTTGCAACAGTATCTAATATAATCGTCTAAGAAGAAACGGGTTTGTTACCGTACGGCTTAAGGCTTAAGCGGGGTGCTCGTTTCTTCTTTTTTTATGTTCACCATATCATATAAATATAATTTATGTTCTTCTGTACACCTCATAAGCATCTCTATGCGAAAAACATTATAACGAACTGCAAGTCCATCATTATCGTACACCGGAAGTGCAAAATTTGAAGTATATCTGTACCATCCCTCTTTTGCATCTGAAGAATGCTTTTCCTTCATGTTTTTCTGAAAACGCTTATTATGTGCAACTTCGATTAATTCCGGAATCCCGGTTGCCGCATTTGCTTTGGCCTTTGCTAAGGTTCCCTTTAATCTGGCCGTATCATTTGATCCTCCGAACTCATCTGGAAACTCATTTCCAATAAATACTTTCTCTGCATATTCCGTTATTTCATAGCACTCCCCCACATATTCTTTCAAGTATTCTTCAACATCTTTCCAGTTAATTCTCCGTTTTCCTTTGAATCGAATGTCGTGAATTACAACGATTTTGTTTCCATCCAAATCATCAATAATACTGATATTACGTTCCATACAATACTCCTTCATTTAAATTTTATACAGTTCCCACCTTGCCTCCTTCAGAAAAAACTTCAGCTCGTACCGCTTCGCTTCCCCCTCGATGCGGCTCTGACACTGATACAGAATGACCTCTGAATTACCGGCCTTCCGGATCTCCGATGCAAAGATACGCTCCACCTGTACGTACTTCATGGAACCGTCAGGACACATATACTTAAACTTATGGGGAACCGGATGGGATCCCTGCTGAAAAACCACGATGGCATCGATAGGTTTTGCTACAATTTTCATGGTCCGATTCCTCCTTTCACACATACTTCCTCTTCATTATAGCGAACATTTGTTCGCATTGCAAGTATAAGTCTTTTCCAGTCCTATATACCGGACATGAAAAAAGAGCAGGCCCCCCTGCTCTTTAAAGTTAAGTCGGTTTTATTCAATTCCAAGCTTCGGCAGAATCTGCTTTTTCTCTGCATCAGTCAATTCATCTGCCCACCAGATTTCCACGATATAATTATCTTTGGTCAAAAGCCACCGGCCTCCAAACCAGTCGCTGTAGTAAGCCTGGTCTGCTCCCCACAGATTAGAACCGGCATCTACTCCCGGCTCATATTCCATTGCCAGTCCTCTGGCTATATTGTGGGACAGATGTTTTTCCAGACACCAGTCGAAGAGTTCCTCTGCCTTAATCTCATTGACTTCATACTCGATATTCGGTTCTTCCAGTTCCCCGCTGGTCTGCTTCACCAGGAAGGTTTCATGAACTTCCGGTGCATACGGATCCGGTTCTTCCATCCCGGAGGTTCCTCCTGAAAATGTAAGCCACATGACCACTGCCACCATGGCGAAAGCCCCGATGATATCCACGATTACGAAGACTGCGATATTCTTTCCGCGGGATGCCCCTCGTTTCTTCATAAAATTCTTCGTAGCATTCAGCAGAGCAACCAGACCGAAGAAACCGATCATATAGAAGACCATGTAGCGCGCGGCCTCATGGTTTCCTTCCCCTGCAATGCCGGCAACCATCCCCACGAAATACACAAGAATAACCGGCAGCTGCCACTTATTCAGCGCCCGTACAACCCTTGGACTCACGCAGCGACCGCCGGATTCCACGGATTTTGCTGAGCGTTTCACCCATACGAAATAGGCAATCAGATTGGCCGAAATCAATACGGCACCGATTGGCAGAAACAGTGCACCCAGAAGGCTGCCATAGCCGGACAGATGGCTCAGAGGATCATCGAAGAAGCCGTTTATCCCGCGCCACAGGTTGAACACCATCAGCAGGGTCAGCACCACATTGGCAGGCACAAAACTTTTCTGCATGGCCTCCCGGATGACCTCCAGACGCACTGCATCTTCCGTCTCAATGTCCACTGCGTTGACGTTCCGGTTCATATAAATCTGAGCCTGCAGGAAATCGCCCACCTTCTGCCAGCCGGCTTCTCCGCAGAATTCTTCCAGTGTCTTCTGCTCAGCAACAGGCTCCGGATCAAACTGGGATGCCTGCGGCACATAGGTCACGGCATACTTCACTTCCGCCGGCTCCCCTTCCCGGTACTTCCAGATTGTATTTCCCGGTGTTTCCAGAAACCAGCCTTTCGCTGCCATCTTTTCCAGGTGCTCTTCAATCCCCTCATAGTCAAAGAGGAGATAAGTCATCAGTTCCCTTTTGTATCTTGTACTCATGGTCTAATCCTCCCCATTCACAAGCCGCACATAGTCCGCCGCCTGCTTCCGCAGCCGCTCAAACTCTTCCCGCAGGGCCACGGCCCCCT
This sequence comes from Anaerovoracaceae bacterium, assembly GCA_045637765.1. Lineage (GTDB taxonomy): Bacteria > Bacillota > Clostridia > Peptostreptococcales > Anaerovoracaceae > RGIG7179. The sequence goes on along the minus strand of JAZTZZ010000037.1, from coordinate 120,674 downwards.
TCTGCGTCAGAATGTAGCTCTTCTTCCGGCCTTCCACCTTGGTCTCACGAATCATGCCGGCCTGGACGAACTGTTCCAGCAGGTTGTACAGGGTTCCCGGCCCCACACTGACCCGCCCGCCGGTAATCTCTCCGACTTCTTCCATGATGTCCATGCCGCAGCACTCTTTCCGCAGGCACAGCAAAATATAAAACATCTGCTCCGTCAGCGTCTGAAATTTTTCTCTCGGCATTGCCTGCACCTCCTTTTTCGCGCCACAATCGGCGTAATTATCGATATTCGATACTTTATCTTATCTTCAGTATATTATCGAATATCGTTATTGTCAATTGTTTTTTGCACTGCCGCACGCTATCTTGGCAAAATATGTTGAATTAGCGTGCTGTAACTTGTGGTTTGTACGCCAAACAGACAAAATATGCTAATTTGGAGTGCATGCACACTCATAAAATACTCTGTTTTTTAATTTTTCATTTGTTTTCATGTCATTCTGCACGCTAAATCGTCGAAAATAAAGCAAACAGCGTGCACAAACCTGAAAATTTGGTCCATTTTCGCTCTAACTGCACTCCAAATGGCCATATTTTGCTGAGAAGGCGTGCAGACAACGAAAAAACGGAGCAGTTTTCTGCTCCGTTTCGAATTTTCTTATGAATTTAGCCTAAAATTTCCTGTGCGTAGTACACGGTGGCCATAGCGTCCTTTGCGTAGTGGTCGGCATGGATCATTTCGGCGTACTGCTCGGTGAGAACCGCGCCGCCTACTACCACGCGGCAGTCCGGCTTGGCAGCCTTCAGCTGCTTGATGGTTTCTTCCATGCTGGTTACGGTGGTGGTCATCAGTGCGCTGAGGCCTACCAGCTTTACATCGTCAGCAACGGCAGCTTCCACGATGGTTTCAGGTGCCACGTCCTTACCCAGGTCGCGGACATCGTATCCGTAGTTTTCCAGGAGAACTTTGACGATGTTCTTACCGATGTCGTGGATGTCACCCTTTACAGTAGCGATAATGATTTTGTCCTTCTTCGCCTGGCCGGATGTTCCGGAAGCGTCCATTGCAGTGCGGACAGCCTCGAAGGCGGATTTTGCCGCTTCGGCACTCATGAGGAGCTGCGGCAGAAAAACGGTTCCCGCTTCAAAACCCTTGCCCACGATGTCCAGAGCCGGTACCAGCTGCTGGTTGATCAGCTCCAGCGGCGGAATGGTCTTCACCAGCTCTGCAGCGATGTGACCGGCCTGTTCCTTGAGGCCCTTGACGATGGCACGTTCCAGGTCAGAACCGCCAACGGGTGCAGCGGCAGCAGCTGCGCTGCCAGCAGCAGAAGCCGGCGCGGAACCAGCTGTTGGAGCCACGGTGTTGGCATAGTTTTCAATATATGCAGCACAGTTTTCGTCCTTGCCGGTGAGGGCACGGTACGCGTGGTACGCCTGCAGCATGCCGTCTGCGTTGGTATTTAAGATTGCACAGTCCAGGCCGCAAGCCAGTGCCTGCGCATAGAAGTTTGCATTGATGATGTCACGGCGCGGCAGTCCGAAGGAAATGTTGGATACGCCTAAAGAAGTGCGAACGCCCAGCTTTTCCTTTACCATCTGCAGCGCCTTCAGGGTGGTCACAGCCCCCTGCGGGTCAGAGCTGATGGTCATGCAGAGCACGTCCATGACGATGTCTTTGCGGGAAATGCCGTAGGATTCGGCAGTCTTCACGATCTTTTCCGCGATGGCAAAACGTCCTTCCGCAGTGGCCGGAATGCCAGACTCGTCCAGAGTCAGACCAACCACCACGCCGCCGTACTTCTTCACCAGAGGGAATACCGCATCCATGGACTCCTGTTTGCCGTTTACAGAGTTAATCATAGCCTTACCGTTATAGTAACGGAGGGCTGCTTCCATGGCTTCCACATTGGAAGTGTCAATCTGCAGCGGCAGGTCGATGACGCTCTGCACTTCACGGACCACGTCCAGAATCATGGAAACCTCATCGATTTCCGGCAGACCTACATTGATGTCCAGAATCTGGGCACCCTTGTCCTGCTGGCCGAAGCCTTCCTGCAGAATATAGTCCATGTCGTGGTCGCGGAGAGCCTGCTTGAAGCGGGACTTGCCGGTTGGATTGATACGTTCGCCGATGATAATCGGATCGTCTGCAATTTCCACCGCGTGGGTGTAAGAAGAAACCACGGTTCTGCCCTTATCGGTGAGAGGCTTTGGTGTGATATCGCTGCACTCTTTCACCAGCAGCCTGATGTGCTCCGGCGTAGTGCCACAGCAGCCGCCCAGGAGCCATGCTCCGGCTTCGGCGAATTCACGGACTTTCTTCGCAAAATCTTCCGGGCTCACGTCATAGACCGTCTCGCCCTTTTCCTGTCTCGGCAGACCTGCGTTCGGCTGAATAATCACAGGGACAGACGCCACTCTCAGGAAGTCCGCAACCACCTGTTCCAGCTGGAATGGTCCCAGTCCGCAGTTTACACCCAGTGCATCTACACCCAGACCTTCCAGCAGAGCCACGATGGCTTCTACATTGCCGCCGGTGAGCATTTTGCCGGTCTGGTCGAAGGTCACCGTTGCAAATACAGGCAGAGAAGTATTTTCCTTTGCTGCCAGCACTGCCGCCTTCACTTCCAGGGTGTCGGACATGGTTTCAATATGAATGAAGTCAGCGCCGCCCTCTTCGGCAGCGATGACGATTTCTTTAAAGATGTCGTAAGCATCATCGAAGGATAAATCACCCAGAGGCTGCAGCAGCTTGCCGGTCGGCGCCACGTCTGCCGCCACGAAAATCTGACGGTGCTGCAGCTCGCCAATCTTGTCGGCCACCTTGCGGGCATTGGAGATGCCCTGCTTTACCAGCTGCTCCACGGTATAGCCGGTGCCGCCCACCTTCAGACGGTTGGCGCCGAACATATTGGTAAGCAGAATGTCCGCACCCGCTTCTGCATACTGGCGGTGCACATCCATAATGTCATCGGGACGGGTGAAGTTCCACACATCGGTGTTTTCCCCCGGTGTCATGCCCTTCTTCTGCAGCATGCTTCCCATGCCGCCGTCAAAGAACAGAATTTTCTTTCCTAATGTATCTAAAATATTGTATTTCATGATTTACACGTTCCTCCTGTAAATACAGTCCTTTTTCCAACAGGCCTCACAGCCCTGCAGAGTGCACCTCTCAATTTCCTGGTTTGGATATTTCCTGAACCGGCTCATACCCATTACCGCCGTCACGGATTTAGACGGGGAGAGCATACCGCCCTCGGTAGGTGTGACCCCAATGGTCCGCGGCAGATCCATAAGCCGGATGAAATCTCTCTGATGTGCGATATCAAAATCCCCGTACCCCGGTGAAAACCGCGGACGCAGCGTCTTATATTCTCTGTTCAGCTCTTTTTCCAGTTCCACCTGGCAGCCGTCGCAGTAAGATTCAATGACTGCTGCTGCCGCTGCATCCATGAGCAGCCCCTGGCTCATATTCCGGCGGGAATACTGTTTGATGAGCCGGTCTGCCTCCGCACCCAGGGTTGCAGCAAAGAATACAGCCTCCCCACAGTCCCTCAGATTGATGGTCAGGGAACGGCTGGTGACATCCAGCACGCCGCCGAAGCGAAGACCGTTTTCAATCTCCGGAATCGCCTTGACAGAAAAGATTTTGCTGGTAAACCGGGGACGGCACTGACGGTACAGTTCTTCCACCGCCCAGTCAGCGAATTCGATGATTCGCGAATCGATGTCCGCCGGGTCTGCTTTGCCCATTCCGGCATACCGCAGAACCTCGGACCGAAGCCAGCCGCCCATTACTTCTGATCTGCGCCGATGATGTAGGACAGGTTATTACGGATGGCCTGTGCCACATCCGGCTTGTTCATGGTGTAAATGTGGATTGCCTTCACTCCGTTGGCCACCAGGTCGATAATCTGGTCGGTAGCATAAGCGATACCGGCCTGCTTCATGGCCTCAGGGTTATGACCGAACTTGTCCACGATGGCTTTGAAACGCTGCGGCACGTAAGTACCGGACAGTTCCACCGCGCGTTCCACCTGACGCGGATTGGTAATCGGCATGATACCGGCAACCACAGGAACGGTAATGCCCTGCTCACGGATCCGGTACAGGTAGTTATATAAAATATTATTATCAAAGAACATCTGGGTGGTCAGGAAGTCCACACCGGCGTCTACTTTACGCTTCAGGTTGGCAATGTCTTCTGCCTTGTTGGCGCTTTCCACATGACCTTCCGGATAGCAGGCAGCACCGATGCAGAAATCGCCATGCTTCTTGATTTCTTCCACCAGCTCGTTGGCATAGTTGAAGTACTGGCCTACAGGATACTGTCCCGCCTTTTCACCCTGCGGAATGTCACCGCGGAGTGCCAGAATATTTTCGATGCCTGCAGCCTTGATTTCTTCGATGGCTGCAGATACCTGGTCACGGGTAGAAGATACGCAGGTCAGGTGGGCCAGAGCGGTCACGCCCAGTTCATTCTGTACGTGGGATGCAATCTTCACCGTGTTATGGCCGGTTCCGCCGCCTGCACCGTAGGTCACGCTCATGAAATCCGGCTTGTCCAGGCAAAGCTTGTCCACCGCATTCAGCACCGGCTCAAATGGCATGTCCTTCTTCGGTGGGAACACTTCGTAAGATAAGGTTACTCTGTCTCTTGCTAAAATATCTTTAATCTTCACTTGTCCTTCTCCTTATATCTCAACGTGTTACATCTGTTCCATGAATTTACGCATAATCAGGTCAGCCATGGCATCCAGCTTCGGCAGCTTCGCCTCGGTCAGCGCGATTTCAAGCTTTTCGCAGGTGTCCTTCAGAGCGGCCATCACATACGGACTGCGCACACAGATGCTCTTAGGACGCCCCATCTGCTCGCAGTACGCCAGCAGGAACTGGAGTGCCAGCTCCGGCTCTTTCTGTGCAGGATGAACCATATCCATGTGGACCACGGAATTGGTCACATCATCCATAGCCAGGAACATGAGCGGATTCAGCGGACGGTCGTAGGCTTCGTCTGCCATCATGCCGCCCATATATACGAAGTCCAGCAGCAGATCCATGGTATTTACGTCCTTCTTCTTCAGACGCTGCAGCATCAGCTCATCGGTGATTTCCATCTCCTCAGCCTGCATGTTTACCATTGGAAGTCTGGCCGGTGCGCTCATCCAGTTCAGTTCTTCCTGATCAAAATATCTGAAGCAGAACTCGCCCTCATCAAACTTCACTTTCACCCGTTCTTCACGCAGTGCCTTCACCGCTTCGATGATCTGCACCAGGGTTTCCGCCATGAGACGGACTTCTTCGCTGTCCGGTGTCCACGGTGTGAATCTCGGCTTGAAGGACAGGAAGAAAGGCCAGTTGCCCTTGCCTGCAAACTTCAGTCCCAACTCTTTAATGATTGGCATCTGTTCTTCGGGAACCTCGATTCGTTCTCCGAAATACAGCACCAGAGCTTCCTGGTCAAAGGCTGCATACTCCACGCTCATGCAGGTTTCCGGTGCCATGATCAGCTGCTGCAGGTAACCCAGGCCTCTGGTACCGTCGTACATGGCCACCCCTTTGGTTTCCTGATCCTTACCGATTACTCTGACAAAAACCGGTTCTTCACGGCCGTTTTCCTGAATACCGATGAAGTCCAGATCCCCCAGATCCTTCCACGGCTCCAGCGCTTTCAGTTCATCGGTCAGATTATATAAAGTCTTCCACATGTCTAATGATGCTTCTTTTCTCATGACTTGCAACTCTCCTTAAAATGGTATATACTTAATGGGTTGAGGCCGCTGATTTCAGGGCCTGTACACATAATTTGCCTATCTTATTACTATATCATAGAACAGGATAAAATACCATGAAGTATGTGAAACAATTTCTTATAATTTTAATTATGGCAGTGCTGGGAGGCATCTTCAACTGGCTCATCCCCCTGCCCATTCCTGCCACTGTCTGGGGCATGCTGCTCATGTTTTTTGCCCTCATGTGCGGCCTGGTGAAGCTGGACCAGGTAGAAGATACCGCAGACTTTTTTATGGGAATCATGCCAATGCTTTTCGTGCCACTGGCAGTGGGTCTCATGGACACCTGGCAGATTCTGGCCGACTACGCTATGCCGATTATCATCATCGTGGTGGCCAGCTTCTTCATCTGCTACGCCGTAACCGGCAAAACAGCAGACATCATTATCAGCCGCAGCGGCCGCGCGGATGCGTCCGGAAAGGAGGAACATCATGAATAATTTCATCACCTTCCTGTCCGAAAACGCCTACTTCGGTGCGTTCCTGACCATCGGCCTCTACTATATGTACAAACAGCTGGCAGACCGAATCAAGTTTGTTCTGTTCAACCCGATCCTGCTGACCACAGCCACCATCATCGGCCTTCTGGTCCTGCTGGAAATTCCATACGATACTTACTATAATGCTGGCTCCGATGTGATTAACTGGCTGCTGACCCCAGCTACCGTATGTTTTGCCATTCCGCTGTACCGTCAGGTGAGTGTGCTGAAGACCAATGCACCGGCAATTCTGATCAGCATTTTCCTGGGAAGCCTGTCCTCTGTGGGCGGCATCCTGATTATGGCCAAAGCCTTCGGACTGCCGTGGGAACTCTACGCCAGCCTGGCCCCAAAGTCCGTAACCACTCCGATTGCCTCCGGTATTGCAGGTGAAATGGGCGGCATCGTGGGATGCACCGTTATCGCAGTCATCTGTACCGGCATCCTGGGATCCATCGTCACCTCCGCACTGCGTAAGCTGCTGCGGATTAAGTCTGACATCGCCTGGGGACTGGCCACCGGTACCGCAAGCCACGCAGTCGGTACCTCCGCTGTCATCACCGTCAGCGATGTGGCCGGCGCCATGAGCAGCCTGTCCATCGCCGTAGCTGGCGTTATGACCGTAGTCATCGTACCGCTGCTGTCAGTATTCTACTAAAAAATCAAAGGGAGTCCTAATGACTCCCTCTTTTTGGTCTTATTTTCCCTGCTGCTTACACCAGATTTTCATTACCAGACTCACCGGCAGGAACTTGATGGCACGAACCTGCATCCGAACCGGGAATCCCAGAATGGATACAGCCTTTTTCTTGCGCAGGTCCTTCATGGCCTGCACGATAACCTGCTCTGCTGTGTAGAACCGGTCATAATATTTAATAGTATTGTCATGAACCGCATGGTCAAAGAACTCGGTCTTGATCCAGCCAGGCGCCACCGCCATAACGTGAATGCCGCGGGATTTCAGCTCCACACCCAGAGAGCGGCTGAAACTCATGACGAAGGCTTTGGAAGCACCGTAAACATTGATGTACGGCACCGGCTGCCAGGAAGAGTTGGAAGCCAGATTGATGATGTGGCTGCCCTTCGGCATGTACGGCACACTCATATGGCAGAAGGCCATCAGTGCTTTATCATTCAGTTCAATGATATCAAGCTGCTGATCCATGTCCATATCCATGAAGGCACCGAAAAGACCGCAGCCTGCCGCATTTACCAGCACCTGAATTTCCGGCTTTTCGCCCTCCAGCATGGCCTTGTACACATCATAACTGCTCCGTTCCATCAGGTCCAGCGGCACCGGACGCACTGCCGCACGGCAGGTTCCCTTCAGTTCCGCCAGCCGTTCTTCACGCCGGGCGATGACCCAGATTTCATCCAGTTCAAATTCTTTATCGATGGCACCCACAAACTCGCGGCCCATGCCGCTGGATGCTCCTGTAATTACTGCAATCTTCATAAGCATTTCTCCTGTTTTCCATAACACTGTCGGTTAGCTCTATTATACCCATTTTCTGCTCCTCTGTAAATATTCCATACACTGCGGGACATACTACCGGAAAAGGAGCAGAAAACATGAGCGAAAAAAACATATACAACACCTATAAAAAAGGATTCCGTCCCTACGCCCTGGCCGCTTTTCTGGTGGGTATCGTAGGCGGATTTTCCACGGTTCTGGGTCCGGCCTTTGTGCAGGATATCGGCATCGGCTATAACAACACCACATGGACTGCTCTGGCACAGGCCATGTCCACCGCCGCCTGCGCACCCATTCTGGGCAAAATCGGTGACGTCATCGGACGCCAGCGCACCCTCTTTCTGGGCATCATCGTGTTCACACTGGGAAACGCGCTGTCTGCTTTTGCAGGTTCGCTGGTCTTCATGCTGGCGGCCCGGTTTATCGTGGGTATCGGTGCTGCCGCCATATCCCCGGTCATCATGGCATATATCGTCACCCATTTCCCTGAGGATCAGATTTCTGCAGGATTTTCCCGCTACATGCTCATATCCAGTGCCGCCGTCATCTTCGGCCCCGCCCTGGGCGGCCTGATCATCGCCGAATACGGCTGGCGGATTATGCTGTGGATCTGCGTGGGCATCTGCGCCCTGACTTTCGCAGCCTGCCTTCTGCTGGCAGAAAAAGAAACCAGCCACAGACATAACCTGGAGAACTTCGACCGCACCGGTGCCCTGCTGATCGTCCTCTTTTTCAGCCTGCTGCTGTGCATTCCTTCCTTCGGGCAAAACTTCGGCTGGACTTCTCTGCCGTTTCTGGCCGTGCTGGCCGCTGCAGCCGTCAGCCTGATCGGACTTACAGCCGCAGAGAAAAACGCCAGACAGCCGATTTTGCCGGGCAGGTTTATGATGCGCCGGGCCTTCATCCTCAGCATCCTGGCACTGTTTCTGACCCAGGGCCTCATGCAGGCCAACATGACCAACCTGATTGTCTTCGTCAACTACACACGCCCCGAAAACACCACCGTTTCCGGCTACGCCATCTCCATCATGTACCTGGGAATGTCCCTGGGCGCCGTACTCATCGGCCCGCTGGCTGACCATTTCCAGTCAAAATCCGTCCTCACCGCCTCCCTCCTTCTGACCGGTGTGGGATGCGGTCTGCTCTTCTTTTTCTCGCCGCAAACACCTGTCCTGCTGCTCATGGCCGCCCTGGGGCTTTTGGGATTCGGGCTTGGTGGAAACGGAACCATTTTTATGAAGGTAACCCTGGCAGGGCTGTCTCCGCAGGAAGCCGGTGCAGGGACAGGAACCTACGGGCTCTTCCGTGATCTGGCGGCACCCTTTGGTGTGGCGGTATTCGTGCCCCTCTTTACCAATCAGATTGCAGGTCTCACTGCAACAGGCATTACAGAAGCCGCTGCTGCCACCTCAGCCATACACACCCTGGCACTGGCAGAACTGGTCTGCATCGCCGGCGGCATCACTGCCGTGCTCTTCCTGCCGAAGGTACGGAAATAAGAAAGTCGGCTCCGCTGATTTGATTTTTAGAGGCAGATTTTCTTGTTATTCCGGAAATATCGGAACGATATTTCCTACATAATAAAAGCGGCGGTCCACCCGGACCGCCGTTTTCACGTTCTATAATTTTTTCAGCTGATATACATCGGTTCTGCGCTGAGCCAGCAGCGGAATCTGCTGACGCGCCGGTTCCACATCCGCCAAGTTCAGTTCAGTCACCTGATAGCCTTCCTTTTCGTCCATCATAGCCACTACGGTGCCCTTTGGATCGGCCACCATGCTGTGACCCCAGGCGTGGTAGCTTGCCTCCATGTCACGTGCAGGAGATGTAGCTACATAGAACATCTGGTTGTACATGGCCTCACTGCGGTACACCAGCTCCCAGTGAGCAGGACCGGTGGTCAGATTGAAGGCCGCAGGCACCAGCACCATCCGCGCACCCTCCAAGGCCATGAGACGGGCCAGTTCCGGGAAGCGCACATCGTAGCAGATGCAAAGACCCATTTTGCCGAACTCCGTATCGAAAACCGTCACCTCATCGCCGGCCGTCAAAGTATCCGACTCACGGAAACACTGGCCGCCAGGAACGTTGATGTCGAAGAGGTGCATTTTGCGGTGCTTGGCGATCTGATTGCCCTCACGGTCGAACACGTAGGATGTGTTGTAAATCCGAGTGGTCGGCATGCAGCCCATGTCCGACTCCATAGCCAGTTCCGGCACAGAGCCAGCCACCAGATAAATACCGTATTCGCGGGCCAGGTCAGCACACTTCTTCCAGACCATGCCGCCGTCAGCTTCCGCGTATTTCGGGAAGTTCTTCGTTTCATACGGACAGCAAAACATCTCCGGCAGGCACACCATGTCCGCACCGATTTCCTTCGCCTCCATGCAGGCACGCTCCGCCTTCAGCAGCGCCTCCGTCTTAATCATCTGCGGTGTCTTCACGCCCTCCGCATCCGGACCGGGCACCAGCATCTGGTACTGCAGGATTTTGATTGTATCTTTCATCATGAGAATCCTCCTCACTTGCTTCGAATTTCTTATGGTTTATTGTACCACGATTGCGGCGGTTCAGCAATGGCGGAGGTGGCGTGCCTTGACATTAACCATATGACAGATTATAATTTCTGTAATAGTATGTGCAATTATAAGGAGGAAAGATTATGGTATTTCCATTAAACTTCTGGCTGCTCTTTGCAGCTGCCATGGTAATCAGTTCCATCGGCTTTAAAAATTACGTGTGGTTTATTTCCATCGGCTACGGCTTCGCCATCGCAGGAGAAGGCCTGCTGATGATGCTCCTCTATGGAAAGGCGCTGAGTGTGGGCACCGTGCTTTGCTGCGTGCTCTTCGTGATCTACGGCTGCCGCCTGGGCGGATATCTGGCCTACCGCGAGTTCAAGGTTGCGTCCTATAACAAGAACATGACCGGCGAAATCAAAGACGGCAAAACCGTTCCATTCGGCGTGAAAATTGCCATCTGGGTGACCTGTGCCGCTCTCTACGTGACACAGGTATCTGGTGTCTTCTACCGTCTGCAGAACGGTGCTTCAGACAACACCTGGGTTTACATCGGTGCTGCAGTGATGCTCTTTGGTATCGTCTTCGAATCCATCGCCGACATCCAGAAGAACAAAGCAAAGAAAATCAACTCCCGCCGCTTCGTGGATACAGGCCTGTACCGTATCGTACGCTGCCCGAACTACCTGGGTGAAATGATTTTCTGGACCGGCGTGCTGATTTCTTCTGTCGGTGCAGTAACCGGCATCGGCCAGTGGGCTGTCGTTCTCGTTGGCTACGCAGGCATCATCTTCGTAATGTTCAGCGGCGCCAGACGCCTGGAAATCCGCCAGAACAAGAACTACGGCAACGACCCCGAATACCAGAAATACGTCAAAACCGTACCAATCATGGTACCATTCGTGCCGCTGTACAGTGTAGAAAAGTATAAGTGGCTGGTGGCGTAGAGGAACTACATACATCAGAAGTAAGAACGGCGGCCCGGTGGACCGCCGTTTTCAATTTACTGATTTACCCCCATGACAGTTTGGAATTAATAGTGAAAACACACCACCTTCTATGATATAATAACCCTGCAAAACACTTTCAAAATCACGGAGGAAAACTTATGTTACAGTATAGAACAAAGGAAATCATCGAAGTAAAATTAACAGACGAGCTGTTTGAAGACGGCTTCCTGATCCGCATCATCCCGGAAGGAAACAACTATTACCTCTACCTGTTCCACGAAGACTTCGCAGCGGCACTGGACATCGTAGGCATCGATATGGACATGGAAGACGCAGAAATTGATGCTGCAGAAATCCCTGAAATCCTAATCGGCGCAATCTGCGATTTCAAAGAAGTGATTAATGAAGCAATCAACGAGTACAAGGAAATCTACTTCGAAGCGGTTGAAGAAAACTAAGCTCATATTAAAAGACGGCGGCCTAGTGGACCGCCGTTTGTGCTTATTTCATTCGTTCTCTTATTCTCCTAAAAACTTCATCACTAATATACCTGGTTTCATCCTGTTCTGCGGTAATCTCCGCCTCATCCAATGCAGCTTCGATTTCATTTGCCTCTTTCCGAGCAAAATATCTGTGCACATCTTCATTTGCAATCCAGCCCTCTTCATCACCCGGCTGTTCTCCCTGTCTCAGTTCCTTCACCATTTCTACCACAGCATCTTCAGAAGTAAGGCCAGTTCGTTCTCCCTCTCCTTCCATCTGTTTCTGAAGTTCCTGCATAGCCGCTATGATTGAATTCCTATTCTTCTCCATAATCCTTCTCCCTCCTTTCTTATCCAATAACCGAAAGACATCTGCAAAAACAAAAAAACGTGAGGATTCTCAAACGGAAAAATCCTCACGCATTATCTGCCTGCGAGTGGCCCGGCCGGATAAGACCTTAATATTCTTTTTTACAGAGTAGCACAAGGGACTCCGGTCATCAAGGTTATATAACCATAATCCTCATCCTTTTCAGTGCACCCACGCAGTGGACTAATTAAAATTCCCTTATTTCTTTCGCCAGACTAAATGGAATTACTTCCCCACTCTCCGTGTCCAGGTATGCCCGCTCTTCATGCATGTAATTTACAATCTGCTTTGATGTAAAAGTGCGGAATTTATTAATTACACGATCCAGCACATCAAGCTCCTCTGGTGAAAGCACAGTTAAATCCAATGATTCATTTTCTACAATATGATATTTCGTGAATTCAAAATCTTCCTCGATGCAGACCTTCACATTCTCCAGGTCCAGGATTTCATAATGTCCTAAAGGAAGAGCTCCCATTGCCTCATGACAATAAACCAGCCCTGTCATCGCAGTTCCGTTTTCTTTAAAGAACAATGCATCGGCATACCAGAGCATTTTCATGAGCTTTACTTTATACAGATTTCCAAGGCGCTGTGCCAAATAAGATATCACACATTCCAACTTCGGTACATCCAGAGTCTTAAACCCATTAGAATCAGATGGCTCCGAATAATCTACATATTTACTCTTGAGAATCTGTTTTTTCAGAAACTCTCTGCCATGTGCATCCAGGTTATCCAGAATGTGCTGGTGAATATCATTATATTTCTGACGGTCAAATTTCTCTTTGTTCTTTTTCAGGAACTCATAAGCCATCAGGGGATTATCCCGGATAATCCGCATCACATTATCATAAGCCTCATCTTGAATCGCCTTACTTTCATACCGAGAAACCGTAGCTTCTCCCCAGCCAAGCAGTCTGGCCATATCTACCTGAGATAATCCATACTGCTGACGTAATTCAACAATTTCTCCAGATGTCAGAAGACCCATCTTCTGACGGTATGCATTTCTCGCATTCATCAGATTTTCGCTATTTACTTTCGCAGGTGCAAACTCATTTTCATCTTCATCCGCATTGGCACAATAAAAATAATGTTCCTCGAATTCCACCCAAGTTCCTTTCACCAGCATGGCAGTTGTCCGGCACCGTTCTTCCACTTCATGTGTCATATCACAGACTGGACACTCCATTCTAAACTTACGTACCAGCTGATCCAGTTTCATAATTCTCTCCCCCTAAAACATATTATCGATATGGAAAATTCATTTTATTCTCTGCATAATGAAACGACAGACACAGAACTTTCTTTTTACTGACGTCCTTAATTTTCAGTTTAATATAAACCTGCCGCTTATTTATATCTTTCCCGAAGACAAACAGCAGCGGCGGTACCGCTCCGCTGTCGTCATGCAATGTTTCTGAATAATCCCTGTACGTGAGTTCTTTCAGCCGCTCTACGACATCATACTCATCATAATCCAGATCCATCATAGTATATGGTGTAGAAAACTGCTCATGTCCAGGTTTTCTCTTCACAATCAATGTCAGATCCGCTTCAATGGAAAAGTCCGGATCTGTCAGAATTCCTCTCAACTCCTGCAGAAAATTCTCCACATCTTTTCTGCTCGAATGCATACTGATTTTAATTTCAAACACCCCCTGTTTATCAGAACACACTACCTCTTTCACGAACATTTTACACTATCAATTGATAGTGTGTCAAGCCTGCAAAAAAATAAAACAGGCGGCAGCCCGCAGGCCACCACCATCAGAGCCGTCCCATTGAAAAGACAGTTCTGGAATTTTAATAGCAAAATTTTAAAGGCTTTCAGCAGATCTTCAGTTCTGATCCTGGGTCACCCGCTCAAACGCATCCTTCTGCAGCAGCATCCCCTTCTTCAAGCTTTTGATGATATAGTCTCAATACACCCTTTCGCAGAGAATTTCACACCCCGGATGCAAGGTGACATGAATGCCGCATTCTTTCAGACACTCCTGCAGCAGCGCAATATTTTTTCTGTAGGCTGGAATGTAGGCGCTGTCGTGGGAAGTGCACACGATATCCCTGACGCCCTGCGCATAGGCTGACTTTATCATTTCCAGGGCCATGGGAAGCGTCTCCGCCCCATCATCCACCCCGAACACATAATGTCCGTGAATATCAACGATTCTGTTCATAGCATTCATTCCTTATCTCTTCCTCAGCCACCCCAGCTTAGAAACACACGCAACAGGCATTCCGCAGATCATCATCAAAACCGTTTATCATCCCGCAATCTATGAAACTCCCAAAAAAGATCACGGCGGCCGTTGTGTTTCCAGGCATGGTACAGCCTCCTTTTGTAAAGGCTTACGGTCATTCTGAGGGCCAGCCGGCAAAATGTAGGTGGTTCGGAATTGAGGCAGTGCTGGGGGATGAGTATGGTAAAAGCATCGTTGTCACAGTATGCTGTCGAAATAGGAAATGTACTGCTTTACTCTCGTTACCCATCCTGCAGCATCTTTTCAAACGCCTACTGTTACTTTATTTTAAGCATACTTTAATCAACATTCAAATGCCTTTAACTCATCTATCGGCTCTTTTGAAGTATCAATTCCCATAACCTCTTTCAACCAATCTGCTTTGCTATAACCAGTACCTGTCAATTCAAATATTTCACCTTTATATCCTACAGCTTTAACCCATCTCCATTCTATAAGCCGGTCTAACGCCTCTATCCATCTTGCTGATTCACGTTTCGAGTTATCAGCCATAAACAGCTTGCCCGATGTAAAAATCTGAGTAGGTGAGCTAAGTGTCTGTGTCTTTATAATTTGACCATCACCATCAGCTGCATAAACTAACAGAAACGCCGACTCTACAGGAATGTTACCAACATCATATTGTCCTACAACTGTTTTATTTTCCTCTGGCTTTCCAATAATTAATGTCTCATTTTCAACGCGAAACAAATTCTCGATATCTTCATTCGTTACTGTAGGAATATCCGCCCAATTCAACTGGTTTTCTTCTATATCACTAAGTCTACTGCCAAATTGAGAAAGCATATCTTTCATATCTTCTAACATTTTCTGTTGATACTCTCCAAATTCAGCATTGGCCTTATTCCGACTTTCTGCCTCTTCATTGATAACATCTACTATATCTCGATATCGAACCCATCCAGCTTTGTCATCAACATAATTAATGGCATTTCTAAATGTCGGTGACGCCGCATACTTTAAACTGTTTACGTCCGTAAAAAAATCGACAGTATTTTCATCATTTTTGACCCTTTCCCTAAAGTCATCAAGTCTTCTCATTTTTTCATATTTGCCGTCTCCAGTATCCTTTTCACTATCGGTAATAGCTGAAGAATCCTTAATCAATACAAGCACTGGTAATCCCTTAGTTTTTGCGTAATTGTATTCTTTTTCCGTGTAACTGATACCAGCTTCTTCATCGATTGAGCCATACCGGCCTCCAATAACAAGAAGGTAAAAATCGCATTCATCAATCATCTTTGTTATAACATTCCATTGGCTTGTAGGAGCAGCATGAAATTGTTCCATTCCTACAGGGATAAAGTTATTTTCTAATGCAACACCTACTAATGCCTGTCTTTCTTCTTTAAGGTCTTCATAGGTGGAGCTTATAAAAATAGAAAACTTTCGTCTATTCGTCATATCAATATTCCCCTTTTATATTTATCTTTTGTCACTTTATAGTATGATTAGTCGCCCAAAAGTCGTAATTTACCAATGTTAGCATCCACTTAATTGGTTAAACTAATAGAGTAAGGTATATCTTCGTCAGACCCATTTATGATCTCGTAATCTATAAAACTGTCAAAAATGTCACGGCGACCGTTATAGTTCCAATCAGGCATAATTCAGCCTCTTTCTACTGCTCCTATGTATTATTCATACAATAATGCAACACCTGTTTATATAGATTCTTTTGCTGCATGTATCATTCTGATATATTCTTCTCGCACTGATGTCGGTCCTTTTATCCTGATTTTTCCTTTAAACCCAAAAATCCAGCTAAAAAACACATGACTTACTGCCACATTAACAATCACTCTAAATGATTTCATGTCATTAGCATATGTTATAACATCCTCTCCAAACCTATCAATGATAGCATCCATTAAATCATTTGTACAAATCAGCTCTACCTCTTGATGCTCACCATTGAACATTCTAAAAGTAGTATTCATATACTGGTTTAAATCAAACCCGTCTGGAGCCGGGATTGCATCCTCATTTAGTATTACAGGAATTTTACTAATCCGGTCTACTCTGAATGTACCTAACCGACTTTTGTAATCGTAAACACCAATCATATAATAATAGTCACCATTCCAGACAAGATGAAGCGGTGTAATTTTATATGGTTCATCACGCTTGGGCTTCTTTTCTTTCTTTACATTATATTTAAAGCATTCAAATGAAATCTTTTTTCCTTTGTTGATTGCCTCATTTATCGTTTCGATAATGAGATAAACTTTTTCATTGCCAGGTTTAATTCTGCCTTCAACAGAAATATTTCTATTTAATTCCTGTGAACGATATTGGCTAGTCAACGTTCCTAATTTCTCAACCAATAGGTCACTTTTGCTTTGAGTAATAAATTTAGAAGATTCAACCGCATCAATCAGTAGTTTCAACTCTGCTTGGTCAAATGTACGTCCAAATACGTTGTATCTATTCTGTGTCGATTTTACTTCCTCGATTTCCATTCCAAACTTTTTAAGGATTTCAATATCTGCTTTAATTGTCTGGCGATGAGATTTAACATTATATTTTTCTTCAAGAGTTTTTATGAGTTGAGCTGTAGTAAGATAATGGTCCTCATCGGTTTGCTCATACAAAATTTTTGCCAGGTATAATGGTCTTAATTTAGCATCATTATCCATAGAATACCTCTTTATTCATCAACAGACTGCATTATTCCGCTCTAAGTCGAACTCGTTGAGAATAATTTGGTCTATCAATTACTACTTCCTCCATTTGTAACACTTCTATCAAATCAAGCAAATTGGATAACATAAGCTTGACATCTTTCCTATAAGGTTTCGGATCTGATATTAACGCATTATGCAACTCTTGAGTAATCGTTCCAAAATACATGCAACCTTCATGTTCTTTTAACTTGGACAATAGCCATAAATATACATTGCTCCATCTAAAGGAATTTTTCAGACTATCTTTATCTCCCATAAACTGCTCATCTAAGAAAGAAATGTATTCTCCATCTATGAATTCTATTTTATCTGGAAGCTCATGCGAAAACAAAGTATCTATATGTGGTGCAAAAAGTTTTGTTATGTCTGAATCCCAGGAATGTCTCGCTGTTGTTTGTTCCGCCTCGATCTCATCAATTTGCTTTTGCATTTTATGTAACAACTCATCATTCACCACAATTGCATTAGAAAAAAGTTTTTCAATCTTATCCACATCTTGAGGTTCGATATCAACCAATGCAGCCATTTCCATGTTACCACCTTGAACAAGTGCTAACCCTGCCTCAGTAGCGTTAGCACTTCCTACTAAACCTCTTTTATTATCCACAACATACGTTTTTGCATGCAAATCGAAACGTATATAAACACGCCATCCCTCATTTAATGCATATTCTAGCACATTAAAATCTGTACTGCCTTTTAAAACATCATCCATCCTAAATCTAACAAGCAGCCGCTTATCCTTGACATTTTCATTTATACATTCATCCAAATACTGCAAAGATGCCCTTTTGCAGTATGCGGTAATGATTTGCACAGAATCAGTTGCTAATCTTAATTCATTTTTTACAGAATTTAATATTTCATTGGAAAATAATATCGCCATATGCTAACCTCAATTATCCAAGCCTAAAAACTCTGATAAATATTTATTAAGTTTGAAATTCCACTCACTCATTAGTTTTTTGTATGAAGGTCTCTTTTCAGGAGCAGCCTCATCAATTGTTCTAACAAATGATGCTAATAACAATTCAAACGCCAATTTTGCCTCGTCGCTCATGCCTGTTACATAACGGTCATAATATAAGCTGCCTGTATTAATAGTACAAATACATATTCCAGTATCAACACTTAACATAAACAAATCACTCGTATATTTTGAAACGTCTTCTTCCTGAATAACCACCTTTTGTAACAATAACTGCTTAGTATCTTCTTCTTGCGGAGATTCATTTCCTCTCTCCTGCAATATTTCTTCTGCAGCTTTCTTTAATTCTTCGTCCGTTTTAGTCTTTCTTATGTCACCACTTTCCGTTGGAACATCTGAACCTGCTTCTGCTTTCGTAGCTGTTTCTTCCGCCGGCGTTGTTGTGGATGTATTAGTTCTCGATCCCTTTCGTAACTCCTTATTTCGCTTTGTCATTTCAGAGATTTTGTCTGTTATAATCTTTTCAAGCTGAAGCCATACTGGTTTAAACTCTTCCTCTTCGTAATCAGCACCTTCTAATTTGATAAGTTCAACATGCTGTTTATTATTTGCAACTTTAAATACTTGATCCAAGTCTCTTTCAAAGGAAATTTCACACCCCCACCATCTGTGGAACGGACTGTTTTTATCACTATAAAATCCAAATTCACCAAAATCAATTTCACGACCTTCTCTTACAACAGATATTCCTTCTAACTGACCAACAAAAGATCCCATCGGTGTGTTTCCCGGATTCGGATTCGTCATATGATCCACATCATAAAATTTCTCTTTTACAATCGAAAATGTTAAAGTAACCTTACCTTCTTTTGCTGTTTTAGATTCTCTATCCCAATATTTTATGTTTTGGGTAACAACTCCATCTGGACAAAATTCTGTACGATAGGGTTCAAATATTGGCTCAAGTCCTACTTCTTTACTCTTTCTGCATAATTTATCTGGATTAGCTGGATCACCAAGTACAATATTGTTACTCATCAAAAATAATGGATCATTAGGCATAACTTTCTCATTATACTGATCTTTGGTATCGTGAATAAGGAAAATATTAGATTGATTTTCGCAAATCAAATGTCTATATTTCTTTCCAAATGAAAAACCTAATCTCTTAAATAATGCGCTAACCGTGCTTGGAACAACATTATCACAACATTTCCAGAGAACAAGTGTACCGTGGCGTGAAAAATCAAATTCTGAATCACAGAGTTTTAAACCACTCTTAATGTATTTTAGATATTCATCCGGAATAGAAGTCTTCTCTGCCGGTTCAATTTTTACCTGTTCACCATTTGATATCTTCTCAATATCGAGAAAAGCATTATATGTATTCTCCACGCCATCTTGCCATGAATATACTTCAACTCTTGGACACGCATACAAAGAAGATTGTGGTAAGCCCACACCAAATTTTCCCATTCCTTTAGAAGTTTTTCTGGTTCCGTTACCGAATCTAAGGCACCCCTGTACCCATTCTGGCGACATCCCTGTTCCGTCGTCAAGAAATGCAACTTCATATACTTGGCTACGTCTTCCCCATGTAGGCACTCTATCTTTTATAATAACAAGAACATTGCTTGCCTCCGCCTGTATTGAATTATCTACAATTTCAGCCATTGCACTTTCAATGTCTTTGTAACCCGAATTACGTAATGCATCGCCATAATCGCTAATATTAATAATATCCATTCCTTTAGAATTAACCGCTTTCATTTGTGCCTCCTAATTCCAATATTCGCTAAAATAATTAAACGCTTGTGATTCATTTGTATATCGTTCTAAGTTATCCTCTATATCAATTAATTCACAATATTGATTTCCACCCATTTGCGGACCACGCAATCCTCTACCGAGCATCTGACTATACAAAACAACTGAATTTGTTGGTCGCGTTATGAAAACACACTTAATATTTGTTGCATCAAATCCCGTTGTTAAAACCTCGTAATTTATCAAAATATTAAGGTCATCCCTTTCATCCTTAAATCTAGAAATAATCGTTCTTCTTTCAATAGGATCCATATCACCAAAAACATGTCCATTCTTTATGCCTTGCAATGTTAATGCTGCGGACAACATTTTTCCATGTTCCACAGAGCATGCAAACACAATTGTTGGTATATGCTCATTATTTAAGTCAATCAACTTATTGACAATTACTGCATTTCGCTTTTTATTCATTGCAATGACTTTTAAGAAATCATCAGAAACATCTCTATAACCATTGCTTTTCATATGAATTTTTAAAGACTGAATCTCTGATTCCGTCAACGCTCCATATGACAGTGGTGTTCTCTTCAATTTTGACAAAATTCCTCTGTCTTGAAAATACTTAATAACATCTTGTTCTGGGATTGTGTTGTCAGCCTCTGTTTTTGACATGTTCAATTGATTTAATATACTTGTATCTATATCAATAATTTTATTATCAAACATTCCTTTAAACAGTTCATTGTCTACATCCCCAGTTCGTCCTGGTGTCGCAGTCAATCCAATTAATGATTTACTACTTCCCGAAAACTCCATCAATGCATTAATTGCTTTTTTGGTTTCCGACGCCCCTGCTCGATGTGCTTCGTCTACCACAATAACCCTACTTCGCTTAATAAGTTCATCAAAAAGTGGTTTGTTTGACTTCTTTATAGATGTTAACTTTTGGATTCCAATAAATAAAAATCCATCCGATAAATCACTAACTTCTATATCAAATTTATCCCACATTTTATAGGTTTTAACCTCATCAGAACCAATGTGTTTCCATACATTACAAAACGTATCGTATGCCTGATCCAAAAGTTCTTTGGTATGTGCCACCCAGATTATTAATCCCTTTTTCTTTTGCTTAAAAACAAACTGATTAATTATCGTATGCATTGCTGTTTTTGTTTTTCCTGTTCCGGTCGGCATGCGAACAAGCATTTTTGTTTCATCATTGTCCGAATTTACATAGGTAAGTATTTTCTGACGGATGATAAATTGATAGTCTAACAATTCATAGAATTTCCCAAACGGTTGTACCGTTTCAATTGCTTTACGAGTATCCTCATCCTTGTCAAAATAAGCATGATCAATTTCTAAATCATCCAGCAACTTATATGATAGTTCATTTTTTCCCCATTTAGATTTCGACACACACTCAATAACGACTGATATGTCTGGTTCATTCTCATGTCCTGGAAGAAAAACTCTATAATCCATTACCAACTGTGGTTCAAACGCTTTTAGCAATCTAGTTCTAAATTCTCTGTTATCTAATATTCTGTTTCCGTATACGGACAAAATCATATGGATAAGGTTTTCCTCAGAAAATATTTTCTCACCTTCCGGTAGCCACTCTACCAACAAATCGGCCAGGTTATTTCCTAAATACTTCTTCAGTTCCATAACATTAAAGTTATACATATAATACTCTAACCGATTCATTAATTACCTCCTACAATATCGATAATGGCAGCTACCAATTTATCTACTTCTTCTTTTGCTGAAAACTGTCCAAATCCAATTCTTATCGTTCCATGCGTCGGCTTATCCTTTAGATATTTATGTATGTAAGGTGCACAATGATATCCAGTCCTTACTGCAATATCAAAATCTTCGTCCAATATCATACCAACATCTTCCGAATTAAATCCCTCAACAATAAATGAAATTATTCCAACATATTGATCATTGTTCTGTGGTATACATATTCGTATTTCCTCAATCTCTAACAACTTATTATACGCATAATCTAATAATTCTTTTTCATGCTTAAATATTTTCTTCTGATCCAATACCTTTAATGCCGCATTCAATCCAGCTATAGCAACTATGTTAGGACTTGCGGATTCATATCTCGCTTCACTTCCCTCAGGCATTTCTAAATTTAAGGAGTCACTTCCTGTTCCACCCGTAATAAACACATCAAGAGGAATTCCTGTCACATTAACAAAACCACCAATTCCAAACGGACCATATAATGTTTTATGTCCTGCAAACGCAACAATATCAGTTTTTAATTCATGTGGCTTAACATCTATCAGTCCCAGCGATTGTGCAGAATCAAGAATTGTTATACTTTCATATTTTTTGGCTTCATTAAATATTTCTTCAACCGGCAAAACATAACCGGTTACATTGCTAATATGAGTACAGAAAACCACGTCCGGTTTATCTTTTGAAAACTCATATTTCATTTTTTCCAAATCAATTTCTAGTGTTTCTAACTTTATTGGAAGTTCCTTGATTTGGACTTTTTTATTTTTTGATAATTGAAAAACAGGTCTTGCTACTGCATTGTGTTCATAAGGAGAAAGATACACAGTCGCATTATCTCGCAACCTTAAACCGTTTACTATTTGATTCATCGCAATAGTTACAGATGGTGTAAAAACAACTGCTGCAGATATATCCAGCTGTAACATTTCTCTCAATAGTTGTTTTGTTTCAGCCACAAGCTTACTAGCTTCTCTGGCAAGTCTATAAGAACCTCTTCCGGCATTAACTGCTGCATTTCTTGACATGGAGTCCATAGCTTCATACACTATATCCGGTTTCGGAAAAGTGGTCGCTGCATTATCTAAATAAATCATATTATCATCTCCCTACTTGATGATTTTTTCTATCATTTCAAGCAAAATGGATACTCTGTCATTAACACTCAAATCATCAAATTCATCCAATGTATCTTCAATAATATTTCTGAGAACGCTTCCAATATTTTCATCTACATAGTTATATAATTTTGAAATTTTATTCCCATTGCGTCCGATAAAGACAAGTGACATTTCTCCATCATTATGTTCATCTTTTATGGATTCAATTTCTTTTTTCACTCCATTAAGTGTTTCAACAAATCCTTCAAAAGAACCAACGTTCCAGTTTTCCATATATACATCTGTAACAGCTTTAACAATCTTCATAGACACTTCTGAGTCGTTGTAAACTGACAAATGTTCAATGCATGACATTAGGTTTGTTGTTCTTCCATTATGAAGACCTTGTTTTGAGCGAACACTTTGCTTGTCATACCACTCTTTCAATGTGTGGAACAAATCGAGTTTTCTTTTTCCACCCCATGTTTCATAAATAGACCCAACAACCTTCGCCAGCAACCAGTCGAAATAATCATCGTAATATGTTTTGCAGTTATCAATTACTACATAAACTTCTTCCAATGTTTCTTTCTCAAATGCTTTTGGCAATGTAACAAAAAGCATTTCAAAAGGATTAAACTCTACTTTTTGCATTGATTTTTTAAGAGTTTTCATTGCACTTACTTCAACTTCATTTTCAATATACTCATCAATACCAACTAAATTTCTTGAAACTTGTGGAAGTGCTCTAAACCATCTCTGCATACAAACTATGATGTCTTTTATTCTGTTAGCGGTCAGATTTCTATTGTCGGCTACATCAAAAAGAACATTCAGTTCACTAATGTATTTTTCCTTTTGCAAATCTTCTTTTGAAATAAACAACCCATAATCATCTGCTTTTTCGCACATATTTACTACGATTTCAGCTGTCAACTGAATTTCTTTATCTGCAAAATAAACAATGATGTCCTCCCTTCTATTTGAGAACACATACGCCAAATAGATTGGGATAACTCCCATACGTAAGCCATATGGCGCAGCTATCAGTTTGTTTACCAGGTTTTTAACCGAAATCTTTTCATCGCAACATGATTCAATAAACAAATTGATTTCTGACAAAATATCTCGCATATTTTCAGAAATTTCATTTTTAATAAAACCAGTCTGGCAAAACAAAGATCTATAAATTGTAGCTTCTTGATTTGATCCTGAGTAAAAATCCTCATCATCTGTATGATTCAAGATAGCATTTATAATATTTATTCTAGCTTTTTTAGTTTGTGATGTATTTATAACAGAACGATTTATCATTTCATTGTTGATGATAACTGTTTTCTTATAAATCGATTCACAGCATATATTTACGACCTCCTCCTCGCTCGCAACCGGTTTTTGGACAACACTTTTCCCATCAAAGAATAAAACTTTAGTAGTCTTATCTGTTTCATACAATGCAACAAGCAGACTCTCTAACTCTGTAGTCAAATCTTCTAAGAGCAAGGGAAGTTCTTTTACCAATATTTCATGATTGTTTCTGAAAGTTTGATTTTCTTGAAGCTCCTTTATTATTTCAAAATCACGCAATGATTTTTTTGCTTTTATGTTACTCTTAGGGCATACTATTACCAAACGTTCATCACTTAACTTTTCCACATGCTGGATAATCTTTTGCTGATCAATTTCAGTAAAAGCAAACAACTTGATAACCTTACCGTCGCCTGATAGGTCTCCCAGAATAGCTTCTGCTTCTTCAATATTCAAAAATGCTTCTGCTTCCATATATTCACAAGAAAAGTATCTAGTCATTTTATATAACGTATTGTATTTCCTTGGGATTACATGATATCTTCCTGTGATTTCAGAAAGTGCTTTTGCATAGTTAACATTTTCTCCCTTAATTTCACGGAGCCGTTTAATCTCCGATTTAAGTTCGGAGCCAGCTCTTGTCTTGAAAACAAATGTGCCAGTAGAACTTTTTTTGTATAAAAGGTTTTCAATCAACAATTCATTAAATGCTTTTTCACTGTCGTCCGCATCTACACAAAGGGATAAATATTTTTCATCCGCTGGAATTTCATCCTCCTTATTTACAATCAAAACAATTGCTAACGCCTTGATCAACTTCTTTTGGTCTTCTGTTTTACATCTACCCAGTGCATATTCTGCACTTAACCAAATATTATGAATAAATTCGTTAGCAACATCTTTTTTGAAAAGAGATGAAAAGTAGTCATATATTAAGTCTGCACCAATAACCCATTCTTGTTCGCTATGATGCTCTTTCACAAATCGAGCCATACTATTCTTTTCGTCATTAGAAATAAACGTAAACAAAGTTCTCTCGTTCTGTGCTACTTTTTCACTAATATTTAATAATAAATACGCAGCAATAGGATTAAGCGGATAGCATCCTTTTAGAATAATATTTTCGAAATCACTCTTTTGGAAGGTGCTTCTAAATGCTGGCAATTGATAATATTCTCTCAGTGCCCCCTCACCTAATATTCTTTCATATAATGGGATTTGTGTTAACAAATCCTGGTTCTTCACAATAGCATTTTTGATTAGTTCATAATTGTTTTTTGAGGAGGTAATAAAATATTTTTCAATTAATCTACCTTCAATACCTGTAAATGAATTGATGATTTCTGTAGACAAATATTTTCCGTATTCTTTTATACTCTTATGTGTAACCATTGTAAAAAACACTTGAGCCTGTTCTGAGTTTGTGGACAGTTCACAAATATTCTGTAACAGTTCCATATTTGCACCAGCTGCAAGTCCATCCTGACTTTCAATAAATTTACTAAATTCATCAAAAATAATGTACAAACCACTATACTCATAATCTTCTACCAACTTTTCACTTACACTTTTATATAATGGCAGAACATCTGAAACAGCCAACGGATTAAATTCACTACCAGCGGTTACTTTTGGGAAAATATTTCTAAATATATTTAAAGAATCTCTTGAATAAGATTTTAATCCAATTACTAATTCAGAAATACTCAATTCGCAATTTGCTAATTCTTTTTCAAACGCTTCATAAGTATCTAAATAATTAGTTTCCCAATCCTCAATTCTGTCAAGCGCAATACTATAATAAGTTTCTGGTGCAATATTTGACAGACCTTCTCTTTTTAATGCGTCATTTAAGCCATATAAAAACGCTTGATTCAAGTCACCTGTGAAATTTGAAATCAGTACTGGTACAAACGGTTTTTTACCCCACAGTTTTTCTATTTTTTCAGCTACTGCTGGTCCAATTTCATCTACCTGGCAAACTTTATGCATTAAATCATTTATTACTTTTTCATTTTCATTATTTCTATGCATGGAAAGAATAGCTAAAAGTACAAGCAACAAGTGAGATTTTCCCTTGCCATAAGGTCCAATCAATAACGTTGCTTGTTCTTTGTTATCAATAACTGCATCTAAATAATCCGACAAAAAACCTACCGATGACTTGGTCGGTATATAGCTCGACACTTTATCGGCCTTATTTAAACTCAGATATAAATTTATAGCAGTTTTAAAACTACTATTAAATTTAACTATATCTCTTAATGTTTCAAGATTATTCATATTATCACCCATTAGTATTTTCCATAATATTCTTCAACAACTTTATCGGGAATAAGCTGTTCATTTGGATAAATCATGTCTAGGCCAGCAGTTCTATCAACTCTTATTTTTTCAGTCGCATCTAATCTATCCAACAAATCATTCGCCATAACGCTTGTAAGATTGTAAATTTTGGACAGTCCATTTTCTCCACTTATCACTTCTTCGATAGAAATGCTCGCACGGTCTCCAATCATTTTTGCAATTTCATACAAAACAATCCATTCACTAAAATGTTTTCTATTCGGATGATTTTTAGCAAACTTACCTTCTTGTTTCCTTATGAGTCCTAGTTGTGCAAAAGGTGAAATATTTTTATCTTCTGGATCTGTTTTTTCTTTATTCTTACTATACATATTCACTAATACGTCCACATCATTACTCAACGATTTACTTGAAAAACTCTGTCCATTTGTATACTTCTCTATTTCACGAGATAGAATAGTAACTATTTGTTCTTTTTCCAAATCATCTGCATCACAATTATTAAAGTACATATACCAAGTAGTTGCATACTCTTTATTTCTAACGATATTAGAATGTAATAACCAAATTGTTGTTAAATCTTCCAAATATGGATCATACTGTCGAATTGTTCTTCCCAATACTGTGAGTTCACTTCCGCTATCATTTGTTAATCCCAGAACTCTCATCCAATATCTCAAAGACTTTACCATATTACTACCAATCCCGAAAATATCCGGTGCATCTTTTCTAACGAACGCGTCAGGCATTTCTTCAACAGCAATTAATCCTTTGTTAATCCAACCGTCTCTAAGAGCAAATTTTTCATGCCCCTGTAATCTCATTTTAACTTTATTTGTCGCCATATTATGACCTCTTTATCGTTAATACTTTTCTCATATAACAACCCGCATTGAAGTGTCCTACACATTCCGCACATCTTTTACAACGGTCATTATCAATTTTATAACTTATTTTCCCAGTACTATCATCTTTCACGCTAATCGCATCATACTTACAAATACTTTCACATGCTTTACATCCCAAACACATCTGATATTTTGTCAGTTGACATTGAATTTTTCCTTCTGCAGTCGCGAGTGTTCTAGCATTTGCAATATGAATATCCTTTATTGTTACCTTCAATTTTGTGCTTCCAAGGCGTCCCTGAAGAATCAATACAACTTTTCCAGCTTTGTTCAGCACATAAACTTCACCAAGTCGTTTATTTCCTAGTTCCTTGTTGATATATCCAAAAGGCTTAAATAACTCATACAATTCTTCTGTAATTTGCTTTTGTAACTCATAATTAAAAGAATTTTCTTCTGTTGCACATGGTTCAAACGCAACTACTGAAGTTTGTGCTGCGGCAAGCCCATTTCCGCCTTGCCTTGCTTTCCAACCACCCTGAGTAACATAATCTTCTGGATCTGGTTTTCCAATTTGTTTTGCAAATTCAACAAGGAGTGAACGCCAATGCAAATACTGGTCATGCATATGCACCTTAGCAAGGAACTCTGACCAGCCACCATTATTTGGACAACACCAACACCCTACTCTAGTCCATCCCAGTTTATATGCTTCATTAAAATCAATTTTAGTAGTCAGAATGTAAAGCCAAACATCATAATCAATCCAATCGATAATCGGGGAAGCAACTGTCTGCTTCGTGATTTTGGGACTTTCACTTTCTCTTTCATATTTACTTCTACTTACAGATTCACTTCTTCTAATTCCTTGAAAACTCAAAATATTATCTTTATGTTTAAAAGCAGAAGTGATGGTTTTTTGAATTGCACCAGTTTTAAAAACAGTACAGCACCAACGCATAACTCTACTTGGAGGACCAATCACCTTACATAAGTCTTCAAAATTCTTCTCTCTATTTTTAGCTGTGAGAATTTTTACTCCTTGTGACTCTTCATTTCTATTAAATCTTTTTCTGTATTCTAATGTATATGGAAATTCCAAAGTTGTGTCACCAAATACATGCAGAACCTTATTTGTCCCTAAAGCCCTGTTTACAATATGCGACACAACCGTTGAATCCTTACCTCCACTGAAAGATACCATCATATCTTCAATAGGATATCTGTCAGCGTATTGCTGAACAAAATTAACCGCCTCTGATGTAATATAATTATATCTTTCTGTATTTGCTTCAATAAAAAGTGCAATATACTTTTCAAAATTTCTTCTATCAACATTTTCTATCGCTTCATCGTACTTTGCCTTTATCTTCTTTATTTGATCTATCTCCATATGGTTGATTTTTGCAACTGGCAATTTAACTTTTCTGCCATCAATAATATATGATCCGCTACCATACCAAACTGAACTATTTTGATATTCATATGGATTATTTGACAATATCATTGAAACCAATACATTTTCTTCCATAAAAACGGGTCTAATATCTGTTGCTATATACTTTCCTTCTTTCCCACAAACAGGACAAGTGTTATCAAATATGGGCACATTACACTCAGTACACCAGTATATAGTGGATGCGGCTGTTGTAGTATGACCGCACTTTATACATTTTTCATTGTCCATAGGTACATGGCATTTAGGACATATTTTCTCAATCATAATTCATTCCTTTACTAAATATGACTTTTATATTCTATATTTAAGCCATAACTATTCTTCTTCAATTACTTCCATAATATCGCCGATATCACAATGAAAGACTTTACAAAGCCTAAGCATAACCTCCATACCAACTGTTTCATTTTTACCTAGTCTTGTCATTGCATATTGTGTTAGTTCCGCTGCAACAGCTAAATCTTTTTTTTTCATTTTGTTCTGCTTCATGAGCTTCCACAATTTTTCATAACTTACAGTCATATATTTCCTCTCACTATTAACCATTTCTATTTTTTCAAACTCAGTGTTCCTAATATAGTATGCCTTTCTCATTAATATAGTAAATTATACTACTAATATATTGTAATATCAATGTATTTACCAAATTCACATGGTTATTTCAAGGCAGGTGACGATTTTGTTTATCACCTTACTCAGACATTTTATTTACTGCAGTCAATTTGATTTTCTAGTAAATTACTGAAAATAAATATCCTACATCAAGTGTACCTGTACGAAGCAACCTGATGCAGGACATTATGCAGAAAAGCACCTTCTATTTATTATATATCATGTGTTACCAAGCATATAAACTCTACCTTTTCATTCCACTTCACTACCCCATTCACCCACATTTCTCCCTCTCTTCCTTCTCTCACATCGCCCGTAACGAAGAGTTCTAGGATTTTCCAGCCGTTTTCTACGGTAAAGAGGGTTTTCACGGTGTCTTCGGTGTAGTCATTGAAGAACCGCTGTCCGGAGGTTCGTTCTTCGGTGCCGTATTTGAAACAGCAGTACAGTACGCCGCCTGGTTTCAGTGCACGGTGTACTTTCGTAAGGACTGACACAATTCGACTTTTTTCGACGTGCAGTAAGGACGCGCAGGCCCACACGCCGTCGAATTCTTCTTCATAGTCCAGTTCTTCGAAGTCCATGCAGCGCACCGGCTGTCCGATGAACTCCGATGCCAGCCGAACAAGCTCAGACGAGCCGTCGATGGCCTCGACCTGGTATCCTTTGCGGAGAAACGTCAGAGAGTCCCGGCCGCTGCCGCAGCCCAGATCCAGGATTTTGCCGCCTGCGGGAACGTGCTGCAGGAAACAGCCGTACAGGTGGCTCATGTCGGCATGGAGCGTGCCCTCGCAGAAGGCCGCCGCGTTTTCGTTATAGTAATTGAGTGTCTGATTCATGGTATCTCCATTCTCTGAGCCCTGGTTGTGGTTCCTATATTATAACACACATCGGCCATATTTTAAATCCCCGCTCTCTTCACCGATTCTTCAGTATCCTAAAACTCAAGCCGATGCAGCTGCCCAGCCATACCAGTGTCCCCAGGTCCCCCATTCCTGACGTCACCAGTACCGCCATGCCGACGAGGCAAAGCCCGCATACCGCCAGGGCTTTCAGCAGAGCCACACCGTCACTGTCTTTGGTGCTGTCGTATAGGATGATGCCGCCGGAGGTCTTCTTCTGCAGATTGGACGGTCTTATTCCCCCTCCGGCCGGTCCTGCCGAACGCCCGGACAGTCCCATTGTCTCCGGCTGGCTGCCTGTCGCCTTCATGTCCATATAATGGTCAAACGCGTCTTTTCCGCCGTTTCCGTTCCAGTCGAACCCTGGCCCACCGAAATTATCATACATGCTGCCGCCTCCTTCTTTTGACATTTTTCGACAATATTAGTTCGAAAAATCCTTTTCTGTCCCTTCTGTGATTCCAGTATACACCCGGACGCTGTCCCATTTTCTGTACAATAAAAAGGCGAAGTGCTTATCGTAACACTTCGCCAAAAGCCTGACCGGTTTGAGCATCTTATGCTTGGTCAGGTCTGTATTATAGTTTATGTAATCATCACTATTTCCATATCTGTTCGTCAGCACTCCAGACTGCATCGAAGGTCTCACCAGCTCGAATGGAATCTATTACCGGTCCTAAAAAGTTCTTAAGAAGCTTCACCGCTTCATCCAAGCTGATTTCCAGCATCGCCTTTTTCTTTTTTATAAACGCATCCCAGCGTTTCTGCCGAGTCGGATCCGCTGGAAAATCCTCTTCAAATGCCACAATATCATGAAACTCCGTTTGCCGATTACGAAAAGTCTCTATGACGCTTTGCTGAAGTTCAATGCCGTTCAAATCATATTTTGCCGCAAGTGCGTAGATATCATAGAAATCTTTATACCTGCTGTTGGCATAGCCCAGTGATACAATGGCTTCGAATTTTTCTGCAATGACAGAACTGATGGAATAGGCATATATTACAGGTACAGGCATATCCAGCAATACCGGAAAGTCCATCTTGGTCCGCTCGGGATATATAACATCATCAAACCCGATATCAATCGAGACAGGCACACGGGTTCTGCCCAGATATGCCATAACAGACACATTCACCCCGTGATATTTCCTGAGCTCCGTAATATTTTTTACCTCAAGGGAATCTATATCATAGTGAATTGCATCATCTGCTTCCATGGAAAAAATCTCTCGGAAGAGTTCTTTCATCTGATCTGCATCGGCACTCATATACCGCGCAAGAAGGTCGATATCCACAGTTGCTCTCGTGAAGTTCCCATCAAAAAGTGCATACATGAAGATTCCGCCCTTTAAAGTAAAACGGTCTGCATATTTTGATATCGAAATACGGTATACAGTCCGCTCAAGTGCGAATGTAACCAGCTTATCCTGCATGGTCGTCCCGTCTTCCATCGCTTGGTTTTTCAATCTGGATTTTACGGAATCTGCATTTATCACACTAACACCTCCAGATAATTTTTCAGTGTTTCATCACATTTTATCAGTTCCGCATATCGAATCAGGCGGTTCAGCTGACGGTCTCTTCGATTCAGATAGTTTATCAGGACTTCTTTCGTTTCCTCGATACCAATTTTCTCACGGTTGTAGACAATATCGGCTACGGTCTTTTCGATATCATAAATTTTAAAGCAGTTTTTCCCCTCAAATACAGTCTGAATACCCTGTTCATAACGATAATCCGTGAAGTAATGAATCTGCAGTTCCGGCCAGTCAGGCAGCTTCGAAACTTTTGCTTTTCTTCGAAGTGCGATATCCACAGCATCTGGTCTGTAGCTGGAAAGGCCGTAATAAACAGCTGCACTCAGAAGACAGATAACGCCATCAGGGGCATAGGCGTATGCGTAATAAAAGTCTGAAACCTCCCCCTCATAATTCAGATTTTCATAAAACCGGTTATTCAGCTTGCTCAGGACCCCCGTTCTGACCAGCTGATTGATCTTATAATTGGAAAGACCATTTTCTTTCAAAGATTCCATCGTATACATCATCTGATCATTGTAGATTATATAATCTGCTTTCATAAATCCCACCCCTTTTTACTTTATTTTTCGGCATTATTTATTTTTGCCGAAATTTATTAAAATTATAGCATGGGGTATGAATGATTGTCAATTCCAATTATTTTCCTTTCTTCTTCCACGGTTTCTCATCATCGCTGGCCTTGAAGTTGTAGACTGGCTTCATGATGTCGATGATGTCCACGGTGTCTGCGATGACGTCGATGATGGCGTCGATGGACTTATAGGCCATTGGGGCTTCGTCCAGGGTCTTTTCGTTTACCGAGGTGGTGTAGATGCCGGCCATGGCTTCTTTGTATGCTTCCATGGAGAGAGCTTCCTTGGCTTTGGATCTGGACATGAGGCGGCCGGCACCGTGTGGTGCGGAGTAGTTCCATTCCGGATTTCCGCGGCCGACAGCGATGACAGAACCGTCACGCATGTTCAGCGGAATCAGCACCTTTTCTCCTTCGTGGGCTGCGATGGCGCCTTTGCGGAGGATCATTTCGTCGGTATCGATGTAGTTATGGATGGTATGGAAGGCTTCCACTGCGGTCAGGCCGGCCCGTTCCACCAGAATCTCTGCCATCTTCTCCCGGCTTCGTCTGGCGAATTCCTGGCAGATTTCCACGTCGTTGAGGTAGTCTTCCAGGAAGGTGCCGTAGAGCCAGCAGATATCATTTGGAATGGAAAGTTCCTGAGTCTTATAATTCTTTTCCAGTTCCTTCAGTGCCTTCTGGATTTCACTGCGTCTTCCTTCTGCCTTGTAGGTCACGATGATCTCGTCTCTCTGGCGGAAGAATTCTTCCTTACCCATATGTAAGTCCACGGCCAGCTGCTGGTAGATTTCCGCTACCTGCTTACCCAGGTTTCGGCTGCCGGAATGAATGATCAGGTAATAAGTTCCGTCTTTGGACACTTCGATTTCGATGAAGTGGTTGCCGCCGCCCAAAGTACCCAAGGAACGTTCCAGTCTTTTAGTGTCTTTCAGCTGACGGTAACAGCGGAGCGCTTCCAGGTCAAAACGTTCTGTTCTTCCTTCCCACACGTTCATGCCGGAGGGGATGAAGTGTGCCGCTTCGTCCACCTTCTCGAAGTCGATTTCCCGGTCCGCCAGCTTCACGGTGTACATGCCGCAGCCGATATCCACGCCCACGATGTTCGGACATGCTTTGCCGGATATGGTCATGGTGGTACCGATGGTGCAGCCCTTGCCTGCGTGAACGTCAGGCATGATGCGGATCCGGCTGCCCTCGGTCAGTGCGTAGTCGCACATTCTGCGGATCTGCTCGATGGCCTCGTCTTCCACCACCTTGGCGTAGCAGATGGCTGTATTTATTTTACCCTTGATTTCTAGCATGGTATCCCTCCTTTTTCCCTTTTCATTTCCAATTATATCCTCCATCCTCGCCCTTTTCACGGAAAAAAAACTGCGAACTCGAAAGTCCGCAGCCATTTTTTAGTCTTTATTCGAATAAGTGTTCATGTTTCCTGAAAAACTCGTAGTACACCCTGGTATTTTCCAGCTCCCACCAGTTCTTCAAGCTGGCAGGTCTTGCATCCAGGTCGTAGATCCTCGCTCCTTCCAGAGCCAGCAGGAACGGCGAATGGGTAGCGATGATAAACTGACAGCCGCAGTAACGGGCCATTTCTTCCAGCATGGTTACCAGTTCCAGCTGCATCTTCGGTGACATGCTGTTTTCCGGCTCGTCCAGGCAGTAAAGGGTGTCATTCTTCAGCTTCCCCTCAAAATACTTCAGCGCAGTCTCTCCGTTACTGTTCAGCTTGACTTCCTGTCCGGCTGTTCGTCGGATAAACTGGCGGCGGGAAACGGATTTGCTCCGAGCCAGAACCTGCATCCGCAGGGCTTCGTGGTCCTGCATGCCGCTGAATTTTACTGTCTCGCCAAACCGAAGATTAGCCCATTCCTCCTTGGCATCTTCCTTACTCTCACTGATTTCCTCGTTATTGGTCCGCACCGTCAGCATGTAATCGAAAATATCGTCGCTCGTGATAATCCGGCTTCCGTTGGGAATCCGGTACCGGAATCCCTCTTCATCGTAACCCAGCGTATATTCGCAATAGCGGACATAGGAGTCAAACATTTCGCTGGAATTATAGGGCGCAATCCGGTTCAGCTCCAGCTTCTGGGCAATCAGGTTGAGCAAAGTGCTTTTGCCGGAGCCATTTCCCCCATAAAAGATGGTAATCCGGTCAAAATCCACTTCATAGAGTTCCCGCTCCCCAAACAGACCGCAGGGGTATGGATTGTCCACGTAGCCAAGCTTACCCCCGTTTTTCGCAGCCTGCTGCTCCCATAAAATCTGTTCCATACTGATTGGTAATGTAAAAGATGTCAGGTACATGTCCTGTCCTCCTCCCATTTCTGCTGCTTCCTAAGCCGTTCTCTTATGAGCTCTATAAACTGATCCGGTCCGGTTACTTTAATCATCGGTCCGAAGGACAGAATCCGAATTAGAACCTCCGTTTCGTCTTCCTTATCATAAGTCACACTGACTTTATATTTCTTCTCATCCAGTTTTTCTGCCTGCTTTTCAAAATGTGCAAAATGCAGCAGCACCCGCTCCAGAGCATTTCTCTCGTCTGTCAGTTCAAATGTAACGGTACACGGGCCGGTCTGTGCTCTAGTGATACATTTCGGAGTATATTCTCCAGTATATTTTTCGCAGCTCACAATCCTGGCCAGATTTACAGTATCGGTGTATTTCCTGCCGGACCCTATGAGCCGGAACTTATCATCCTTTTCCGAATACTCCAGATACTCCGGTGTCATTACGAAATGAAGCACACCGCCAGTCCTGCTTTTCATAAAAATCCGCAGCGGATGTTTTGTTTTTATGGTCTCCAGGATCACACGGAAGTGTTCCACATATTCCGGATCTTCGTAAGGATCTCCATCACCGTACTTATCAAAGATAACATAATCATCAGAAGTAAACAGCGGCTCCACGTCAGCAAGCTCAGCAAGCTCCGGAAATTCCACATCGAAAAGTTTCATTCTCGGGTCCAGTGAGATGGCTTTCAGCCACCGCTTCTGCAGGGTTGTCAGCGGAAGGCTCACTTTATGCTCCAGAGGTGTGGTTCCATCCTTATGAATCAGCTGCCACTTTTCTTCTGCAGCTGCCTTTTCGATGGCAAGCACACTTTCCCCGAAAGCATGCTTCTGTATGATATGGTAAAGTTCCCCTTTTTCCAGAGGATGGTCAATGGCAGAGTCAATGATTTTCTCCATGACTTTGTAGTAAGCACTGTAAAGTTCGCTGAAAATCATAATCCCTCACCGCCTTCCAGACCGTAAAGGGTGTACATTGCCTTCAGGTCATCCTGAAACTGCTTTTCCAGTTCTGTATTCGTACACTTGAAATCCGTGATTCTGCAGATAAAGGTCCGAATCCACGGAATCAGTTCGCTGGCATCATAAACCTCAGCAGAAAATCTGCTGGTGTTTTCATCTATTTTTTCTACGCTGCCGCACCGCTTTTCCCGCTCCAGGCGCCGGTGAATGTGCTGCTCATGGTCCTCATAATGTACCGTGAATTCCACACGCTCCGTTCTCTGTCCGGAAAAACTCTGCATGCTGACGCCCCACATGTGCTTCTGCATGCCGGAAAGCCTCCGCCGCAGCTCATCAAAATCCCCACAGACTTCACCCTTCTCCGCAGACACGATATTGTCCGTCCGGAAACACCGCATCCGGTTCTTCTCCGGCACATAGCCAATCAGATACTGCCGGCCGCTCTGCACACTGATAAAAATCTTCAGAGGCACGACGGTGTGTTTTGCCGCGTGATTGTCAATCTCGACGATCCGTTTTTCCTGCATAGCCAGAAAGAGCTGATAAAGAATCTCGCTGTCCATGGCACCGGTTATATAGTGATGCTTGAAGGCAAAATGATCTCCGGCTGTCTCTTCCCGGTCCAGAAGATAGGAGCCGATGATACCGCATGGTGCCGCTTCGGAGAAGAAGTCCAGAAAATCAGGCTCAGGAAGATTCAGGTCATCTGCCCGTCTGTAGTATACTGTTCTTCCCTGCTTTTCGGTGAGAACCAGGCCTTCTGCTTCGTACTGCTTTAATTTCTTTCGGACGGTAGACTCGTCGAAATGCCGCGGCTCTTCAAAACCAGCCAGCATCGCATCGATTTTGCCGGTAATTTCAGCCAGGGTCAGGCTGACATCCTCGGAAAAAAGGATGTCAAAGAGCATGAAGTGGAGGGTGATTTCGCCGTCGGTGAAGCTTTTCGTCTTCCAGCCTTTATACAGCGGGTTGTGACGGGTCGAGCGGCTGTCGATGGAAAGGAACACATTTTTTCCGGATGCTGTCTGCCGGAACTGCATATAGTCACCCAGCCAGCTTTCGATTCTTCTGCGCTCGTCGTCATAAGATCGGCCGCTCTTCCTCTTGAATTCGTCCCGGCTCTTAAAACCATATACGTAGAATTCCTTCATGTACTCCCGGATATGATTGAAGTTCTTTATAAGTTCGCTGTATGCCATATGCTGCCTCCTTTCCCGCTTTTTCTCAAGTATATCACACTTCTATTATGCAGAAAACCCCTGTCCTATAGTAAGGACAGGGGCCGCGTAATTGTTTTAAAGCCTTGCCAGGAACTCTCCGGGAGTCAGAGCCAAAACTCTGCTGCTCTTAAAATCTTTCACATTTCTTGTAACGATATAGTCTGCATGGATGCGTTCTGCAGATGCACTCTGAATTGCATCTTCGAAATCCGTCCACTGTTTCTTTGCTGCGTGCATAATATCAGATTCTGTCAATTCTGTCAGGTGAAAAATCAGCATCAGATAGCTCAGCACTTCTTCAATTCTTTCTGCTGTCAGTTCTTTTCGCATGATATAGACCAGATTGGCAACCGTCAGTGCTGAAATATATCCACTCACCTGTCCCGTTTCGCAAAGTTTCCAAAGCAGTGCTGAATCACTGTAATGAGGTTCTCTTCGCTGCAGTACATCCAGCAAAACATTTGCATCAATCAGTAATTTCATATTTCTCCCTCAGTCTTTCTTCCTTCACCTGGTCCAGACTGTAATTACTGCTGAGGATTCCCGTGAGGGAGTCTGTCAGATAGGAAACTGCTGCGTCTTTTGGGATGAATCTTCCTACTTCTTTACCGTTTTTCGTGACAATCACTTCTTTGCCCTCCATAACCAGGTTCAGATACTTTCCAAAATTATTCTGCATTTCTGTGGCAGTTGCGGTAGCTCCAATCATATTGAGCCCTCCTTTTGAATATTTTAGCTAATTTTATTATATACCATTTTAGCTAAAATTCAAGATTTTATTCCTGCTTTATTTTCTCTCCGCATAATCTCTTTCAATTCTGGCTTTCCATCCTCTTCCCAGTTTCGTTCCTGCACTGCTGCTGCGGACCTGGCTCACTGCCTCGCTTAATACTTCATAGTTCAGTTCCGTACCTGCAGAGTCACAATGGTAGTCTACGGCGCAGGCCTCGTCGATGCCAAATTTTGCGGCTTCCCGTACCGCATCGATATTGGCACCCAGGAACAGAAACTCCCATCCATAGCGCTCCTTCTGGCGCTGAATCATTTCACGGACATGTTTTGCGGAGTAATGATGACTGGCGTTTTCAAGGCCGTCGGTGGTGATGACAAAGAGTGTCTTTTCCGGACGGTCTTCCTCACGGGCGTACTTATGCACGTTTCCGATGTGATGGATGGCGCCGCCCACCGCATCCAGCAAAGCAGTGCAGCCCCGCACGTAGTATTCCTTATCCGTCATTGGCGCAATCCGGCTCACCGGCACGCGGTCGTGGAGCAC
Source organism: Anaerovoracaceae bacterium (assembly GCA_045637765.1). Lineage (GTDB taxonomy): Bacteria > Bacillota > Clostridia > Peptostreptococcales > Anaerovoracaceae > RGIG7179. The sequence continues at coordinate 82,798 of JAZTZZ010000037.1, read as the reverse complement.
TTCTGACACGTTATCAAACAGTACAGTAGAGATGAGTGCCTCCCCCTCTTCCTTTTTCTGCTTTTCCAGGAGAGAATTAAATCCCCCGATGGTTTCCCTTTCCAGCCCTGCCATGGACCCGCTGCGGTCCAGGATGAATACAACTTCTGTTAAACCTTTTCTCATAATCGCTTCCTCCTTGATGATCTGTGATTTATGAGCCAAGTATAACAGAGCCGCCAATCAAAAACGTCGCCTGGCAGGCGACGTTTTATATTTTTTTAATAATTCATCAAAGTTTTTCCGGTGAACTCGTAGAGAACTCCTTCCAGTTCGAACATGTTGTAATTTCCGGTTTCGATGAAGTACTGCACGATAATATCGGTTTGGCTGCTGCGGCTCAGTGCGTAACCGGCACGTCCCAGGAAATCTCTGGCTTCGTCCAGATTCAGTTCCAGGGCGATGGCCAGTGCCATCACCGCGTTCTTACCGGGCTGATAGGTTTCCTTCAAAATCTTGGAGAAATGCTTCTTGTCCATATTGGCTTTTTTATAAACCTCTGAATTTTTCAGCCCCTTTTCACCTATCATCCGAAGCAGAGCCGCAGAAAAACTTTCTTCCGGCCGGTCAAACAGGTCCTTCAGGCTCAGTTCTTTTTTCTCTGATATATCGAAGTCCAGACAGGAAACAGAGGCACTGCAGAAGTCATCTGCCTCCAGGGAATCATAACGGGACTCTTCTCTCAGCCGATTACTTTGAAGCAGTCTGCTTCCCCTTGTCCATCCCGGAATTTCTTCTTCCCAGACCGCATCCCGCGGCACACTTGCCATATATTCAGCATCCCGGATTTCTTCCACCAGGTTCTCGTCGATGTAGCTCTTCACATCAGCAAACAGCTTCTCCGACAGGGCATATGCTTTCTTATCAAATACTACCAGATGAACCAGAATGTCTTCATTCTTCATGAGGAATGCACTGATTGCACTGATTGCAGTCTGCAGGGCCCGATCCTTTGGATAACCATAGGTCCCTGCAGAAATCAGAGGAAATGCCACAGACTCACACTCATACTCTGCTGCCAGCGCCAGTGCTGAATCATAACAGCTGCGAAGTGTAGTTTCTTCCCCATGCTCCCCGTCCTGCCAGATTGGTCCGACAGTGTGGATTACGTATTTTGCCGGGAGATGGAAGGCTGGTGTGATGGCAGACTGCCCCCTGGCGATGTCGCCAATTTTTCTGCGGGCCTCCAGAAGTTCCGGACCTGCCGCCATGTGAACCGCAGTATCCACCCCGTCACCAATCAAAGGACGCGGGTTGGCAGTATTTACGATGGCATCCACCTGCATAGAAGTTATGTTGTTTCGTACGATTGATAAAGGCATTTCCGGTCACCTCCTGTGTGATGTTTTATTATATCACAGGTTTGCATTCCCGTGCAAATCGGGGTATAATGGTTTCGTTGTGTCAAAAGGGGGAACATATGAAAGAAAAACTGAAAACATTGCTCGCAGCCGCTGCGGGCTTTCTCATGTTGGCACTGGGTGCGCTCACACTGCCCGGCCTTCCGTCTGCTGCATCTGACGAGTACATACTTTCTGCACAAAATATTCCGGCCTGCTCCGGCAGTCCCTATATCGAGGTGATGGGAGGAGTGCCAGCTTTCACGGAGGAAATGCTGGCAGAAGCCACTGACTCTTATGAAAGTTACAGTCCTTTGGATTTACTGGGACGTCCCGGTACAGCACTGTCCAGTGTAGGCCGGGATTTGATGCCGGAGGGAGAGCGCGGCTCTATCGGCATGGTGAAACCACCCGGTTTCAGCACGGTCCGCTACGATGATCTCATTGAGGACAAATACCTTTACAACCGCTGCCATCTCATCGGCTGGCAGCTCACCGGCGAAAATGCCAACGAAAAGAATCTGATCACCGGTACCCGTTACATGAATGTGGATGGCATGCTGCCTTTCGAAAATCGCATTGCATCCTATGTGAAGCGGACGGGAAATCATGTCCTTTACAGGGTCACACCAGTCTACGACGGCAATGACCTTGTATGCCGCGGACTGCAGATGGAAGCCTTTTCTGTGGAAGACAATGGAGAAGGAATCAGTTTCCACGTCTTTGTCTACAACGTACAGCCGGGAATTGAAATCGATTATTCCAACGGTGAAAGCTGGCGTGCACCGGCATCCAATATGCCTGAATATTCCAACCCTGAGAACTGCACCTATGTTCTCAACCGCAATTCTCAGAAGTTCCATCTTCCATCCTGCGAAAGCGTCTCTGACATGAGCGAAAAGAACAAAATCTTCTCTGACGAAGACCGCGATACCATCGTGGCGAAAGGCTATGACCCATGCAAACGGTGCAATCCTTAGAAGCTTCATGGTGCTTTCGCCAGAAGCGACCTGTAAATTCGCCAAAATGGCGAAAAATCTTGAATAATTGGCGAATTAATCTTAAAAAGCCCCGCATTTCAATTTCAATGCAGGGCTTTTTTCTTTTAATATTTTACTGATTCAGAAACTCCACGGCGATGCGTGCCATGCCGGCAGCACCAGTTTTAATGATGTCGGACTGCATCACGCACTTTGGATTATGGAGCGGGTAAACTTCCCCGCCTTCCGGATAAGCGTGGAGCCACATGAGGGCACCTGGTACGCCACTGTGGATGCTGTAATAGCTGAAGTCTTCGGATCCGGAGAACGGTTCGTCCATGGCAAAGCTTGCATCTTCACCCAGTTCCGCCTTCACTGCGCTGTCGATGAAGTCGATGAGCTCGCCGTCGTTTTCCACGCAGGCATAGCCCTTCTGCACCTTCACATCGATCTGACAGCCGGACAGCTTGCTGACACCTTCTGCGATGTCCAGGGCACGTTCACGGATGACTTCCGCAGACTGGTTGTCATAGTATCTGGCAACTCCTTCTGCTCTGGCTTCGCCCGGAATGATATTCACTGCAGTGCCGCCGCTGAGGAGGCCCACAGAGAAGATAGCGGTCTTCAGCGGGTCGATGTTTCTGGAAACAATCTGCTGCAGCATGACAATCAGCTGGCTCACGGCCAGGATGGCGTCATTTGCAGTGTGAGGCTGTGAGCCATGACCGCTCTTACCGTGTACATCGAAGTCGTACAGGTCAAAACCGGAGCTGACCACGCCCTTCTTCAGGCCGAACTTTCCCGCCTTATCAGTACTCGGAACCACATGGAGCGCCACGATGGCATCCACATGAGGATTTTCCATGACACCGGCTTCGCACATTGGACGTGCACCGCCAGCTGGCGCCTTTTCTTCGGCAGCCTGGAAGATAAACTTGACGCAGCCTTTAAACTGATTACGGTGTTCCGCCAGAACTCTTGCTGCTGTCAGCAGAGTTGCTGTATGAATGTCATGACCGCAGGCATGCATCACGCCAGGTACCTCGGAGGCAAAAGCCAGTCCGGTATCTTCCGTAACAGGCAAAGCATCCATATCCGCACGGATTGCCAGGCAGCGTCCATCTTCTGCACCTTCTGCAGTGCCGCGGAGCAGGCCAACTACGCCGGTACCTGCCACCTGTTCCACACGGTCCAGGCCGTAAGAACAGAGCTGCTCCATTACCAGCGCGCTGGTGCGCACTTCATGGTTGGATAATTCCGGATGACGGTGAATGTCCTCACGGATGGCCGCCATCTCCGGATAATATTTTTCAACAGATTCCTTAAACATGATACTCACCTATTTGTTCAGGAAGTCCACTGCGAACTGAGCTGCCAGCGCGGCACCGCGTTCCAGAGAATCCTCATCCACGGTGAACTTTTCGTGGTGGTTGGAGTAGATGATACCCTTGTCAGCATTCTTTGCGCCGATGAAAGCAAAGAATCCAGGTACCTGTTCCATGAACAGGGAGAAGTCTTCGGAGCCCATCAGGCTGTCCATATGAGTCAGACCTTCCTGACCGTACAGCTTCACTGCAGCGTCCATGGCAATCTGATTCATTTCTTCGTTATCGTTAATTACTGCAGGCAGCATTGGAGACAGTTCAAACTCTGCAGTACAGCCATAAACAGCTGCTGCATGTTCTGCGATGGCACGCAGTTCTGCTTCCAGTTCCTTACGCAGTTCTCTGGAGTAAGTACGGATGGTACCTACCAGTTCTACGTCGTTGCAGATAATGTTGTACATATTGCCGCCGTGGAATTTGCCAACGGAAACTACCAGCGGATTGGTTGGGTCATTCTTTCTGCTTACGAAGCCCTGCAGGCCCATAACTACGTTGGAAGCTGCTACGATGGCATCGTGTCCCAGATGTGGAGAAGATCCGTGGGTCTGCTTACCCTTCACACGGATGGTGAAGTTGTCACAGGAAGCCATGCGCTTGCCAGGTTCAACGCAGATGTACGGAGCATCCACAGTACCCCAGATGTGCATGCCGAAGATGCCGTCAACGCCTTCCATCAGACCGTGTTCGATGTAATATTTTGCTCCGCAGGCATGTTCTTCGCCGGACTGCAGGATAAACTTCACCTTACCACAAAGTTCATCTTTCACCTCTGTCAGGATGCGTGCTGCACCCAGCAGCATTGCCATATGAGCGTCATGGCCGCAGGCATGCATTACGCCTTCATTTACGGAACAGAATTCCAGACCGGTGCCTTCTACTACAGGCAGAGCGTCAATGTCAGAACGGAGCATGATGGTTCTGCCAGGCTTACCGGTATCCAGGGTCGCAATCAGACCAGGATAATCCTCAAAAGTCTGAATTTCCATGCCCATGGCTTCCAGGTCTGCCTTCAGGGTCTTGGTGGTTTCCCACTCCTTGAAGGACAGTTCCGGATGCTGGTGATAGTAACGGCGGCGTTCGATGATATAGTCACGGTTCTTTTCCGCTAATGCTCTGATATCCATAATATTACCTCCTTATGGAAAAAATGGCGGCACAAACATGCTGTGCCGCCGAATTTTTTAATGATTATCTGCAGTTAAAGTCTGCAGCTACCTGTGCATACAGGGCAGCACCCTTTAAGAGAGCTGATTCGTCAACCTTGAACTTAGGGCTGTGATGTGCATGGCAGGAATCCCATTCCACACTGCCAACACCAGGGAATGCAAATGCACCCATGTTGTCTGGAGCCGCTTCGATGAAGTAACTGAAGTCTTCACCGCCTGTGGTTGCATCCATGTAAACCAGGTTTTCTTCACCGTAAATCTTCTTTGCAGCTTCTGCAGCGACTGCAGTCATTTCAGGATGATTTACAGTAGGTCCCAGCAGGTCTTCGTAAGTGAATTCGACATCGCATCTGTATGCTTCACCGATTCCTCTTGCGATTCTTTCCATTCTTTCAGGCAGTTCCTTTAACACAGTTGTGTCGTAGCAGCGTGTGGTACCGGTCAGGGAACCGTTGTCTGCGATTACATTCCAGCGGGTACCTACATTTACAGTACCTACGGTTACTACAACTGCATCGTTTGGTCTGAATTCTCTGGAAACAACAGTCTGCATGGAGTTTACGATTGCGCAGGAACATGTTACTGCGTCAATACATTCAGCAGGCATTGCACCGTGGCCGCCCTTACCCTGTACCTTGATTTCGTACTGAGCAGCGGAAGCCATACGAGGACCTGGCTGGATGGAGATTTTGCCGGATTCTACGCCGGACCAGATGTGCTGGCCGAATACAGCGTCTACACCTTCCATAGCACCTTCAGCGATCATTGCCAGAGCGCCCTTGCCGATTTCTTCTGCAGGCTGGAATGCCAGCTTAACAGTACCGCAGAGTTCGTCCTTCATGTCCTTCAGGATCTGAGCTGCACCCAGCAGTAATGCTGTATGAGCATCGTGACCGCAGGCATGCATTACGCCTTCCTTTACGGACTTGTAAGGCAGATCATTTTCTTCGTTTACTGTCAGAGCGTCCATATCAGCTCTCAGCAGAACGGTCTTACCAGGCTTTGCACCCTTGATGGTAGCCAGAACGCCGATGCCGTTACCGCATACAACGTACTCAACACCCATCTTATCCAGTTCTTCCTGAACACGCTTGCTGGTTTCATATTCCTGCATGCTTGGTTCCGGATTCATGTGGAAGTGACGGCGCATATCAATAATATACTGTTCGTATTTTTTTGCAATTTCTAAAATGTTCATTTTAAATTACCTGTCAAATTATTTTTTAATTCAGATTAGCCAAGGAATCCTGCGAAGATACCAGCTACGAATACGGAAGTGATTGTTACAGTTGTGAAACCACCTACGATCATGGATGGGAACATCTTCAGCATTAAGTACTTGAATTCATCTTCAGTCTTACCTAAAGCTCTGCAGGTGGATTCAGTGATGATAGCATCAGGTGGGAATCCGTACAGTGCAGTCAGACCGTTTGCGAATGCCAGAGGGAAGGACATCTTGAAGATCTTAGCGATGATGAATGCAGCAATACCCATACCAGCAACACCGATTACGATCAGAATCAGCATTGGTCCGATAATCTGCAGCAGCATTTCAGGTGTGCAGTCCTTCAGGCCGTCGAATACGTACATCATCAGAGCGAACATCATGATCTGATAGGAGTTAGCTCTGTTCAGCAGGTTTGTTTCCAGGAAACCAACAGTTGTAGCAATAACACCGAATACCAGAGCCCAGATAGCGCCGGAGATACCGGTCAGAGTACCGAACTGAGTAGCCAGCCATGCTACGATACCCAGCTTCAGCAGCATTACTACTGCGGAGTTCCACTTAGCAGGCAGCTGAGGCAGCAGAGTCTTTCTGCCGGAATCGTCAGCAACTACTGTAGTACCAACAGAAGCCATTTCTTTTCTCATTTCAGGGGTGATAACAACCTTGCCTTCTCTCAGATCCTTCAGCAGTCTCTTACCTTCCATCTGCAGGCAAACTGCAGTCAGAGGGTAGCCAGCGAAGCCCTGTACGCAGTACATTGTGATAGCAAATACTGCTGCAACAGTCAGGCCAGCATCTGCTGCTGCCTTCTGCATTGTAGTAGCTGCTACGATACCACCGGTTAAAGGCGGCAGACCTGCGATAACCAGAGTCTTTTCCATCAGCAGAGGACCAACGAACCAGGATACAGCGATCATACCAGCCAGACCAGTCAGGCAGACAACGATTGTCTTCCACTGCTGCAGCAGCTGCTTGATGCTGATTACAGTACCCATGTGAGTGATCAGCAGGTAGATACCGATAGTGCTTCCGAAAGGAATCAGTACGGAGTCACTTACTAAAGTTGTAGGCACGATACCAGTCCAGTATGCGATCAGCAGAACAACCGCTGTTACGAATACGGAAGGAACCCATGCTTTTGTTGCAGTTGATACCCATTCGCCGATTACATATGCAAGGGCGCAGAGTACGAACGCAAATGCGAAATTGTACATTTATTTTTCCTCCTTATTTCATTTTTTTCATAATTGGTTTTTATAAATGCCATTTTCTATCTTATCAAAATTTTAACACAAACACAAGAAAAACTTGATGTTTTGGTGAATATTTACAGAAAATTTCAACAAAAAACTCCCCCTGATTTACATCAGGAGGAGTCTGTAAATGGCAAGTATTTCCGCCTATTCGCTCAGTTCGGTTCTGATCTTCGCCAGGCTTCTTACCAGACGGTTCAGGTCGTTGATACGGCGTACTACGGTATAGGCATTTTCTTCACGGTACATGAAGATGGTATTCAGTGTGGAGGACAGATCTCTGCACAGTTCTTCCACCTGGCGGTCGAAGACAATCTTATCCAGAGCCTCCACAGAAGCATCGGTTGCACCCAGGTCAACCACAGGCAGGTCGTAGTGATATTCGATGCCGAAGAGTTCCTGTACCTTGGCAGACAGCTGGTTCTTGAAGTTGTTCAGCTGTGCCTGCAGCATCTTGCCGTTCTTGGCAAACTCAGCACCAAAGCTTTCTGCTTCTTCCTTCACCTCAGCAAAACATGCATTCATGGCGCCGAACTTTTCTTCGAATTCTTCGCCGGTCATGTTCAGCGCAGTTCTGTACAGGGTAATCTGAGACAGTGCGCTGCCAACCACGTCGCGCAGCTTCAGCTTCACGGAGCCTTCCAGGATTTCGCCGGCTCTCTGCAGGCAGTCCTTTTCTACGGCTTCGGTTAATTCGTCCAGACCGATCTTCTTCTTTGCACTTACTGCAAACAGATGGATGTCTTCCACTTCCATCAGCTTGGCAATCAGACGGCGGCAGTAGGACAGGTAATCTTCCAGATCGTCTTCGTCTACCACATCAGCCTTGTTCACTGCGAAGTAGAACTTGGAGGCAAACTCTCTGGTCTGTGCCAGGAAGTCAGTTTCAATGGAGTTGATCGGGCTGTCCACAGACAGCAGGAAGATAACAGCATCGCTTTCCTTAACGAAGGCCGTTGCTGCTTCTGTATTCTTCTGGTGTACGGAACCTACACCCGGAGTGTCTACCAGAGTGATGCCGGTCTTCAGGAAGTCTGCAGGAACAAAGAGTTCCACCTTGGATACGCCCAGGTGGTTGTCACAGTTTTCCTGCTCATTGATGTACTGGCTGATTCCTTCAAAGCTGGTATCAATGACGGCACCGTTTTCGAAGTGAACTCTTGCGCCTCTTTCACCGTACTTTACAGTGGTAACAACAGCAGTTACCGGTACGATACCTACAGGCATTACCTTTTCGCCCAGGATCCCGTTTACCAGGGTGGACTTTCCGCGCTTGAACTGACCGATTACGGAAACGGTCATTTCCTGCTTATTCAGCTTTTCTTCCAGCAGACGGACCTGTGCCAGTTCGCTTGCGGTAATTTCATATTTTTCAAACAGCGTTTCCAGCTGCTTTACTCTTTCCATCATTTCGCTCATGTATGTAATCCTCTTTCAAAATTCAAATAAAAAAGTCAGATAGTGTATAACTTAATTATTATACACTATCCGACTGTAAAGCACAAGTCCTTGATTTTACAGGTTTTGCAGGGTTAGAAAAGTCCGCATACCAGCCAGGCCGCCAGTGCACAGATCCATGCGATGCCGCACTGCAGCAGTACGACAATCACAGCCCACTTGCCTCCCAGTTCTCTCTTGATGGAAGAAACAGCTGCCACACAAGGTGTGTACAGCAGGGAGAACACCAGCAGAGACAGAGCTGCCTGCCATGTCATGAAGTCGGTCAGTGCCACGCCGCCCAGCAGAACGGTCAGAGTTGCAACCACACTTTCCTTGGCCATGAAACCGGTAATCAGTGCGGTGCAGATTCTCCAGTCGCCGAATCCTACCGGCTTGAAAATCGGTGCGATGATACCGGCAGCAGATGCCAGCAGGCTGTCTGCAGAGTCAGTCACCACGTTAAGACGGCTGTCAAAGGACTGGAGGAACCAGATTACAATGGTCGCCAGGAAAATGACCGTGAAAGCACGGGTCAGGAAGTCCTTGGCCTTTTCCCAGAGAAGCTGCGCCACGTTCTTCATACCAGGCATTCTGTAGTTCGGCAGTTCCATTACAAACGGAACCGGTTCGCCGCGGAATGCAGTGCCCTTTGCCACCAGAGCAAAGAGAACGCCTACAATAATACCGATAAAGTACAGTGCAATCATCACCAGCGCGCCGTTCTTCGGGAAGAAGGCTGCTGTAAAGAACGCGTAAATCGGCAGCTTGGCGGAACAGCTCATGAACGGAGTCAGCAGGATAGTCATCTTACGGTCACGTTCAGAAGGCAGTGTACGGGAAGCCATAACGCCCGGAACCGTACAGCCGAAGCCGATGAGCATCGGTACGATGGAACGGCCGGATAAGCCGATTTTGCGGAGCAGTTTATCCATGACGAAGGCAACACGGGCCATGTAGCCGCTGTCTTCCAGAATAGACAGGAAGAAGAACAGGGTCACGATGGTCGGCAGGAAGCTGAGAACGCTGCCCACCCCTTCGAAGATACCGTCAATCACGAGGGAGTGCATTACCGGATTCAGGCCGTATACGGTCAGACCATGGTCCACCGCATCGGTCAGCATGCCGATGAGTATTTCCAGTCCGTCGGAGAGCCATACGCCGATAACGCCGAAGGTGAGCCAGAATACCAGTGCCATAATGCCTACAAAAGCAGGCAGTGCAGTATACTTACCGGTCAAAATCTTATCGATCTGCACGCTTCGTGCATGTTCCCGGCTTTCTCTCGGCTTGATTACAGTCTGACTGCAAACATCCTGGATAAAAGCAAAACGCATGTCGGCCATGGCAGCTGCCTGGTCCATGCCGCGTTCTTCTTCCATCTGAGCCACGATGTGCTCCAGCATTTCCTTCTCGTTCTGATCCAGACTCAGCTGTTCCAGCATGTGGCTGTCGCCTTCCGCCAGCTTGCTCGCAGCAAAACGGAGCGGAATACCTGCTCTTTCTGCATGGTCTTCGATGAGATGCATGATGGCGTGGAGGCAGCGGTGCACTGCACCCTTGTGCTGAGCCGGACTGCAGAAATCTGCACGGCCAGGCTTTTCCTGGTACTGGGCCACATGAACTGCATGATCCACCAGTTCCTCAATCCCTTCGCCCTTGGCTGCAACAATTGGAATTACCGGAATTCCCAGCATGGCTTCCATCTTGTTCACGTCGACGGATCCGCCGTTATTTCTCACCTCATCCATCATGTTCAGTGCCAGAACCATTGGAATTTCCAGTTCCATCAGCTGCATGGTCAGATAGAGGTTTCTTTCGATGTTGGTGGCATCTACGATATTGATGATGCCCTTCGGTTTATCTTCCAGCAGGAACTGACGGGTTACGATTTCCTCGCTGGTGTATGGGGACATGGAATAAATCCCCGGCAGGTCGGTCACCAGAGTGTTAGGATGGCCCTTGATCACGCCGTCCTTTCTGTCTACGGTAACGCCCGGGAAGTTGCCCACGTGCTGGGAAGAACCGGTCAGCTGATTAAACAGGGTGGTCTTACCGCAGTTCTGGTTTCCTGCCAGTGCAAAGGTAATTCTTTCGCCTGCCGGCAGTGGTTTGCCGTCTGCCTTCACGTGATAGATCCCGCCTTCACCCAGGCCCGGATGATGGGACTTTTCCTTCTTGGTTACCACATAAGCAGTGTCCGCAGTATTGGTAACCTGCACCGCTTTATATGTATCTGTGATTTCGATTTTTTCGGCATCGTCCTTACGCAGCGTCAGCTCATAGCCGTGAATCTGAAACTCCATGGGGTCTCCCAGAGGAGCCAGCTTCACCAGCTTGATTTCTGCACCGGGGATTACCCCCATGTCCAGAAAGTGCTGACGCAGTGCACCCTCTCCGCCTACAGCGGTGATGACGGCGCTGCTGCCGATTTCAAGATCTTTTAATGTCATATCTATGTATATCTCCTGTTGTGATTTGCGTTAGTCATAACTTACCAGACAATACTATACCACAGTCTTCCAGAAAAAACAACGGAAAATAAAAAGAAAAGTGCTGATTTTTCAACACTTTTCTCATAATGTCAATTAATATTCTTTTTTCTCCAGAATCCGCACACTGATCCGGAAGGATACAAAGAGTGCCAGGACCAGTGCCAGAATTACCATCACAGAAATTCCCACGCCGCTTACTCCAAAGTACATCATGGCAGGTATCCGAAGCCCTGAAGCGTCTGCTAAAGCACCCAGCAGCACGGGAATCGCGACAAACGCCAGCAGTACATACCGGGACTTCTGCACCCCGAACTTCAGATTCAAGGGAAGCATCAGTGCAATGACCAGCAGAATCACTGCACTGCTCACGGCTGAACTCACTGCCACCAGCTCCAGCGGCATAATATCATTCCCCATACCGATGAGACGGGTAGCCAGAGTCAGCAGCAGTCCGCATACGGTGCCAAAGATACAGAGAAGCATGGCGAAGAGATATTTTGCGAGAACAATCTGACGGCAGGTCAGAGGCATGGTCAATGCAGTCTTGTTCCACTGGTCCATTTCATCCTGGGCCAGGGAGTTCAGCAGCAGAATAGTGCTCACAAAGGAAAACATGGCCGCCAACGTGCCGTCTCCTTTCCCCCAGAAACTGAGGGAAAAGACAATGGCGATAAACAGAACGTACCTCCACATACTCTTCACTGTATAAAAATCTTTCAGCAATAAGCCCTTCATATTACCGCACCCCCTTCACATAAAACAGCATGATTTCGTCGATACCCGGCTGGTCCATGACCAGATTCGGATACTTTCCTGCTGCAGCCTGCCGGTCCCGAACCAGCACGCTGATCTGGTAATCCTGATGGCGCACCGCCACCCTGTCTTCTTCTGCAATCTTCGCAAAATCTTCCTTTCCGCACCGTATCACGCCATAACGGTAGAGCAGGTCGTCCTTCGGTTCGCAGAACACCATGCGTCCCTGGTGGATGAAAGCAATGTAGTCTGCAATTTTCTCCAGGTCGCTTGTGATATGGCTGGAAATCAGAATGGCATGGTTTTCGTCCTGCATGAATTCCAGAAACATATCCAGGATATCATCACGCATTACAGGATCCAGACCTGACGTCGGCTCATCCAGAAGCAGCAGACGCGCGTGATGAGACAGAGCGATGGCCAAATTCAGCTTTACCCGCATACCCTTACTGAAGTCTTTTATCTTCTTGGAAACCGGCAGGCTGAAACTGTCCATCAGCTCATTCCAGCGGTTGTCATCCCAGTTTTTATAAATGCCGCGGCAGATGGCTGCAATCTCCTTCGCATTGAAATTCTTATTAAAATGAATGTCATCGAATACCACACTGATGTCTTCTTTCAGCCCCATTGGGTTATCTGCCAGATTCTGACCGTAGATGGTAATATCACCGCTGTCTTTATGAATCAGGTCCATGACTGCCTTGATTGTGGTACTCTTACCTGCACCGTTCTCACCGATGAGACCAACGATGGCACCGGCAGGCACCGTCAGGTTAATGTAATCCAGCTGAAAATCTTCGTAATGCTTCGAAAGATTGCGGATTTCCAGCGCATTATTTGTATAGCTCATTGTTCTCCCCCTTATTCCTCTTCAAAAAACAGATCAACCAGAGTTTTTACCTGTTCTGCATTGACTCCGCATCTTCGGGCAATTTCCACAGCTTTCGACAGATGCGCCTCCATGAGCCGCTGCTGCTCTTCCTGCCACAATGCCTTATTATTGGCAGAAATAAAGCTCCCCTTTCCTACAACGGTCTCAATGAATCCGTCACGCTGCAGATCCTCATAAGCCCGCTGCACGGTGATGACGCTGATGTGCAGAGATTTTGCCAGGGCGCGCATGGACGGAATGGACTGTCCCTGCTGCAGCCGGCCATCCATAACCTGGGCCTTCACCTGCGAGGTGATCTGCTCGTAGATTGGCATACTGGAGTTGTTGCTTATAATAATTTCCATAACGCTCCTCCAAGTGTACTTATTTGATAAGTACACTATAATACATTCAAGTACACCTGTCAAGGTCTCTATGCAAAAAAACAGCAAGGACTGACAGTCTTTCTGTCAGCCCTTCTGTCACAGTCAGAAGAATTTGGGATAGTACTTCTTTCGTAAATATGTTTGTTCATTAAGAAACTTTCTTACCAGTCTTGCCTCTCAGCATGTTGCCATCTGTGTCATATACACCCAGGCCGGTTACTGCACATACAACTGCCATCAGAGGACAGATCATAGGCAGGAACGCATATGGCAGGTATTCCAGACAGGATACGCCCAGTACGCCGTAGGAGTAGATTGCAGCTGCAGACCATGGAACCAGGAATGCGAAGAGTGTACCGCCGTCTTCCAGTGTTCTGGATAATACGTAAGGAGCAACCTTTGCCTTCTTATAGGAATCCTGGAATACTTCGCCAGGCAGCAGGATTGCCATGTACTGGGAAGTAGTCAGCATTACAGTTGCCAGACAGGACAGCAGTGTCGCAATAATCAGGTTACGAGGCTTTTCAATCTTGTCTCTGATAGTATCCAGAATTCTTGCCAGAACTCCCATTTCGTACATGATTTCACCAAGTACCAGTGCGAAGATGGTGTAGCACAGTGTGCTCATCATGGAGTTTACACCACCTCTGTTCAGCAGCTTACCTACCGCTTCAACCTCAAACTCACCGCTGAAACCGGATGCGAAGGAAGTCACAATCTGATTGAATGTGAACTGAGGCTGTACAATCATTGCCACGATTGCACCTGCGATTGCACCTGCCAGCAGCGCCAGCATTGCTGGAACCTTCTTCACAACCAGTAAGATTGTCAGTACAGGTACGATCAGCAGTAACAAGGAAATATTGAATGTTTCATCCAGTGTATTCATGATATCCTGCAGGCCCTGCATGGATTCTTCGCTTGCAGTGTTGTACTTCAGACCCATGATGAAGTAGAGTACAATGGAAATCACGAATGTCGGAATTACTGTCCAGAACATGGACTTGATGTGTGAAATAACGTCAGTTCCGGATGCGGCAGGCGCCATATTTGTAGTATCGGAGAATGGGGACATTTTGTCACCAAACAGAGCACCGGATACGCACATACCAGCTGTCAGAGCCGGATTGATTTCCATACCATAACCGATGGCCATGAATGCGATACCTACGGTACCCAGTGCTGCGTATGCAGAACCGGTAAAGAAAGATACGATACATCCGATTACAAAGCCCAGAGCCAGGAAGGAAGATGGAGTAAAGATTTTCAGGCCATAGTAGATGATGGAAGGTACGATACCGGAAATAATCCAGGAACCTACCAGCATACCAACTACGATGAAAATCATACCTACGAGGGCAGATTTCTTAAAGCCGGTTAAAATTACTTCTTCCAGTTTATTCAGGCCCATACCTGTACATAATGCGATGATTACTACAGTAATGAACGCCAGAATAAAGGTTACCATGGTATTAAGTTTTAAGATTGCGAGGCCTACTGCCATTACCGCTGCAACTGCAGCGAAAGTAAGCAGAGCCACCGGCAGATTTACGCCAGCATATTCTTTCTTATTCATGTCTTTGCCTCCTTAAACAATTTATAACTCGATACTGATGCCTGCTTCTTCAAGCCACTTGTCGTCGATAATTCCCTCCTTATATTCTTTTTTAAGCAGTTCAGGATCTCTTTCAGAAACAGGGCCATAACCCCCTGCTCCTGCAGTTATCATTTCAACGATGTCATCTTTCTGCAGCTGTACATTACGTGGCTTAGGATTATCCAGAATCACTTCGCCGTTTCTGTAAACCTTGATGCTTGCATTTCCGCCTTCCTGGCCTCCTTCCAGACCCCAAGGCTTGATTGCAGCTCTGTCGGTTGCAGCACTGATCAGAACAGATGCTTCGCTTTCTTCCAGGATACGGATTGCTCTCACAATACCCATACCGCCGCGGTACTTGCCGGCACCGCCGCTGTTTTCAGAAAGTGCATATTTTTCTACCATCAGAGGGTATTCCATTTCCAGTGCTTCTACCGGCAGGTTAGAAGTATTGGTCATGTGTACATGGACTGCGTCCATACCGTCCTTATTGAATCTTGCGCCGGAGCCGCCGCCGATGGTTTCTACATAAACGTAAGGGTTGCCATTTCTCTTGTCTGTACCAGTGAAGAAGAAATAGCTCATTGCACCGTTGCCGGCTGCACATACACGTTTTGGATCCATCTGTGCGAAAGCACCGAAGATAACGTCTGCGATTCTCTGAGTGGTTGTTTCACGGTCAGAGGTTGGAGCTGGTTCCTGTGCCCATACGATGCTGCCCGGTTCTGCGACGATATTGATACTGTCAAAGAATCCGGAGTTTGCAGGGATGGTGCTGTCCAGCAGAGCCAGCATGGAGTAGTAGATGGTTGCCTTCAGCGCACATGGTACGCAGTTGTGCGGACCGGTGGACTGCGGTGCAGTGCCTGTGAAGTCGAAGGTAATCTGATCGCCTTCAATCTTTACCTTTGTCTTAATCAGAATATTCTTCTGACCGGCACCGTCATCGTCCATGTAGTCTTCAAAGCAGTATTCGCCGTCAGGTAATTCTGCGATGGCGATACGTGCCTTCTTTTCACCGTATTCCAGCCACTTCACGCAGAACTGTTCATAGGTTTCCAGGCTGATCTTATCGATCAGTTCCACCAGCTTGTCAGCACCGTACTGGTTGGTGATGATCTGTGCGTTGATGTCGCCCTGACGTTCGTACTTCATCTGGAAGTTGAGCATAATGATATCCATTACGTCCTGTACCAGTTCACCGCGGTCATAGAGCTTGATCAGCGGAATTCTCAGGCCTTCATCGTAGATGGTAGGACCCTTGCGGCTCTTGTCCGCATGGTGTCCGGTATTAACCATGAATGCCACCAGCTTGCCTTCGTAGAAAACAGGCTTCAGCAGCACGATGTCCGGAAGATGGGAACCGCCGCCGGTATATGGGTCGTTTGCGATGAAGATGTCGCCTTCGTGAATGTCTTCTTTTTTATACTTCTGGGTCAGTACTTCTACAGCGCCGGACAGGGAGCTGAAGTGGAGCGGAATGTGCTGAGCCAGAGAGAGCAGCTTGCCTTCCGGGCTGAATACTGCTACGGACAGGTCCTTTCTTTCCTTGATGTTAGTACTGTAACCGGTCTTCGCCAGGATTACCCCCATCTGTTCTGCGATGGAAGTGATGCTGTTGGCGATAATTTCTAATGTTATGGAATTGATTTCTTTCATGGTCCTCACCTCCACCTTACTTGCGTTCAATCATCATGTTCAGGTATTCATCCACAGTCGCCTTCTGGTTAGAGAGGACGATGGTGGTGCTGTCCATCTGTTCGATGATGGCAGGTCCCTGAATGATGTTGCCATTTCTCAGTTTATCTCTGTCGTAAAGGATGTAATCTGCAAACTTGCCGTTTCCTTCGTATACATGTCTGCTGCCGATGATTGCTGCACTTGCGTCTTCTCCTGCGTATTCATCCTTGGTGATGACAGGGTAAACGATGTCGCCGATAGCAGACAGGCCGAAGTTTACGATCTGAATCATGTCATCGGAGCTGAAGGAGTACAGTCTTTCGTAAGCCTTTGTATAAGCTTCTGCCAGGGTGGCTGCAGACTTGATGTCTTCGGCTTCAATCGGTACTCTGATTTCGTGGTTCTGTCCCTTATATCTCATATCCAGGAAGTATTCGCGGCTGCGCATTTCCTGAGGAATCTGTTCTTCTTCGAACCATGCATCTGCATCAGCTTCCAGAGCTCGGAACTGTCTTTCCAGGATGGAAGCACAGTCTTCGGACAGATCCATTACGAAGGTCTGAACAAAATCTCGTCTCATGTTTTCTGTCAGAAGTCCGTAGGCTGCCAGCAGACCAGGGGTCTTCGGAATCAGTGCCTTCTTAATCATCATTTCATCGATCAGTTCAGCTGCGTGGAGCGGACCGGAACCGCCGAATGCTACCAGACAGAAGTCACTTGGATTGTAGCCCTTAGCTACGGTTGCATTCTTGATTTCCTTGATGATATTGGAATTGCTGACAGAGATGATACCCTTTGCAGTTTCCAGCAGTTCCATATCAATCTTATCTGCCAGTCTGCCAACAGCTTCTCTGGACAGGTCACTCTTGATAGGAAGACGTCCGCCCAGGAGCACTTCGTTATTCAGATGGCCTAAAGTTACACGGGCGTCGGTGATGGTTGCTTCCACACCGCCTCTGTTGTAGCATGCAGGACCAGGGAATGCACCGGCACTCTGAGGGCCTACCTTCAGGATTCCGCCGCTGTCAATCCAGCCGATACTTCCGCCGCCGGCACCGATGGTGGAAATGTCGATGGAAGGAATTCTTACAGGGTAGCCGCTGATGGTCTTTTCATCAGAAGCTTCGAAACGGCCGTCTACAACCAGACTGATGTCTGTGCTGGTACCACCGATATCTACGGTAATCAGATCTTTTTCATTGATCAGGTCTGTGATGTACTGTGCACCTACTACACCTGCCGCAGGACCGGACAGAGCAGTTTTTACAGGGTACTTCATGGATTCATCGATGGACATGAGTCCGCCGTTGGAATGGTTGATATAAGTACTCTTGATACCGATGGATTCCAGAGTCTTCTTCAGGTTATCCATGTACTTCTTAACTTCCGGACCTACGAAGGAGTTCAGAACGGTACCGCAAAGACGTTCGTATTCACGGAACTGCTTGGACAGGTCGCTGGATACGGTCAGGAATGCTTCCGGATACTTTTCTTCGATAATCTTCTTTACAGTAGCTTCATTTTCCGGATTCAGGTAAGCGTTCAGCAGCATAACTGCGATGGCCTTTGCATCCTGTTCCTTGATGGAATCTACGATCTTTTCCACTTCTTCTACGCTGATTTCGCGGACAACTTCACCTTTACAGTTCAGTCTTTCACCGATTTCATAACGGCAGTCTCTTGTTACCAGAGTTCTTACCTTATCTGCCTGCAGATCATACAGATCAGGACGCTTCTGACGTCCGATTTCCAGCAGGTCTCTGAAACCACCGGTAGTTACCAGTGCAGTCTTGGCACCTCTGCCTTCCAGAATTGCGTTGGTAGCTACGGTAGTACCGTGCATGAAACGGCTTACATCTTCCCCTTCAAAATTATGTTCTTCAGCGATAACCTTTACACCTTCCACAACGGCAACAGACTGGTCATGGAGAGAAGACGGAAGCTTATATACCATCAGTTCTCCGGTATTTTCGTCAATCGCACAAATATCGGTGTTGGTACCGCCTACGTCAACACCAATTCGAATGGTTCTTTTATCCATACAGACCTCCTTATTTTTTACAAAACAAAATTTTGTTAAAATCAGTATTTCATGTTAAAAGAATATCATTGATTTTTCATTAAGTCCAAGATATAATTGGTTATATAATCATAAATCAGAATTTATAATTTATATAGAAAAGGAGACACTTATGGAACTTCTTCAGCTGAAATATTTCCTGCAGCTTGCCCGCACCCAGCATGTATCCAAAACTGCAGATATGCTTAACATTTCCCAGCCGTCCCTCAGTTCCACCATAAAGAAACTGGAAGCAGAACTGGGCGTTTCCCTTTTCGTGCGTCAGGGCCGCAACATTGAGCTGTCTGAATACGGCATAGTTTACCGTGACTATATCGAAGAAGCATTTCTTGCCATGGAAAACGGCCGCCGTGCCCTGGATACCATGCGGAACATGTCAGACAACTACATCAACCTTGGAGTCCTCAGCCCATATATCTGGACTGAGATTTTCAGTGCTTTCAGTGCTGAGAACCCTGATATCCGCATCAACCGCTACTCTGTGGAAGGCCACCGCTATATCAACGACCTTATCGACGGTAAAATTGACCTTTACCTGGGAGCCATCAACGGAATCGAAAATCAGGACAATAAAAAAATACAGCACCGTACCCTCTATGAGGATGACATGGTGCTGCTTGTACACGAGTCACACCCGCTGGCAAAACAGACAGAAGTGGACCTGAGCCAGTGTGCTTCAGAACATTTTATTAACCTGGACGAAGAAACCAGCCTCCAGCAGTTCATCTCTGAACTGTACCAGAAGGCTGGCTTCAAACCAAAAGTAGCTATGGTCTGCGACTACACACTCCGTGACCAGATGGTGTCAGACAACTATGGGGTCATGATAACAACCCGCCTGTCCGCACTGAAGTGTGAGTACAGCAATGTAAAATATCTCACCATCACCAACCCACCCGATAAACGGAAGCTGGGTTTCGTATGGAGAAAAAACGCGGTCTTTACACAGGCCATGCAGAAATTCTATGATTTTGCCGGGCCGTTCTACGACAATATTGAACCCGAAGTCTACTTATAGAATACACAGTCTCTGCAGCCGTGGGCAGCCTGAGTCTCCGGTGTGCATGCCAGCGGATAAATCTTCAGGTTCGGACGCAGACGGTCGCCCATGAGAGACTTCAGCGCCGCAATCTGACACAGAGTACCAACGAACTCGGTGAACTGGCCGTTCTTTACGCTGCGGCTGGTTTCGCGGTACACCTGAGCCATGTCACGTTCCATATACTTTTCATCAAACTGGTACCAGTCCTTGAATTCCGGCAGTTCCACCGGCATATATAACGGACAGTACATACGGCAGGCATTGCACTTGTTGCAGGCCTTTTCATCGATGAACGGCACCTTGCGTCCCTCTTCATTTACGATCATCTTGACTGCACGGGTTTTGCAGGCCATTTCACATGCCGCACATCCGTTGCAGTTTTTAATATTATCTGTTAACTGCATAATTGCCATCGTTTCATACCTCACTTATCAAAATCTGTCAGTCCGAAGACTACCGAATATCATACCACAGTTTCCGTCATTTTTCCATGAAATAATCGAAAAACTGTGCTATACTAAAACCAATATCCGACAATAAACGACTGGAGGTCCCAAATATGAATGAAGTATTAAAAGCAATGAAAGAAAGACGAAGCATCCGTGCTTTCAAACCGGATGCCGTACCCGCAGAACTGATTGACCAGATCATCGAAGCCGGTCTTTATGCAGCCAGCGGCAGAAACCACCAGGGTTCCATCATCCTTGCAGTTACCAATAAAGAACTCCGCGACAGACTGTCTGTTCTCAATCAGCAGATCGGCGGCTTCCCGGAAGGAATGGATCCGTTCTATGGTGCACCTGCAGTCCTCATCGTACTGGAGGATAAAAACTGGCCGACTTCCGTTTATGACGGCAGCCTGGTCATGGGCAATCTGATGCTGGCAGCCCACTCTCTGGGACTGGGAAGCTGCTGGATTCACCGCGCCCAGGAAGAATTCGAACTGCCGGAATACAAGCAGCTGCTGAAAGATCTGGGCGCAGAAGGCGAGTATGTGGGAATCGGCCACTGTGTACTCGGCTATCCGGAAAGTGAGTATCCTGGGGTTCTGGAACGTAAGCCAAACAGAGTATATTACGCGAAATAACGAAACAGCCGGTCTGTACTTGGTGCTTGTCCTCGACGTCATACGTCTGCGGAATCGCACGGCATACAGCCGGCTGTTTTATTATTCATAAATCTCTGTTTCACTTACGCACTCTGCCTTAATCCGCCCCACCAGATAATCCAGTGCATCCATTACGTGGGGGCGGATATCACCGCCGACGAGTACATACATAATGTCATCCCCCACCTGCAGCCGGCCTTCTGCCAGCCAGGTGCGGATATAGTAAATACCAGGCATCTTATATGCAGCAGCCACTGCCGCATCCAGTTTTTCTCTGTCGTATGCGAAGTCCATGGCAGTGACCGGCCTGGTGTCTTTCACACCATCCCGAACCTGCGCTCTGGAGGTTTCTCTGACTATACCATTATGCATCAGGTACATGCCGACCTTTCCTGCACTTTCATGAGCCTTCGCTTCTGCTAACCAACTATCCAGCATATCTTCACCTCAAAATCCACACAGTAACCTGCTCACCTCTGCTGACCCCCTCATCATTCACATCGATTTCAATGTATCCGTCAGCCTCAGATAATGTCCTGATCAGTCCGGACTTGCCCCAGACCGGTGTCACATAAGGAAGTCCGGTATCTTCGTCCCGTTTCCCCTCAAAATCCACCTTCACCAGCTGCCAGGTCTTCCGTCCCGGGCTTGCGGCGATATTTGCTGTAAGAATTCCTTCTGCAGACGGCCGCTTCTCTGCATCGTGCTGTCCTGTCAGAACTTCCCAGAGACCGCCTGCAATTTTTTCAAAGAGAATCATGGCTGCCACCGGATGGCCCGGCAGTCCTATGAGTGCAGTCCGGGAAGGCTCATCAAAGCCCAGAATTGTCGGTTTCCCCGGCTTTACTGCCAGTCCATGGGTAAGTATTCCGGAAGACGCCAGAGACCCAATTATGGAGGATGTAGCATCTTTCTTTCCCTGACTGCTGCCGCCGGAAATCACCACCAGATCCGCCTGCTTCATGGCAAACTTCACCCGCTGCTCCAGTACAGCCGCATCATCTTCCACTACCTGAAATCCCAGTACATCAAAACCATACTCCAGAGCCAGCCCATAGAGGCCGTAAGTGTTCACATCGCGGACCTGACCGGGCTGCGGAGATTTTGACGGGTCGATAATTTCATCGCCGGTGGAGAGAATGACGATTTTCCACGGCTTGTATACCAGCACAGAAGTACGTCCTATGGCAGCCAGGACACCCAGGTCTGCAGGACGTACTTTACGTCCGCGGCGAAGTACCACCTGGCCGCAGTCCATATCATCTCCGGCCATAACCATATTATTTCCCGCAGACACACTGCTGTACACCGCCATCTGGTCCGCGCCGAAAGCTTCACAGTATTCCACCATAACCATGGCGTCTGCCCCTGCCGGCACCATGCCGCCGGTAGGCACGTAAACACACTCTCCGGGACCTACTGTCAGGCCGGAAGCATCACAGCCCATTTCCACTTCACCAATCACACGTAAAAATGCAGGCAAAGACTGGGAAGCTCCTCCTGTATCGCAGGCACGTACCGCATAGCCGTCTACCGTGGACCGGTCAAATCCAGGCACTGCCTCACTGCTGACAATATCTTCTGCCAGCACACGGCCCAGGAGCTGAAATATGGAGACTTTCTCCGTTTCCATCGGCAGACCCGTCCGGCAGCTTCCCTCCAGATCCAGACTCACAGCTCCCGCTGCACAGCCTGTCAGTTTCTCCATGGCTTCTTCTATTGTATCAACCTTTAATAATTCCACAGTAATGTCCTTTCTCCATGCGGTGAACTTCATCACACAGATTTTGCTTCTGCTCAAGCTGATGGTTTACAACGAGCCAGGTCACCGGCTCTGTATCCTGAATTTCCCGGATGAGGCTGATAATCTGTGCTTCACTTTCCGGATCCATATTGGACAGAGTTTCATCCATCATGATAAATTTCGGTTTAAATATAATCGCCCGCAGGAATGACAGTTTCTGCCGCTCCCCGCTGGACAGGCTCCGTGCGTACTGGTTCTTCATAGGCAGCAGTCCCACCCGGCCTAGAAGACGGTCAATCTCTTCTGACATTTCCGGTGTTTTTGGATCAATTCCCCTCAGTTTCAGCGGATACACCAGGTTTTCGTATACACTTCCATGAAGCAGGTAGGGCCGCTGGCTCATGAGGGTCACATCCTGCATGGTCAGTCCTTCATAATCAATGCTGCCTGCTTCCGGTATCATTATGCCCATGATGGTTTTCAGCAAAATCGTCTTCCCGGACCCGTTGTGGCCAGTAATGCCGTGGATTTTGCCGGGTGTGAAGTCAGCATACGGAACGGACAGGCTGAAACCGCCTGCGCTCACGTTCAGATCAGTAATTTTCATGGACGTCCTCCTCTCTCCTTAAGGCATCTCCCAGCCACTGGATGATGAAGGCCATCACCAGAAGCACCAGTCCCAGGGCAATTCCTTCGGTGAAAATCCCCTGACTCTTCAGCAGAGAAATGGCCGTAGTCATGGTCCGGGTACGGCCCTTGATGTTTCCGCCCACCAACATGACACTGCCCACCTCACTGATGGAACGTCCGAAGGCCGTCACCACGCAGAAGTAAATGTCATGACGCATTTCTTTCAGTACGGTCATGGCAGTCTGCCGCCTGGACGCCCCCATGGTCCGGCAAAACTCCCGGACTGCAGGTGCTTTGCTGCATGCATACTGGTGCACCATGCCGGTCATAATCGGTGTGATGATAAGGGCCTGAGCCACCACCATACCTTTGATAGTAAAGAGCCAGCCAAGGGAGCCCAAAGGACCCCGACGCATCAGCAGAAGATAAACGATAAGCCCTGCCACCACCGGCGGCATACCCATCAGTGTCCGGTTCAGACGGATCACCAGACGTTTTCCTGGGAAATCAAACCGTTCCAGAAGGAGTCCCAGACCAATCCCCAGCACGGAAGAAATCAGGCAGGAACAGACCGCCATCTGGAAGGTAACTTTTATTGCACTTAAAATGGCTGCATCACTGAAACATTCTGCAAACCACTGTATTACTGAGTTCATCATAAAATCCTTTCGACATAGAATCACTTGAATCTATTTTAATATGATTTGTCTGGAAAATCCAGTCGATATCGGCCTTCCTGCAAAAATACCGGATTACATAAAAAAATCCTTGCTTTCCGGTATGAAAGTCCTCCGCATCAGCTAGTCCTCGGCGGATTTATATTACATTTCTCCTAAAATGCAAAATAACTCATGAGAGAATTTGATTCATTTCTCATGAGTTATGTCTGTTTTCTGTAATTCTTTTCGTTTCAGCAGGCCTGCCGCAGAAACAATTACCGGAAATCAGTAAAAAATCGTGATAATCCGGTATTTTGCTGTGCAGCCGCACATTCAAGGGGTCAAACTTAGAACCAGCTGGTGATAAAAATCTCCAGGCCGATAAAAATCAGAATGACACCGCCCAGGATACCAGCCTTGCCAGCCAGTCTGGTGCCAGCTTTTTTACCGATGGCCAGACCGCCATAGCAGATAAAGAAAGTAATGCCTGCGATAATCACAGCCGCCAGAATGGCTTCCACCAGTCCGTATTCCGCAATGGTGAATCCTACAGACAGCGCGTCGATGGAAGTTGCCACCCCCTGCACAAGCAGAGCCTTCAGCCCTACACCAGGCTTCTCACAGCAGTCCTCTTCACCGCCCGACAGGCCTTCCTTCAGCATATTACCGCCGATGAAACAGAGGAGCACCAGAGCAATCCATGGAATCAGTTTTTCAAAAGATGTGAAATACTGAACCACAGTGTGAACACAGATCCAGCCCAGCAGCGGCATCAGTCCCTGGAATATGCCAAAAATACCTGCTACCCCGCACATTTTGCGGCGGCGCATGCAAGGCTCGTTGAGTCCGTTTGCCAGTGATACAGAAAAGGCATCCATTGCCAGTCCCACACCCAGCAGCAAGCTGTTAAATATCAATGTAAATCCAATGTTCATTCGTCAATTTCCTCCAGTGTCACAGCTGATTATTCTATCACAGCGGTACTGTTCTGTCAAACAGAAAATTAAGCCTCAGCACCTGCATTTGGTGTAAACAGAGCCTGTCCGTATTCTTCCACGCCGAAGTCACCGATCAGAGCCTGAATTTCTTCAGAGCAGATCCATTCGATGAATGCGTTTGCTGCTTCGATATTGGTGTCTTCGTACATTTCAGGATTTACCGCAATAACACCGTACTGGT
This sequence comes from Anaerovoracaceae bacterium, assembly GCA_045637765.1. Taxonomy (GTDB): domain Bacteria; phylum Bacillota; class Clostridia; order Peptostreptococcales; family Anaerovoracaceae; genus RGIG7179. The sequence continues at coordinate 57,746 of JAZTZZ010000037.1, read as the reverse complement.
TCAGCAGGTCCTCTGCACCCTGACAGACAATGTTCAGTTCGATTTCCAGATCTGCATTGTTCTTATAAGCCAGCCAGGTACCTCTGTCTGTCAGACAGTAAGCCTGCTGCTCATCGGCCATGGTAATCGTTGCACCCATGCCCTGACCGGATTCAATGTAGTTCGGATTTGCAGCCGGATCCAATTCATATGCAGGCCACAGTTTCTTTTCTTTCTTATCCGTACCGGAATCATCGCCTCTGGATACGAATGGCAGCTGGCCGTCTGCGACTGCTCGCAGGCAGGATTCCACGTCATCGCCATATGTATCTTCTGCTTCCGGTCCCACGATAACAAAATCGTTGTACATTACCGGAACACGCTCCACGCCGAAACCGTTTGCCACAAACTCTTCTTCGCTGGCTTTGGAGTGTACCAGAACGATGTCCACATCGCCGTTCTGCCCCATAGCCAGTGCTTCACCGGTGCCTACGGAGCTCCATTCCAGAGTCCAGCCGGTTTCTTCCGCAAAGATTGGCGCCAGATAATCCAGCAGACCGGTGTTGTCGGTGGATGTGGTGGTTGCCATCAGCAATGTCCCCTTTGGTTCTGCCGGCTCCTCATGTCCTGCATCAGCAGGTTCGTCCCCGCCGCAGGCAGCAAGCGCCAGGCACATCATTACGATAAGTAATGCGGATAAAAGTTTCTTCATTTGTTTGTCCTCCTTGGAATTCTTTTCAAACACGGAAGGCATGCTCCTTTCGAAGCACACCCATCGGCTCCGCCCTCATAGTGCCTTCCGCCGGGCACCTTAGACTGCAGAGCTCGAAATCCATTTATATTAACAGGAAATCAGCCTCCTATTAATGACATTGCCCTTTTTTCAGCATCTTCGGTTTCTTCATCAAGAAAGTGGTGCTGCTGTGGTTTATGATAAATCGCAGCCCGGATGGCTTCCCGCAAAGTCTCATCATCCGCACCTTCCCGCAGAAGCTGGCGAAGATCGGTTCCTCCGGCGTACTGGAGACATGGTTTCAGGATTCCCTCCGAAGTCAGACGTACACGGTTGCAGCTGCTGCAGAACTGATGACTCAACGCACTGATAAAGCCGATGCGCCCGCAAAAGTCCCGGAACCGGTAATACACCGCCGGCCCGTTTCCATCCTTTGGTCCAGAGTCAGCTTCTGCCGGACCATACGCCTTCTCGAGACGTTTCAGAATCCAGTCCTGACTGTAGCATCCGAAACGGCTGCCCAGCCCCATCGGCATCAGCTCGATAAACCGCACGTCCAGATTCCGGTCTTTAGCCAGTTCTGCCAGGTCTTCCACCTCATCCCAGTTATATTCGGCCAGAGTTACGGCATTGACTTTCACCTTCAGGCCTTCAGCTGCACAGCAGGCATCCAGGGCCTTCATCACATCATCCAGTCCGTCCGTTCCGGTAAGGGTTTCATACCGCTCCTCCTTTAAGGTGTCCAGGCTGATATTAATCCCGCTGATGCCGGCTTCTGACAGTTCACGGACAAGTCCCGGCTGCTGACCTATCAGAATGCCGTTGGTGGTCAGAGTCACATCTTCAATTCCGGAAACCTGCTTAATTTCACGAATCAAATCCAACACACCTCTGCGCACCAGGGGTTCACCGCCTGTAATCTTTACCTTGCGGATGCCCATCTCCGCAAACCGCTCCGTCAGACGGACGATTTCGCCAAAAGTCAGGATTTCGCTGTGAGGAACAGACTCCACCCCGCAGGCTGGCATACAGTACCGGCAGCGCAGATTGCAGCGGTCGGTTACCGATATTCTTATGTAATCAATGTTTCTTCCAAACTGATCTTTCATAATCCTCACTTTTCCGGATTATTTCCGGCTCACAGCCAGCCGCCCGAAGGCCACCCCGTCTGCCAGCGGGCACTTCACACCGGTCCGCTGCAGCAGACCGCACTCCGCAAAGCACCGCTTGCCTGTAACTGTAATTTCATAGTGACTGCCGCAGACCGCCACAATCTGTCCTGTCTGCCAGTACGACACGCCTTCAGTCTCCAGGTCAGCATGAAACCGCCGGAGACAGAGTCCGTCTTCAATGCCGGCAGCTTCTTCTCTCAGCCACCGTGCTGCTTCCTTATCGACAAAGGAGACCTGCCGGTCTCCCTCATGTTTCTTCATTTTGCTCATAATTCCACCCGCTGCACTTCTCCGGTGAACAGGTCAATGAACAGCATCTTCCGCTGCAGTATATCCTCATATCCCAGCAGAACCTTGGCTGCTTCCGCTGCCTGAATTCCCGCGATAACCGCCGGTGTAAAGGAAGGATTGCCCTCTTCCTGAGACACTTCACAGCCTTCTTCATAAATCAGACTCAGGGTATCATTTCCCGGAAAAATAGTAGTGACCTGGCCGAACCATCCTCCGATGGCACCATGTACCAGAGGAATGTCCAGCTGCCGGCAGATCCGCTGCAGCATCAGCTTGCTGCCCACACTGTCCAGCCCGTCCAGAACCAGATCACAGCCTCCAAGAATCCGTTCCGCATTTTCTTCCGTCAGATTCTCACAGACAGAAATCACATCTACCTCGCTGTTTACAACCGCCATATGCAGTCCTGCCGCAGCCGCCTTAGATCCGCCCAGATTGTTCTCATCACAGAGTATCTGCCGGTTCAGGTTTGTTTCCTCGAAAACATCACCGTCTACCGCCACGATACTGCCCACACCCAGACGCCCCAGCATCTCGATGAGGTAACCACCCAGACCGCCGCATCCTACGACTGCAGCTTTCTTTTCCGCCAGCAGTTCCTGTTCTGCCGGACTGAAAATCCGGTTCCGCTCGTAACGTTTATTATACATGATGACCTCCGCACTCACCGTCACGGCCCAGGAGTACTCCCAGCCCATGTTCCAGCGCCGGCAGTATGAAGCCCAGGTTTTCCCGGACTGCTTTCGGACTTCCCGGCAGGTTGATAATCAGTGTGGAATTACGGATCACAGATGCACCGCGGGAGAGCATAGCCTTCGGCGTAATTTCGAAAGATTTCGCCCGCATGTACTCAGCGATACCCGGAGCATTTTTTGTAGCCACCGCATAAGTAGCCTCCGGTGTGATATCCCGAGGCGAAAATCCTGTGCCTCCGGTGGTCAGAATCAGGTCCATCCCCTCTTCATCGCACATGCCGATAAGCACACCTTCCAGCAAAATCTGATCATCCGGCAGCAGTACTTCACTGTCTATTTCATATATTTCCCGGCCTTCTTTTTCATTCCAGGCTTCCAGCATTTCGCAGATAGCCGGGCCGCTTTTATCCTCCCGCTCCCCGCGGGATCCCTTATCACTTAAAGTGATGATTCCTACTTTATATGGCATGGTTATACCTCCCTTGGCGGATTTACGATGCGGCCGCTTTTGCCGCCTTCCTTTTCTGCCAGGTAAATCTGACCGATTTCCATGTTCTTATCCAATGCTTTGCACATATCGTAAACCGTCAGCAGAGCCACACTGACACCGGTCAAAGCTTCCATTTCCACACCGGTCTGTCCATTGCAGCGCACAGTGCAGCTGCAGTGAATCTCACAGTTCTCCGGATTCATTTCCCAGTCGATGGAGCATTTTGTCAGCTGGAGAATATGGCACATAGGAATCAGCTCCCAGGCCTTCTTGGCACCCATGATGCCTGCGGTGGTTGCCACTGTAAGCACATCCCCCTTGGCAATACGCTTGTCCGCAATGGCATCATAAACAATCTGAGACACCTTAATTACGCCCCGGGCTATGGCCTGGCGGCTGGTGATTTCCTTCTCGCTCACATCCACCATGCGGGCGTTTCCCTTCTCATCAAAATGTGTCAGTTCCATCGTTCATCTCCCCCTCTGCAAACAAAAATCGGCAAATACAAAAAATCCCTGAAATCTTACAAAAATTCCCTGAAATTCAACATTTTTAAAAAATTTACTTTCATTTCCAGTTTATCTGTACTATGATGAAGCTGCATTCAGGTCCGGCGGCCCGCGGAAATCCCCAACCTGCCGACGGCCAATTTATAAAATAAGTATGAGGAGGTACCGGTATGCTTCGCCCTTCAGAACCAAAATGCTGTTCCCTATGCGGGAAATATTCCCACAGCATCGCCTTTAAGGGAGGCTATGTCTGTGAAAGCTGCATTGATTACATCCACACCCGGACCTGATAACAGTATGTTATATCTTTTTCACAAAATATCAGAAAAACATACGGCGCAGATAATCCACTTGCAAAATCACACATACTTCAGATTTCACACATCAAACCTGCAGCTTTAAGTTCTGTACTGTATATCCGGGCTCCTCAGGCTTATTTCTTCTTTGATTTATTGGCTGGGCGGCCGGTTCCGGCTGCCTCACGCTTTTCGCGGCGTGCGCGGTTCTTTTCCACACGCTCCTGGTGTGCTTCACGGTTGAGACGTTTCTTGGTCTTCGCCTTCATGACAGAATAACCGAAACGGCCGATTGGCTTGCGCTTTACACCCATATAGTGTCCGTGGGCATAGGTCAGCAGGCCAATGGATTCCACCGGCATCTTTCCGTTTTCATCGAAGATGGAATCATCCACATGCATTGCCACGATTTCCCCTACGAACATGTCATGGGTAGGATAACTGTGGACTTCCACAACCTTGCACTCCAGATTTACCGGAGATTCCTCAATCATCGGACAGGAAACCTTCTCCGCAGGAATTGGAGTCAGCTTCATTTCCTTGAACTTGTCCACATCACGTCCGGATTTCACACCGCAGTAGTCGGTGGCAAACGCCAGCTCTTCGGTAGTTGCATTAATGACAAATTCTCCGCTTTCCTCAATCAGATGATGGGAATGGCGGGACTTACGTACGGACACATAAGTCATCGGAGGATCGGAATTGACAATACCGGTCCATGCGATGGTAATAATATTCTTTTCATCACCGCTGCCGCAGGTTACCATGACAGCCGGTACGGGGCACAGAAGTGTGCCTGGTTTTAAACTGCGTTTCGCCATCTACTTTCTCACTTTCCGCAGCACCTGCTCAAACTCTTCAGGCAGAGGCCGCTCAAACTCCATATATTCACCGGTTCTCGGATGGACGAATCCCAGCACTCTGGCGTGGAGCATCTGTCCTTCTTCTGTCAGCGGCTGTCTCTTCGGCCCGTACACCATGTCACCCACCAGAGGATGTTTGATGTGGGACATATGTACACGGATCTGATGAGTCCGCCCCGTTTCCAGTTTTGCTTCAATCAGTGTATATTTTCCAAATCTCTCAAGTACAGTCCAGTGGGTTACTGCCCGCTTGGAATTCTGAGTGGTTACCGCCATACGCAGACGGTTCTTCGGATCACGTCCAATTGGCGCATCCACCGTTCCCTCATCCTTTGCCAGGTTGCTGTATACCAGAGCAGTATAGCGGCGGGTGATGGAGTGCTCCGCCAGCTGGGCTGACAGAGATTCGTGGGCCATGTTGTTCTTGGCGATCATGAGAAGACCGCTGGTATCCTTGTCAATACGGTGAACGATACCCGGGCGGATAACGCCGTTGATGGAGCTGAGACGCTCCCCACAGTGGAACAGGATGGCATTAACCAGGGTTCCTGTATAATTCCCTACTGCCGGATGGACCACCATGCCCCTCGGCTTATTCACCACCAGAACATCCTCATCTTCATAAACGATGTCCAGCGGGATATCTTCCGGTTCCACCGACAAAATCTCCGGTTCCGGCATCAGCAGATCCACCTGCTGTCCTTCGCTGACCTTGAAATTCTTCGCGGTACAAGGTTTTCCGTCCACGGAGACCTTCCCCTTTTCAATCAGCTTCTGTATATAACTTCTTGAACTTTCAGCTAAAAGCAAAGAAAGCACCCGGTCAATCCTGGTGCCTCTGCTTTCTTCATCGATTAAAAATGTATATCTTTCTTCACTGTTCATCAGCTTTTTCTCCCTGCTGCGGTTTATCGAAAAAGAAAATAAAAACTACAAGGAAGAAACATCCCACACAGATTGCGATGTCAGCAATATTGAATACCGGGAAATCAATGAAACGGCAGTCAAACATGTCCGTTACAAATCCCAGCCAGATCCGGTCAATCAGGTTTCCGAGACCGCCGGAAATAATCAATATAAGTGCCAACAGCTGCGTAACATGGTCCGCAAGATGCTTTTCCATATACCAGACCGCGAAAACAAGTGCAATCAGCGGAACCATGGTCAGAAATCCCTGCATGCCATCAAACATGTTGAAGGCAGCACCGCGGTTCTGTACATAGGTCAGGTGGAACACATTCTTAATAACCGGAATGGTCTCTCCCAGTTCCATACCTGCTCTGACTGCATACTTGACAATCTGGTCCAGCAGCAGAATACCTGCTATGAGTAAATAACGTGCTTTTTTCATTCAGTATAATCTCGAACTTTCCTCAAATTAGCGGATGTTTACGAAAGTCTTCGTCAGATCCTGTTTCTTTTCGTCTTCGGAAGAAACTTTTACAGGTTCCATAACGCGGGTTTCCTGCAGAGAAGCCCCACTGCGTACGGTTTCTGCCTGTGTATTCTGAGTCAGCTGTTCCAGATCAGAGAGGGAAGCCGGCAGGAAATCACGTTCCAGTTCTTCAAACCAGCCGCTGCCCATGGCATCCACACGTTCCAGTTCCAGTTCCAGCATCTGACGGTACTTGGCACGAAGACCTTCCACGTTTCTGCGCAGACGGCTTGCCTCATCAGTCAGTCTGCTGATGGATTCTCTCGCTTCTCTGGTAATCATGGCAGCTTCCAGTTCCGCATCCTTCAGGATAACCTGAGCACGGCGCTCTGCACTTGCCGCAATGTCATTCAGCAGAGATTTTGCTGATTCCAGAGTTTCGTAAACAGAACTTTCAGTAGACACATGACGGTCTACCTGAGTCTGAGACTTTTCCAGTTCCTTCTTCAGCTGACGGTTTTCCTTCATCAGCTTTTCCATATCCAGGATAATCAGATCCAGGAAATCATCAACTTCTTCTTCCTTATATCCTCTTACTGCTTTAGAAAATACTTTGTTTTCAATATCTGCAGGTGTAATCATAATCGAAATCTCCCTTTATTAGATAATAATCCGAATCAGTGCATTAGCTACAAACTGAATCAGAAAGAATGCCAGTAATACAGAAAAGTCGAACACCCCTGTATTGAAACGGCTCAGCAGACGGCGGCATGGTTCTACCACCGGCTCTGTCAGACGGATGGTCAGGCCGTAGATTTTGCCCAGAGTACTGTAAGGATTCACCGGGAACCAGCTGAAGATGCAGCGCACCAGCAGAATGGTGGTCAGCAGCTCAGAGAACCAGTAAATGGCCGTAACAAAAAGTCCTTTCATAGCTCCCCCTTATCTCCACGGGCTCTTGTTGGCACCGAAATCGAAGCCGCCGCGGTCTTCCTGATTTGCAGCACTGATATCAACACTTTCCGGTGCGAAGATGAAGATGTTATTAGCAACCTTCTGTACGCTGCCGTTTAATGCATAGGTAGCACCGCTGAGGAAGTCGAAAATCTTCTTGGCAGTTTCTGTTTCAATCTTTTCCAGATTAATGATTACAGGACGTCTTCCCTTCAGGCCGTCAACCAGCTTCGGACACTCATCAAAGCTCTTTGGCTCGATGAGAACCAGCTTGAAAGCATTGGTACCTGCTACAGAAACGCGTCTTTCGATTGGAACAGCTTTTGCTGCGTCGGATGGCTTGGTAAATTCAGCAGGCTTGCGTACTGCGGCTGCAGAAGCTGCGAAAGAGCTCTGACGGCCGGAATCCATAGCCAGCTTTTCCTTGGCAGCCTGTACTTCTGCCTCAGTTACCGCTTCATCTTCCTCTACTTCTTCAATACCGATAAACTTCTTTAAAGAATCAAATGCGCTCATAATATCCTCCCATTCTCTGTGGTATTATTTTTTGGAATAGTCTCTGGCACCGAAGATGGAGGTTCCCACACGAATCAGGTTGGAGCCTTCTTCAATAGCCACATGGAAGTCACCGGACATTCCCATGGACAGATAGTGGAAATCCAGATGCGGATGTTCCATCTTTCCATATTCATCATACAGCTTCTTCACTTCTGCAAAATACACTCTTGCATCTTCCGGATTTTCCTCGAACGGTGCAATGCACATGAGGCCTCGGATGCGGATGTTTTCGCAGGTTTCCAGAATATCCTGAATCATCTGTCCGGTTTCTTCTGTCTTAATTCCGAACTTGCTCTCTTCTTCTGCAGAGTTAACCTGAATCAGAATGTCCATAGTCAGGTTATGCTGCTGGGCACGCTTGTTGATTTCCTGTGCCAGACGGAGAGAATCCACGGAATGAATCATGGAAACCTTATCAATGATGTATTTTACTTTGTTCGTCTGCAGATGTCCGATCAGATGCCATCTTACCGGCTTCACATGGTCAAACTTGTCCATGATTTCCTGCACTTTATTTTCACCGATGTCTGTAATACCACAGTCGATGGCTTCATTGATTTCATCCACATCATGAAGCTTGGTCACCGCAACCAGCAGAACTTCTTCGCCCTTTCTTCCGCTGCGTGCAGCAGCTTCGGCCTTCAGCTGATTGATATGTTCTATGTTTTCTCTGATAGACATATGCGTCACTCCTTTTTCTCTGCTTCCTCAGATTCGGTTTTTTCCGTATCCGGACGCAGGATTGTATAATAGTTCTGAACGGTGGAGACAGCATAGCCTTCCGCATCATAGAAATAATTTTTTTCTACAACGGTTACATCGCCGTCACTGCCCAGAATTCGTACCGGTGTAAAGTTATAGTTTCCCAGCTTATCCACCACGTATACGCCCTTCTGGCCTTCTTCCTCCACAATACTGCCTGTTTCCAGGAAAATTCCGCTGACGCTGGATGCAATCAGGGTGCATTCCTTCGTACGGTACTGGTCAAAATCATCATAATGCCGGTTGCATGACAGTACCAGAAGAGTTTCATCTCCCTGCACTGACATGGAGTCAATGTGCATTTTCAGCTGGGTGCTTTCTTTTCCGGACTTTCCGTCCTGAAAATCCACAGTAATATTTCTGCCTTCGCTGTACCTTGCTGCAGCATCCTTCTTCAGCCAGCACAGCATGTACCACTTCTGGTTATCCACGATTTTGAATACTGCATCACCGGATGCAGCTTCACCGGATACGGTCTTCACCACAGGGTTTGCCTCCTGCTTTTCCCTGGAAAGAGCATCAGAAGTAATGGATGTCATATTTTCCGGCGTGTACACGGTTTCCAAGCCGTCATGATAATAGCTGACAATCCCCTTCATATCGGAGTGGTATGCCAGACTCCCCACATTGACGATATTGGCGCCGGAACGCATGAGACGGCCGGCTTTTACTACGCGGTCCACGGAACCGCCGGATTTTGCGGAATAAACCTTTTCATTCCGCACAAAAAGGCAGGTCGCCTCATCTGTTACCTGCAATGTTCCGTACTCAGCCGTATATGTTTCTACAAAAACATCTGACACCTGCGGTACTACATAAATTGCCACATAAAGAAGTACCAGTGCCAGCAGATATATGAATATGGTACGCTTGGTACCTTTGGTTGTTTTCTTCTTTTTCATACTATATATTGTACCATGAAGAACTTTTCATGGCAACTATTCTCCAGACAGAATTTTGTCCAGAATTTTCTTTTCATCTTTTTTCAGTTTCCGGTCTTCCGCCAGCCATTTTTCCAGCAGGTCAGGACGGCAGTCACGGGTTCTGCGCAGCGCATTTTCAAGCTGCCACAGGTAGATGAGCCTGTGATTTCCCCCAAACAGCACTTCCGGCACCATCATTCCCGCATATTCCCGCGGTTTGGTGTACTGGTCGCATTCCAGCAGTCCGGAATAAATTGATTCATCCGTAGCGGATTCCTTTGTCCCCAGAACCCCCGGAATGAAGCGGCTTACAGCATCAATCAGCACCATGGCAGGCAGTTCTCCGCCGGTGAGAATATAGTCACCAATGGATACTTCCTCCATCTCCCAGTGATCCAGTACCCGCTGATCCACTCCTTCATAATGACCGCAGAGGATTACCATTTCCTCCTCCTGTGCCATTTCCTCAATCATCTGCTGATCGAGATGGCGGCCCCTTGGAGACATGTACAGAATTTTTTTCTTTTTTACTTCCTCTTCCGGTCCGATGGAGCGGAGTGCACCAAAAATCGGATCCGCCAGCATGACCATGCCCACGCCGCCTCCAAAAGGAGTATCATCTGCTTTGCTGTGCTTGTCATTGCTGTAGTCGCGGATATTAATCAGGTTAATGTCCAGAATGCCCTTTTCTCCGGCCTTTCCCAGAATGCTTGCTTCTGTTACCGGTGTGAACATCTCAGGAAAGAGGGTCAGAACATGAATTTTCATAAGGCTGTCTCCTGTACTTTTAGTCACGGACTTCGGTGCCCTCATCGTCAATCAGGCCCGGAATCAGTCTCACCTTTACGTATCTTTCTTCAATGTTTACTTCGTCCACGAAGTCACCTACAGCAGGAATCATTGCATCCTTACCGCCGGCAGTCTTAATTACATAGATGTCCTGTGCAGAGTTCTGCAGTACATCTTTGATTGTACCGATTTCTGCGCCGCTTTCTGCATTGAAAACGCTGCATCCAATCAGGTCACGGACATAGAAAGTATCTTCCGGCAGTTCTCTCAGGTCCGCTTCTGTAATCATTACATCGCTTTCCTTCAGAGCTTCTGCTGCATTACGGTCGTCTACGCCCTTGAATTTCAGAATGACCATATCGTTCTGGTAGCGAACCTTTTCGATTCTGTATGTCTGGCTCTTGCCCTTGCGTTCCAGGATAACTTCATCCAGCTCCTCAAAACGTTCCTTACAGTCAGAGAAGTGATAAACCTTCACTTCACCACGCAGTGCTACTGCATTTACAATTGTACCGATTTTAATCTTTTCCATGGTTCTCCTTTAATAACACAACAGGCACATAAAAAACATTTATGTGCCTGTAATCTGCTGCAATCCGAAAACCGTCATCCCCCGAAGCGTGCGGGATTATTCCTTGACGATCTCCACTGTCACTTTTTTATTATCTCTGGTTGCGGCAGCCTTAACAACGACACGAAGCGCTTTCGCAATTCTGCCCTGTTTGCCGATTACCTTACCCATATCATCGGGATCAACCTTCAGTTGAATCACTGTTCCCTGACGTGTGGAGGTTTCAGTAACTTCCACATTTTCAGGTCTGTCAACAAGTGACTTCGCAATTGCTTCAACCAATTTAGTCATTCGTTTTCACCGCTTCCTTAAAATTATCTGAATTATTCAACGATACCAGCGTTCTTGAACAGCTTCTTTACGGTATCAGTTGGCTGTGCGCCGTTTTCCAGCCACTTCTTAGCCAGTTCTGCGTTGATTTCGATAACCTTAGGTTCCTTCATTGGGTCATAGTAACCGATTTCTTCGATGAACTTACCATCTCTTGGAGCTCTGGAATCTGCAACTACTACTCTGTAGAAAGGCTTCTTGTGTGCACCCATTCTTCTTAATCTGATCTTTACCATTTTAATTGTCCTCCTTAAAATAATCCTCTGAATTTCTTGTTTTTCTTCATGAAGTTCGGATTGTTGAACTGCTTCATCAGTTTCTTCGCGTCTTCATATTTTTTAATTAAACTGTTAATTTTGCTTACCGGCTGGCCGCAGCCCGCTGCAATACGCTTTCTTCTGCTTGCATTCAGAATCGATGGATCCTTACGTTCTGCAGGAGTCATGGACTGAATGATGGCTTCCATCTGCTTGAATTCCTTCTCGCTCTTTTCCACATCATCGTCACTGATCTTGCCGCCTACGCCAGGAAGCATTTCCAGCATCTTGCCGATACCGCCCATATTTCGAATTTCACCCATCTGGTCTACGAAGTCTTCGAGAGTAAACTCATTCTTTCTCAGCTTCTTTTCCAGCTTGGCAGCTTTCGCTTCGTCATAATTCTCCTGGGCTTTTTCTATTAATGAAAGCATGTCCCCCATACCGAGGATTCTGCTTGCCATTCTGTCCGGATGGAATGGTTCCAGGGCATCGAACTTTTCGCCCATACCCATGAACTTGATCGGACGGCCGGTAACTTTCTTAGCAGACAGTGCAGCACCGCCTCTGGAGTCACCATCCATCTTGGTCATGATGATACCGTCAATGCCCAGCTTATCATTGAAGCCTTCTGCAGCATTCACAGCGTCCTGACCGGTCAGGGCGTCCACAACCAGCAAAATCTCATGAGGCTTAACTGCCTTCTTGACTCTTACCAGTTCTTCCATCAGTTCTTCATCGATCTGCAGACGGCCCGCAGTATCGACGATCAGTACGTTGTAGCCACGCTTCTGTGCTTCTGCCATCGCTTCCAGAGCAATGTCTTCCGCTACGCGGCTGTTTCTGTTGGTGTAAACAGGAACGTCTACGGTCTTACCCACAACTTCCAGCTGGTCAATTGCCGCCGGTCTGTAGATGTCGCAGGCACAGAGCATAGGCTTCTTTCCCTGCTTCTTTAAGTAATTGGCCAGCTTACCACAGGTGGTGGTCTTACCGGTACCCTGCAGACCGACCATCAGCAGAACGGTGAAACCGCTCGGTGAATAAGTCAGCTTGCTGCCGGTGCCGCCCATGAGGGAAACCAGCTCGTCATTTACAATTTTGATAACCTGCTGTCCCGGGGTTAAGCTTCCCAGAACTTCTGCACCCATGCACTTTTCCTTTACGGAAGCAACAAACTCCTTTACAACCTTGAAGTTAACGTCGGCTTCCAGCAGGGCCAGCTTGACTTCACGCATTGCGTCATTGATGTCGCTCTCCTGGAGCACACCCTTGCCGCGGAGCTTCTTAAAGGTGCCTTGCAGTTTTTCTGATAAATTCTCAAATGCCATAAAATTCTCCTACTCTTCTTCCAGACTTACGATAATGTTTTTCACCTTCGCCAGTCTTTCGAGGATGGCTGCATCAGTCGCTGCAGCAGCGATTTCGTCAATTTCCTGTTCTATCTCTTCCAGTGCCTGGCTGGAAATCATAAATTTCTCCACCAGACCGAGTTTATTTTCATATTCTGTCAGGGACTGCTCAGCCTTTTTCAGTGTATCATGGACAGCCTGTCTGGAAATACTGAATTCTCCTGCAATCTCTGAAAGGGTCAGATTTTCTTCATGATACAGTGCCATAACCTGGCGCTGCTTCTCAGTCAGCAGCTGACCGTAGAAGTCGTACAAAAGGCTTGTTTCCGCAATCTTTTCCATTTCTGTCATCTGCGTTCACTCCTTTTCTTCACCCTGAATTCAGGGGCGTATCAAGTCCCATAACTTGACACCTTAATGACTATACCATAAACAAAAGACGGTGTCAAGTTTTATTTCTTGACACCGCCGATTTTTTTCATCTTTTTTATTTTCTGATTTCCGCCATATAGCTGACACGGAAGGTTCCGTTCAGAGCCACCAGTTCTTCAATCATCTGCACATCCGTCATGCTGGACATACCCTTCTGCTCTGACACAATGCCCAGCAGAGAGTACAAATCTGTGCTGACTTCCGGAATGAACTCTTCCACCTCACAGCCGTCCAGTTCGTAAGCTGCCTTCATATCTTCTATCGCTTCTTCATAGGTTGCGATACCGTCGATGAGGCCGTTTTCCAGAGCCTGCTTGGCAGTATAGATTCTGCCGTCAGCAATTTTCTTCACCTCTGCCACGGACATATCACGGCCTTCCGCCACCAGTTCCACAAACTGGTCATAGGCTTCATCCACCAGGGACTGGAAGATTTCACGCTGTTCCTCACTCATAGGCTCCATACCGCTGCCCATGGCCTTGTTATCCCCGGAAGTAATGGTTTCTACACGGATGCCCAGGTCTTCCAGAAGTCCGCTGATATCCAACATGCTGCCCATAGTTACACCAATGGAGCCGGTCCAGCAGTTCCGGTTAGCCAGAATCTTATCGCACGGTGCGGAGATATAATAGCCGCCGGATGTGGCCTGTGCCTGCATGGCTGAGTATACGGGACGTCCGGTGGTTTCCTGGTACTCCCGGATTGCAAAATACAGCTCATCGCTGGCAAAAACACTTCCTCCAGGGGTGTTTACATGGAGAATCATCCCCTTATTATTGCTGTCATTCATCATGGCGTCGATGGCATTCAGCAGGTACTGGTGGTTATATGTACCGGTACCGTATTCATCGATTTCCCCTTCCACATACAGAGTGCCGATGTAGTCATGCCCGAAATCTGTTTCTACAGCAGCTGTGTCATCGCCTCCGCCCAGATCCAGTCCACCGATTGCTTTGCTGCATCCGGTTACCAGACCGATAATACACACAACGATCAGCACCAGAACTAACAGCCCCTTCTGCCAGGTTTTCAGTTTCTTTTTCGGATTTGCCTCCAGCACCATGGTTTTACGCTCCGCTGCGGCTGTTTCATTGATTTTGTCCTCATGATTGTCAATATAGTCCAAATCCCTTACCTCCTCTAATGCATATATGATATATGCTACTTATTGTACCATGATTCCTCCGGTAAGAAAAGCAGAAACTGCCGTCTCCCTAATAAGGAAACGGCAGTAAAACGCAATTCACTGATATTAATCTTTTATCTGTTTCTTGGCTTCATTGAGCATCATCTGAAGCTGCTGGGAATTCATCACTGACATGACTTCGGAGAGTCGTTCCCGAAGCAATTCCGAAGACTTGGACTCACTCACATCGAAAAGTTCCCCCAGTCCGTCTTTCAGCCACACCTCACTGATGCCGTACATCTGACAAATCAGACGGCACAAAGGTTCCGAAATGCTTTTCCTGCGGCCATTAACCAGCATAGATATGTAATTTTCCGAAACGCCACAAACCGCAGCAAAATCTTTCTGCTTCACATTCAGTGTCTTCATCAGATATCGCAGCCGATCCGGCAGGTTTTCCCAATTCGTGTTTTTTTCATCTGTCATAACTCTGTCTCCATTGTTATGTTTTATTATACAACAACTTTAAGTTGTTATCAATGACTACTTTTAGGATTTTCCATTAACTCTGTTTCGTTGTTATTATGCTATTAAGAATTGACAGGGGCATTCTGTGAAAAATAAGTATCGGAGGGTCATTATGATTAAAAACCTGAAAAAATTAAGAAATGAAATGGGAATCAGCCAGCGTCAATTGGGAGAACTGATTGGAGTCAGCCAGCAGTCCATTAACAAATACGAAAATTATGAAATTGAGCCTGATATCCGTACCTTAATTCTGATGGCTGACGTCTTTCAAACTTCACTGGATTATCTGGTGGGTCACACGGAAATCCGCCACATTATTGAAAGTACCTGTACTTTCGATTTGAATACAGAAGAGGCCGCTTTTATCGAAAACTACCGTAAGTTGTCGAAATCAGAACGTGATAGCCTGAATCTGGTTGCTGAAAACTATTTAAAGCCACGAGAGGAATAAATCCGGCAGTTCGTATTATACGAATTGTTGGATTTTTTTATATTGTCTGCAGAAAAACACCCCGGCATCGAACGATACCGGGGTTGAATGTTTTGCGGGGTATGTAATTACTTCTTCTTTGTCTTAGGCTGGCTTACGATGAACTCCGCACGTTCGATGGCTGCATCGATGTTTTCGCAGATGTTCTTTTCGCCCACCTTTTCCAGGAAGCCGCCCTTTTCCATAACGCGCATAGGCTGCTCGTTTACGTGGGACAGTACCAGGGTGATGCCCTGCTTCTTCAGACGGAGGCGGAGATCTTTCAGCGCATTCAGAGCAGTTACGTCCAGAGCAGGTACGCCTCTCATACGGAGGATCAGAACTCTGGTCTGGGACTTCACGCCGATTTCCTTCAGCTGATCAGCCGCACCGAAGAACAGAGGACCTGTGATTTCGTATACGCAGATGCTCATTGGGATGTGACGCAGATTTTCCTGTTCTGCCAGTTCCTTCAGATCATCCACTTCCTTGGCCTCAGCCAGTTCTTCTACGTAGGTCCAGCGTTCTACACTGGTTTCTTCACTCATACGCTTCATGAACAGGATACATGCGGACAGCATACCTACTTCGATGGCGATTACCAGGTCGAAGATTACAGTCAGCAGGAAGGTCGCTACCAGTACGATGATATCGCTCTTTGGAGCAGTCTTCAGCAGACGGAGGAACTTTCTCCAGCCGCTCATGTTGTAGCCTACCATGATCAGGATTGCTGCAATTGTAGGCATTGGAATCAGTGCTGCGTATGGCATCAGAACCAGCAGTACCAGCAGCAGAACTACGGCATGGACCATGCCGGAAACCGGAGTACGGCCGCCGTTCTTGATGTTTGCTGCGGTTCTTGCGATTGCACCGGTTGCAGGAATACCGCCAAAGAGTGCGGATGCCACGTTACCGATACCCTGTGCAGTCAGTTCGGTGTTGGAACGGTGCTTGCCGTTGATCATACCGTCTGCTACTACGCAGGACAGCAGGGATTCAATGGCAGCCAGGATTGCGATGGTGAATGCATCCGGCAGCATGGTCTTCACCAGATCATAGCTGATGTGAGGCACATGCAGGGATGGCAGGCTGCTGTTAATGGTATACAGGTCGCCGATAGTATTTACGTTCAGAGGCAGCAGCTGGGTCATAGCGATACCAACCAGAACTGCAACCAGTGATGGCGGGATTCTGTCAAAGAACTTCGGCATCAGGTACAGGATAGCCAGGCAGATTGCACCTACCAGCAGTGCGTGCCAGTTCCAGCTTGGGAATCCCAGAATGAAGGCATGGAGTTTTTCCATGGTTTCTACGGTGTGCATACCTTCCGGATAAGTTACACCGAAGAAGTCCTTCAGCTGACCAATGACGATGGTCACAGCAATACCGGAAGTAAAGCCGGTTGTAATTGTAAACGGAATGAATTTAATTAAGTTGCCCAGGCGGAAGATACCCATGAGAATCAGGATAATCCCTGCCATGACAGTTGCCACAGCCAGACCGTCCATGCCGTTTTCTGCTACAATACCTGCAACAATGGTTGCGAAGGCCGCAGTCGGACCGGATACCTGCACCGCACTTCCCCCGAAGGCAGAAATCACAAATCCGGCGATGATAGCTGTGTAAATACCCTGTTCCGGACCTACACCGGAAGCCAGAGCCAGAGCGATGGACAGAGGCAGAGCGATAATTGCAACGATTATACCTGCGATGACGTCCTTAACGAATTGATCTTTGCTGTAGTTTTTCAGCGTTGTAAGAAGCATTGGCTGCATCTTTTCCATGATTTTTTCGAAACCTCTTTTCTTTATATATAACTTAGCAATAATTAGCAATAATTAAGCACAACATTATAATTATGACAGAATTCTTCTCTCTTTTCAAGTGGGTTAGCCGGATTTTTTCACAAAATCTTCACTTTCATACTATAGATATTTTAACTGTTGACAGTGTACTATATCACATGGTACACTCACCTTACAAAAGGGATTTTTATAAGCCGGAGGATTGGGTCCGCTGGCTTAAAATCAATTTCAGAAAGGGGGATTTTGATGTTTCAATTAGATTTGAAAAGTCGGAAATCCATCTACGAACAGGTCATGGATAATCTGAAGGAACTGATTATGACGGAAACCCTGGCAGCAGGCGAGAGGCTGCCGTCAGTGCGGGAACTTTCCAAGCAGATTACCGTCAATCCAAATACGGTTCAGAAAGCCTACCGGGAACTGGAACGCCAGGGCTACATCTACACCACCACCGGTGTGGGGACCTTTGTGGCGGACCGAACCCAGATTGAAGCAGATCCGCGGGAGCTTCAGGCAGCAAAGGCTGCCATGGAGGAAGCCTTTCGCCAGCTTCTCTATCTGGGACTGACCCACGATGAGGCGAAAGAAATCACTATGACCATCATCGAAGAAAGGAGACCAGACTATGATTAAGATCGAACACGTGACCAAATATTTTGGGGAATACCGGGCGCTGGACGACTTCAGTCTGACCGTCCCAAAGGGATCCGTTTACGGACTCATGGGACTCAATGGCGCAGGTAAAACCACCATTATCAAACACCTTGCCGGACTCCTTATGCAGGATAAAGGCACCATTACTATCGATGGACAGGAAATCTGCGGAAACGAAGCTTTGAAAGCCCGCATCGCAGTGATACCGGATGAGCTCTTCTTTTTCCGGAGCTACAACCTGCTCCAGATGGGCACCTATTACAAAGGAATCTATCCACGCTGGAACCAGCAGCGGTTTGAAGAGATGTACACCGACTTTGGTCTGAATCCAAAGTCTAACATCGGCAAGTTTTCCAAGGGGATGAAAAAGCAGGCTGCATTCTGCCTGGCACTGGCAGCCACACCGGATTACCTGATTCTGGACGAACCGGTGGACGGGCTGGATCCAATCGTCCGCCGCAAGCTCTGGCGCTATGTGATGGACGATGTGGCAGACCGGGAAATGACCGTACTGGTATCTTCCCACAACGCCAAGGAAATGGAAGATGTGTGCAACTATATCGGTATTCTGGCAGGAGGACGAATGATTTTCGAAGGGGACCTGCTGGAACTGCTGCCTGTCTCCATGGAAGAAATCTTTATTGAGAAACTGACCGGTCATACGCCGGATAAACTGCAGCCGATTGCGCGCAAAGGGGGTGCCGCGAATGAAAGCTAAACTGCAGCTGGGCCTTTCAAAGGCTTTGATAAAAGAAAACTATAAGATGTACTGGTACCTGCCGGTTCTGTCCTTCATCGCCTACTTCATGGCGGGCATTTTCCCGCTGATCATGAATCCGCACTATGTGACAGATCCGAATCACTGGTACCTGGAAGACTGCCTCATGAACTGGAATGCAGCCTTCATAGCCCTGCTGATTGCAGCACCGCTGGTGGGTTCTATCGTCATGATGCACTACCTCCACAGCCCGAACTACGCCATGGCCATCCATGCTCAGCCATTCAGCCGCGGCAAAATCTTCTGGTCCCAGACTCTGACCGGCTGGTCCATGTGTGTCCTGCCGCCTGCAGCCATGACTCTGCTTTATCTGATCATCGCAGGCCAGCCTGGCAATTCCCTGCTCTTTGGTGCCACTTCCCTGTCGGTAATCACCTTCTTTTACGGCATCTTTGTTCTGGCAGGGGTTCTGGTGGGCAATGCAGTGATGCATGTAATCCTCTGCGGTATCTTCTTCGGAATCCTGCCGCTGATCATCTGGCTCACCTGGTTCTACTGTGAAAACTTCCTTGCAGGCTTCTACGACATGCCGGAATGGATGGCAGACTTCCTCTTTGACACCAACCCGATTCTTTATATGATTGAAGAAAGCGGCGAATGGTTCGGACCGGGACGTCTTCTCGCCTACCTGATTATCGGTCTCGCTTTCGTCCTGCTGTCTGCCCTGCTTTACAGCCGGGCTAAACTGGAACGTGTGGGTGACTCCATGATGTTCCGTGCCGCCGAAGAAATCATCACTTGGCTGGTAGTCTTCGTAGGCATGTCCTTCTTCGGATTCTTCTTCTACTCCATCATGGATACGAAGAGTTCCGCACTGATTGGCATGGCTGTGGGTGCCCTTCTGGCCTTTGTCATCGTAAAGATTGTCATCGCACGAACCTTCCGCTTTGGACTCCGTCAAAATCTCCGCTCCCTGGGTGCATACACCCTCATCGCTGTGATTTTCTCAGGCTGCACCATGTATGACCTGACCGGTTTTACAGACCGCGTACCGGATGCAGAGGATGTGGTTTCCGTAGAACGTGTCAACCTCGGTTACGGTGACACCTTCAATTATTGGTACAACTATATTGAAGAGGGTGTTCTGGCAGATCAGTTAACTCTGACCTCTCCGGAAGCCATCGAAAAGGTGATTGCCCTCCACCAGTACATTGTGGATCAGAAACTCTATGATTATGATACCGTTAACGAAGGTGCGACAGTTTACGATAGCTACGGAAATGAAGTCTACAGCGGAAACACCTGGATGACCTTCCGTTACACCATGGAAAACGGCAGTAAAATGTCTCGCCGATTCGGTTTCCGTCTGAACCAGGAAGCAGCCGACCTGATTAATGCAGTGATAACTGATCAGGAATACAAGGACGACGGTTCCCTTCCTGATATTTTCACACCGGAAAACATCAGCAGCATCGAACTTTCCGTCTACGACTACAGCTATGAATACAATGAAAAGTTCCAGAGCGGTGAAATGACGGATCTGGAGATTGATACCGCACATCGTACAGCCCAGGCCAAGTTGGTTCTTACCGATCCGGAAGAAATAGAAACATTCCTGTCCGCCATGAATCAGGACCACTACAGCCGGACTTATACCGTAAAAACCTCCGGCACCGTAAGCCTGGAAGAAACTGCATCAGTTACCGCCGACAGCAAGGTGGTGCCGGCACCGGAATTCAGGGCTATGGACTATATGGACATCGGTGGTTACATCTACCTCCATCCTGGCACCGAAGGCGTGCAGAAGGAATGGAACGGAACTGCACCGGAAAAGAACAGCAAGCCGATCGGCACAGCCAACTTCAACGTTCATTCCGGACACCGGGAAACTCTGACCTTCATCGAATCCAGACTGCGTGCTGACGGTTACACCAGCCATGCAGACCATATCGCAGAAAGCCTCAGACAATAAACAGAAAAAGCGGACTTCCAGATTAAGGAAGGCCGCTTTCTTTTCATCTGCAGTTGCCCCTGGACAAGTTTTCAAGTATAATATATATTGAGATAAAGTTTGAAAAGGGTGAAACCATGAAAATATATGATACAATTATTGTGGGAGCCGGTGCTGCAGGTCTTTACTGTGCAGCCCGCATGAAACCGGACACATCCGGGTCCGTCCTGCTCCTTGAAAAAACAGAAAAATACGGAACCAAACTTCTCATGTCCGGAGCCGGTCAGTGCAACCTGACCCATGGCGGAAATATCAAGGATTTTCTGACACATTATGGTAATCACGGTTCCCGTATCCGAACTGCGCTATATGCACATAATAACCTGGCAGTCTGTGATTTTTTCCGCAGTCTTAACGTGGAACTCATCGAGCGGGAAGACGGCAAAATCTTTCCAAAATCTCTGGATGCCCACGAAGTACGTGATGCCCTGCTTGCTGCAGCCCGCCGCAATGGGGTTCAGCTGCAGACCGGCACTGATGTGACCGCAATAGAATCGCTATCTTCAGAAGAGGACCGTTATCAGGTATCTGCCGCAGATGGACGCAGCTGGAAATGCCGCAATCTGGTCATCGCCTGCGGAGGATCCTCCTATCCGACTACCGGTTCTGACGGTTCCATCTTCCCTGTGCTGCAGCGGGATCTGGGACTGGAAATTGTCCCACTGGTACCTGCACTGACACCGGTCTTCGTAGAAAATTATCCATTTACAGAACTTTCCGGCATCAGTTTTCAGAATGTGGAAGTCACCACAGATCCGGGAACGAAAGCTTCCCGCAGCTTTACCGGGGACCTGCTTCTCACGCATCGGAATCTTTCCGGTCCGGTCATTCTCAATAATTCCCGCCACATGAAGACCGGCATGAGGCTTACAGTCAACTATGTTTTCCCGTATACTGCTGACAGTATACTTGCTCATATGAAAAAAGAATTCTCCGCTAACAGCCGTACAGCCGAACACTGGCTGGCAGATAAGTACAGCCTGCCGAAGAGATTTTGCGAGACAATCGTGAAATCCGCAGGCCTCAGCGGCCGCAAAGTTTCCACGCTCTCAGGGGGGGACATGAAAACGCTGGCGCTGAGTATTTCGGCTGCACCTTATGTCATCAGCGGACTGGGCAGCTTCCGTCAGGCCATGGTTACAGCAGGCGGTGTTTCGCTGGATGAAATCAGCCTGAAAACCATGGAGGCAAAAAAGCACCCGGGACTTTATTTCATCGGGGAAGTTGCCGATGTGGACGGCGATACCGGAGGATACAATCTCCAGTTTGCCTTCGCATCTGCAGCAGCTGCAGCTGGAGCAATCTGCGGCTGAATCAGAAGGAAAAGAAAAGAGGTATTTGAATGAGAAAATTTACACGAAAAAGCATCACCATAACTCTGCTGGTGGCACTGCTTGTTTCAGTGCTTCCGGCTGAGTTTTCTTTTGCCGCGGTACCGACATCAATCAGCCAGCCGGCAGAAGTCACAACCTTCAAATCTACAGAAAACTTTGACCAGGAATATCTCCGCGGCTATGTAACCAGTGACGATGACCGGGTTCTGAAGGTAATCTACCGTACTCCTCTGGAAACCAGCCTCTTCCGCCTGTCCCTTTACCGGACCGGTGCAGACAAAGGCGATATGAATCTGGATATTTTCATCAATCCAAAGATGGAGTATGCCTCTGACGGCACTCCCACCTACAACTTTACCTATTACCTCAACATGGAGGGGCTGCAGATTCCTGATGGCCGCTATACCATCTATATCCGCCGCTGTGCCACCGCTCTGGATGCAGCCAGTCTGAAATACAAGAACAGCGGAGTTCTCAACAAGAACATGGTTATTCAGGTTACAGACGGCAAGGTTAAGATTCTCCGTTACAGCGATGTCATCAGCTATAACCGTGAAATCATGGCCATCGGAGAAGCCTATGACACCAGTCTGTATCTTGACGAAAAGCTGGAAGATATCCGCTTCGTACTCCGTAATCCTGTCACCAGCATCTACTCCGATATGACCTGGGACAAGATTTCCTATATTAATACGGTTTCCGACCGTGTTACCAGCGGCGCCTTCACAGACTATGACAAGCTCCGCAAAATCTACGAGTACGCGGCGTCTAATTTCTATTATGACTCTGTGGCATTCCAGACCCACGATAATCAGTATGCACACCCTTATGACAACATCCGCAGTTTCGAGCAGGGGCTTACCACGGTTAACAGCCAGCAGGGACGTGTCTACACCACATGCCAGGGCTATTCTGCCATTGTCATTGCACTGGCCCGTGCACAGGGAATTCCTGCCCGGCTGGTCTATGGCCACCGTGCAGCTGTACCTTCTCACGACTGGACTACAGAAGCCCACGTAAATGTCCGTGACCACTGGTGGGTGGAAGCCTGGGCAGACGGCCGCTGGATTTTCATCGACCCGACAGTGGGTACAACCAATAAGTATGACAGCAGCACTGATAAGTGGACAACCACCGGCCTGACCAATTATACTTATTTTGATCCAACCGAAGAACAGATTGCTACCAGCCATCTTTACTTCAATATTTATCCGGACTACCGGTACGGATACTATATCGATAATCCATATGAAATCGCCACCCTGGGTACATTCCTGAACCAGTATTCTGAAGTGGATCCAGAAAGTGATGACTACAGCTACGCCGTAATTGGAAACCAGATTCAGAACGGCAAGATTATGAACAGTCAGTACAGTTACTATGACTACACCACCTGGGGTGACGGCATCAAATCCCATTTCATGACCGACGGACGGGGCAACGTAAGTCAGATCCAGTGGAGCAACAACGGTTTCACCGGGGCACTCAGCCTGCCTGACTTCACCAGTATGAAGCTCCTGTCCTCCCACGGAAATAAATATGAAACCGTAGATTTGTCCGGCAATACTGCGCTGGAAAAGGTTTATCTTTATGGAAACAATATTGTTTCCATGGATTTAACCAACTGCTATAACGCATGGTATGTCCGCTGCAAGAACAATCCTATGAAGGAACTGACCATGTACCTTAACGGCAAAAACCGTACCTTCACCGCAGGAGACAACGGCACCTTCTACTTCACCCTGGATACCCGCTATACTAACAGTGCATTCTCCCTCTACTCCAGACCGGATACCGGCTACAAATTGGAGGGTGTTTACAGTACCGGTACAGGCAATCTCCTGTCCACGAAAAAGACCTGGCACTTCACACCGAAGGCAAACGGTTACGAAATCGTATTCAAACTGGATCCAAACAGCTATAAGTACACCATTCTTCCTGGCGACGACGTGGAAGGCGCTCAGGAAATTAAGGCAGATTACCTGGAAGCCGCACTGAAGCGCCTGCAGGAACTGGGATATTACACGCCGCACTTCTACGAAAAACAGACGGTCTATACCGGTTCCATGGTGGATGCTGCAGTCAAATTCCAGGTAATGCATGATCTGCCTAACACAGGCAACATCGGAAAAATGACCTGGCAGATTCTCTTCAGTGAAGATGCAGAGCCAATGGTAAGCGATTATGAATATCTGCAGATTCAGGCAGATTATGAAGCCCGCAAGGCACTGGAAGAAGAAGCCAAGAAAGTTGCAAAGGCTGTTAAGATTCATGCTGCATCCCAGGCCGCATCCGGTTCCATGAACCTTACATGGACCACAGAACAGGTAAGTACCGGCGACATTCTGCTGGATACTGAAATTTCTTCCCTGCTGCCGCTGGACGAAGGTGCTGAAGCTTACTTTGACGGTTTTGAAATCTGGAAATCCACCAGCAAAACATCCGGATACAAGCTTCTTCACGATACAATCAGTGATTCCGCCGACACGGACTTCGACGATACCGATTCTGTTATCATCGGTTCCGACCAGCCATCCTCTGATGTAACAAAGGCCGAAGAGGCTGGCGGAAACACCTACAAAGACGGTTCTTCCATGAAAAAAGGTACACGCTATTATTACAAAGTACGTGCCTATAAGCTGATTGGTGACGATAAGGTTTATACCGTATGGTCCAATATCACTTATAAAAAAGCAAAGTAGGCGGAGTACAGCCCACCTATTACAGACAAAAAATGAAAATCCCGACTCATAATGAGTCGGGATTTAATTTTTATCTTAGTGTAATTTCACAGCGGACTGAATTACATTGCCTTTACAGCGATTTCAGCCAGCAGCTTGTCTGCGAAGTCTTCTACGGACATTTCGCCCAGTTCGCCTTCCTTACCGGAACGTACAGTTACGGAACCAGCTTCAGCTTCCTTTTCACCGATTACGCACATGTAGCTTACACGTTCGTTTCTCGCTTCTCTCAGCTTCTTACCGATCTTTTCGTTTCTGATGTCGCATTCTACTCTCAGACCCAGTTCTTCCAGTCTTTCAGCAACTTCCTGTGCATAGTCAGCAAACTTTTCAGTTACAGTCATCAGACGAACCTGTACAGGAGCCAGCCACAGAGGGAACTTACCTGCGCAGTGTTCAGTCAGGATACCGATGAATCTTTCGATGGAACCGAAGATTACACGGTGAATCATAACAGGTCTGTGCTTTTCGCCGTCCGGACCTACGTAAGTCAGATCGAATCGCTGAGGCATCTGCATGTCTAACTGGATAGTACCGCACTGCCATGTTCTGCCCAGGGAGTCTTCCAGATGGAAGTCCAGCTTAGGGCCATAGAATGCGCCGTCACCTTCGTTAACAACGTAATCTGCGTTGATGTTTTCCAGTGCACCTCTCAGTGCGTCTTCTGCAGTTGCCCATTCTTCGTCAGTACCCATGGAGTTTTCCGGTCTGGTGGATAATTCGATGTGATACTTGAAGCCGAACATGTTATATACTTCGTCGATGAACTTTACTACACCGATTACTTCATCCATGATCTGTTCAGGCAGCATGAAGATGTGTGCGTCGTCCTGAGTAAAGGTTCTTACTCTCATCAGACCGTGCAAAGCACCGGACAGTTCGTGTCTGTGTACCTGACCCAGTTCACCGCATCTGATTGGGAAGTCTCTGTAGGACCACATCTTTCTCTTGTAAACCAGCATGGAACCAGGGCAGTTCATTGGCTTAACCGCGAAATCTTCATCGTCAATCTTGGTGAAGTACATGTTATCCTTATAGTGATCCCAGTGACCGGAAGTTCTCCACAGCTGTTCGTTCAGAATCAGAGGAGTCTTAACTTCTTCATAGCCTCTCTTTCTGTGTTCTTCTCTCCAGAAGTTTTCCAGGCCGTTACGGATAATCATACCCTTTGGCAGGAAGAATGGGAAGCCAGGACCTTCGTCAACCAGCATGAACAGATCCATTTCCTTACCGATCTTTCTGTGGTCACGCAGCTTAGCTTCTTCCAGCTTCTGAATGTATTCGTCCAGTTCTTCCTGGCTTGGGAATGCAGTTGCGTAAATTCTCTGCAGCATCTGTCTGTTGGAGTCACCTCTCCAGTAAGCACCAGCCACACTCATCAGCTTGTAAGCCTTGATCTTGCCGGTGGATTCCATGTGAGGACCAGCACACAGGTCTACGAAGTCACCCTGCTTGTAGAAGGAGATTACCGCATCTTCCGGCAGATCCTGGATCAGTTCCACCTTGTATGGTTCACCCTTTTCTTCCATCAGCTTGATTGCTTCTTCTCTTGGCAGTTCGAATCTTTCCAGAGGATAGTTTGCCTGTACGATTCTCTTCATTTCCTTCTGAATCTTAGCAAAATCTTCTTCACCGAACTTGTGCTCACAGTCGAAGTCGTAGTAGAAGCCGTTATCGATAGCAGGACCGATAGCCAGCTTTGCTTCCGGCCACAGCTTCTTTACAGCCTGTGCCATGATGTGGGAAGCAGTATGTCTGTAAGTTTCTCTCACCTGGGCATCTTCCCAGTTTAATTTTTCTTTCGCCATTTTATGTTCACCTTTTCTTTCGTTAGTCTATATCAGGTCGTTATATATAACTATATACCCGTTTTTCATCCTTAGAACCACGTTCTCACCCATGGCCGGTGTCTGGAGTTGTCAGCCGGTTCCAGCCCCGTATCAGGTGTCCTGTTCACTCACAACCTCTTCATCAGGATCGTCCTGAATAATTCCGGAATCACCCGAAGGATCAGGATTTACCGGTTCTGTCGGAGTATCTGTACCGCCCGCCGGAGTTTCACTTCCTGCCGGCTGGGATGGTTCTGTGGTTACATCGCCGCCCGGAGTATCAGGATCAGCCGGAACCGTTGGATCTGTCGGAACAGACGGATCAGTGCCCTCGCCGGAATCCGGATTTTGCTCAGTCCCCGGAGTCTCAGGTACCAGAGTCGGATCGTAATTCGGAGAATTCGGATCGGTTGGATCCCACGGGAGCAGGGTATCCGGATTGAGAATGTCATCCGGGAATTCCGGATCCATAGGATCCCATGGAAGTCCCGTTTCAGGATTGATGGACGGATCCGTAATTTCCGGTTCACCTGTTACAGGTTCTTCCGGAATCTGGGTTGGATCTTCTGTTTCTTCAATCTCAACATCTTCTTCATTTTCAATTTCCTGTGCATCACGTGCCGCCTGAATTCTCGCTGCCAGTTCATTGCTGAGAGTATACAGTCTGGAAGACGGAACATAGTCTTCCTGCAGGAAGATTTCCTGGTGGAGCTTTACTGCATTGGCTGCCAGATCTACCGGAAGAACATAAGAAAGTTCTCCGATGTAACCAGCGGTCACATTGTACGGCCAGCCCACGCTGCCCTGAATGTTAAAGGTCGGCAGTTTGGATGCCAGTGCCAGAATATTATTCATATCCAGGTTGGTCTTTACCTGCGGTGTCAGCAGTTCCAGAAGACCTTTAATTTCACTGAAGGACATGGTCTTCATCTTGTTGAAGGTCTTGGTCAGAACGATACGCATACGTTCGGTACGCTTAAAGTCATCGCCTACACCCTTACGGATTCTGGAGTAGGATACTGCCTGGCATCCATCCAGAGTCTGGCTTCCTGCAGCGGTTGCCGTCTGATAAGTTTCACGGCCGATGTTCTTTGCAGTCTGTTTGGTATACTTGTTCAGCTGCTGGATTTCATAATCCTGCACATCCACCGTAATACCGCCTACTGCATCCACCAGATCCGCCACGGCCTTGAAGTTTACAACCACATAATTCTGAATATTCAGATCCATGACC
Organism: Anaerovoracaceae bacterium; assembly: GCA_045637765.1. GTDB lineage: Bacteria > Bacillota > Clostridia > Peptostreptococcales > Anaerovoracaceae > RGIG7179. The sequence continues at coordinate 29,966 of JAZTZZ010000037.1, read as the reverse complement.
TGGTTCAGAGACTTCATGGTCATTTCAGGGCCGCCGTAAACACAGGCGTGGGTAATTTTATCGTATGTTGGAGTATCTCCCATCTTCAGATAAGTATCTCTGTAGGTGGAGATAATTTTTACATCATTGGTTTCTTCATTGATGCTGACTACCATGATGGCATCGCTTCGTGTGCCGTTAATATTGGTCATATCACGGCTGTCCACACCCAGAAGAAGAATATTGATGTATCCATCAACTGCCGTCAGAGACAGGTCATAATCCTCCGGAGTTTCTTCAAACATAATTTCATGCTGCTCCTCCGCGTATCCGGCCAGCATGGATGCGATAATAACCACCGCCAGAATCAGTGCCAGGGCAGATGGAATGGCGATTTTCTGCCAGGTTTTCAGCCCGCTGATCCATGCTGTGATTTTTGTGAGCCATTCATTGGAAGCCTTGCTCTGCTGCTTCTTTTCTCGTCTGCTCATTGCTCAAAAATACCCTTGCCCTTTCCCTTCTTCTTGGCTGCATCTTCTTCTGTCATACGCTGATAATAGTCGATGGCATCTTCGATATCGCTGTCATACATGAGTTTTCCCTGCCGCATTACCAGACCCCTCTTGCAGAAGGAACGTGCAGTACTGCTGGAGTGGGTTACGAAGAGGAATGTTACGTCCTTTTCATTGATAATCTCATGAATCTTAGCTGTACATTTTTTCTTGAACTCATTGTCGCCCACACTCAGTGCTTCGTCAACAATAAGGATTTCAGGCTTGATATTCACATTGATAGCAAACCCCAGACGGGCTTTCATCCCACTGGAATAGGTTCTTACCGGCTGATCAATGTAATCATTCAGATCAGCAAAATCCACAATTTCCGGCTCCAGCATACGGATTTCCTCATCGGACAGCCCCATGAGCTGACCGCGGAAATAGATGTTTTCCCGGCCGGTAAACTCCGGATCAAAGCCTGCTGTCAGTTCCAGCAGTGCACTGACACGGCCATCAACCTTAATCTCACCGGCAGTTGGATAAGCTACACCGGTAATCATCTTCAGAATGGTGGACTTGCCGGCTCCGTTTTTCCCCAGAAGGGCTACGGATTCACCGCGGGCAATCTGAAATGACAGATTATTTACCGCATATTTCTTTTTATATTTTGTGTTTTTCAGAAAAATGGCCTTGAAACGCTGCTTGTCATTCTTAAACAGCTTGTAAATCTTGGTCACATCTTTAAACTCAATTACAATATCTTTTTTTTCTTCACTCATACGTCACCTCTGGACCTTTCCCGGGCTACAGAACATCCGGAATATCTTTTTTCAGCTTCCGGTATGCCCAGACTGCCAGTATGCACATCACACCATAGACGATGACAAAGTTAACCAGCTGCTGCCAGTCGTCCCATGGCCATCTCTGGTAAATCAGTGCATTGCGGTATCCATTGACTACGATGGTGATTGGATTGAACAGAAGAATGTTCCGAATCCAGTCGTAATCAATGGAGCTGGCATCATAGAGAATTCCCGACATCCAGAACAGAGCCTGAATTAAGGATTTTACCAGGTTGTGGAAGTCACGGCTGATAGCCGCAATCACTCCTGCAAACAGTCCCCATGCTGTGAAAAACAGAAACATCAGCAGCATATAGAACGGAATCTGCAGATAGTAAATGGTCGGCATGTAACCAAAACCCATGTAGATGCCCAGAAGCACCAACATCAGGCCGCAGTGTACCGCCAGATTTCCCATGCTGACAAAGGTCGGGATGGTGGATATCGGGAACTTGATCTTGGTTACAAGGAACTTGTAACGGCGGATTGAGCCTGCACCTCCGCTTATCATGTCACGCATATAGAACCACGGAATCATACCCGCAATCAGCCACAGGAAGAATGGATATCCTTCCACATCGCCGCCTTTGCGCAGACCGAAGGAAAAGGCAAACCAGAATACGAAAATCAGGATTGCCGGCCGGATAATGGCCCAGCCCATGCCCAGAACGCCGCCGTTGGCTTTCTTAACATCGGACTTGGCCAGTTTTACCAGCTGCTTCCGGTAGTCTATATGATCCTTCAGAATTTCTTTCAATGTATTCAAATCATTGTTTCCTTTCGTTTACTGCTGCTTTCTAGGCGGACGCTTCGGCAGATGAACCAGAGTATCGTTCGGAGTCACATCATAGCCGTAGAGACGCTTCTTGCCTTCCAGCTTGTACAGCAGATAATCCCTGGTCGCAGGGGCATACTTTTCTACTGCCGGATAGTCAGGGAATCGGTTAATTTCAGGGAACTTGATTCCGTCTTCCGTAATTGCCAGGTCCACGCCGAAGAATTCCAGCTGCTGAATACCTGCAGTTACTTCCATAACCATTTCCTTTACGCGGTCCCAGTTAGGCAGATAGCCTTCGATAGGAACGCCTGTATCCGGATGGATCGGACAGTCTTCGATGGAGCCGTCCATTACAATCTTTGCGTCGTAGAAACGTCCGGTTTCCACATCGATGTGAGCAGTCATACCGCCTGCACCTACGTTGTCTACCGCACCGGTCTTCTTGGAACCGAAACGCACATAAGCATTATGTACCTGCGGAGTACGTCCGTCCTTCTTGAAGACAATCATACGAACGGTATTTACGGAACCGTCATATACCTTCTTCAGCACCGGATGCATGTTGATGTATTCGGTAACCAGATACTGGTTGTTGATATCTTCCAGAATGTCCAGAACCTGCTGGCGGGTAACATCCTGATAGTTCAGCTGGTACTGTCCGTTTTCACAGGTGAACTTGTAGAAGCCGTCACCGTGGGAACCTTCGTCCGGCTTCAGGGCCAGTACACCCTTTTCTTCTACCAGACGGAAGATTTCGTCGAAGTTGTTGGTGTAGCCTTCCGGCAGGTCCATCATGGAGATTACCTTATTATTTCCATTTTTACAGATGATATGGTAATAATATTCCGGGAAGCATTCATTAAATTCAGAACAGATATATTTGATGGTGATTTTGTCTTCCATCCACTTTCTGTACTTCGGATTAATGTGGCGCAGCCACTTGTATTCGAAATCGGAAATATATTCGCTGTAATTTTCTTCCGTTACGCCGTACTGCGGAATTCTGTAGGACAGGAAGCCGTGCTTATAAGCCCACATCTTTTCACTGAAGGTTGCTTCCTTATTGGTACGGAAGTCAGTCCATACCTGACCAATCCACTTGGTGGACAGGTACGGTACCAGTCCCTTCGGATAGAAGGTTCTGGCGAACTTGAAACGGGCTCTGGACTTGATTTTCTTCCATGCACGGTTCATGCGGGTTCCGCCTGCAGCATAAGCAGCCTTCTTCTGTTCCACCTTGTGGCGCAGATATTCAGATGTTTCCTTGCTGAACGGCTGATGTACCGGGTAAGTAGGATGGTTTACCATTCTTACAATCTTAAAACCATCTTCATTGATTACAATGTGTGCACCGAAGAATTCCAGCTGCGGTACGAAGATACAGAGATCATGAATGGTCTTCTTAATTTCATCCCAGTACGGAATCGGCTTTCCGTCGAAGGTTCCGTTCTTCACATCCACACTCTTCTGAACAGTGTCTTCCTTGGCAGCCTTTTCGTTTTCTTCTTCGTCAGCATCCTCTTCTTCCAGGCTGTCTTCTCTTACCTGCTTCAGGGACTTGAGCGGCTTGGTTTCGTAGTTATTGAACATGAAATAGCCGTCACCGATTACCGGATTATCCCCTTCTTCATTGAAGACAATCAGGTTCAGCACGCCGTTGTCCACCATTTCACTGGTCTTTACTCTTTCACGGAGTACGATGGTCACACGGTATTCAGACAGACGTTCCACCAGCTTTTCTTCTGAAATCTGCTCTTCATCAAACCAGAAGCTGCCGTCACGGTATGCGATGGTGCTGGCAGACTTGCCGTTGGCAGGTGCTGCTGTTACTTCGCCTTTTTCCCGGATCAGCTGCAGAACATCTTCAAATTCAGTGCCGGCCTTCTTGTCATAAAGCGGAATGATAAAGGTTTCATCATAACGCTTGCCGATCTGATAATACATCTGCGGCATACGGTCGCGGAATGGCTTGAAAATATTGAATACAGTTACCTTATCGGTAATCCACTTGCTGTAGGTTCCGTTGAGAGGACGCAGATATGCGTAGTCCTTATAGGAGATGTAATCTGCCACATTGGATTCGTTGATACCCAGTGCAGCAACCTGTTCCGGCATGAAGCCATGCTTGATTGCCCAGTTGGTTTCTCTTCTGGTGAAACCGTAGTCTCTCACCTTATGACGGTAAACCTTTCTCACCCAGCGCTTTGCTTCACCTCCGGTAAACCCTCTGGATGTAGGTCCCAGTGCCAGTATATTTACAACTCTTCTCTTAAATTTCTTCATTCCCATATTATTTCTTTGTCCTCCTGTTGTAATCTTCCGGAGAGTTGAAATCCTCTGTGCCGTCCTCCAGCACCAGGAATTTCTCACCAATCTGCTTTTCACCGAACGGCAGCCCGGTAAAGGACTGATACACCTGCCATCCGATACATTTATCTATTTTTCCTTCAAGGAACAGATCACGTACCCTGTGTACGTGATGACGGAACAGGGCACCGTCTGCCACCTTGATGGCTACGATGGACCGTCCGTTGCCGAAGAACATCATATCTTCCGCTTCTGTGGAAAGAATGGTGTTCATGGCAAAATCCGAATAATAGGTGTCTCCATAAAGGAAACATACATCATCCTCAATGAGTTCTTCCGTAAACCGGTCAATTTCCAGGTTATTGTTCAGCGGTTCATGACGCCGTGCTCCCGGAATTTCATACCGGCTGTCGTGGGATGTGATAATCACTTCACAGTCCGGATCGCCTTCCTTCAGAAGCCTCACCGTTCTGCCCAGCAGAGTCTCACCGTCAATCTCAATGAGGTGTTTCGGTATATCGTTATAATTCTGCCAGCGGGTTCCTTTCCCGTCGGCCATGATAATATATTTCATGTCAAAATCTCCTCAGGAACTTACTTGATTACCTTATGGTAACGGTAGAAATCACCCAGTTCCTTATTTCTCTGGCCGCCCCAGAGCTGGATGATGTTTACACCGGAGGAAGTATTGGCTTCGATAATGCAGAAGCCTTCTTCCGTAATCAGAATGTCCCAGGCGATAAAGTGCATGTAAGGCAGGTTGTTTGCCAGCTTCAGCATATCTTCCTTCAGCTGGGTCCAGCCCGGAATCACCACACCCTTAATCGGTGCGCCGGAGTCCGGATGCACTTCATGGACTTCATGATTATGCAGACACCGTGCTTCTGTCAGCTCGCCGGTTTCCAGATCGATTTTGGAAACCAGGCCGCCGCGGCTGCCGTTGTCTACCGGAATGGTTTCCTTGGTGCCGACACGCTGTACGGCAAAGAAAACCTTGAATTTATGTGTCTGGGGATCACGCAGAGTGATAAACCGAATGGTGTTTACAGTTTTATCATAGATATTGCTGCTGTAGTGATGCTGCTCCATGGCTTCACTTAAGAACCAGTTATCGTTCTTTTTCAGGAAGGTGAGCATATCTTCTTCTGTCACCGGCTTCAGGTCGATGGCAGGCTGTCCGCCGGCAACGCCGCATTCCGCTTCTTCCATCCATGTGAAGCGGCACACACCGGTCCCCTTGCCCTTGCCGTAAGGCTTGAAGAACAGAGTCTTCTTTTCCTTCAGCAGAGTAATCGCATCCTCATACTGCATTTCTTCGCTCTGGAAGCTGGACAGGTATCCCCTGTTCTTAATCATGTAGCTTTCCGGAACGCGCACATACTGCTTCAGAATTTCTGCAGAAGCAATCTTGTTGTTGCATACGAAATCGAATGGTTCGTTGATATAACGGCTGCGGTACCAGTCAAACTCAGACAGGTATTCGCTGCGGTCATTATGGTCAAAATCATAGAGCATCCACTGGTCCGCCAGGAAGCCGCCGCAGAGATTGGCCTTAATTTTTTTATACCACGGACATTTGAAGTGATTCTTGGCGAACACAATCCGTCTCCAGTAGAGAACGAACAGTTTCATCTTCTTCACTGCCCATCTGACAAATGTAAATGCGTCCATAATTACTTTCCTTTCTGCATCATCTGTTTCAGAATCAGTTCTGTCACCTGTCTGGTGGAAGTGCCCAGGTTTTCCGGCAGATAGTTCTTCCGGTAGGCATTGAGTGTGCGGCGCGGATACGGATTGTTTTCAATGCTGACTTCATCGGTTCTGGCTGCACGGTCGGCAGATACCAGACGTTCCATCAGCTGCTTTCCGTCCCGGAACACACAGCCCGGCATCACTTCAAACAGGTCAATATTCATACCGTTCTTTTCACGGTATTCTTCATAGTCATAAACAAAGTACCAGGTAGGTCTGCTGAGAATCGCCCCTTCGATGGCGATAGCCGAATAGTCGGTAATCAGATAGTCACAGGCGGCCAGCAGATCCACTGCCTTAAATTCAGGACAGTCATACACTCCCTGTTTTCCCCCGGTTTCCAGCTTCTGGTTGGGATGTCCCTTGACAACCAGCACATACTGGTCATTTTCTTTTCGGTTGGCTTCTGCCACCGCATCCACCAGCTGTTCCCAGTGAAGCTCAATGTTTCTTCTGAACGTCGGTGCATAAAGCACAATGGTCTTTCCTGCAAACTGCGGATACGCCTTCAGTACCGCTTCCCTGTTTGATTCTGCCGTCTCCAGCAGATGGTCAATCCGCGGCAGACCGCAGTTTACCAGCTTATCCTCTGTGGTATTGAAGGATGCACAGTAGTAAGGGTTCCATGCCTTACCCCCTGCGATGATATAGTCATAGTTTTCATGCATCTTCATAAGACGGGCAATGTCTGCACTTCTGCCGGACTCACGGCCCAGAGTCTGATACCCGGACTGTTTAATCTTGCCCAGGGCGTGCCACATCTGAATGACGGTCAGACTTTCCTTATGTTTCAGAATGGAAACGGCCGGCCAGTAAGCATCCAGAACACAGACGCTGGAAGTGGCCATGTGGTACATACTCTTCAGGGTAGTCACCGCAAAATATACCAGTCCGCCGCTGCTTTCGCCTTCCAGGCGGTTGCACAAAGTCACAATTTCCACATAAGGCTGCTGCGCTTTCAGCTCTTCCTGCACTCTTCTGAAGTCCAGAGTCAGCTCGTTGGACTGACGGCTGAGAAACAGAACCTTATTCTGCTTCACAGGCAGCAGTTTGAAAAAGAAATATATGAAGTTAAGTCCAAACCGAAGCAGGTAAATGGCTAATTTTTTCATTCTTTTTTCTCCACGTCAAAATCAGATTGCACAGCAATCCCATCTTATAAAGATACCATATTTTCAGTCATTTGTAAATGTTTTCGGTCTAATTCCCTCTTAAAATCAATGATTCCGTTCCACATACAGACGGTTTTCTTTCCGTCCGCTGCATACCTGGCTCATGATTGGCAGCATCTTTTCACATACTGCACCAGGAATCTCTCTGGCAGATGCCGGGCATACGGACACGCAGCGCATACAGCCAAAACACAGATCACGGTTAACAGATTTCGGATCTTCCGCCGGAATAGCATGCACCGGACATTCTTCTGCGCAGGTTCCGCATCCGCTGCATTCTGCCCCACCTTCCGGAATGGCAGAAACAGGTTTCCGTTCACGGTATGGATAATTTCCAGGCACCTGGAGTCTGCCTGACAGTTCCGCCTTCAGAACTTCTGCAGTTTTTTCCGCAAAATCCTGCATTTCCGCTTCGTCATCAGCATCAGGACGGCCTGCGCCAAACTGACGGAACATGGAATGCTCTGCCACTGTTTCCGCAGCAGCTGCACATATAAATCCCGCCTCTTCCATCAGGTCACGAAGTTCCAGCAGGGTATCATCGATGGCACGGTTCCCGTACACGACATGCAGTACTGCTCTGGCACCATTGCCCCTCAGCTGCTGCAGCAGATTTACGGCAGGAAGCGGCACACGGCCGGCGAAGGAAGGCACGGAAATCAGGCAGATATCTTCAGCAGAGAAAACCGGAAGCTGGCCGCCCTCACGGACCAGCGTACGGAGATTCACCGGAACCGGTTCCATCCCCAGAATTCCGAAAATCTTCGGACCGAACATTTTGACGGATGTCAGAGTTCCGCCAGTGGGACTGAAATACAGTTCATAGAATTTACTCATCTTCCTCTTCCTCACTTTCATACCAGTCCTGATACCGTTCGTAGTATTCGTCCTTCAGCATGGACATGAGATGCACATCATAGAGGATGCCGTTCTTGCGGCAGTTCTGACGGAGCACCCCTTCATACTGGAAGCCAAGAGACAGGTACAGACCGCTGGCAGGATTCCCGGTATAATGGTCCAGATACAGACGCTGCAGTCCCAGCACGTCGAAACAGTAGCTCATCATAGCCAGCATGGACTGTTTTCCCAGACCTTTGCCGCGGAGTGCAGGATCTGCGATATAAATACGCCACAGTTCCGCTTTCCAGCCATCTTCGATGTCAGCCAGAACGATACGTCCAATCGGTCTTTCATCCGGCTTCATGCAGATGGTAAACTGCATTGCTTTCGGATCAGTATCGTCAGCAATATATTTTTTGATTACATCTTCCATGGTCTGTCCGTCGCGGATGCTGAAAAACTTCGTAACAGCAGGCTCCAGCTCCCACGGATAAAATATTTCAATGTCCTCCCATCTGGATGGGCGGATAATCAGGTCTTTTGTTTCTAAAATCATGGATATACTCCTCCTTCCGGTGTCCTGCAGGACACACTGCTCTATATTAAATTATAGAACTTTTACCGGCAGCAGTCAATGAATTCAGATATGAAAAAACTGACCCCTGCACTGCAGAGATCAGTTTCCTTTATGCGTGTTCTGTTCCAGACTTTATTGAGCTTTCCGGTTTGCTTTATTGGAATATGGAGTGTAAATCTTTTCACCATCCACCAGACGGACACCTCTTACTTTATAGTAATAACGGGTGCCGGATTTTACCTTGCTGTTGGTGTAGCTGGTCTTACTGCCGGAACTGGTCTTATAGTAAGCCTTGGTACCATAGCCGGAATTCTTCTTCGTACTGCGGAATACTTCATAGTAGTCCATCTTGTAATTTGTAGACTTGGTCCAGCTCAGTTTGATTTTTCCTTTGGAGGTGAGAGAAGATTTTAAAGTAATCTTCGTACGTTCCACACCGTTTCTGATTTTTTCATTTGCAGCTTCCTCTTCAGAACAGGTCACGAAAACATCCATTCCATCATACATGTTCTTCAGGTTGACGGAATAAATGGTGCTGTACTCATCATCATACAGATCACCGGCAGTATAGACAATTGGTTTCGGCATGCGGAAAATCATATAGCCCTCAATTGCAGTTTCCACATCGATCCCCATTTCTTCATACGCCGCAGCCATTTCCTCATAGGTCATACCATCGGTATCTTCTTCATCCATGGCTACACGGAATCCAATGGTATCAGACGATACTCTCACATCATCATACTCGCCGCTGAGGAAAGTTTCCAGTTCTTCCAGATCTGCGAAGTCCTGGTTCTGTTCCATCTCATAATATTCCACACCATCTACGGTTACAACAGCAAGCTGCCCTGTGGCCTCTCCAAGCAAATCTGAAGAAGTACCTTCTTCACCAAGAGAACCGAGCGTTCCCATCAGAGAATCATAAACTTCCTTTTCGATCAGAATGTAACTGTACAGGCTGCCGGACCCATCCTCATTCAGTATGAAATGGTCTTCCATATACACGCATCCTGACATAGCCACAATCATAACCAATACCATTATTACGGATAACAGTTTTTTCATGGACATTTCCCCCTTTTTGTAAGATGTTTTTTACATTATACCACAGAAGGTCCGTATTTATCTACCGAAAATTCTCTTGTTGGCGGTTCTGGTTCCGTCTTCGTTATAGTTATAGAAGCCGGCACCGGTCTTTCTGCCCAGGAAGCCTGCGTCTACCATTCTTCTCAGCAGTACGGCAGGACGGTACTTGGAGTCACCGGTTTCTTCGTAGATTACTTCCATTACGGCCAGTTCTACGTCGATACCGATCATATCCACCAGCTCGAGAGGTCCCATTGGATGATGCAGACCCATCTTCATAGCCAGGTCAATTTCTTCAATGGTACCAACCTTACGTTCTACCAGGAAACATGCCTCGTTCAGCATAGGCAGCAGCATACGGTTTACGATGAAACCTGCTTCATCCTTAGCCAGAACACAGGACTTACCCATAAATTCACCTACTTCAGTAGCAATCTTAATCACTTCATCACTGGTATGCAGTCCTCTTACAATTTCCATCAGCGGCATCTTAGGCACCGGGCTGAAGAAATGCATACCTACAAAACGGCTTGGATCGTCCAGGCAGCTTGCCAGGGTAGTGATGGAGATGGAGGATGTGTTGGATGCAATTACAGCCTCATGCTTCGCGTATTTATCCACTTCACGGATGATGGACTTCTTGATTTCAAGATTTTCGGATGCCGCTTCAATAATAACATCGGCATCGAAACATGCCTTCATCTTGGCAGTATAATGCACTCTTTCCAGAGTTGCCTTTGCGTCTTCTTCTGTCATCTTTTGACGGGAAACCAGTTTGGCAAGTTCCTTTTCCAGGCTCTTGCTGCTCTTTTCCAGCTGAGCTTCAGATACATCATAAATGGTAACATCCAGTCCCTTCACCGCAGCATTCTGCGCAATGCCGGTACCCATGAAGCCGGCACCGATAACAAACAGTTTCTTTGCAAACATAAATCAATTCTCCTTCTGTAAATATTTTCGGGAACATCCCCATGACACACGAAAAAACCCCGAAGCACACACCGTGCCCCGGGATTTTGAATTTTGCTCAGAATTAAGCTTCTTCAGCCATGATCTTATCGAATTCAGCTACAACCTTTTCGAATTCTGCATCGTCTTCGATGTCAACCAGTTCGAATTCGTCGTCGCCAACTTCCTTGTAGCCGTAGATGTAAACATCATCGGAACCGTCGTCTGGAATCAGAGCGATGTATTCCTTACCTTCATAATCGAATACGCCCATGATTTCACATTCAACTTCTACGCCGTCATCGAATTCCAGAGTGATCACTTCAGTTTCTTCAACTTCCAGGTTTCTTTCGTCAGCCATTTTTGTCCTCCATTTATTAATTACTTAAAATTAACTTCTTGTGTATTTTCGGTGTATCACACCATCTCAACTATACCACATAATGGGGTATGTTTTCAACTAAAATATTCCAAAATAGCGCGTGCATTTTGCTCAGAAATACCCGGCACTTCCATTAGCTTCTCCACGGACGCTTTTTTTATGTCATCCACTGATTGGAAATGAGCAAGCAGTGCATTCCGTTTCACAGGTCCGATACCTTTAATGTTATCCAGCACAGAATTTATGGTATTGCGGTTATGAAGACTGCGGTGGTAATCGATGGCAAACCGGTGTACTTCCTCCTGAATGGTACCGCAGTATTTAAAGAGCAGCGGCCGGCCCGCCAGAGGAAGCTCATCCCCACGTCCGTTCACCAGTGCTCTCGTTCTGTGGCTGTCGTCCTTGGCCATCCCCAGCACCGGAATGCTGATCTGCAGTTCTTCCAGCACTTTTTCGGCGACGGTAACCTGACCCTGACCGCCGTCCATAAGGATCACATCCGGCAAAGTCTTAAACCCCGGGTCCCCCGCCAGATAACGGCGGAACCGGCGCTGCAGCATTTCCTGCAGAGAACCGTAATCGTCCGGTCCTGTCACGGTCTTGATCTTAAAGCGGCGGTAGTCTTTGCGCACCGGTTTCAGGTTTCTGAAGACTACCATGGCACCGACCGTATCCACCCCGTTGGTGTTGGAGATATCATAGGATTCCACGCGGTAAGATTCCTTCCGGAATCCAAGTACGCCGGCCAGTTCCTCAATCAGCGCCTGATTTCTCTCCTCTCCGGCCTTCAGCTTATCTTCCAGGTTCTTGGTCATTTCTCCTGCATCACGCAGCGCCAGATCCATCAAAGCCTTCTTGTCACCGCGCTGAGGCATGAAGATACGGACTTTGCGGCCCTCTTCCTGACTTTCCAGAAACTCCTGAATCATCTCAGCATCCTTCAGAGGTTTCGGTACCAGGATTTCCGACGGCACCGCAGCCCACTGACTGTAATACTGCTTGATGAATTCGCCGATAAGGCTGTCGTAATCATCGTCTGCTTCTGCCTGCATGGAGAAGGTTTCACGTCCGGAAAGCTTTCCGTCCCGCACAGTGAAGAGCACCACAGAGCGGGTATTTCCTGTGCCCACCGGAAGTACCATATCCAGATCTTTGCCGGAAACCAGGCTCACACGCTGCACCTCACCGATGGATTTTGCCGCGATAATATAATCACGGTATACAGCCGCCTCTTCAAACTGCATGGCTTCAGAATAGCCCAGCATCTTCTCTGTGAGATAATCCAGCAGCTTCTTCTGACGTCCATTGAGAAATTCCATGGCCGCATCGATATACTGCCGGTATTCCTCCCGGCTCACCTGCCCGGTGCAGACACCTCTGCATTCAGCGATATGGTAATTTAAACACGGACGGTATCCCGGCGGAAAGCTGCGGGCAGAGCAGCGCTTCAGAGTGTAGACCCGGTTCAGAAGATCAATCATCTGATTCACCGCACCGGCATCGCTGTAAGGCCCGAAGTACTTATCTCCGTCCTTTTCGATAATGCGGGTCTTTACAATCCGTGGATAATCCTCCGACAGGGTCACCTTGATGTACGGGTATGTCTTGTCATCACGGAGCAGCACGTTATACTTCGGTGCATACTTCTTGATTAAATTGCACTCCAGAATCAGTGCTTCCATCTCGGTCTGGCAGGTGATGTACTCAAACTCCGCAATATGAGACACCATGGCCCGTACCTTGGCACTGTGATTTGCACTGCTCTGAAAATACTGGCGCACCCGGTTCCGCAGGGAAATGGCCTTTCCCACATAGATTACCTGTCCCAGTTTGTCCTTATGCAGATAAACTCCCGGAGTGTCCGGGAGTTTCTTTAAATTTTCTTTGATATCAAACATTTAGTATGGCCAGCCTCTCTGTTTCATGCTCTGTTCCCTCTCCAGCTCACGGCACGCCTGCTCTATGATACGCTGCTGGCGGCGGCGTTTTGCTTTCTTTTTATTGATGGAACGGAGTACCAGAATGGTGATGAGCAGAAGCAGAATCACTGCTGCTCCCGCACAGATCAGGATAGTCTGAATATTGGTAATACCATATGGAGACAGGAACCAGCCTTCCTCCACATCATTTGCCGCCTTCAGACGGACTTCACGTACCTTTTCATCTGCCAGGTAGATTTCCACCTTACCCAGACGGTCACCTTCCTTGATTGGTGCTTTCAGATCTTCTTCATAAACAATATTGGTCGTAACCAGTGCCGGAGATGCACCTTCAGGCAGATTAATGATACCGCTGACAGAAGCTACCCCTGCTACCTTATTGGTAGCACCATGAGTCAGACGTGCTTCCTCAAACAGATCACCCTTTTTAAAGACTTCGTATGGGCAGACATTTTCCTTGGCATAGTTCAGCAGCTTCCTCATGTCCGGATACCGTTCTTCCATGGTAGTTCCCATGATAACCACATACAGTTCCAGCCCTTCGTGGTTGATACCGGCAACCATGGTTGCTACTGATTCTTCTGTAGTCCCCGTCTTGCCGCCGAAAACACCGTCGTATTTCTTCACCTTAATGGTTCCGGTAGGCAGATCCATCTCACCGCCCTTCAGCAGCATATTTCCGTTTTTCAGCTCACGTGCCGGGTACATATTGGTTTTTTCGATGGTGTACTCCTGCGTAGCTGCAATCGTCTTCAGTGTGCGGTTATCAAAAGCTTCTGCTGCAATCAAAGCAATGTCGTGGGCAGTGGAATGCTGTCCCTTACCGTAAAGTCCGGTTGGGTTCACAAAATGCGTGTTGGTACAGCCAATTTTTTTCGCCCTCTTGTTCATCATCTTGGAAAAATCTTCAATGCTGCCTGCTGTGGCAACAGCCAGTGCCATGGCAGCATCATTTCCGGATTCCAGAAGTGCTGCGTGAAGCAGATCACGTACGGTCAGCTTCTCCCCAGTCTGCAGCCAGATTTTGGTCGGAATAACTTCCGTGCATTCCTGTGTCACTTCCACTACCTGATCCAGATCCAGATTCTCAATAGCCAGAAGACAAGTCAGCAGTTTGGTCATGCTGGCCGGATTCCGGTCCTCTTCCGGATTGTTCGCCCAGATAATTTCATCAGTGGTCTCACAGTAAATGATGGCAGCATCCCCGCGAAGAGATGGACCGCCGGAAGCGAAAGCAGAAATCCCGCTGCTCAGCAGGATACTGCAGATCAGTAAAAATGCAATTCCATGTTTTATTATATGCTTCATTATGTTTATAATCCCCTTGCTAAAGTTCTGTATACGAATACAGTATAGCATGATGTGACAGCATTCTGCAAGGCGCATAGGTGGAATTTAAGAAATTTGCAATACATGAAAATAATGGCTGGCAATAAAGTATTTTTTGTGGTATAAACAAAAGATAATGATGAAATACGGAGGGTATAATTATGTATATGACATGTCTTGACCTGGAAGGTGTTCTGGTACCTGAAATCTGGATTGCTTTCGCAGAAGCAACAGGAATCCCTGAATTAAAGAAAACTACACGTGATGAACCGGATTATGATAAGCTGATGAATTACCGTCTGGCAATTCTGAAGGAACACGGTCTGGGACTGAAGGAAATTCAGGAAACCATCGAAACTCTGGATCCGCTTCCGGGTGCGAAGGAATTCCTGGATGAGCTGCGATCTTACGGTCAGGTTGTCATCATTTCCGATACATTTACCCAGTTTGCCAAGCCGCTGATGAAGAAGCTGGGTTGGCCAACCCTGTTCTGCAATGAACTGGTTGTGGCAGAAGACGGTGAAGTTACCGGTTTCAGAATGCGTCTTCAGGATTCCAAGCTGAATACAGTGAAGGCTCTGCAGGCTGCAGGACTGGAAACTATCGCATCCGGCGACAGCTTCAATGATCTGGGCATGATCCGTGCCAGCAAGGCCGGCTTCCTCTTCCGCACTACTGATGCAATCCGGGAAGCAAACCCTGACGTACCGGCTTACGAAACCTACGAAGAACTGCTGACAGCCATTAAGGCAGTTTACGAAGGATAACTAAAAAGACGGCTGTATGCCTCACTTAGTCCTCGACACCAAGGTGTCTGCGGAAATCGTTCAGCATGCAGCCGTCTTTCTTATTTCTTTAATCATTCATCTGCCGCAAAAGTAAACCCACCTTTATGCCATTCCGCATTCTCCGGAACCCATTCCATTTGCATAGCTCCCATCTTCCGTTTATTTTGCAACTCTCCAGGCCTTATTGGACCACTGTGTTCCAATTCTCTTTCCATCCACAATCCGAACACCGCGCACCTTAAAATAATAGCGAGTTCCTTTCTTCAAGCCCTTGGTATTCTTATAGCTCAATTTATTTCCACTGGAAGTCCGATAAAAAGCTTTCTGTCCATAACCGCTGTTTTTCTTCACTGACCGGTAAACTTCATAATAATCCACCTTATACCCAGGAGACTTTTTCCAGGTCAGTTTTATGTAGCCTTTTCCTACAGTGGACTTAAGGGTAATTTCCGTGTTCCGGACACCTGTAATAAACTTCTGCTTTGCCAGCGCAGCCGCTTCTTCAGCTTCTTTTTCTGCTATGAGGTCAATCCATTCTGTCCCACCACATTCCGGGTCAAGATGAATTGAAACATCTTCCAGGGTGCCGCTCAGACCGTCACATGAAACATGAATCTTTCCTTTCCTGAAATTGAGAGTAAGTTCAGCAAATGTTCCTCCAAAATGGGACAGCATCTGCATCTGCTTTCGTGACAGGATATAGGTTTCAGCATCCGTCTCAACAATTACTTTCTGTAATCCGGCATTCCGTATTTTCTGAAAGAACATAGGGTTGGTTTCAAGAACAGCCGTTACAGCAGTTCCGTTTTCACTGGTTAAGTCCAGAATGGATATATCATATCCACCTCGGAGGATATTGGCCCCCACTTTATCCATGGTGCTCCCAATGATAGAAGTGGACAGAACAGTTCCACTGACTTTCTTATGAAATACATAAATTCCGTAATAACCGGTATCACTGACAACACTTATTCTCCGAATAAGTTCCACACTGTTTCCACAGTCATAGGAATATATAAAATCATTTCCTGCAAAACCATCGATAGCTGTGCCTTTTGTCCCATTTGTGATGGTTGCACCAAGTGTGTATTTCAGTCTCATTTCACCAAAATGAGGAGCAAATTCCTTCATGTTTAACGAACCTGATGTTCTGCTTCCAAGATTTAAAATAATCGGTTCTTCGTATTCAGCTGACAGCACTCCACCGAAAGAATCGGGCAGATTGACGCAAAGCAAAGGGTTTCCGTCTGCATCCACTTTTAAAAGATTGTGACATTCCGTTAGTTCCAGTTCATTCAGCTGATTATTTTCACAAGAAATCTCCATTAGCTGCGAAAAATACTCTACTCCCTGAAGACTTTTTATCAAACCATTTTCCTTACTGCCAGCAGATTGATTCACATTAATATATTTCACAGCTTCCGCTTCCGTCCGAGTAAAATTCCCGTCATCATCTAAATCTAAATTACACTGAATCCACTGACGAAATACGGGATCAGGGAAGTTTTCTTCATTAATCCAAAGGAGTTCATTTGCATCCCATCCTGCTCCTCCAGCTATTTCCCCCGCAAAGACTGTACCCGATACCAAAAGTAACAAGGAAAAAATAATTGCAGCTAATCTTGCACATCGTTTCATTAGACACTCCTCCTTCTATAAACAACTCAAATTTCGACACGAAAAAGTTACATTTGAAAGCATAGAAAAAGACGGCTGTATGCCAAACGATTTCGCAGGAGCCTTGGCTCCGAGGACTAAGTGAGGCATACAGCCGTCTGATTTTATGCTTTATCTATTTTCTTCTTCGAACTTCTTCATGAAAGCTACCAGGGCTTCCACGCCTTCCTTCGGCATTGCGTTGTAGATGGACGCTCTCATGCCTCCGATGGACCGGTGACCGTTCAGGTTTACCATACCCGCAGCCTTGGCTTCTGCCACGAATTTCTTATCCAGGTCCGCATCACCGGTAACGAATATCACGTTCATGAGAGAACGATCTTCTTTCGCAACCGGACACTTGAACATTTCACTGGAATCGATATAGTCGTAAAGCAGTGCGGCCTTTTCCTTATTGGCAGCTTCCTTGGCAGCCACACCGCCGTTTTCCAGCAGGTGTTTGAATACTTCCCCTGCCACATACAGGGAGAAGCATGGCGGTGTATTGTACATGGAATCCGCTTCATCATGTACCTTGTAGTCCAGGTAAGTCGGAACAGATGCATCCGCATGACCGATCAGGTCTTCTCTTACGATGACAATGGTCACGCCGGCAGGCGCTACGTTCTTCTGTGCACCAGCCCAGATCAGTCCGAATTTTGTCACGTCAAATTCACGGGACAGAATGTTGGAAGACATGTCTGCCACCAGAGGAATATCGCCGGTATCCGGAACATAATTATATTCGGTGCCGTAAATGGTGTTATTGTCGGTGATGTAAACGTAATCCGCATCTTCACGGAAGTCTTCCTTCTTCAGCTTCGGAATCCAGGTGAAGGTATCGGCTTCAGAAGATGCAGCAACCTTGATGTCACCAAACTTGGTGGCTTCCTTATATGCCTTCTTAGCCCAGGTGCCGGTTACGATGTAGTCCGCCTTCTTGGAGTTTCTCAAAAGATTCAGCGGAACCATAGAGAACTGCAGGGTACCGCCACCCTGCAGGAACAGTACCTTGTAGTTATCCGGGATATTCAGCAGTTTCCGTAAGTTGGCTTCTGCGTCTTCCGCGATTTTGATAAACTCTTTAGATCGGTGACTCATCTCCATTACAGACTGACCGGATCCACTGTAGTTCAGTAATTCAGCCTGAACTTTTTCCAGCACTTCCTGTGGAAGCATGGACGGACCCGCAGAAAAGTTGTAAACGCGATCGTACTTCATAGTCATGATTAAGTCCTCCTCTAAAAAGTAGTAATTTTCAGGTTTTCAGCTATTATACTACTTTACGTTACATAAGTAAAGTGGTATAATATATATAATTTTTGTTTCAGTATAACATATATGAACATGTATGGGTAAAAATTTTGTGGAATAAGCATAATATTTTTTTATAGGGAGGAAAATTATGTATCAGATAGCGACATTAAATAAGATTTCCAAAGTCGGTCTGGCTGAGCTGACTGAAGATTATACCATCACCGAAAATGTGACAGAAGCCAACGGTATTCTGGTCAGAAGTGCCGATATGCATGACATGGAATTCAGTGACGATCTGCTGGCAATTGCCCGTGCCGGTGCCGGTGTAAACAACATCCCGCTGGAACGCTGCGCGGAAGCCGGTATTGTGGTGTTTAACACCCCTGGTGCCAATGCCAATGCTGTAAAGGAACTGACCATCGCAGGTCTCCTGCTGGCTGCCAGAAACATTCCGTCTGCCCTGACCTGGGCTGCAGGCCTCACTGAAGACGTAAGCAAAACAGTGGAAAAAGGCAAATCCCAGTTCGCCGGCACTGAAATTACCGGCAAAACATTAGGTATCGCTGGTCTCGGTGCCATCGGCCGTAAGGTTGCCGCTGCTGCAGACGCCCTGGGCATGAAGGTTGTCGGTTATGACCCTTACTTTGATGACGAAGCAGATTTTGCCGTGTATGGCGACCTGAAGGAAATGCTGCCTGTATGCGACTATGTGACCATCCACGTACCTGCAAACGATGCCACAAAGGGTATGTTCAACGCAGAACTTTTCGCTGCCATGAAGGACGGTGCGGTTGTACTCAACTTCTCCCGCGATAAACTGGTTAACGATACCGACCTGCTGGCTGCTTTGGAATCCGGCAAAATCTCTCAGTATGTGACTGACTTCCCTAATGACGCACTGGTTGGCAAGGCTGGCGTGGTACTTCTGCCTCACCTGGGAGCATCAACTGAAGAAGCGGAAGACAACTGTGCAGTGATGGCTGTGAAGGAAATCCGCGATTACCTGGAAAACGGAAATATCGTCAATTCCGTAAACTTCCCTAAAGTAGATATGGGTCCAATCGCTGACCGTACCCGTATCGCATTCATGACATGCGATGTGGAAAATCCGGTTCAGGCCATTGCTGAATACCTGTCCGAAGCCAACATCTTCGTGACAAAGATCGCCGGAGGCAACAAGAAGGGCTTCGGCTATGTACTGGCAGAAACCGATGCTGATTACGAATCCGCAGAAGTTCTGCTGGATCTGGAAAAAGAGGGCGTATTCAGCATTCAGATCATGTGCAAATAGGAGCTTATCAATGAACGAACCCACATTACATAAACTGTACCACCGGCTGAACGCGCTTACTGTATTCCGCGGTATCTCTGAAGAGCCTGTCATCTGCGGACTGCAGGATCTGCTTTTCGCAGCGGAACAGCTGGATCTTGATGCTCAGCTTGGCTGCTGGGGTGCTTTCACCCAGGCGGTGTATGAGGAAGGCGGTGACCTGTCCGAAGCAATCCGGCGCATCGTGCTGGAAGATGAAAACTTCTACATCGTAGGCCGTGCCCGTGGTGAAAAGATGGCACCGCAGATTGAGGCAGCACTGGAAGAAGAACTGACACTGCTGCAGGAAATTTCTCAGCTGACACCGGAAGACCTGCGCTGCGCCATAGACTATGATGGTTTTCTGGCCGGATGGTCTGTATCCCCTCTGGATATCCGTAAATCCTATTATGACCAGATTGACAGCCTTAAGGGAACCGGCTACGGTATCTTTGCCAAGTACAACGGTTTCACCGTAAACAAAGGTCAGCTGGTGCCAATCCGCAGCATGGATACCCAGACCCTGGACTCGCTCTATGGTTATGAGAGGGAACGGAATCTGGTGCTGGAAAACACCCGGGCACTGGTGGAAGGCGGCAAAGCCTGCAATGTCCTCCTCTACGGTGATGCAGGGACCGGAAAAAGTTCCACCATCAAAGCCTGCGCACGCCACTTCTTCGATTGTGGTCTGCGTATCGTGGAGTTTAAAAAAGACCAGCTGGATGACATCCTGCCGATCATGGAGTTTCTCTCTGAAATTCCGCTGAAGTTCATCTTCTACATTGACGATCTGAGCTTCAATGCAGGCGATGACAGTTTCTGCGCTCTGAAAGGGATTTTGGAAGGCAGTGCGGCAAGCTATGCCGGAAACATTGCAATTTACGCAACCAGCAACCGCCGCCATCTGATCAAAGAGTCCATGGAAGACCGCGTAGGCGATTCCCTGCACATTAACGATACCATGCAGGAAACTATGTCCCTGGCTGCACGTTTTGGCCTGTCCATCACCTTCTCCAAGCCGGCTAAAGACCTCTACCTGGAAATCGTAAAGAGTCTGGCTGCTGAATATGGTGTGGACCTGCCGGAAGAAGAACTCTTCCGCCGTGCAGAAGCCTTTGCAATCCGTCAGAACGGCAGAAGCCCAAGAACAGCCAAGCAGTTCCTGCAGCTGACGAAAATAGGATTATAGAGACAGAATTTAATATTGCATTACATGAGAGAAACGGTTTTACACGTTTCTCTCTTTTGTTTCTGGTTGCATTATTCAAGCGGATTTTCCGATTATCCAACAAAAGCCCAAATTTTCTATGCTTTATGGTATTTATACCGTTGTTTTTTGTCGAAGATTGCATATTTTTATTAATTTTTGAAAAAAGTAAGCTTTTCCTGCAACAGCAGAGTAAAATTACAACTCGACGCGCTATAAAATGTAATTTAATGGGAATGCGTTGCATTATTTATAATTCCCGAGAAATTATCCAACGAAAAACGCCCCTGGCCGAAGCCAGAGACGTTTAAATCTGAATATTTTGCTCAGCAAGAGCTAGCTTACTTGCCTGTCTTCTTTTCTGGTACAAAGAAGATGAAGCCCAGTGCACATACCAGCATCAGGATTGGATAGAATGCGTATGGAATCAGTGCATAGGTGGAGATGCCTGCAGCAGCTGCTGCATACAGCATCTGTGCGCCGTAAGGGATCAGACCCTGGCCTACGGATGCGAAGATGTCCAGCAGGGATGCAGAACGTCTTGGATCGATGTCGAATTCATCGCTGATTTCCTTTGCAATCGGACCAGCCAGTACGATTGCGATAGTGTTGTTTGCAGTGGACAGGTCCACACCCAGAACCAGAGCACCAATGGACAGCATTGCGCCCTTCTTGGTTCTGGTACGGCTGCGGATGAAGTTCAGTACGAAGTCAATACCGCCGTATTCCTTTACCAGTGCAGAAATTGCTGCAACAGTGATGGAGATTACAGTGATATCATACATGCCGGTTACACCGTCGCCAATGGCACTGAACATGGTTGCAACAGTCATGGTACCGGTAATCAGGCCTGCAGCCACAGAAGCCAGTGTACCTGCAATCAGAACTACGAATACGTTGATGCCAGCCAGTGCGCCGCCCAGTACCAGCAGGTAAGGGATTACCTGGATGATGTTGTATTCACCCAGTTCCACTTCGGATGCAGCACCCAGTGTGCTTACAAAGTAAATAACAGCAGTCACGATAGCAGCCGGCAGAACGATTTTGAAGTTCATCTTGAACTTATCGCTCATTTCACATCCCTGAGTACGTACTGCAGCGATGGTGGTGTCGGAAATCATGGACAGGTTGTCACCAAACATTGCGCCGGATACAACTGCTGCCAGACACAGTGCCATATTGAAGCCGGTAGCTTCAGATACGCCTACAGCGATTGGTGCCAGTGCAGTGATGGTACCTACGGAAGTACCCATGGATACAGAGATGAAACAGCCAATCAGGAACAGGCCTACTACGGCGAACTGTGCAGGAATCAGGGACAGGCCCAGATTTACAGTGCTGGTTACACCGCCTGCTGCTCCTACTGCGCCGGAGAATGCACCGGCAGCCAGGAAGATCAGGCACATGGTAACTACGTTTTCATCGCCGATGCCCTTTGTGCAGACTGCGATTTTTTCATTGAATTTCAGGGATGGATTCTGGAAGAATGCCACTGCCAGTGCGATTAAGAACGCAACAATAGTAGGCATTGCATAGAAGTCATCCATGAGGATTCCGCTTCCGATGAACAGCACCAGGAAGACCAGAATCGGCAGGAGCGCGATGGCGCGTCCCTTGTTTACATGATTCTTTTCCATAAACAATATAACTCCTTTTCTACATCATAACGCTGATCAGTTTCGGCTGATAGCCCTTTTCCTTCAAAGCGTTTACAATCTTTTCTTTATGTTCGCTGCCGAAAGCTTCCATGGTAATCTTCAGTTCTACGGCTACCGAACGGTTGGTGGATACAAACTGGTTATGCTCCAGCTTAATGATGTTTCCGCGTTCTTCACCGATTACATTGGTAATTCGGCACAGTTCACCAGGCTTGTCCGGCAGAAGTGCGGATACTGTGAAAATACGGTCACGCATAATCAGCCCATTCTGCACCACAGAAGACATGGTGATAATATCCATATTGCCGCCGCTGAGAACAGAAACAATCTTTTTCTCACAGATTTCAGGATTCTTTACCAGATGCTTCAGTGCCGCCACTGTCAGCAGTCCGGAATTTTCCACTACCATCTTGTGATTTTCTACCATGTCCAGGAAAGCTACTACCAGTTCATCATCTTCTACGGTGATGATATCGTCAAGGCCTGCCTGCAGATAAGGGAAAATATTGTTTCCCGGCGTCTTTACTGCAGTACCGTCTGCAATGGTGTTCACCTTCGGCAGTGTGGTCACCTGGCCTGCTTTAATGGATTCCTGAAGGCAGTTGGCACCGGCAGGTTCCACGCCGATTACCTTAATCTTCGGATTCAGCAGCTTGGCCAGTGTGGAAATCCCCGTAGCCAGACCGCCCCCGCCAACCGGTACCAGAATATAGTCTACCAGCGGCAGTTCCTTGAAGATTTCCATGGCAATGGTCCCCTGGCCCGTAGCCACAGCAGAATCATCAAAAGGATGAATAAAAGTGTAGCCATGCTCTTCTGCCAGTCTTGCGGCATGAGCTGCTGCTTCATCATATACATCACCAAAGAGGACAACGTCAGCACCATAACCCTTAGTGCGGTTCACTTTGATCAGCGGTGTGGTAGCCGGCATCACGATAGTCGCCTTACAGCCAAATGCCTTCGCCGCATATGCCACGCCCTGAGCATGATTTCCTGCAGACGCTGCAATCAGCCCTCTGCTGCGTTCTTCTTCCGTCAAAGTACTGATTTTATAGTAGGCACCTCTCAGCTTGTAGGCACCGGTCATCTGCATGTTTTCAGGCTTCAGATATACCTTATTTCCCTGTCCGATCTGTTCACTGAGGAACTTGCTGTAGATCAGGTTGGTTGGTGTCGTAACCTTCGTAACAATTTCAGAAGCCTCTTCAAAGGCCTTTAATGTAAGCATTTCCATACTTTCACCTCTTTTTTTCAACCTATCTTATTCATGATATCCTACAGAATTCGACATGTCAATGAAAATCAGCCAACAGCATCAGAAATCCTGATTCATATTGAATATCATCTTTGAATATTAAGTTCCCTCTTCAGTGCAGCCTGAAGTACCGCAGAAAAATTCACCCCCGCTTTCTCTGCTTCGAAATTGAGCCAGGATGGAATCGTACAGTTCTTCTTCACCGCACGCAAATCATTTTTTCTACGGTATTCCGCAAAATCCACATCCACCAGAGTAACCACATCATTCGGATATTCGTCTTTCACCACCGTGAAGCTGGATCCATATGGAAGTGTTTCCCCTTCATCTTCCATGTCAATTCCCATGAGTCCAATGGCATCCCGTGCCATTTCCATAGCATCCGCCATATCGTCCCCCTGTGTGTTGATATTAAAATCAGGCACATACACCACAATCTTTTCTTTCCCCTGTGTTAAAACAATTGGATAAACTTTCTTCATGATAAAATCCCCCTTACTTTAGGTTTCTGCGTTTAATAATCACCGCAGCCAAGTCCTCATCGGTATTTCGGTGCCGTACAATACTTTCACGTTCATTGCCCTTAGCATAAATATCGTGATTGGCACCATGCCGCTTAAATTCCCACCCATTCTTTTTGAGCAGTTTAATAAGATCTTTTGTTTTCATTCCCTCTCCTTTAATTATACGCATTAAATGCGTATAAGTCAATTCGAATTCAGAAAACAAAACGGCACATAATCCACGTTTAAATCATTTTATCATACATTTTTATCCATATAAAGATTTAATTGGTAATATTGTTTTTAAGACAGCAGACCTTCGAATGCTGCTTTTGAAGAAAACCTTTGTGGACATAAGACAGCGTGAGGACTGCTTTTGCATATTGGACGAAGGGCTCCGCAGACTGGGATTTTTGAAGAAACCATTTGAGGACTTAAGGCAGCGCGAAGACTGCTTTTGAGAAAAGAAAAACAGCTGTATGCGATGCGAAGCTGGTATCTGGCTGCAGTGGAAGCACTGTCTGAGCGCCGCTTCAAGGATTTGAAACGGCGCGAGTTTGCTTCACTGCCCAGATGCGCTGAGCACCGCATCAACAGCTGCTTCTTTTCGAAAGGCAGGACGAACGCTGCCTTAGTCCTCCTTCATTACCGCGCCCCTGCAGCTTGGGCCTACCAGTTTTGCATAGCGGTACAGCCAGCCGGACTTTACATTCGGTTCACGAGGAACATAAACTTCACGTCTTGCAGCCAGTTCTTCGTCGCTTACCAGCACGTTGATCTTGCTTGCAGGGATATCGATTTCAATCATATCACCTTCCTGAATCAGGCCGATATTGCCGCCGCTGGCTGCTTCCGGACATACATGGCCAATGGACGCACCGCGGGATGCGCCGGAGAACCGTCCGTCAGTAATCAGTGCTACGGTCTTGTCCAGCTTCATACCGGCCAGGGCACTGGTCGGATTCAGCATTTCTCTCATACCAGGACCATCCTTCGGACCTTCATAGCGGATTACCACCACGTCACCGTCCTTGATTTCACCTGCGTAGATGGACGCAATGGCATCCTCTTCGCAGTCAAAGACCCTGGCAGGACCGGTATGGGTCAGCATTTCCGGTGCAACTGCACTTCTCTTAACCACGCAGCCTTCCTGAGCAATATTGCCCCACAGGATAGCGATACCGCCGGTTTCACTGTAAGGAGCATCCACGCCCTTGATGGAGTTGTTATCCTTGATGTATTTGCCACTGATATTTTCGCCTACGGTCTTACCGTTGGCAGTAATCAGAGACGTATCGATCAAGCCGATTTTATCCAGTTCTGCCATTACTGCGCCGATGCCGCCTGCGTTGTTCAGGTCATGCATGTGGGTGTCACCAGCCGGTGCCAGATGGCACAGGTTCGGAGTCTTGGCAGACATTTCGTTAAAGAGTTCCATGTTCAGAGGAACGCCTGCCTCATTTGCAATCGCCAGCAGGTGAAGCACGCTGTTGGAAGAGCAGCCCAGAGCCATGTCGCATGCCAGTGCATTGCGGATGGACTTTTCATTGATGATATCACGGGCCTTGATATCCTTTTCCACCAGGTCCATGATGGCCATACCTGCGTGTTTTGCCAACTGAATTCTGCCGCTGTGTACTGCCGGAATGGTACCGTTGCCAGGCAGGCCGATACCGATGGCTTCGCAGAGACAGTTCATGCTGTTGGCAGTGTACATACCGGAGCAGGAACCACAGCCAGGACAAACATTCAGTTCGTATTCTTCCAGTCCTGCATCGTCGATAATGCCAGCCTTATGAGCACCGACTGCTTCGAACATTTTGGAAAGAGAAGTTTCCACGCCTCCAACCAGACCGCTCATCATCGGACCGCCGGAAACAACCACTGCAGGAATGTTCATACGAACGGCAGCCATTACCATGCCCGGAACGATTTTGTCGCAGTTCGGTACCAGCACCAGACCGTCAAACTGGTGGGCCATAGTCATGGTTTCCACACTGTCTGCAATCAGCTCACGGGAAGCCAGGGAGTACTTCATACCCACGTGTCCCATGGCAATACCGTCACAGACGCCGATGGCAGGAACCATAATCGGTGTACCGCCAGCCATTCTTACACCAGCCTTTACAGCCTCTGTCACCTTATCCAGGTGCATATGGCCCGGTACGATTTCACTGTGAGCAGAAACTACACCGATCAGCGGACGTTCCAGTTCTTCTTTTGTATATCCCATGGCATAGAACAGGCTTCTTGCCGGAGCAAATTCTATGTTCTGAGTGAATTTTGCGCTTTTTAATGCCATAACAGTTTCTCCTTTTTATACCAACAATAGGACAGATGCTGCCATCCGTCCTATTATTCATTTACTATTTATTTACCCCCTACCGGGATTTTCTACCATGGCAGAGTGAATTATTTTTTCAGCCAGCTCATCATCTTTCTCAGTTCAGCGCCAACTTTGCACAGCAGGTGTTCAGCTTCTTTTCTTCTTGTAGCTAAGAATTTAGCCTGTCCGCCTGCATTGAATTCCTGAATGAATTCGCTTGCGAATGTACCATCCTGGATTTCGTGCAGAACTTTTTTCATTTCTTTTCTAGTTTCTTCTGTGATCAGTCTAGTTCCTGTTCTGTAGTCACCGTATTCAGCAGTGTTGGAGATGGAGTATCTCATCTTGTCGAAGCCGCCTTCGTTGATCAGGTCAACGATCAGTTTCATTTCGTGGATACATTCGAAGTAAGCCATTTCAGGTTCATATCCTGCTTCTACCAGTGTGTCGAAACCAGCTTTCATCAGCTCAGTAACACCACCGCACAGAACTGCCTGTTCACCGAACAGGTCTGTTTCAGTTTCTTCTTTGAAGGAAGTTTCCAGGATACCTGCACGGCCTGCACCGATACCGGAAGCGTATGCCAGTGCGTAATCTTTAGCTTTTCCGGAAGCGTCCTGGTGTACTGCGAACAGTGATGGAACGCCTCTCCCTTCCAGGTACTGAGTTCTTACTGTATGTCCAGGTCCTTTTGGAGCGATCATGATAACGTCAATGTCAGCAGCCGGTTTGATCTGGTTGTAGTGGATGTTGAATCCGTGAGCGAATGCCAGAACGTTACCTTCTTTCATGTGCTGTACGATCTGAGTTTTGTAGATGTTTGCAGCCAGTTCGTCCGGTACCAGCATCATTACGATGTCGCCTGCTTCTGCAGCTGCTTCGATGTCCATAACTTTCAGACCAGCAGCTTCTGCTTTTGCTGTGTGAGCGGAACCAGGTCTCAGACCTACAACTACGTTAGCGCCGCTGTCTGCCAGGTTCATTGCGTGAGCGTGTCCCTGGGAACCGAAACCGATGATAGCAACTGTTTTGCCGTCTAATAAACCAAAATTGCAATCTACATCATAATACTTCTTAATCATTGTCTTTTCTCCTTTTTATAGAAACTTATATATTTTTAAATTTACATATATTATGCAACTTAAAGATCTTTTGTTGTAACGCCTCTGCTGATACCTGTGATACCTGTTCTGCAGATTTCTGCGATATCGTAGCAGTTGATCATTTCCATGAATGCGTCTAATTTTTCAGGTGTACCTGTCAGTTCAACGATGATACTTTCTTTGTGCAGATCCACGATCTTTCCTCTGTAAATATCAACGATTTCTCTCAGAGCACTGCGGTCATGTTTGTCACATTCGATCTTCGCCAGCAGCAGTTCTCTGTACAAACTGTTTTCTGTCTCCAGTGTGAAGATGTCACGAACAACTTCCAGTTTTTCTGTCTGGTTGATGATCTGCTGCAGTGCCTGCTCTGTTCCGTTGAACACTACTGTGACTCTGGAAATCTCAGGGTTGTTTGTTGCAGATACTGTCAGGGACTCGATGTTGAATCCGCGTCTACCGAATAAACTTACTACTCTGGAAAGTACGTTGTAATGGTTATCTACCAGGATACTGATTACTTCTCTCTTAATTGCCTTGTCCATAATCACGCCTCCTTAACCGATAATCATATCTTCAACTGTTCCGCCGCCTGGAATCATCGGCAGTACACGTTCTTCTTTAGCAATAGCACAGTCGATCCATACAGGACCTTTTTCCTGCAGGGCCTTTTTGAACACCTCTTCGAACTCAGCCGGGTTGCTTGCGGAGAAGCCTTTTGCTCCGAATGCCTCAGCCAGTTTAGGGAAGTCAGACTTTCTGTTCGGTGTTGTGGAAGAATAACGTTTTCCGTAGAAGATCGTCTGCCACTGATATACCATACCCAGAACATTGTTGTTCATGATTACTGTAATGATTGGAAGTTCTTCACTTACCGCCGTGCAAGCCTCGTTCAGGTTCATGTGGAAGGAGCCGTCTCCTGTGAAGTGGATGACTCTCTTGTCCGGGTTACCCATCTGTGCGCCGATTGCTGCGCCGTAGCCGAAGCCCATTGTACCCAGTCCGCCGGAAGTTACGAACTTTCTTGTATTTTCATGTTTCAGATACTGTGCAGTCCACATCTGGTGCTGTCCAACGTCTGTTACATAAATTGTCTGTTTATCTGTCAGGTCGCAAACCGCAGTAACGATTTCGCTAGGGTGAAGCTCTGCCTCCTGGCATTTAATGTCGCCGGATTTATTCTTCCACTCTGTAGCCTGTGCAACCCATTCACTGTGATCTCTCTTTTCGATGAGAGGCAGCAGTTTTTTCAGGAATTCCTTAACGTCACTCACTACGCTGACATCTACGATAACGTTTTTGTTCAGTTCCGCCTTGTCGATGTCTACCTGGATTTTCTTGGCTTTCTTTGCAAACTTCTTAGGGTTCAGTGCAACTCGGTCACTGAATCTGCATCCCAGGGAGATCAGCAGGTCAGCTCTGTCTACCGCTCTGTTGGAAGCGATGCTGCCATGCATTCCGATGAGTCCCAGGTTTCTGTGATTATCGTATCCCAGGATTCCGGCTGCCATCAGTGTGTAAGTAGCAGGAATGTCTGCGATTTCCAGCAGTTCGTTGAGTTCAGCGCCTGCATCGGAAGCCATTACTCCGCCGCCGAAGTATACAACCGGACGTTCTGCCTGATTGATCATGTCTGCGATAATCTGAACGTCTGCGTCAGATGCTACCGGGTTAGGATCCAGCGGAAGCGGTTCGCCTTTTTTATAATCGATCATTGCTGCAGTTACGTCTTTAGTAATATCTACGAGAACCGGTCCTTTACGTCCGCTGTTGGCGATACGGAAAGCATTTCTCAGTGCCGGCTCCAGATCTTCGATTCTGTTTACAAAGTAGTTATGCTTTGTAATCGGCATTGTTACACTCGTAATGGAGATTTCCTGGAAAGCATCTCTGCCGATCAGATTGTCCGGTACGTTAGCTGTGATTGCAACCATTGGAATACTGTCCATGAAAGCTGTTGCCAGGCCTGTTACCAGGTTAGTTGCTCCAGGGCCGCTAGTTGCGAATACGACACCTGTTTTTCCTGTTGTTCTGGAATAACCGTCTGCCGCATGTGATGCGCCCTGCTCGTGAGCAGTCATTACGTGTTTGATTTTATCACTGTATTGATATAACACATCGTACAAGTTTAAAGCAGCTCCGCCGGGATAGCCGAATACAGTATCGACACCATGTTCCAGCAGCACCTCTGCTAAAAGCTGTGATCCATTAATTCTCATCTCTTAGTTTCCTTTTCTAGTGATATATTGTTTGGTTTTATCTGAGGCACCGTCTTATTTAACCGGTGCCGAACGGTCATTTCATATATTATATATGCATACAGACCGTACGCTTTTATTTATACACTATTTTTGTATGTATTACAACCCATTATAAAGGTTTTTTTGATATTTTCAAGGCATTTTCGTGTTTTTTTACAATCGTTTTCGATTTTTATTGGTTTTTGATACAAATTATTGGTGCCGATTTTCTATT
>JAZTZZ010000036.1:0-18021 GCA_045637765.1 Anaerovoracaceae bacterium | reverse complement strand
TTCTTTGTCAGGCCTTTGATCAGGGTCAGCACGTCTTCATCCATAGTCTTTGCATCATGTGGGTGCACACCTACTGCTGCATAACACCATGGGTACTTTGCCGCGTCGGTGCAGGCCTGCATGGAGCTTCCCAGGTCAAAGCCTACATCCATGACGTATTTTACGTCGGACTCGTCGATTTCTGCTGCCAGCTTGGCGCGCAGGTCGTCCGTAATATTTTCATTGTTTAAATGTGTATGAGAGTCAAATAACATATGTCACCTCGTATTTTTCAAAAAGCGGCAGGATGGCCTGCCGCTTTTGTATTGTTATAATTAGGAAACGGATTCACCGTCTGGAGCTTCAGTAAAAACAATTTCTAACTTATCACCGTTGTCTGCAAACAGAATCATACCCTTGGATTCTTCGCCTCTCAGCTTTCTTGGCTTCAGGTTTGCAACTACGATAACTTTCTTGCCTACCATTTCTTCCGGCTTGTAGTGTTCTGCTACGCCGGATACGATCTGGCGCTTTTCGGTACCCATCTTTACCTGGAATACTAGCAGCTTGTCAGCCTTCGGATGCTTTTCTGCGGACAGGATGGTACCTACACGCAGGTCGATCTTATCAAAATCTTCAAATACGATTTCAGGCTTCAGTTCCAGCGGAATGTTTTCTTCCTTTGGACCTTCCTTGGCTTCAACCAGTGCAGTCAGTTCTGCCAGTTCCTTTTCAATGTCCAGTCTAGGGAAGATTGCGTTGCCCTTCTTCACCTGTTCACCGTACATCATGTCGAATGTGAAGGCATCTTCCCAAACAACATCGCTGAACCACAGACCCATCTGCTTTCTGATTTCCTTGGAAGTGGTGTGCATGAACGGATAGATCAGGATGGATACAATACGCAGAGCTTCTGCCAGGTTATGCATTACAGTATCCAGTTCTGCCTTCTTTTCTTCGTCCTTTGCCAGGATCCAAGGAGCCTTTTCGTCGATATACTTATTAGCTCTTCTTACTACGGTCCAGATTTCTTCCAGTGCCATGTTGAAGGCGAACTTATCCATCTGCGCTTCTACCTTTGCGGCTGCGCCGGTAGCGATTGCCTTCAGGTCGCGGTCGATATCATCTTCAGTAGTGGATGCAGGAACGTTGCCGCCGCAGTACTTTTCGATCATGGATACGGTTCTGGAAACCAGGTTGCCCAGGTCATTTGCCAGGTCGTAGTTCATTCTCTTCAGCATTACTTCGTTGGTGAATACGCCGTCCTGACCGAAGGTGTATTCTCTCAGCAGGAAGTACTTCAGCGCATCGATACCGTATCTTTCAATCAGTACAACAGGGTCTACAACGTCCTTGCCCTTGGCAGCCTTGGACTTGGAAACCTTTTCACCGCCCAGCAGCAGCCAGCCGTGACCCAGAACCTGCTTAGGCAGAGGTTCTTCGATACTCATCAGCATAGCAGGCCAGATGATGGTGTGGAATCTAACGATTTCCTTACCTACCAGGTGAACGTTTGCAGGCCAGTACTTGTCATACAGCTCACGGTCATCTTCAAAGCCCAGTGCAGTGATATAGTTGGACAGTGCATCCAGCCATACGTAGATTACGTGCTTTCCATCGATTGGAACCGGTACACCCCAGTCAAAAGTAGATCTGGAGATACACAGGTCTTCCAGGCCCTGCTTAACGAATGCGATCATTTCGTTTCTTCTGGAATCAGGCTGCAGGAATTCCGGATTGTTTTCGAACAGGTCGATCAGCTTGTCCGCGTACTTGCTCAGCTTGAAGAAGTATGCTTCTTCCTTCGCAGGCTGTACCGGTCTGCCGCAGTCAGGACAGCAGCCGTTTACCAGCTGGGATTCTGTCCAGAAGGATTCACAAGGTGTGCAGTATAAACCTTCGTATTCGCCCTTGTAGATATCGCCCTTTTCGTACATCTTCATGAAGATGTTCTGTACTCTCTTAACATGACGTTCTTCAGTTGTTCTGATAAAATCGTCATAGGAAATTTCCATGGTTGCCCACAGCTTCTTGATGCCGTCAACAACTTCGTCAACGTAAGCCTGTGGAGTTACGCCCTTCGCGTCTGCCAGTGTCTGAATCTTCTGGCCATGTTCGTCAGTACCGGTCAGGAATCTTACATCGTAGCCTGCCAGTCTCTTAAATCTTGCCATTGCGTCTGCCATTACGGTGCAGTATGTGTGACCGATGTGCAGGTTGCTGCTTGGATAGTAAATCGGGGTTGTAATATAATAAGTACCCTTTTTTTCTGTCATTGTTTTAAGTCTCCCTTCATCTCCCTCTCGAATGAGAGAGGGCAGTTATCTGGTGCCGCATTCTGCGCGGCCTCGCTACCCTATAGAATACCACAATTTCAATCGCTTAGTCAATCCTTCGGCAAAAGCTTTATGGCCTTCTTCCGTAAAATGTACCCCATCATCAGTCAGGCTCACGCCCCATTCATTGGCATCGGCAAAATGTACATCCATCTCGCAAGCCAGCTGTTCATACAGTCCCGGCAGCTTCTCCGATTCTTCGATGTAGCGGCAGTCCGGTACCCAGTATCCGTTCCTGAAACTGACTGGTTCCACCAGCAGCACATGCCGCCCCGGTGCTTCCATCTTCACAGCACCCAGGAACCGCCGCATTTTACCGGCAGTTTTCTCTGCAGAAAGGCTGCTGAGGAGCACGTCATTGCTTCCCAGCATGATGATAATCAGGTCCCCCGGCTCTGTGGCCGCAGCAAGCTGCATGGCCACCCCCTCTGCAGACTCCCAGCCATTGTCCGGGATTTCCCGGCCGTTCTGCCCGGCGTTAAAGATTTTGCAGGATTCCGGCAGCGAACTGCCTGCCAGATCCACCCAGCGGCCCTCTGCCGGATACCGCAGGGATGGCATGCCGTGCGGATCATAGCCGTATGTATTAGAATCTCCATAACAGATGATTTTCATTTCACAACCTCCAGATAGCAGAACAACTCTGCTATTTTATACTCACATATCCGCTGTTTTCCACAATCTGCTGCCCTTCATCTGACAGAATCCAGTTTATGAAAGCACCGATGGTATCATCGGTTGACTGCGGAGCCGGCTCTCCCACCGGTGCTGCGGTCACAGCGTAAAAACTGCTGGTAATCGGGTAGCTGCCATCGCGGATGGTATCCTTCGTCGGCATCACACCGTTCAGTGCAAGAAGCCTGATATCTCCATTTTCTACCATTTCCGTACAATAGAACCGGAAGGAGAATCCCAGTGCATTCTTATAGTTCCGGTAACTTGCCACCTGGCGGATGATCCCGCCCATACCCGCAATCCTGTCTTCTTTTTTCGGTTCCATCAGCGGAATATCCCCCATAAGCCGCTGCAGTGCTGTCTGACTGCCGCTGTCTTCTGCACGCTGAAATGCTCTGATAGACTGGCGGCGTCCGCCCACTTCTGACCAGCGAGTAATTTCACCGGAATAAATCCCCTGAATCTGCTCCACAGTCAGGCCTTCCACCGGATTTTCATTATTTACAAAGAAAACGAAAGCTTCCCGGCCGATAGGCGTCATATGAAGTTCCATCCCCAGTTCCGCTGCCCGGGCAAGCTGGGCATCCGATGGTCCAGCCACGAAAATCATATCCGTGTCCCCAGCCATGAGCCGCTCATAAGCATCATTGGTTCCGGTACATGTCACATCCCCCAGACCGTCTTCATTGGTGCCGTCATACCGTCGATACTCGCCTTCCGGATACACCGCCTGTACGAAACCGGCATAGACCGGATACAGTGCCGTCGCCCCATCCAGTTCCAGTCCCAAGGCCTGGGCCTTCGTCAGCTGCAGCTGTTCACTCCGCAAAGGCTGCATGGCCAGCAGTTCTTCCGAAAACGGCTCGTATTTCCACAGCATCTTTTCCCGCTCCGCATCTTCCAGAGACACCAGACTGTCTTTGTAAAAGCCGGCCCCTATATATCCGCCTGCGCAGAGAACCACAACCAGCATACCACACCACAGCCGTTTCCGCACAGTCACCGGAATCAGGCCGCTCCAGATTGCTGTAATCAGCAAATACAGAACTACACCAACGGCACCAATTGCTTTTGTCACATACAGTGGAAATGCACCCAGCATCCCAAACAGCATCACCGGAAAGAACAGCAGTCCATAAAAGAACAGCACCACAACCGCCTTTCCCAGTACCTCCAGTATCTTTTTCCCCACTTTACTCATAACGTCCCCTCCTTTTTCATTAGTATAATTTTACTCGCTTTCCGTGAAATATACAATGCCGGAAGAGGACATATTCCGCTTTCCGTCTGCATATATTGTTCTTAACTATGAGCAAGGAGTGTGGGTCTGCCAATGAAAGATTATATCGAAGAACGCGTATATGAATTAGCACAGTATATTATCAGCACCAGCTCCACTGTGCGGTCCGCCGCGAAAAAATTCCGGGTCAGCAAATCTACCGTACATAAGGATGTCACGGAACGGCTTTTTGAGCTGAATCCGGCCATGGCTGCAGAAGTAAAAGATGTCCTGGAATGCAACAAAGCCGAGCGCCACCTGCGCGGCGGCATGGCCACCAAAGAGAAATACCAGCATGCAAAGGAAAAATAACGGCCTGAGGGCCGTTTTTTAGTGGATATTTTTACAGTTCTGCCACTATTTCAATTGCAAAACCTTCTGTAATCAAGTAGAATGAGAATAGAATATTATGACAAAATCGGGGAGGTACAAAACCATGATTTATTTTAGAAGTGACTACAGCCTGGGCGCTCATCCAAAGATTATGCAGGCGCTGATGGATACCAATATGGAACACACCGACGGCTACTGCCTGGACCGTTTCAGCGATGACTGTACTGAAATGATCCGTCAGTGGGTTGGCAAGCCTGACGCAGACGTTTACTACTTCGTAGGCGGCACCCCTTGCAACACTACTACTGTTTCCGCAGGTCTGAGACCATATGAAGGTGTTATCACCGCAGCAACCGGCCATATTTATGTACATGAAACCGGTTCCATCGAACTGAACGGTCACCGCCAGTTCGCTATGGCTACTCCAGACGGCAAGCTCCGTCCGGAAGATGTGGAAAAGGCACTGCTGCACCACGAAGACGAACATACTGTAATCCCTAAGATGGTTTATATCACCCATCCGACCGAAAACGGCGGTGTATATACAAAGGCTGAAATGCAGGCACTGTCTGACTGCTGCCGCAAGCACGGCCTGACCTTCTACGTGGACGGCGCACGTCTGGGTACTGCTCTGACCTGGCCAACCAACGACCTGGAAATCGAAGAAATCGCTGACATGGTAGACGCATTCTACATCGGCGGTACCAAGATTGGTGCACTGTTCGGCGAAGCTCTGGTTATCGTAAATCCAGAAAAGTTCGACGATCACTTCCGTTACATGATCAAGCGTCAGTGTGCACTGCTGGCTAAGGGCCGTCTGATTCCTGTTCAGCTGAAGGCACTGTTCGAAGGCGGAAAGGAATCTCTGTATTACGAACTGTCCAAGAAAGAAAACGAACTGGCTATCAAGCTGGCAGAAGGCGTACAGGCTAAGGGCTACAAGCTGTGGCTGCCTCACCAGACCAACCAGGTATTCGTAATCATGCCGAACGAACAGATTGCGGAACTGGAAAAGGACTTCTTCTTCTACACCTGGTGTCCATTCGACGAAACCAACTCTGTAATCAGACTGGTTGCAGGCTGGGGTTCCACCGAAGAAGACGTAGATGCATTCCTGAAAGCTATCTAAATCACACAAAAAAATATAAGCTGGCAGCTATCACACTGCCAGCTTTTTTCATTTCTTTAAAATATTATTCTTTCGGGAAGTTTCTTCC
Source organism: Anaerovoracaceae bacterium (assembly GCA_045637765.1). Lineage (GTDB taxonomy): Bacteria > Bacillota > Clostridia > Peptostreptococcales > Anaerovoracaceae > RGIG7179. The sequence goes on along the minus strand of JAZTZZ010000036.1, from coordinate 12,202 downwards.
GCTGTTCTTGTACTTTTTCAGCATCTTGTCCACCATCGGGTTGGACGCCAGTTCTTCTTCATAGAGTTTCTGCTCGTAAGGAGTAAGGTTATGTACATCCTTCATGTGCTTACGGACAGGTTTTGGCATGAAAATCAGATAAATCAGAGGGGACACCAGCAGGCAGTCCACTGCCAGCCATCCTCCCATTGCGGCGAAAACAATAGCGCTGTTTCCGGTCGATGCACCCAGGGCGAGAACCCCCATTGCACCAACTAAAAATACGATGAAGGTCAGGTAGCATCGTTCCACCAGGCGGATTTTCGCAGACAGAGCCTCATCAAACCAGTAATTCTTCAGGGACGGAACCAGATATTTCGCCAGTTTGAACTGAACGTTAGCCAGATACATGCAGGCCTTGAAATCATCAAAAGTAGCCTTTTCAGCCGGGATTTCTTCGGCTGCCAGCTGCCCCTTCATGGCATCAAAATAAATCTGAGAACGGATCAGAGTGCCTTCGCCCATAATGGTGTACTCCGGCGTTTCTCCGTTTATCAGTTCAAACTCCATTACCAGCTGCTGACCGGACTGAACCATAACGGTCTCTCCGCCGCATCCAACCACTGCGTAACCTTCATGACAATAGAGCGCGTGCACAGCCAGCTCTTTCTCAGTCTCGAAAGTCGGGCCGCATACCTGTGCATTGGCTTCCGGGTGCAGCAGATCCAGATAACCCTCGTTGCCCTTGCGGACCATCAGGTTGTAGTCGGTGATTTTGCCGAAGCTGCGTGTCTTATATGCCCCGTCAAAACGGTCCTGCTCCAGTGCTTTCAGCCGTGCTACACGCTGACCGTCATGGCTCAGCACCACTTCACCATCCAGCACCATCAAAACGCGGTCGTAATCCGGCAGCTTTGAAAAATCACTTTCCTCCAGTTCGCAGGTCGCGGTGGACAGACGCCAGATGAAACTGCGGTCGATATATTTTGCCGTGGATGGCCAGATAGCAATTTCGCGGGTCAAACCGCCGGTCCACTGGCTCTCACGGAAATCTTCTTTTTTATGTAACTGGTACTTCATAGAAAACCTCTCTTTTTCATACATTATATAACAGTATACCACGATTTTGGCGCGAGGGCAATAAAGGTTGCACTTCACCCCCAAATATAGTAGAATGAAAGTAGTTATGACTGCCGTTTTAACGGTTTTTTCATACCTTAATTTAGGAAAGAAGAGGACCCCCTATGTATAGAGCAGATGGATATCGGGTAAGGGGCAATGATGCCATGTATGAACTGGTGCCATACATTATGCCTTACCGCTACGACGCCTCCAACTCCGTAACTGAAGAGCTGAACCTGGCTCCTGTTCAGGACTATATACGAGACTGCCGCAAGCGCGGTATCAACATGAACCACATGAGTGTAATTATCGCAGGCGCACTGCGGCTTTATTCGCAAAATCCGTTTCTCAACCGTTTTTGCATGAACCGCAAGATTTATGCCCGCAACCACTTCTGTGTGTCCTTCGTAACACTGCAGCCAGGCAAGACCAGTGACACTGTAACCAAGCTGTATTTCAATCTGGACGATGATATCTTCACGGTAAATGAGAAGGTGCAGAAAGCTATCGAAAAGACCCAGGAACCAGATTCCCAGAACTCTCTGGATAAGCTGATGAGTGCACTGCTGAGGATTCCGTTCCTGGTAGGTGCAGCTGTGGGCGTGCTGAAATTCCTGGACAAGTATTTCTGGCTTCCTATGTCCATTGTGGACGCCAGCCCGTTCCATACCAGCCTGTTTGTAACAAACCTGGCTTCCATCCGGACCAATACCATCCACCATCACCTGTATGAGTTTGGTACTACCGGCGTATTCATTTCCATGGGCCAGCCGGAAAAGAAGATTGTGAAGAACGGAGAGCTGATGGAAGAGCACAAGGTAATGCCGCTGGGTATCGTTACCGATGAGCGTATCGCCAACGGTCATTACTACGGCCGCTGCTTCCGTGAACTGACCAGGTACTATAAGAATCCGAAGCTGCTGGAAGAAAAGCCGGCATCCATCGTAAAGGATCCGGATGTAAAAGTAAAAAATCCGAAGTGGATTGTCAAATAAGTAAGACCATATACAAAGGAGATTATACAAAATGGACAGAAAAGAACTCGCACTGAAATTACATCACTCCAAATTCAACTGCTGCCAGTCTGTGGCATGTGCATTTTGCCATGTGATGGGTCAGGATCCTGAAACTACCTTCAAGCAGGCGGAAGCCTTCGGTTTCGGCATGGGTGCCATGGAAACCTGTGGTGCTGTAAGCGGCATGGCTATGGTTGTAGGTATGAAGCTGAGCGACGGCGATCTGGAAGATCCGAAGACCAAGAAGGAATGCTACGCTATGATGAAGAAGCTGATCGAAGAATTCAAGGCCAAGAACGGCTCCATCAACTGCGCTGAAATCAAGGGCGTAGAAACCGGTAAGGTTCTGAGATCCTGCGACGGCTGTATCGAAGATGCAGTAGAGCTGCTGGATAAGCATCTGCTGGGCCTGTAAAACTGTATAGGTACATAAAAATAGAACACCGCAGAGAATTCTCTGCGTTGTTTTTTATGATCTGTAAAGTGAAAGTTATTATTTATTAATCTGTTTCTTTTCCTTCAGCAGCTGCTTCTTAGCCAGAGCGATATCATAAAGTTTCTTTTCATCTTCTGTTTCCGGAATATATGGTCTTCCGATTTCCTGAGGACGGCCGTTCTTACCCATACGTACCATGCTGAAGTACGCAGACAGTGCTCGCTGCGGACCGCCGTTACCGTCCAGTTCTTCTGCATCCACGGTTACCAGAACTTCCATGGAAGTTCTGCCCACATATACGATGGACGCGGTACAGGTCACCAGCGCCCCCACAAAGATCGGCAGATGGAATTCCAGCTCGTCCACTCTTGCGGTTACACAGTTTCCCTTGGCATATTTCAGGGCAATAGCATATGCTGCATTGTCCATTACTTTCATAATTTCACCGCCGTGTACATTTCCTGCCGGGTTGGCATGGTGCGGCATCATCACCTGACTGGTTACAATTTTGTGTCTTACATCCATAACAATTTCCTCCAATTCTCCACATGTTACTGCCTATATATGCCCAGAACAGGAAGATTTAAAACATGCAGCTTGCATGTATACATAATACAGCCTGCTGTTTTAACGGAACCATAACAAAAAACCCTCCGGTCGTCACCGGAGGGTTTATGTACGTTTTTATTTTCGGCGCAGCCGCTGAATTACTTCAGTGGAGCCAGGCCCAGGATTTCTCTAGCTTCTGCTGGAGTAGCGATTTCTCTACCCATGATGTTAGCCAGCTTAACAACCTTTTCTACCAGTTCGCCGTTGGACTTAGCCAGAACACCCTTTTCCAGGTATACAGTATCTTCGAAACCTACTCTTACGTGGCCGCCCATTGCGATGGTAGCAGCTGCGATAGTCCAGGTGTTTCTGCCGATACCAGTTGCAGTCCAAGTGGAACCTTCTGGAATGGAGTCTACCATGAATGCCAGGTCTCTAACTGTAGCAGTCATCTGAACGCCCAGTACGAAGTCCCAGTGGATTGGCTTAGTCAGGTAACCCTTCTTGTAAGCAGTCTTCATAGCTACGTCGATCATACCCTTGTCGAATACTTCACATTCAGGCTTGATGCCTCTTTCCTGCATGATCTTAGCGAAGTTGATGATAGTGTTGTCGGAGTTAACGAAGATTTCGTCACCACCGAAGTTGCAGGTACCGCAGTCCAGAGTAGCCATTTCTGGTGTAGGAACGATTTCAGTGGAAGCCAGTCTTTCCAGGTCAGTCATACCTACTGCACCACCGGTGGAAGGCTGAATGATTGCGTCTGGGCAAACCTTTCTGATAGCGTCAACACATTCCTGGAATCTGCCAGTATCCTGAGTAGGAGTACCGTCATCCCATCTAACGTGCAGGTGGATCAGAGCAGCACCAGCATCGTAAGCAGACTTAGCTTCTCTTGCGATTTCTTCTACAGTGTAAGGAACTGCAGGGTTGTTTTCCTTTGTTACTTCTGCGCCACAAATACATGCACTGATAATTAACTTGTCCATTGGTCTATTCTCCTCTTATTTCTAATAATAAATTTAACGTTTTCTCACCGGGATTTATACACGAAATCCCGTATGTTCCTATATTATACCACTAATGTTCACGATGTTCAAGTGTAACTCTTCGACCTTCTTCACGGAAAATTCGCGCCATTTCGTTGGCAACCGCTACAGAACGGTGCTGACCTCCCGTACATCCGAATGCAATACGGAGACTGTACTTGCCTTCCTTTACATAACATGGAATCAGCCGGGCCAGCATGGAGTGCAGGGACTCAATAAATTCCTGTGTTACTGCATGCTTCAGCACGTACTGGGACACCTTCTTGTTATTTCCGGTCAGGTGCTTCAGGCTGGGAACATAGTATGGATTTGGGATAAACCGTACGTCCATGATAATATCCGCTTCCTGCGGAACACCCTTCTTAAATGCAAAAGACTGAATATGAATCAGGAAAGATTCTGTTTCATGGCCTTCATTAAACAGGCTGTCCAGCTGAGAATTAAACTCCGCCACCTTCAGGAAGGATGTGTCAATAATATACGTAGCCCTGGACCGCAGTCCTGCCAGCATTTCACGTTCCTTGCTGATAATTTCCGTTGAGACAGGTTCCATGCTGAGGGGATGCACACGCCGGTTTTCCTTATACCGGCGTACCAGTGCCTCATCGGAAGCCTCAATGTAAAGGATTTTGAAGTCGATGGATTTATCGGCTTCCAGCTGATTCACAATCTCATCGATGTCACCAAGGAACTGACCGCCGCGGATATCAATGACGAAAGCCGCCTTGTCAATCTTCTTACTTCCCGACATGGTCAGATCAATGAAATTTTTAATCAGGGCAGGCGGCATATTATCGATACAGTAATAGTCCCTGTCCTCGAACCAGTCCGCTGCCTTGGTTTTGCCGGATCCCGAAAGCCCGGTGATGATTACAACTTCCATGATTACTCCTTAAATCTTTTCTATATTTACAATCCGTTCCGGCTCCAGCCCTGCTTCGAAGGCACGGGCCAGACTTCCCAGATATGCCCCCACCGCTTCCGGAACGTGGGCATCACTTCCGATAATAAACTTTGCATCATATTTCATGGCCGCCTGAATTTCTTCAACAGTCAGATGGGCATGCTTCATATTGATTTCCAGAAGAGTTCCGGTGTCGGCACAGGCTCTGGCAATATCTTCAATATCAAAAGGCCCTTTGTCTCCCGGATGGGTCAGTACATGAATCTTATGATTATAAACCGCATCCAGAATCATGGCGGTATTTCTTACCCTTAAATCCGAGGTTTCTCCGCGGAACCACCCAAGATGGCCGCTGAGCCAGTTCTTCACCATACCGGCCCCAGGGATTCCATAATGGTATCCGGCCAGCACAATGTCAAACTGTGCTTCTTCCTCTTCAGTCAGGTCAATGTAAGGCGCACCATACTTCGTATTGGCTTCCACCCCCAGCAAAACTTTCACATCCGGGTACACGTCCTCAAGACGCTGAATCTCCGCACGCATTTCCTGAACCTTTTTCATGGAAAGCCCATAGGTCAGATGCCCCGGTCCGTGATCGGTAATAGCGATCTCACGAAGCCCCCGCTCATGAGCAGTACGCACATTGTCCTCAATGGTGCCCTTTCCGTGAGAGTAGACGGTGTGGGTATGCCAGTCGAAGGTCATACGGTACCCTTCTGCCATCTCCCGCCACTTCTTATCCAATAATCCGTACCTCCGGTTCCAGCTTTACGCCGAATTTATCATATACGGTATTCTGTACCAGTGCCATCAGATCCAGAATGTCTGTCGCTGTAGCTCCGCCGGTATTGATTACAAATCCGCTGTGCAGCACGGACACCTGTGCACCGCCTACGGATACGCCCTTCAGTCCTGCATCTTCAATCAGCTTGCCCGCAAAATACCCTTCCGGACGCTTAAATGTGCTGCCCGCACTCGGATACTGCACCGGCTGTTTGGAGTTTCTCTTTTCCAGCAGTTCACGCATTTTAGCCTGAATTTCTTCAGGATTTCCCGGTGTCAGCTGCAGCTTGGCAGCAACCGCGATATAACCGTTGTCTTCCAGCGCACTGTGGCGGTAAGACATCTGCAGTTCGTCTGCTGTAAATTCCCGGATTTCACTGCCGTCCCTTGAAACTGCAGTCGCAGAAACAAGAATATCCTTCAGCTCCCCGCCGTAGGCACCGGCATTCATGAATACGGCACCGCCCAGAGAGCCCGGAATACCGCTGGCAAATTCGAATCCGGCGAGAGACTCGCGGAGCAGATATTTTGCCAGGACGGACATGAGAACAGACGCACCGGCTGTTACCAGGCCGCCGCCCAGATGTTCGCAGACAGAAAAACCTTCGCCCAGCTTGATTACCACACCTTCATAACCGCTGTCCTTAAACAGGGTGTTGGAGCCATTTCCCAGAAGCATGGACGGCACGCCGGCTTCTGCCACATCAGACAGAATCTGCTGCAGCTGCGGAACGGATTCTACCGTAACCAGGGCCGCAGCGTTTCCTCCGGCCTTAAATGAAGTATATTCTTTCATGGGTGCATCAGAGATGACCGCAATGTTATTCTCCTTCCACTGGCTCACAAGAGCCTGGATTGCATCTTTCTTTTCCAAAGATATCCTCCTTATCAATTTCATATTTGGTAAATTCTTCGTAAATCGCCGTATCGGTTTCCAGGCCCTTCTTTTCCAGACGGCCGTTTACGAAACGGGTTACGTAAGTATAGAATACGGCAAATACCGGTACACCCACTACCATGCCCACGAAGCCAAAGAGGCCGCCGGACACGATGATGGAGAACAGAACCCAGAAGCTGGCCAGACCGGTAGAGTCTCCCAGAATCTTCGGTCCGATGATATTTCCATCCAGCTGCTGCAGTATCAGTACCCAGACAGCAAACTTGACTGCTTCAATGGGATCCACAATCAGAATCAGGAAGATGGACGGAATGGCACCGATGAACGGTCCGAAGAACGGAATGACATTGGTGATTCCCACGATTACACTGATCAGGGTCGGCATCGGCATCTTCAGCAGACTCATGACGATGAAGCAGAGAATGCCGATGATGATGGAGTCGATGATTTTGCCGTTGATAAATCCGCCGAATGTTTTATTGGTAATATTTCCAAGTTCGAAGATGGACTCAGCACGTTCCTTTTTAAACAGAGCCAGAATCATCTTCTTAGCCTGTGCCTGGAACATTTCCTTGCTGTTGAGTACATATACACAGACAATCAGTGCTACGAAAACATCGAATACAACATTAACAGTACCAATAATCCCAATGGCAGCTCCGCTGATCACGGTATCGATGGCTGGCTGAAGAATACTCTGGAACCAGTTTTCAGCACGCTCCGTAATCATCTGCAGATTATCCTGGAAGATTGCTACCAGCTGCGGATTTTCTTCCACATGAACCACAAACCAGTCACTGATGTGGCTGATGGTTTCCGGCATGTTCTGAACCAGGGTGGTAATACTGGTAATCAGATCCGGAATGACAAGCAGACAGAAACCGCCCACTGCCCCGATGAGTGTCACCAGTGCCACAACAGAAGCTGCAAGACGTGCAAGCTTGTAAGCCCTCTTTTTATTATCCATGCATTCGTCCAGAAGCGGATAGAAGTTTCTCACCACTCCGTTGTAAACCGGACAGATCAGGTATGCCAGCACAAAACCGATATAGAACGGCATGAGAATATCATTCAATGCTCCAATCCCGCCCCGCAGGCTGTCCGTATTATGTATCGCAAACCAGACTGCAATCAATGCAAGTCCCACACAGAAAAGCATAACACCTTCCCTGATTAATTTATCCTTAATTTTTTTCATAAAATCCCCCCTGTTTCAAGAGTCTGTTTTATCATATCTTAAATTTCATGACCGGTCAACTGCATCATCAGTTCCAGGCGCTCATGCACTGCCTTTTCCAGCAGTTTCGTCAATCCCTGACTGTTCCAGCTGCCCCGGTTATCCAGATACAGCTGCCGGTAAGCATCAGCATCCAGATTCAATGCTGCCATAGGAAGTCCTGCTTCTGCCACCACATAATATAATACGGCCCGGGCCAGCATTTCATTCTCTTCATGAAACGGATAAATATCAATTATCATGTCATGAAGGAGTGCTGCCCGCTCCAGCGGGCTATAAACAGCGGCCCCTTTGGAATTCGGATCCGCAAGCCGTACCAGCTTCTTCATACCATCAGGAATATGGTCCGCTAACATGGCCATACGGTTAAACTGCTTCAGAATCGGTGTGCTCTTCCGATATTCTGCCCTCACATTTCTTCCAACCAGGATGGCATGCATATCCCGGATAATGTTTTCACTGAGCGGCGCCCCCAGATCCGTCAGCTGGTAGATGAACTGCCTCAATTCGTCCAGACGGTCAATCATCAGATAGTCTGACACCGCTGCTTCCATCAGGCAGCCGCCATCCAGTATAATATCAATCTGTTCTGCAGACAGACTGCTCTCAGAAAGCCGCATATTCATGTGAATCCATTCCCTGTATTCCAGCTTCTGCAGGTAGTCTTTCACTTCCTGGCGGAACGGGCTCCGGTTATGGAGAATTACCATTTTCTTTCGGATTTCTCTCAGCATAAAAATACCCCGCTGCTTCTTATGAATTATTCCTCAGTTACATTCATTTTATCATACCTTTCTGTTTTTTTCTATGGTATACTTACATATAGCAAGGAGGAAATTCTAAAATGCGTATACTTGTTTTAAGCGATACCCACGGCGACAACAGCCGGGCGTATCAGGTTTTCGATAAATTAAAGAAAGAGACCCCGGTGGATCTGATTATCCACTGCGGAGACTATTATAAGGACGCCATCCAGATAAGCGAGCGCACCGGCGTGCCGACCGTATGGGTAAAGGGAAATACCGATGGTTCCTTCAGCGAAGACGATTACACCATCGTGGAAACCCCTTACGGAAATCTTCTGGTGACTCACGGTCATATGGAAAATGTGGACTTCAGCCAGCAGAATCTGTACTACAAGGCACAGGAAAAAGACTGTGTGGGTGCCCTCTTCGGTCATACTCACCGTGCAGCTTTCACAGAAGTAGGCGGTGTGTATCTGATGAATCCGGGCAGTCTGACCAAGCCTCGTGACGGTTCCGGCGGAACCTTCGGCATCATTATTGCTGAACCGGACTATTTCGTTGGCCATATTCACCGCTTCGAGGACTTCATGGCAAAATCTTCTGACCCGAAGAGTCCCGGTTCCGGCGGCAGCAAGCCGAAAGTACAGGGCGGATATCTGCGCAGCCTGTTAAACTACAGTGACCGTTTCTAATTACAGCATATACAGGAGGAAAACCTTATGGATATTAAAAAACTCATGACCCTTCACCCTGAAATCGGCAGAATGGCAGACTATGAAGAAGTATGGTGGACCAATCCGGAGTGCGGCACACCGCGGAAACTGGATTTCGGTATGGACGATATTAAAGATGCAGAAGCAAGACTTGCACGTTTTGCACCGTACATTCAGGCAGCTTTCCCGGAAACAGAAGTGACCGGCGGCATCATTGAATCCCCTCTGAAGGAAGTTCCGGAAATGAAAAAGGTTCTGACAGATATGTGCGGGACCTTCAGCGGCCGACTCTTCCTGAAGTGTGACAGCCACCTGGCTGTTTCCGGCTCCATCAAGGCCCGCGGCGGCATTTATGAAGTGCTGAAGTTTGCGGAAAAAGTAGCCATGGAAGCCGGCATGCTGCAGCTTACAGACGATTACAGCAAGCTGACCGGTCCGGAATACCGTGAACTTTTCAGCCGTTATTCCGTAGCAGTAGGTTCCACAGGCAATCTGGGTCTTTCCATCGGTATCATCAGTGCAAAGCTGGGCTTTAAGGTTACCGTACACATGTCTGCAGATGCCCGTCAGTGGAAGAAGGATCTGCTCCGTTCCAAGGGGGTAACTGTGGTGGAATACCCGGATGACTACCAGAAGGCAGTTGCAGAAGGCAGAAAGGAAGCGGAAGGCGACCCATACTGTCACTTCGTGGACGACGAAGCTTCTGTGGACCTCTTCATGGGCTACTCCGTGGCAGCCCGCAGAATCGGTGCTCAGTTCGAAGAATCCGGTATTACTGTGGATGAAGATCATCCTCTCTTTGTATATATTCCGTGCGGTGTCGGCGGTGCTCCCGGCGGTGTTGCCTTCGGTCTGAAAGAAGTCTACGGAGATCACGTATATATCTTCTTTGCGGAACCGACCCATGCACCTTGCATGACCCTGAGCATGATTACCGGCCTGAAGAATGAAATTGCAGTTTCCGATATCGGTCTGGACGGCAAAACAGATGCAGACGGACTGGCGGTAGGCCGCTCCTCTGTACTGGTAAGCGACGTAATGAAGACCCTGCTTTCCGGCTGCTATACCATCCAGGATGAAAAACTGTATCCATTCCTGACTGCCCTTGCAGACAGCGAAGATATCTTTATTGAACCATCCTCCTGTGCAAGCTTCACAGGACCTTCTCTGGTGGAAGCTGATGAAGCATGGAGAGAAAGCCACGGCCTGACTGCGGAAAAGATGGCAAATGCCACCCATATCCTGTGGGCAACCGGCGGCAGCATGGTACCGGAAGAAGAAATGAAACATTATTACGAAAGAGGAAAGTAAGGGAGAACCGCCTTATGCATAAAATCCCAACAGAACTGATTCCCCGGGCAGCCAGCTTCTTTAAAGTAGTTGGCGACGAAACACGGATGAAGATTCTCTGCACGCTCGCAGTTCGCGAACTCTGCGTCAACGACATCGCTGAGGCCGTGGCAATGACCAAGTCTGCAGTCTCTCACCAGCTCCGCATGCTGAAGGACGAAGGTCTGGTAAAGGCTCGCCGGGACGGAAAAAACATCTTCTACTCCCTGGACGACCAGCATGTAGTGGATCTTCTGGATATTGCCTTTACCCATATTGAACACAAAACTGACGAAACAGGAGATTGCTGCAAATGCTTGTAATTATTGAAAAAATCATATCCATATTTCTGATTACTGCGGTAGGTTTCGTGGCCAACCGAAAGGGTATTCTGCCGGATCAGTCCAACAAGTATCTGGTGGACATGCTGATGATGATTACCACACCATGTATGGTTCTGGCTTCCATCACCTCCACCCAGCTGACCGATGATACCATCGTCCTGACCCTGCAGATGATTCTCTGTGCGGTCCTGTGGTTTGCTGTCAGCTGCCTTCTGTCCTGGGTTGTCTGCATCAAAATCCTGAAGCTGAAAGATCATCCGGACGCCGGCATTTACATGGCAGGCATCACGACCATAAACAACGGTTTTATGGGTTTCCCGATTACCAAGGCCCTGTTTGGAGATGACGTTCTCTTCTTTATGGTACTTTTCCAGATGATTCTGACCGTTTATCTTTATTCCGGATGCATTATTCAGGTAAGTTACGGAAACAGAGGCAAAATTGATCTTCGTTCCATTATGAAACATCTGGCCAACCCGTGTACCATCTGCGCATTCCTTGGAATTGCCATGCTTCTGCTGGGAGTTCACCTGCCGGATGTGCTTTATGAAACAGTCAACACCATCGGCAGTGCAACGGTACCGATTTCCATGTTGGTTGTAGGGATTCAGCTGGGTTCCAGCCGCATCTCCACCGTAATCCGCGACCGCAGCCTGGTAATCACCTCCGTGATTAAAATGATTTTCTGGCCTGTCCTCACATTCCTGGCAGTCAACTGGCTGCCTCTGACTGTAAACATGAAGATTGCTCTGGTTTTCGGAGCTGCCTTCCCGACAGCTGTGGCTGTGGTAGCCATCAGCAGTATGGAAAACCGCAACGCAGTAAAGGCTGCAGAAATCATCGCATTCACCACACTCCTTTCAATCATCACGCTTCCGGCCAGCGCCCTGCTGCTGATGAGTTACTATGGACTGGTATAAAAAAGCTTATAAAGTACGAAAAAAGAGAGGTTCATCTGATATGTACCCCCTTTACTGGACAAAACCAGTAGAGGGGGTTTTTCTATGCGTTACAGTTATGAATTTAAGAGAAACTGTGTTGACCTTTATCGCCAGGGCCGGTGGCCAGAAACGCCGGAAGGAACTAGTCAAAAAGGA
>JAZTZZ010000035.1:0-49339 GCA_045637765.1 Anaerovoracaceae bacterium | reverse complement strand
GGTTAACTTAACATTTTACCCTACTTTTTATGAAAAGTCAATATTTTTCTTGTTGACTTTTCCTGTCCCCTGTGTAATACTGAATTTGGGTTTGAGGATATCGATATGCTTCATTACGAAATCTATTGTAAGGAGGCAAACGATGTCTAGTATTAAAAGTCTTAGTCACGTTGGCATAGCTTCTGCAGATGGAATGCAGATGGCTAATTTCTTTTCTAAATATTTAGGCGGCGAAATTTTAAGCCGTGATGAGTATCCTGAGCAAGATCAGATTTCTACTATGGTTCGCATCGGCGCGTGTGAACTGGAAATTATGGAGCCACTGGGTGACCAGGGGGTTGTAACCAAATTTCTTGCTAAAAAGGGACCAGGGTTGCATCATATTTCTATTCAGGTTACTGGAATTGCTGCACTGGCAGAACAGCTGGAAGCTGCAGGCATTCAGGTAATTGGAAAGAATTTTACAGATCCGTCGGCCCACTACATGTTTATTTCTCCAAAATCCACAGGTGGCGTTTTAATTGAAGTTTTTGAACGATTTTAGGTTTTTTTAAGAACCTTACATTTGTGTACCCTTTTTTAAGAAATGAGGAACAATTATGGCAAAAAAACTATTTGAAGGTGTTCGCGTTATAGATTTTAGTAACAATGTAGGTGGACCTCTGTGTGCTTCAATGTTTGCTGACTTTGGTGCAGATGTCATCAAAGTTGAGAAGCCAGGCACTGGTGATGATAGCCGTGGATATACGCCATATGTTGAGGGAATTAGTTATTCTAATCTCTGGCTGAATAGAGGTAAGAAATCCATTTGCCTGGATGTAAAGAATCCAAGGGGAAAAGAAGTATTCCTTGAACTGCTGAAAGATGCAGATATTTTAATTGAATCATCCAGACCAGGTGTAATGGCACGCTTAGGTCTTTCCTGGGAAATTCTTCATGAAAAGTTCCCAAGGCTGATTATGGTATCCATTTCCGGATTTGGACAGTATGGTCCATATAAGGATCTCCCTGGTTATGATATGATTGCACAGGCTGTAAGTGGTATGGTTGACACTACTGGATATCCAGAATTACCTGCAGTTAAGCTGGGACCATCTATCTGTGACTTCACAGCAGGCTATAACGCATATGGTGCACTGGCAAGTGCTCTTTATTACAGAGAAAAATGCGGTGTTGCTCAATACATTGATATTTCACTTGCAGACTGTGCACTGGGCATAAATGACTATGCAGAAAGTGCAATCTGTGATCCTACAACGCATCGTAACGGAAATCATCATGTTATTGTTGCTCCTTACGGTATTTTCAGTGCAAAACATGGAGATATTGCATTATCAGCAATTAATCCAAAATTATGGGAAGCCTTATGCACATTAATGGGTAAAACATATCTTTTGGAAGATCCAAATCTGGACACATCCGGAAAACGTGCATTCCCAGAAAACTGCAAACGTGTTGTTGCTGAGATTGAAGAATGGCTTAATACACTGCCTAGTATCGATTATGCAGAAAAGGCATTGCGTGAAATTGGTATCCCTTGTGCAAAGATAACTAAAGTAACAGAAGTGCAGTATGACCCGCATTACATCGAAAGAGAAATGATTATTGATTTCCCTACACCTCAGTTCTCTGTACCTACTATGAAGTCAAGAGGACAGCACATCAAGATGTCAGAAACTCCAGCGAAACTTGGGCCTGGTCCACAGCTGAATCAGCATAAGGATGAAATTCTGAAGGAAATTTTAGGTTATAGCGAAGAAGATATCAAAGCATTAGATGAAAACGGTGCTTTCGGAAAATAGAAAGGAGAATCATTATGGCTATTAGAGAAGGTAGAGTTGCTATCGTAACAGGAGCAGGTCAGGGAATTGGTGAAGGCGTAGCGAAAAGACTGGCGCAGGCTGGTGCATACGTTGTTGTAGCTGATATTAGGGAAGAAACTGCACAGAAAGTAGTAGATGAAATCACCGCAGCCGGCGGTGTTGCTATTGCAGCAGCCGGAGACTGTGGTAAGAAAGAAGATGCAGATCGCATCGTGCAGACAGCCCTCGACAAATGGGGGACTGTAGATATTCTGGTTAATAATGCAGGTATCACCAGAGATGCCATCTTCTACAAGATGACTGAACAGCAGTGGGATGATGTAATGCGCGTAAACCTCAAGAGTATGTTCCTGATGACTCAGGCTTGCTACTGGCCAATGAGAAACCAGAAATACGGAAGAATTATCAGTATGTCTTCTTCTTCCTGCCGTGGTAATGTAGGACAGGCTAACTATTCCGCTGCCAAGGCTGGTGTAATTGCATTCTCCAATGTTATTGCCCTGGAAAATGCAAAGCATGGTATCACTTCCAATGTAATTTGTCCAGGTACCATTGACACTCCAATGGCAAGAGCGGTTCCGGCAGACGTTTTCGCTTCCTGGGAAGCTGCACAGCCAACAGGTCATATCGGAACACCTGATGATATGGCAGAAGCAGTGCTGTTCTTTGCAGGTGAAGATTCTGGATATATTTCCGGTCAGACTATCTGGGTTGACGGTGCAATGCAGACTGGCTTAAAAGCTAAAGGTTGATATAAACAGAAATAATCTATTGAGGCCAGGGGAGATATATTTTTTACCTCTCTCCTCCTCTGGCCTCACCTAAATACAAAACACAGGAGGTGTTTACTTTGGTAGGAATTAAACGCTACGGCGCATATATCCCATTCAACAGACTGGTACGTAAAGAAATCGGAAGAGCATATGGAAAGAAAACTGCTCCAGGCGAACGCGCAGTCTGCAATTATGACGAAGACAGCATCACAATGGCAGTCGCTGCTGCATTGGAATGTACTGACGGTTATGAATTAAATAAAATTGGTGCAGCATACTTCGCATCCACTACTGCACCTTATCTGGAAAAACAGTGTGCAACCACTATGACCGGTGCCCTGGATTTATCCAAAGAACTGAGAGTTGCAGACTTTGCAGGTTCTTTAAGAGCCGGTTCTCAGGCAATGCTGGCAGCCATCGATACCGTAAAGGCTGGCAAGGAAACTGTTGTTGCAGTTGCCGACTGCCGCATGGGTGCAGCTGACGGTGCCAACGAAATGAACTTTGGGGATGCGGGGGCTGCATTCCTTTTCGGTGATACAGACGTTATCGCAGAAGTAACTGCTGCCTACAGCATGTCCGCTGACTTCCATGACTTATGGAGAGATAAGGATGACAAGTTTGTAAGAAGCTGGGAAGACCGGTTCCCTTATGAAGAATTCTATGGCAAAATCGTACCGCAGACTGCGAAGATGATTATGGATGACATGCTCCTTACTCCTCCTGACTTTGCGAAGGTTGTACTCTATGCCCATACAGAACGTTATCAGCAGCAGACCGCCATGGCACTGGGTTTCAAGCCGGAACAGATTCAGGACGGTAACTACAAGATGGTCGGCAACGCCGGTGCTGCCTGTGCTCCGCTGATGCTGGTAGGTGCTTTGGAAACCGCCAAGCCTGGTGACAGGATTCTGTATCTGGGATACGGCGAAGGCTGTGACGCAATCATCTTCACCGTAACAGAAGAAATCGAAAAGCTGGCTGTTCGTCCAACTTTAACTAAGTGGATCAACAGAAAGAAAACAACCATGAACTATGAAAAGTACCTGCGTTGGAAGGGCTTGCTGGACGTTGAACCGCCACGCCGTCCGAAGGTAATGCGTACTTCCCTGCCAGAATATTACCGTATTCCGGAAAAGAATCTGGGCCTGTTCGGAAGCATCTGCAGAAAGTGCGGTACCCCTCAGTATCCACCTACCAGAATCTGTGTGGATTGTGGTACTAAGGATGAATTAGATCTGTACCGTTTCTACGGCCATAAGGCATACATCAAGACCTTTACTGTTGACTATCTTGCTGCATCCCAGGATCCGCCTGGAGTAGGCGTAGTTGTTGACTTCGAAGGCGGCGGACGTCTGTTTACTTATCTGGTAGACTGCGAACTAGATCAGATCAAGGTTGGCAAAGAAGTGGAAATGTCCTTCCGCTGTCTCCAGACTGTGGATGGTATCCACACTTACTTCTGGAAGGCCGTATTAAAACAGGAGGTGGAATAAATGGCAGGTATCAGAGATAAAGTTGCTGTAATCGGTATGGGCTGTACCAAGTTTGGTGAACGTTTCGACTGCAGCATGGAAGACTTAATGGTGGAAGCAGTAGACGAATGTCTGGCTGATTCCGGATTGGAAATTGACGATATTGACGCATTCTGGTTTGGTACCTACTCTTCCGGTCTGGCAGGTGACACTCTCACCAACCGTCTGAAGATTCAGTACAAGCCGGTAACCCGTCTGGAAAACAAGTGCTGTACCGGTACTGATGCCTTCAGAAATGCCTGCTATGCAGTAGCATCCGGTGCCTGCAATGTAGCCATGGCAATCGGCTGTGAAAAGCTGAAGGACGGCGGTTACAGCGGTCTGGCGGTTCCAAATGTAGAGCAGGACCGTACCATTCCTGATTTATCAGCACCCGCATGCTTCGCCCTGTCCGCAACCGCATACATGGCAAAGTATGGACTGACTGAAGATGAAATTCGCAGAGCATTAAGTTCCATCGAATACAAGAATCATTTCAATGGTGCCATGAGCCCGAAAGCCATGTTCCAGAAAGAAGTTCCATTTGATAAAATCTTAAATGCGCCTTACATTGCTTATCCTCTTACAATTTTTGACTGCTCCGGGGTATCTGACGGATGTGCCTGTGCTATCATCGTACGTACCGAAGATGCACCGAAGTACCGTAAGGATCCAATGTACGTAAAAGCCCTGCAGGTTATCGGAGGTCCTGCACACAGCGAAAAACACCAGAGCTATGACTTCGCAACTATTGTAGAAAACGCAAAGGTAGCACAGCTGGCATACAAGGAAGCTGGTATTGTAGACCCTCGTAAGGAAATCTCTCTGGCAGAAGTACATGACTGCTTCTCCATCACTGAACTGCTGCTGTATGAAGACCTGGGCTTCAGTAAACGCGGCGAAGGCTGGAAGGACGTTATGAACGGTGTATTCAACCATGACGGTGAACTGCCTGTTAACCTGTCCGGCGGTCTGAAATCATTCGGTCACCCAATCGGTGCAACAGGTATCCGAATGATTTATGAATCCTGGCTTCAGTTCCATGGTCGTGCAGGTGCCCGTCAGCGTGACAACATGAAGCTGGGTCTGACTCATAACATGGGCGGAACACCTTACTCCTGTGTAGCGGGAATAACTATTGTTGGCAGTGAGCTGGGCTAATCTGAAAACAGTGAAGCTATGACGTTTGAGTGTAAGAGTGAAGCAATCTGTCCAATAAATGGTCAGACTGTAGAATTAACCAATTTGTACGATGCAGAAATTGGTGGAAGCTGTCAAGCGGACATATCATGTATCAGTACATTTTGCAACATTGAGAATATATGTGAATACAGATATTCTTCCGAGATGTGCCCGGTTAATTCTATGTATACTGTAAAAATTAATACTTAAACTCTCGCAAGGTGTTTAAGGAGGAACAAATGATTAATAAAAATATTGTAATCGTTAGTGCCTGTCGAACTCCATTTGATAAATTCGGCGGTGCAATGAAATCTATTCCAAGCTATGAACTTGCTGCAAAAGTAATGGAAGATTGCTTGGAGAAAATTAATTTCAAAAAAGAAGATGTTCCGTTTATTACATACGGTACGACCATACATGCGGAAGTTGGTCCATATGTAAATGTCCCAGTAAGACAGGCTTTATTAAAAGCAGGATTTCCTGCAACTACTAAGTCTGTAACCGTAGATAGAGCATGCTGTTCTTCTATGACTGGTCTTATGTGGGCTTGTCGTGAAATTCAGGTGGGCGAAATTGATATCGCTATGGCAGTGGGTGCAGAAAACCTGTCAAATATTCCATTCTCTGTAGATTCTAAGGCACGTTGGGGATTAAAGCTTGGTACAAGCCAGTTCTTTGACGTTGCTGCTGGCTTCAATTATCCTGGTTTTGGCCCTGTTTCCGTCGATACGGATAACGTAGCGAAAGAATATGGCGTAACACGAGAAGAAATGGACGCATGGTCTGTAAGATCGCAGCAGCTGTATAAAAAAGCCTTTGATGAAGGGAAATTTAAGGACGAAATCGTTCCTTATACAATCCATGAAAAGAAGGGTGATACAGTAATGGAAGCCGACGTTTCTCCGCGTCCGGAAACAACCTTGGAAACACTGGCTAAGCTGAAACCGGTGTACGGTACAGACGCTATTACAGCAGGCAATTCGCCTGGATTGAATGCAGGGGCATCTGCAATTCTAATTATGACAGAAGAAAAAGCAAAAGAATACGGATTGGAAATTCTGGCATATATCAGAGATTTTGACTGTCAGTGTTCAGAACCGCAGAATATTCCAATAGTACCTGCGTTGGTTACTAATTCCCTGCTGAAGAGAAATGATATGAAGCCAAATGATTTGAATCTTCTGGAAATCAATGAAGCTTTTGCAGCTATGCCACTTGTATCTACCAAAATCATTGCTGATGGAGATGAAGTACTTCAGGAACAGCTTCGTGAAATCTGTAATGTAAATGGTGGTGCAGTAGCAATTGGTCATCCTATGGGGGCATCCGGTTTAAGACTGATTATGACCCTTATGTATGAATTAAGACGCCGTGGCGGTGGTAAAGGTATCGCTTGTCTGTGTGGTGGATTGGCACAGGGCGACGGTGTATTAATTGAAGTAAAATAATCTTTATTTTGACTCCTCACATTAAAAATATACTACCCCTAATAACTTCTTCCTTCATTTGGAAATGCCGCACAGTTTTAACTTTGCGGCATTTTTCCTTTATTAATTATTCAAACACCGTCCGCAGTTCAATAGTATCCGGAAGCTCAGTCAGTTCTGTCTCTGCCACCTGATATGGGTAGGTTATGACCTGAGCCACTGCCTCTCCTGCCGGCGGATCTTTGAACAGGGCTGTGACAACAAGGTTTGCTCCCTTGTCTGTCTTTTCCAGCTTCATTTTTTCAATGGCAATCGCAAAGCCTGCCGTAGGCTTTTCTCCCCTGGTTGCCAGCACATAAACTTTTCCGTCTATAACACATCCAAGGGCCCGTTCCAGTTCCCTGTACTGTGGGATCACTTCTGTAACAATGGCCTGCGGAATCTTCTCCTCTTCCAGCACCGTAAATTCCACCTGACGGCCTCCGGTCACCTTATCCAGCGCTCCGCTGCCTGCAAGCATATATCCGCCTCCGCCCAAAAGTCCAAGAAGCAGCAGCACAGCACCTGCTCTCGTCAGATTTCTGCGTGAAAATATTTTGCCCCGCCGTTCTCCGTTCATAATCAATTCCCCCTCTTCCGCCCAAACTCTCTATACTCTATGTCCTTCCTCCCGAAAATAGACCGGAAACCCGCATAATAAAAATCCGGAAAGCCGGGAGCCTGTGCTCCCTGCCTTCCGGATCTCATTGTTATGTAATATGGAGTTTTTCGGATTATCTCAGACCCTTTA
The DNA here is from genome assembly GCA_045637765.1 of Anaerovoracaceae bacterium. Classification (GTDB taxonomy): domain Bacteria; phylum Bacillota; class Clostridia; order Peptostreptococcales; family Anaerovoracaceae; genus RGIG7179. The sequence continues at coordinate 41,830 of JAZTZZ010000035.1, read as the reverse complement.
CAGCCTTTACGATATCAGCTGCAGTCATGCCGTACTTTTCCTTCAGCTCATCAGGCTTACCGGATTCACCGAAAGTATCCTGCTGGCCAACCATAGCCATCTTTACAGGGCACTTCTTAACTACAACTTCTGCAACAGCACTGCCCAGACCGCCGATTACAGAGTGTTCTTCTGCAGTTACGATAGCGCCGGTTTCCTGAGCCGCCTTTACGATGATTTCTTCATCTAAAGGCTTGATGGTGTGCATGTCGATCACGCGTACATCGATGCCTTCTGCAGCCAGTTCTTCTGCTGCAATCAGAGCTTCGTTTACCATGATACCGGTCGCGATTACAGTAATGTCCTTACCCGCGCGAACCTGATTGCCCTTGCCCAGTACGATTTCATCGTCTTCACCGTAGCATACAGGAACTGATGCACGGCCCAGACGAACGTATGCAGGACCATCAAAGTCCACAACCTGCTTCATCAGCTTTCTTGCGGAAACACCGTCAGAAGGGTTTACCACGGTCATGCCAGGGATTGTTCTCATGAGAGCCAGATCTTCGAAAGTCTGGTGAGAAGCACCATCTTCACCTACAGTGATACCTGCGTGAGTTGCACAAACCTTTACATTAGCATGGGTGTAACCGATGGAGTTACGGATGATTTCGAATGCACGTCCTGCTGCAAACATTGCGAAAGTGGAAGCGCATACAACCTTACCGGACAGAGCCAGACCGGTTGCTGCACCGTACAGGTTCTGTTCTGCGATACCCATGTTAAAGAATCTTTCAGGATATGCCTTGCTGAATTCGGCAGTCATGGTGGACTTGGAAAGGTCAGCGTCCATAACAACCAGGTTTGGATTTTCCGCACCGATTTCTACCAGTACCTTACCATAGGCCTGTCTTGTTGCCATTTTTTCTGCCATTACCATTCACCTCCCAGTTCTCCTACTGCCTGCTGTGCTTCATCTGCACTTGGAGCCTTGCCGTGCCAGCCTGCCTGGTCTTCCATGAAGGAAACACCCTGACCCTTGTGAGTCTTGGCAATAATAGCAGTTGGCTTGCCCTTGCATGCACGTGCTGCGTCAAATGCAGCAAAGATTTCTTCAAAATTGTGACCGTCAATTACGATTACGTTGAAGCCAAATGCTTCAAACTTTTCGTCGATTGGCTTAACGGTGATAACGTCATCGTTGTTGCCGTCAATCTGCAGACCGTTCCAGTCTACGATAGCAACCAGATTGTCCAGCTTGTAGTGGCCTGCTGCCATAGCAGCTTCCCAGATCAGACCTTCCTGCAGTTCGCCGTCACCCAGCAGGGTGTAAACTCTTCCAGGATTTCCGTCCATCTTGTTTGCCAGAGCCATGCCTACACACACGGAAAAGCCCTGACCCAGGGAACCTGTAGACATTTCAATTCCAGGTACCTTGTCACGGTTTGGATGACCCTGCAGCTTGCTTCCCATCTTACGCAGAGTCAGCAGATCTTCCACAGGGAAGTAGCCTCTTTCTGCCAGAGCTGCGTACTGTACAGGAGCCGCATGACCCTTGGACAGAACGAATTTGTCGCGGCCTTCCATCTTAGGATTAGCCGGATCGATATTCATTTCCTTAAAGTACAGAGCTGTTACGATATCAGCTGCACTTAAAGATCCGCCCGGATGGCCGGAGCCTGCGCTATGTACTGCCTTTACGATGCCAACTCTGACACGTGATGCAATCTCTTGGTACTGTTTCGTTTCCATTTCATCCTCCAATATAGATATGATCTGTGTTGATTATATAATTTTCGGGAAGGAAGCCTTACGGCCTCCTTTCCGGTAATTAACGGTTCTCCGGCTGATTTGCGATTCCCAGGCTGACTCCCAGTGCTTCATCTACCACCGGAATCTGCCATTCATTGAGCGCGCCGATCCGCTCCTTTAATCTCTGTTTGTCGATGGTTCTCAGCTGCTCCAGCAGAACCACGGAATTTTTGCTGAGACCGCCCTGCGTAGCTGCAAGCTCTACATGCGTCGGAAGCTTCGCCTTCGAAGTCTGTGACGTTACGGCTGCCACGATAATCGTCGGGCTGTATTTGTTTCCAACATCATTCTGCACCACAAGTACAGGTCTTACTCCCCCTTGTTCGGAACCTACTACAGGACTCAGGTCCGCAAAAAACAGGTCTCCCTTTTTCACGATCAAGTCCAACACTCCCTTAATAATCTCTTATCCTTCCAGAATTCTTTTCAAAGCAAGAGGTGTCTTCCCGGCGATATCCCCGGCCGTGAGTCCATACTCACCCAGTTCTTCCGCCGCCAGGTCCCCCGCCAGTCCATGAACAAATACGCCGCAGCAGGCCGCCTCATGGGCTGTCAGCTTGCGGTCTGTACCATCTTCCTGCGGCTGGTTCTGTCCCCAGAGTCCTGTGATAATGCCGGTCAGCACATCACCGGAACCGCCGGTGGCCATTCCAGGGTTTCCTGTGGTATTAGTATATGTTTTTTCTCCCTCTGTGGCTACAAGGCTCCCCATGCCTTTCAGTACCACAGTGGCTCCGGTCAGCTTCACCAGGGCCTGCGCCATGGCCTCACGTTCTGCTGCGCTCCGGGCAAAATATTTTGCTCCGTCTTCGCCGCCGTCCCGCGTGTCTGCTGCCTCCAGCAGGCGCTGTGCTTCTCCGATGTGAGGGGTGATAATAGTTTCTCCCTTTCGGATACGCAGAAGTGCCAGAAGCTGGTTTTCCGGATTTGCTATGATATTCAGGGCGTCAGCGTCAAGCACCAGCGGCCCGTGATAAAATTCCAGAATCATTCTTACTGCTTCGACGCTTTCCCTGTCAGTGCCAAGGCCGGGACCAACAGCCACGGCGTCGTAACGTGACAGGTCCTCAGGCAGAAAGCTCCGTGTGCGGCAGGTTGCTTCCGGAACGGCAACCTGTGCTACAGGAAATAACTCCCTGGGAACTGCCAGCTGCACCAGTCCTGCACCGCTTCGAAGCGCTGCCCTGCAGGTAAGAACCGCTGCACCCATCATTCCTTCGGAACCGGCAACCAGCAGAATCCGTCCGCAGTCGCCCTTATGTATTTCCTTTTTTCGCTTTCTGATCATAGTTTGGACCAGATTCTGCGTAATCATACATGCATTCATATCAAAATTTTATTTTTATATTCCCAGAATCACCATGGCGATGCACAGATATACCAGCATGGACGCCAGGTCAACTAAAGATGCAATAATAGGATTGGCCATGAGGGCAGGGTCAAGACCCAGCTTCTCTGCTGCCAGAGGCACCATGCCGCCCAGCATTTTGGCGAACATGATAACCAGAATCAGAGACAGGCACACGGTAAGAGCTACCATCGCTGACTGCTGGTCGATAATCAAAATCTTCAGGAAGTTTACGGTGCTCAGAACCGCGCCTACACAGAGGCTGATCCGCAGTTCCTTCCAGAGAATCTTTCCTGCGTCTTCCAGACAAGGCTCAATCTCACCCAGAGAAAGACCTCGAATCATCAGGGTGGATGCCTGTGCACCCGTATTTCCGCCGGTACCCATCAGCAGCGGGATATAAGAAACCAGTACGATAACGGTGGACAGCTGCTCTTCGAAGGCATTGAGCACCGCACCGGTTACCATGGCAGAAAACATCATGAACAGCAGCCAAGGCAGACGGTTTCTGGCGTGTTTCCAAACACTTTTATCCAGATAGTCTTCATCAGACTGTTCCATATCGATAATACCGGCCATTCGTTCGATGTCCTCGGTATTTTCTTCTTCGATAACGTCCAGGATATCGTCGACGGTGATAATACCCACCAGACGGCCTTCCTTGTCCACTACCGGCATGGCGATAAAGCCATATTTCTTAAACGCTTCAGAAACTTCTTCCTGGTCCTCATCAACCTGTACGCAAACAAAATCAGTATGCATCAGGTTCATGATACGTTCTTCGTCCGGTGCGATAACCAGGGTTCTCAGAGAGACAATCCCCACCAGTTTATAGGCGCCGTCCTTTACGTAACAGGTATAGATGGTTTCCGTATCCATCCCTACTTCCTTGATATGGGCCATGGCTTCTTTCACGGTCCATTCCTTCTGAAGACTGATAAAGTCCGGAGTCATGATACTGCCGGCGCAGTCGTCAGGGTAGTTCAGGAATGTATTAATCAGTTTACGTTCTGTTTTCGGTGTATTTTCCAGAATCCGGTTTACCAGAGTTGCCGGCAGTTCTTCCAGAATGTCGATCTTATCGTCGAAGTCCATTTCGCCGATGATGTAGTTCAGTTCCGCATCAGTAATACGTTCTACAATCTTCAGCTGGTCATCAGACGGCAGATATGCAAATACGTCTACCATTACGGACTTTGGCAGCAGACGGTAAACAACGATGGCTCTGGTCAGCAGATCATCATATGACAGAAATTCTTCGAACATTTCTGCGATATCCGCTTCATTGTACTTCAGGAATTCATCCTTAATCTTGAAGTACATTTTTTCTTCAAACCACTGATAAATCTTCCCCATGGATTCTTCGAAAGCTTCATCACGGTTTAACAGTAAATTCTTGTCCATTGGACACTCCTCCTTCCGCAGCTCCGGCTCTCTGTTTTTCTACTGAAAGCCGGCTGTGATGAGGATACGTCATCACCAGACAAAATCTTTCGGAGCAGAACCGGAACAGTTTTTCAGTTTTAATTCCGCTGTCAGGCGGCTGTAATTTCGTATGTGGTCATCAATCTTGCTGTTTCGCTCGACCGGTATACTGTCCATATTCTGTCTCCTTTCTCCTGTAAATAATTATACAGACGCGTACACTTTATTATACATCTCCGGCAGTGAGGATTGCAAGCTTTTTCTGTCCTTTTTCTTTTAGTGTAATACCGTTCAAACCATTGAAAATACTGACATACAGTCGCATTTTGTACCATAAAAAATACACAGGAATATTGTATACACGGTGTTGACAACAGACTTTTCAAGTGTTACATTTGAAGTGTGAAAAACCAGCCAGATGACTGGCTTGAAGCTAAAATTTGTTTAACAGAAAAGGAGAATGGGAAATGGCTAAATTAGTTGAAAAGTATATTGAAATTGCCGCTCAGAAAAACCCTGGTGAACCAGAATTTTTACAGACTGTAGAAGAAGTTTTAACTTCTATCGAACCGGTTCTGGAAGCACATCCTGAATACGTAAAAGCAGGCCTGATCGAAAGACTGATCGAACCTGAAAGAGGCATCAGCTTCAGAGTTCCTTGGGTTGACGACAACGGTGTTGTTCAGGTTAACAGAGGCTACAGATACGAATTCAACAGTGCTATCGGACCTTACAAGGGTGGCCTGAGATTCGCTCCAAACGTATGCCCAAGCATTATCAAGTTCCTGGGCTTTGAACAGATCTTTAAGAATTCCCTGACCGGTCTGCCTATCGGCGGCGGCAAGGGCGGTGCTGACTTTGATCCTAACGGCAAGTCCGACGGCGAAATCATGAGATTCTGCCAGTCCTTCATGAACGAACTGTTCAGACACATCGGCGCACAGACTGACGTTCCTGCAGGGGACCTGGGTGTTGGCGCAAGAGAAATCGGTTACATGTTCGGTCAGTACAAGAAGCTGGTTAACAGATACGAAGGCGTTCTGACAGGTAAGGGCCTGTCCTACGGCGGTCTGTCCGGAAGAACTGAAGCTACCGGTTACGGTATCGTATTCTTCGCAAGAGAAATGCTGAAAGCAAACGGCGAAGAACTGGCAGGCAAGACTGTAGTAGTTTCCGGTTTCGGTAACGTAACCTGGGGTACTGTACAGAAGCTGAACCAGCTGGGTGCAAAGGTTATCACCATCTCCGGTCCGGACGGATACATCTACGATCCAGACGGTGTTACCGCTGGTGAAAAGGAAGACTACCTGCTGGAACTGAGAGCATCCGGTAAGAACATCTGCGCACCTTATGCAGAAAAGTTCCCTGGCGCTACCTTCTATCCTGGCGAAAAGCCTTGGGGCGTTAAGGCTGACCTGTACATCCCATGTGCTACTCAGAACGAAATCCATATGGCAGATGCTGAAAAGATGGTTGCTAACGGCTGTAAGTTCCTGTGCGAAGGTTCCAACATGCCTACCAAGAACGAAGCAGTTGCTTACCTGCAGGCTAACGGCGTAATCGTAGGTCCTTCCAAGGCTGCAAATGCTGGCGGCGTAGCATGTTCCTGCATCGAAATGGGCCAGAACGCAGGTCACACTGTATTCTCCCCTGCTCAGGTTTACGAACAGCTGGAAACTATCATGGTAAACATCCACAAGAATGCTGCTGAAGCATCTCAGAAGTACGGTCTGGGTTATGACCTGGTTAAGGGTGCTAACATTGCCGGCTTCGAAAAGGTTGCACAGGCTATGATGGCTCAGGGTATTGTATAATCCCATCGATTTAAACAAATCCATATACATAAAAAGCGGAATCCCTTCGGATTCCGCTTTTTTTCGTCTTACTGTGAAATTTTTTACAGTTCCACCAGTTCCCCGCTGTTTGTCAGGTAAATATATGCTTCCTTTACGCATCTGCCCGTGGTTACTTCCAGTGCACGGCGGTAGATATCAATCTGCGTTCTGTATTTTTCCGCCATATTCCGGCTTTCTCCAGTCTTATAGTCTACCAGAACCAGTCCGTCTTCCTCTTCAAAATAGCAGTCGATAACCCCCTGCACCAGAACTTCTGTCGGTTCTCCGCTTCCGTCCGGATCGTGATTCATCTTCAGGTTAAATGGACGCTCTTTCCAGATTCTGCCTTCAGCCTCTGCTTCAGCAAGCCGCTGTCCCAGAGGAGATTTCATCAGCTTCATGATAATCTCACTGTCAATCACCCCCGCCTCTTCTGCTGTAAGGAAGAGGTTTTCGATAAGCCAGTTTTTTGTTTCTTCCACTTCACCAAGACCCTTTTCATAATCTCCCATGGCCCAGGCACTGTGGAAACTGAGATGTTCCAGAAGAGTATGATAAATCGTACCTCTCTGTGCGGCAGAGAACACATCCTTCCGCTTGAAGGATGCCGGTTCATCCAGGCTTTCCACCGGCTGCCGCTGATTTTCCGCTGCATTGAGTTCACTTACGGAATACTTGGAATGAATCTGCAGCTCCCGCTGTCCAGGATAGGAAAACTCCATCTGTCTCTGTACAGACTGCTTCAGCTGAGGGTCTTCCGCACCACCTGTTTCTTCAAAGAGTCTCAGCGCATGGCTGCTGCTCCTTCTTCTGCCCGATGCAAGAGACAGCAGCTTGCCCTCTTCCATCACAGCATACCGCTGCAGACGGGTACAAATCCGGTTCCCCGTCATCTGGAAGTAGGACGCATCCTTAGATGGTTCACTGCCCACCTTATCCAGGGCCTCCTGCGCATCATCACAGATTCCCAGAATGGCCAGCCGGTCTTTCGGACGGGTCAAAGCCACATACAGCACACGTTTTTCCTCTTCCACCTCTTCCTGGCGGAATTTTGCCTTTATGATGTTCTGCAGCATGGTAGACCGGTACCATTTTTCATCCCGGTTTATAATCGGAAGGCCCAGCCCCAGGTCCTTGTGAATCAGCAGTCCCCTGCTTCCTGCCGCAGTATAGTTCAATTTCCGGCAGAAGCCTGTGAGAATTACCATGGGGAACTCCAGGCCCTTACTCTTGTGGATGGTCATAATCCTGACCAGTCTGTCCCCTTCGCCTACCAGCTTCACTTGTCCGGTGGCAACCTTCTTTTCCTTCACCGCTTCGATATATCGGATGAACCCATAGAGAGAGCCGCTCTGACTCTTACGGTAAGTCAATGCCTTATCCACCAGGGCACGCAGGTTGGCCTGACGCTGCTGCCCACCCGGATGAGCACCCATGGACAGGTAAAATCCGGTATCCAGAAGCAGTTTCCATACCAGCTCCTCCAGAGGCATGAAAACGGACAGTGACTGCCATTCTTCGAGAGAAGAGGCCGCTGCAGCACATTTTGCCCGGAGACCAGGATCCGTTCCTTCCTCCCCATACTTATCAAAGGCCTCATGATACGAACCTTCCCTGCAGGCGATACGCACCGCCGCCAGTTCTTCCACCGTAAAGCCGAAGATTTCCGACCGCAGCACCGTCAGCAGCGGCACATCCTGCTTTTCATTATCCAGAATCTGCAGCAGGGACAGGAAGGTATTCACTTCCATGGTATCAAAATATCCGTCATTGTCGTCCACATAGGCCGCAATGTCGTTTTCCATCAAAACATTATAGAAGATATCACCGTAGCCCCGGACGCCGCGCATGAGAATGACGATATCGGAAAGTTCCAGTCCCCGCATGGTCTGGGCTTTGCTGTCGTAGATTGGCTGTCCCAGGCTTTCCCGGATAATCCGAACAGCCGCCAGAGCTTCCTTCTCTGCCTTGATCATATTTTTCAGCTCGTCGTCGATCTCTTCATTTTCGCTCCACGGAGTCTCCGTCAGATAGAGCATCGGTTCATCGTAATAATGATCTCCGAAAGGATCTCCCATATGCAGGGCCGCATTCTCATCATATCCGTCCATGACGAAGTCAAAGACTTCATTGACAAAATCAATAATCGGCCGCTTGCTTCGGAAATTCCGGTTCAGATCAATCTTTTCGGACAGAATGTTTTCTTCCTGTGAATAGGACTGATATCTCTGCTGGAAGATTTCCGGCTCCGCCAGACGGAACTTGTAAATACTCTGCTTCACGTCCCCTACCAGGAAGAGATTGTTCTCCCGGCAGATCCGCTTCAGAAAGGCTTCCTGCATCACATTGCTGTCCTGGTACTCATCCACGAAGATGTGAATAAACTTTTCCCGGTAGTACCGGCTCACTTCCTCATCTTTCAGGATTCTCCAGGCATAGTGCTCGATATCCGAAAAGTCCACCAGTCCCTTCTTCTGCTTTTCCTGACTGTAGAGCTGACCGTAACGGATCAGAAGTTTTTCTATCAACGCTGCGTCTGCGTGAGTCTGGGCCATTTCATCTGCCATGGCTTCCGCACTCTGCGCAAAATATTCTTCCCGCAGGGCTTTCACCTTCTTCTTCGCCAGGTCACGGCCTGCAGAGGCTGCATTTTTCATAGCTTCTGCTTCTTCGGAAGTCAGGCTGCTGTCCTTCGGCGGATTGTACAGGGTCTTACGGAGGGTACCCAGCTTAAAGGACCCCAGTGCATCCCTTAAGGCATCGTAATCACCAAAGGCTTCACGGATTCTGGCAATCTGGGCCAGGTCATCTTCAGCCAGCTTTACGGCATCGGTAAGTTCCGCTTCCCGGGCACGGCGGAGATTGGTACGGATTGCCGCTTCTGCATCTTTCAGGTTCTGATCTGCCATATTCCACAGAACGTCCATGACCTGCTTCAGGTCCTGTCCGCCTTTCTCCTCATCCCTGACACCTGACAGCATTTCCACCTTATCATGAAGCCACAGGAGAGGTTCCGGCAGGGCCTGAATGGTATCATAGGCATGATCTATCATTTCACGGAAGCGGTTCTCATTCCGGTCCCCGCTGTAGCAGTCCAGGAAGCGGAGAAACTCCTCTCCACCCTCTTCAAACTGCTCTTCCAGCAGCGCGTCCATGGCCTCCGCCCGCAGAATCACCTGCTGGGCATCGTCACAGATTTTGAAGTTCGGTTCCACGTCGATAACATAGAAATACTTCCGGATGATTTCCAGAGCGAAGGCATGGAAGGTACTGATCTGTGCCTGGGGCAGCAGATTCAGCTGCTCCTTCAGGAAGGTCAGGTCTTCTGCTGCCTTTGCATCACCAGCCTCCGCCTTTTCTGCCAGTTCGTCCACAGTCTGACCGATGGCACGGCGGATTTTTTCCTTCATTTCCGATGCAGCTGCATTGGTAAATGTTACAATCAGCATCCGGTCGATGGGACATTTATCCTCCAGGATCAGACGCTTGATACGCTCTACCAGAACCGCCGTCTTACCGGAGCCGGCGGCAGCTGCTACCAGTATATTTTTATCTCGTAATTCAATGGCACGGGCCTGTTCAGGGGTCCAGTTCATGAATTTCAACCTCCACTTATCTTGATACTGTTATTTTATCAAATTTTCCTTCTTTAGAAAAGCGGAAAGCTGTGGTATACTGAAAGTTAGAGAACAAATTTAAGTACACCTTTAAGTTTTGAATAGAAAGAAAGGAAATCGTCATGAGAAAACCAACCATGCTTATGATTCTGGACGGCTACGGCATCAATGACTCCGCTCACGGAAATGCCATCGCCGCTGCAAAGAAACCCAATCTGGACCGGATTTTCAGTGAATATCCAATGACCCGTATCGATGCCAGCGGTCTGGCCGTGGGTCTGCCGGAAGGACAGATGGGTAATTCCGAAGTAGGTCACCTGAACATCGGTGCCGGCCGCATCGTATATCAGGAACTGACCAAAATCACCAAGGCAATCCAGGACGGCATCTTTTTCGATAATATTCCGCTGAACCGTGCATGTGACCATGTTCTGGAAACCGGCGGAGCCCTCCACCTGTACGGACTCCTGTCCGACGGCGGTGTGCACAGCCATTTCACCCACCTGCAGGCTCTGGTTCAGCTGGCGAAGAAGCGCGGCATCGAAAAGCTTTTCATCCACTGCTTCATGGACGGCCGCGATGTACCGCCAAGCTCCGGCATTGACTACATGACCCAGCTGGAAGACTGCCTGGCAGCAGAAGGTATCGGCCGTGTCGGAGTCGTATCCGGACGTTATTATGCCATGGACCGTGACAAGCGCTGGGAACGTGTAGTGCAGGCCTATGATGCACTGACTCTGGGTGAAGGCCACAAGGCAGCAAACGGTGTGGAAGCTGTAAAAGCAGCTTATGAGCGCGGCGAAACCGATGAATTTATTCTGCCGACCGTATGCGGTGACGCAGCAGATGGTTTCATCCATGACGGCGACTCCATCATCATGTTCAACTTCCGTCCGGACCGTGCACGTGAAATTACCCGCGCCTTTGTAGATGCAGACTTTGATGGATTCGAACGTAAGAGAGCTCCAAAGAACCTGAAATATATCTGCATGACCCAGTACGATGCAGAAATGCCGAACGTGGAAGTAGCCTTCCCTCCGCACCGTCTGGAAAACACTTTGGGTGAGTACATCTCCTCCCTGGGTATGCACCAGCTGCGTATCGCAGAAACTGAAAAGTATGCCCACGTAACCTTCTTCTTCAACGGCGGCGTGGAAGAACCAAATCCGCTGGAAGACCGCATTCTGATTCCTTCCCCGAAGGTTGCCACCTACGACATGCAGCCGGAAATGAGTGCTTTCGAAGTGACTGAAAAGGTTCTGGAAGAAATCGAATCGTCCAAATACGATCTGATTATTCTCAACTTCGCCAACCCTGACATGGTGGGCCACACCGGTGTCTTCGATGCTGCAGTGGCTGCTGTGGAAGCACTGGATGGCTGTGTGGGCAGAATCGTGGATGCAGTGGTGGCTGCAGATGGACAGATTCTCCTGACTGCGGACCACGGTAACGCAGACCAGATGCTGGATGAAGAAGGCAATGTAGTTACTGCCCACTCCACAAACCAGGTACCGCTGGTACATATCGCCAAAGAACCTGTCTGCTGCTTCAAGGACGGCGGCAAGCTTGCTGATATCGCACCAACTCTGCTGAAACTGATGGAACTGCCTGTTCCTGCAGAAATGACCGGGGAGAGCCTGATTTAATTCCAAACAAAAACCCTCTCACAATACCAATGAGAGGGTATATTTTTTATTTAACTACTTCGCCGGTTTCCAGCTGCGGATAATGGATTCCGCTACACGGATGCCGTCCACGGCAGCCGAGGTAATGCCGCCGGCGTAGCCGGCACCTTCACCGCATGGATAGAGTCCTGCCGCAGTTTCACTTTCATAAGATTCCCCGCGAACAATTCGAACCGGGGACGAACTTCTGGTTTCCACCGCAGTTACGATGGCATCATCTGCATCGAAGCCACGGAGCTTTCTGCCAAGATGCGGCATGGCTTCCCGGAAGGCCTCCACTGCGAAAGCAGGAAGACAGGATTCCACTTCGGGAGCCTGACCGTCACGAAGCTGACCCCAGGTGGATTTTGGTGGGCAGTATGCCATACCCGGACACGGCTGTGTACCGGAAGCCCCGGACTCAGGACGTTTTGCCCCGGTTTCTGACTGACGCTGGCCCGCCTGGAATGCAAGATGCTCATATTTTTCCTGGAATTTCACTCCGGCAAGCACGTCGTCACTGCCAAAATCAGAAGGACGCACATCACAGAGCAGGGCACTGTTTGCCACACCGCTGTCACGTCCATGGTAACTCATGCCGTTGACCACCATGCCGCCCTCTTCAGAAGACGCTGCAACCACATGGCCGCCCGGGCACATACAGAAGGTATACACACCGCGGCCGGCCGCCGGACTTCCGCTGTCTTCTGCACAGCGGTGGTTTATTTTATATTCTGCCACCGGAAGCCCCACTTCACGTGCAGGCTTTCCATACTGGGAAATATCGATTACATCCTGCGGATGTTCAATTCGTACACCGATGGAAAACGGCTTCTGGGTCATGGAAACACCCTTATCACGCAGCATGCGGAAGGTATCCCGCGCACTGTGTCCCACTGCCAGCACCAGAGCCTGGCAAGGCACATACTCTGCAATATCCTGTTCCAGATCCATTGCAAGTACGCCTGTGATTCTGCCGTCTTCGAAATGGATTTCTTCCACCCTTGTTTCAAAGCGTACTTCTCCGCCCAGCTTAATAATCTGCTGGCGGATGCTCTTTACAACGGTCCGAAGCAGGTCCGTACCGATATGCGGCTTCTGCTTGTATAAAATCTCTGCAGGCGCACCTGCAGCAACCATTTCATCCAGAACTTTGCGGATGCGCACATCCTTGATACCGGTGGTCAGCTTGCCGTCACTGAAGGTTCCGGCGCCGCCTTCACCGAACTGAACGTTGGATTCCGGGTTCAGCTGACCTGTAGCCCAGAAGTGTTCCACATCGGCATGACGGCGGTCCACATCTTTACCCCTCTCCAGAATCAGCGGCTTATATCCTGCCTTTGCCAGAATCAGACCGCAGAAAAGTCCTGCAGGTCCAAGTCCCACAACTACAGGACGTTCTGTCAGCGGCAGTGCATCTTCTGCAGGTTCTGCCATAGCGTAAGTCATATCCGGCGCCGTTTCCAGCTTCAGCTTTCCCTCAGAAGGCAGACGCAGATTCTTTTTCGGGTTTTTTCGGGACGCCACATTGAAATCCACGGAATACACCCAGCAAAGATTCTGCTTGTCCCGGGCATCGATGGACTCCTTCACGATTTCCCACTCTTTTATAAACAGATCCCTGCCTCCGATTTTTTTCAGAATCTTCTCAGGAATCTTATCCTTCGGCTCTCCCACAGGGAGTTTGATCTGATGAATTCTGTACATACTCTACTCCTTTGCTCCCCACAGGGCTTCCACCATCGCCTTGCCGGCACGAAGACCGGTCTGCCATGCGTAATGCAGATTCCAGCCGCCGCACGGACCGTCGTAATCCAGCACTTCCCCGGCAAAATACAGCCCTTCCACCAGCTTTGATTCCAGGGTGCCTTCCTTCACTTCATCCAGCACCACACCGCCCCGGGTCACCTGGGCATCGTTCCAGCCCTTGGTTCCGCTGACGGTAAACTGCAGGTTTTTCAGCAGGGCCGCTGCAGATTCAGCATCCCCGGCTCTTTCCAAAATATATCCGGTCAGCTTTTTCCGCACCAGTCCGCGGAGCATCTGCTCTGCCGGCTTTCTGCCAAGTACTGCCTTAACTTCTTCCTCCGCATACTCGGGCACCAGATCCAGATGCAGCTCATACTCTGCGAAGGCCTCTTCGAAGGTTTTCTCCGGATTGAGCACCAGCAGCCGTGACAGGTTCATGATGCAGATACCGGAAAGGGAGTCCTTGTTGAACTGCACTTCCCCCTCTTCTTCTGCCACCGGTTTCCCGCAGTGAAGCAGGCTTACCCTGGCCTTGGCACGGACCCCGGCCAGAGGTGCGAGCTCTTCCTTTACCTGTACAGGTACCAGTGATGGAGCCAGTCGGCTTACGGTATGTCCCAGCTTCCGGGCGATGCTGTAACCATCGCCGGTAGTACCGAAGGCACTGTAGGACTTGCCTCCCATTGCCAGCAGCAGTTTGCTGCAGCGGATTCCAAAGGTGCCGTCCTTTCCTTCTGTCACCAGAATAAAACCACCTTCCGCAGCCGGAACCACACGGGTAATCTGACAGCCGGTCATGATTTCCACATTTAAATCCTTTGCAGTTTCTGTAAGCAGAGCGGAAACTTCGCCCGCTTCCTCACTGTAGGGATACATTCTTCCCGCCTCATCGGTGCGGGTCAGCAGTCCCAGGCAATCAAAAAAACTGTCCACTTCTTCACGTTCAGTGCAGGCGATATTGGACAGATTGCATCTGCCATTGCCTGTTGCGGACAGTTTTTTGCCCGGAACTTCTTTCTTTTCGATCAATGCGATACGAAGGACCGACGGCGCCTCCGGAGATTTTGCCAGAAGGCCGGCATTTACTGCCGCAGCAAGCCCTGCCGCACCGCCTCCTGCAATCACAATATCGAACTTACAAGTTACCGGTAATTTCATATTCTTCTGTTATCCTTCCATTTCGCTGCCTTCTGCAGGCTTTTCAGTACCCGGCTTCGGTGCCAGAGTCAGGTCCAGTTCCTCTGCAGGTGTTTCACAGATCACACGCAGCTCTGCACGGGTTTCCTTGGCGAATTTGATAGCCATCTTTGCTGCCTGATGTGCTTCTTCTGCCTTGGCAGCAGCTTCTTCCATCTTTTCTTCCTTGGTCTTCAGGAAGTCCGGCTTACGGATCTTAATCGTTGCACCTACGTTGGCAATGTTGATACCGCCGGTAATCATATAAATACCCACCAGTGTCACTGTGGATAAATCGAAGAGATCCTGGTCAAAGAAAGCATACAGCCCCAGGACGATATTCACCAGACCGATTACCAGCAGGCTGTAGAAACCTTCACCTCTGTCATCGATTTTCTCCCAGGCATGTACAAAGTTACGGATACCGGAAAACAGAATCCACAGACCCAGAACCAGCGGAACCGCTGCCTCCGCAGACAGCTTGTTCATCAGAATCAGCGCCCCCAGCATAAATGTGCAGGTACCGTCAATCATGATCCAGCTCTTAACTTCATCTTCTCCTCTATATCCGCTATAGGACAGGCACTCGATTACACCTGCCACTGCAAAAACCAGTCCCACAATGAAGGCCATGGACATGAAGGTCAGTCCGCCGTTGGCCATAAGGAAAATCCCGGTCGCAGAAAACAGTACACCCGTCAGCATAGTAATTATTCTCATGGTAAGTCCTCCTTATCATCCTTAATATTATACTTTGTAAAGGCCTTTAAGTCAAGAAAAGGCGTGTCCATTCACAAAAAACACATATAGCCTGAGCCCTTTCCATGTGGTAAAATAGAGAAAAACAGCGAAGAAAGGAGTAAATGGGTCCCATGACAGGAAAAGACAGAGTGATTCTGCACTGCGATATGAACGGGTTTTATGCCTCCGTGGAGCTTCTGGACCGGCCTGACCTTAATGGAAAACCGGTGGCAGTCTGCGGCGATCCCGAAACCCGCCACGGTATCATCCTGGCAAAAAATGAACTGGCCAAGGCTGCCGGTGTCGTCACAGCGGAAACCATCTGGCAGGCGAAAAAAAAGTGTCCCGATCTTCAGCTGGTCCGTCCCCACCGTCATAAATACACCCACTACTCCAGACTGATCAATCAGATCTATCTTCGCTATACCGATATGGTGGAGCCCTTCAGCATCGACGAATCCTGGCTGGATGTGACCGCAAGCCAGGGTCTCTTCGGCACAGGCAGGGAAATCGCCGATGATATCCGCCGCACAGTCCGTGAAGAAACCGGGCTGACCCTGTCTGCCGGCGTGTCATTTAACAAAATTTTCGCCAAGCTGGGCAGTGACTATAAAAAGCCGGATGCCACCACGGAAATTACCCGGGAAAACTTCCGTGACATCCTGTGGCCTCTGCCGGCCCGGGATATGATTTTTGTAGGGAAATCCACTTCAGAGCGGCTGCTGAAATCCGGTATCAAGACCATTGGTGACATTGCCGTAAGCGATCCCAAAATGCTGACAGCCCTCCTGGGAAAGCAGGGCCAGATGCTCTGGAACTACGCCAACGGTTACGATGAAGCACCGGTAGCCCGCTACGGAGAAGCTGAGCCGGTGAAGTCCATCGGAAACGGCATCACCTTCCGCCGCAATCTGATGAACGAAGACGATATCATCACCGCTCTTACAGGGCTTTCTGATACGGTTGCCAGCCGGCTCCGGCACCATAAACTGAAAGCCTTCGGTGTGAAAGTGGATATTAAAGACCCAACCTTTACCACCATCAGCCGCCAGAAGCAGCTGCTCATTCCTACCAATCTGGCCTCGGAACTGACCCGCAGCGCCATGGAGCTGATTCACGAAAGCTGGCGGCCGGGTGCACCAATCCGTATGCTGACAGTTACCGCCATCAACCTGTGTGATGAGATGGTGGAGGAACAAATCAGTCTCTTCTCCGCGGACAACCAGAATCACCAGCAGGGAGAGAAAATCGAGCGAACCATGGATGACATCCGCAGCCGCTTCGGATCTGCCGCCATCACCTTTGCGGGGGTGCTGGGAAATGATTTGGGTGTGGACATCCACAGCGGAACTGACGAAGAAGAATAAAAAAGCCAGCTGTATGCCGTGCGATTCCGCAGACGCTTTTGCGTCGAGGACAAGCACGAAGTACAGTCTGGCTGTTTTTGATTATTCGGTTTTAAATTCAGCTACAATCGGTTCGATATATTTACGGTCGATATAATCGGCACCTTCTGTCATATCCTTATACAGCTGCTTCTGAGCATCGGTTCCGGTATAACAGTCTCCCTCCAGCATGCGGATACAGACTTTGATGATGCCCTTATCAATTCCTGTCACCGTTTCCGGACGGAATGCACCCTTGCAGTAATAGAGGGTCATGTTCCGCAGTGCCGGCTTGTCCAGGTTGATGTCACGGACATCGATGCGGTTCTGGCGGTCATCCACACTGAGACCCACTACGAAGGCCACAACCTTCTTTTCCTTCAGAATCCAGCTGTTCTTTTTGATCAGCTCGAACCCCTTGATACCGCCCGCACGCAGGCCGCCTCCAAAGATGATGTTATCGTAGTTGGCGAAATGTTTTGCCTTGAAATCCTCCGCCCTCACCAGATCGCAGTTCAGTTCATCGGCAATCCAGCGGGCATACTGCTCGGTGGCACCGTATTTACTTTTATAGATTACTACTGTTCTTTCCATAGTTCCTCGATTCCTCTTCCCCGCTACTTGCTCAGTACGGAAATAAGATCGTACATATTCTGGTTAAACTCCTTCGGCATAGCCAGAGCATCCTCCAGATCATAAGCTACGATAGCTCCCTGGCTCATACCGATGGCTTTGCTTGGGGAGTCTGCATACAGCAGTTCCACGGCCTTGGCTGCAGTCATAGTGGCCAGATTGCGGTCATTTAAAGTAGGATTACCGCCGCGCTGGAGATAACCCAGTACCACTTTTCGGGATTCTTTGCCGGTACGTTCTTCGATCAGGCGTGCCAGCTCGCCGCTGGTCATTTCTGTACCCTCTGCTTTGATTATGATGCTGTGAAGCTTGCCGCGGTGGCTTCCCTCGATAATGCGGCGGCAGATTTCATTCACATCAACCGGGATTTCCGGAATCAGCACAGCCTCCGCACCGCCTGCAAGACCTGCATACAGCGCAATATCCCCGCAGTCACGTCCCATTACTTCAATTACAGTGGTTCTGTCATGGGCAGAAGAAGTATCACGAAGCTTGGTGATGGCTTCCAGAACCGTATTCACAGCCGTATCAAAACCAATGGTAACATCACTGTAATTCAGGTCATTATCAATGGTTCCCGGCAGACACATTACGGTAATTCCGCGGAGGGACAGTTCCCTTGCACCTCTGGCAGATCCGTCACCGCCGACCACAACCAGACCTTCAATTCCGAAAGTACGCAGCATTTCAGCTGCACGGTTCACACCCGCTTCTGTCCTGAAACGCTCACTTCTGGCAGTCTTCAGGATGGTGCCGCCCTTATGGAGAATATCTCCCACAGAGTTTCTGTCCATCTGACGGATTTCTCCCTCCAGAAGTCCTTCATATCCGCGGCTTACACCGTACACTTCCATGCCTTTATCGATGCCGCACCGTACCACTGCACGGATTGCCGCATTCATACCCGGAGAATCTCCTCCGCTGGTCAGTACTGCTATTCTCTTCATAATTTATTCCCTCTGCAATTTCACATTTTCTTTTCCCAGAATGGCTGCAAGCTGGATTCCAAGATTCCGGTCCGGCTCCGCCCAAAGCTGACGGTCTGTCCGTAGGGTCTTTCCTTCCGGCAGATAGATCAGCACCTGTGCCTTTCCCGGATGACGCTTCAGCACGCTCTTCACCTGTTCCAGGGTTACTTCCGCGTTCATGTCTGCTGTCAGCTTCACCTTCACCATTCCTACCGGCTTTTCGTCCTCTGCCACTGCTTCTGCAGGCGCTGCTGCAGGTTTCTGCTGCGGCGGCCGGGCTGCTGCCGTTTGATTCTGCTGCTGGCTGCTGCGGTATCCGCCTCTCTGGCTGAATCCCTTTTCTGAGGCCTCTTCAATGGTCAGGACCTCATCGGCCAGCACCTTCGGTGCTTCTTCTTCCTTGAAGTTCAGGGTACCCTTTACGGCTACTACCTTATCCACTTCGATGGCACTAATGCAGCGCTCGTATACATTCGGGAAGACCACCACTTCGGTCACACCGTACAGGTCCTCCAGCTGCAGGAATGCCATCATCTTGCTGCTCTTGGTAATCAGGGTTTTCTTGGTATCGATCATGCCGGTCATGATGACCTGCATGCCGTCCTGAATCTTTCTGCCGCAGGCTGCTGTGGCAACGGTACCGCAGGCCATGCAGTCTGCGTTCGGGTCGCCTGCCTCCACACCTTCTGCCGCATGGTTGAGCTGATCGCTGGTTACGGTAGCCAGCTTTTCCATCTGCTCTGCGTAATCATTCAGCGGATGGTCCGTCAGGTAAATGCCCAGCATTTCCTTTTCCAGGGTCAGCTTCACATCTTTGCTGAACTCTTCGATATCCGGCAGACGCTGTTCCAGACCTCCGGCTGCCATCTCATCGGTTGCGATCTGGAAGAGCGAAATCTGCCCTTCCAGGTTCTTTTTCGACATATTCTGTGCAGACTCCAACAGCCCCTCAAAACAGGCTGTATGGGCCGCTCTGGTGCCTTCCAGGCAGTCTGTAGCACCGGCCTTGATTAAACTTTCAATGGCTTTCTTATTCACCTGGCTGATTTCCAGGTTGCTGATGAACTGATTCAGAGTCTTCGGACATCCCTTGTCTTCTCTGGCTGCAATGATGGCATCAATGGCACCTTCTCCCACGTTCTTAATACCCAGCAGGCCGAAGCGGATTTTGCCGTCTTCCACACTGAACTTCTTCTGAGAAGCATTGACGCAAGGCGGAAGCACCTGAATTCCCATCTCATTGCAGTTGCGGATGTATTTTGCGATTGAGTCAGAATCGCCCATGACGCTGGTCATGAGGGCGGCCATGAATTCCACCGGATAATATGCCTTCAGATAGCCTGTCTCGTAGGCCACCACTGCATAAGCCGCAGCATGGGACTTATTGAAAGCGTATTCTGCAAAGCTGACCATATCCGCAAAGATTGCCTCGCCGGCAGCTTCCGGAATACCCTTCCGCACGCAGCCTTCGATTTCCACGGTGCCGTCCTCAGCCATCTTTCCGTGAATGAAGTACTGCTTTTCTTCCAGCATCACGTCCATCTTTTTCTTGGACATGGCACGGCGCACCAGGTCGGAACGGCCGTAGCTGTAGCCCCCCAGGTCACGCACGATCTGCATTACCTGCTCCTGATACACCAGACAGCCGTAGGTAACGTCCAGAATCGGTGCCAGAGCCGGGTCTACATATTTGATACCCTTCGGGTTCTTTTTGTTTTCGATATATTTCGGAATGGAGTCCATCGGACCCGGACGGTAAAGGGAAATCCCCGCTACCACATCTTCGAAGCAGGTCGGCTTCAGGTTCTTCATAAACTGAGTCATGCCGGAGCTTTCCAGCTGGAAGACGCCGCTGGTATTGCCTGCCGCAATCATTTCATATACCTTCGGATCGTCATACCCCATCTTTGCAAAATCGATGGTGACGCCGTAATCTTTTTCAATCATTTCCAGGGCGTCACGGATTACCGTCAGATTTCTCAGTCCCAGGAAGTCCATCTTCAGAAGTCCCAGTTCTTCGATGGTGGTCATGGTAAACTGGGTGGAAATGCCCTTATCAGAGCTGTACAGCGGCACGTATTCGTCCACCGGCGCCTTGGAAATTACCACACCGGCTGCATGGGTGGATGCGTTACGCGGCATGCCTTCCACAGCCCGTGCCATATCGATTACCTGCTGTACCATCTCCTCGTTTTCATAGCGCGCATGAAGTTCCGGATTGGTTTCCAGAGCCTTGTCGATGGTCATGTGCAGGTCAAACGGAATTGCCTTGGCGATGGCATCGGTATCTGCGTAGCTGACCATAAGAGCACGGCCCACGTCACGGACTGCCGCCTTTGCCTTCATGGTACCAAAGGTGATAATCTGAGATACACGGTCCTCCCCGTACTTTCTCTTAACATAGTCAATCACTTCCTGCCGGCGTTCGTAGCAGAAGTCAATATCAATATCCGGCATGCTGACACGTTCCGGATTGAGGAATCTTTCAAAAATCAGATTGTACCGGATCGGGTCGATGTCGGTAATTTTCAGGCAGTAAGCAACCAGGGAGCCGGCCGCAGAGCCTCTGCCCGGTCCCACCATAATCTTATTCTGTTTCGCATAATTTATGAAATCCCATACGATGAGGAAGTACTCCACATAACCCATGGAAGCGATGGTTCCCAGCTCGTAGTTGAGTCTTTCAATGAGGTCGCTTCCCGGCTGGCTGCCGTAGCGCTCAATGAGCCCCTCATGGCAAAGCTGCCGCAGATAGGTTTCATTATCCAGACCGTCCGGTGCCGTAAATTCAGGCAGGTGATATTCCCCGAACTTAAAGTCCAGATTGCACTGTTCTGCGATTACCTGGGTATTTGTGATGGCCTCCGGCACCCCCGCAAAGAGCTTCTTCATTTCGTCTTCGCTCTTCAGGTAGAACTGGTCATTCGGGAACTTCATCCGGTTCGGGTCATCGATGGTTGTGGCAGTCTGAATGGCCAGAAGCACATCGTGGGCCTCCGCATCTTCCTGTTTCACATAATGAACGTCGTTGGTTGCAACCAGCGGAAGATTCAGTTCTTTGGCCAGGCGAAGCATGTTCGGATAAATGTACTGTTCTTCTTCCAGTCCCTGATCCTGCAGCTCCAGATAGAAGTTGCCCGGACCGAAGATTTCCGAAAGCGCCTGGGCTTCGGATTTTGCGCCTTCATAATCGTTGTTCATAAGGCGGTACTGCACTTCCCCGGCCAGGCAGGCAGACAGGCAGATGAGCCCGTCGCTGTACATGCGCAGCACATCCTTGTCAATACGCGGTTTATAGTAATACCCCTTGGTGAATCCCAGGGATACGATCTTGATCAGGTTCTGATAGCCGGTTTCGTTCTTCGCCAGCAGCACCAGATGACCCTGGTGTTTGTCCTTATCGGCTTCTTTGTCCAGCATCCGCCGCTTGGCAGTGTAGACTTCACATCCGATGATCGGCTTGATTCCCTGCTTCTTACATTCCTTATAAAAATCAATCACACCAAACATGACACCGTGATCCGTGATGGCCACGCTGTCCATTCCCAGTTCCTTCACGCGGCGCACCAGATCCTTAATCCGGGCTGCACCGTCCAGCAGGCTGTATTCAGTATGTACATGCAGATGTGTAAACGCCATAGGTCAATCCTCCTTAATCTGAATATTTTACCACAGATTGCGTCATTTGGCAAACGGACGTGTGATATAGAGACAGTCTATTTATTTCGCTTCCTTGCCTCTAAGCAAAATCTGTTTTTTAGGACTTTTTCGCATTTCGCCTTCGATAGCTCTAAATTTTTATGGGGAAATAGAGCTGACGAGTTCGAGTATATCCGGCAGCTCTAAAAAAACTGTAAATTATTAGAACTTCAGTTTCAAAATCAGCCTTGGTATCTAAGTTTCCTTATAGCGTTTAGAGCTTTTCCCCCAAGAATTACTGCCAGTTCTAAATTATACCCCGTAACATCCGCCCCGCTCACAAATTTCATCAATCACCCGTAAAATCACAGACACATCCAGTGTTCCATCTGCATTATCCGCAGTCAGAAACAGATTTTTTCCCAATGTATAGCCTGCCAGATGATACATTTGAAGTTTTCTCGCCTGTGATTCCGTGTAACTGTCACTGGACAGCATTCCTAAATGTTCCCAGATAATGATTTCTCCGTTATCCAGATAAATCACAAAATCGGGATGCATGGTAATGCTTCCCCGTCCGGGGATTTCGAGACGGATGGGTTCTTCGTACACAAACCGAACACGGCGTCCGGTCATCATATTAACAATAATCGTTTCAGATTTGCTGCGCACATAGAAGCCAGCCAAAGTTGGCTGCGTCAGCCGCTCCGGATGCACTGCCCGGGCAATTGCATCGTCCTGCTTTCGTCGAATATATGCTTCTGCAGTTGATGCTGCCGCACTTTCCGCATATATCGGTTTCAGTTCCTGAAGCACATTTTCCATGCTGTAGGAACGGTATATATCCATGAGTTTTTCCTGTGCTTTGACGTTATCCTGCATGATGCGCACACTGTGTTTTAAAAAAGCCTTCCTGCAAAGGGCCCCGATTAATTCCACCTCTGTACTTTTTACATGTCGCTGCATGCGGCGTCCTGCTTTTCTTACCATATACTTATAATATGTTTTTTTACCCACCTGGTATCTGCTTAAACTTCCTTCAGGCAGACATGCAAGCTCTTTTTCATATTCAGCCAGCAGCCGCTTCTGATATTCCACATCTTTTTTCAGTTCCGATTTAAAGTTTCTCATTCCATCCCACTCCTTTCGTATACAATAAAAAAGGCAGCCCGATCGCTGCCTTTACAGTGCTGCGTCAGATTGCCTTTTTCTCTTATACTATTATATCAGATGCAAACTTTGTTTTCTGTACAATTTGAAAATTAATTTCTCACATTTACCAAATCCATGGTACAATACAGACAGATTTACAAACGGGAGGTAACCTATGTCCAACCTTAAGAAACCGATAAAATACATCCTGGCCCTGCTGCTGATTCTTATTTTAATCGTGGGCGCCTATCTGGCCTACGTACTCACAGCTTATTACCGCATTGAGGATCACCAGGAGCTGGTTCCGGAGCAAATCTGCCCTCTGGGCGACTTGTCCTGCAAAGTCCCTAACCTTCAGGTTCACACCGATCAGGAGCTGACGGTGACTTCCTGGAATGTAGGTTTCGGTGCTTATACTGATCAGTACAGTTTCTTCATGGACGGCGGGAAATACTCCCGGGGCTTCAGCGAAGAGGCAGTCCGCGAAAACACCATTGCCATGGCCGGCAAGCTGGCTGAACTGAAATCTGACTTTTACCTGATACAGGAAGTGGATATCGACTCCACCCGCTCATACCACATCGATCAGAAAGAACTTCTGACCAGCGGACTGACCGGACGAGTTGGAACCTTTGCCCTGAACTACGACTCCCCTTACCTGTTCTACCCGCTGACGGAACCACACGGGAAGTCGGTGGCCGGTCTGCTCACATTGTCTAACTGCGATATAACTTCTGCGGTGCGCCGCAGCCTGCCGATTCAGGAAGACCTGGCCAAGCTGGTGGATCTGGACCGCTGTTACACCGTAAACCGTATGGATACTGACAACGGCAGAGAGCTGGTGCTCTACAACTTCCACCTGTCCGCCTACACCACCGACCCGACCATCGCCAACCAGCAGCTGGAAGTGCTGTATGAAGACATGGCGGCAGAATACGCAGCCGGCAATTACGTCATCTGCGGCGGCGACTTCAACAAGGATTTGCTTGGCGACTCCGGCAAAATCTTCGGTGTCTCAGGCGAGGACTACAGCTGGGCTCAGCCGCTTCCAGTGGAGGATATTCCGGAGGGCTTCAGCCTGGCTGCACCATTTAATCCGGATGCTCCCGTTCCAAGCTGCCGTAATGCAGACCGTCCATGGGACCCGGAAACCAATTTCCAGATTACAATCGATGGATTCATCGTATCCGATAACGTGGAAGTGCTGCAGGCCGATGTGGTGGATTACCAGTTTGCATACTCCGACCACAATCCGGTGCAGATGCGTTTCGTACTGAAATAACCAATCCCTCAAAGAAGCAGGACCAGTCCTGCTTCTTTTTTTATGCACACAGGCCGCATCTCCCGCATAAAATAAATCAGTCCCCGTTAAAACAGGAGGTAAAGTATGCCACTGGATACCAGAGAACTTTTTGCACGGCTCATACAATGTGAAGCCGGCGGCGAGGGCGACAACGGCATGCGGGCTGTCGCCACCGTCATCATGAACCGGGCCACAGTCCCCAACGGAGAATTCAGCAGAATCAACGGAGGTGGAGGTGACGTCCGGGCGGTGATCACCCAGCCTAATCAATTCGTCTGTATGCGTGAGTCCGTTGGCGGCCGTTACAACCCGCAAAACGTCTACAACATGTCTCCCACAGAGGAGCATTACGAAATCGTCGACTGGGCACTGTCAGGAGGGAGACTGTTCGGCGTAGACGATTCTCTCTTTTTCTTCAACCCCTACAGCCAGACCTGTCCCACCTATTTCCCTTCCATGGTCGGCGTCATACATAACCGGGTGGGAGATCACTGTTTCTATTCTCCAACCAGCCTTTATGCCGACACTTAATTAAAAATTCAGGAGGTTCACTTATGGCAGCACCATGTTGCACCAATACCGTTACACCACAGATGATCCGAAAAGGTGAGATGCGGATCGGTGACCGGATTCACCTCGACGAAGTTCTGGTTTCCGCACCGGCAGAAGAACCTGTTTCTGCAGATTTTGCTGAGGAAAACAGCCAGCCGGATGCAGTTCCCGTCCACAGCATCATGCCGTCACCGCAGATGCAGACTCCGCAGATGCAGTCCCAGCAGATGCAGCCGCAGAGACCGCCGCAGAGGCAGCAGACGCAGCAGCACCATACCGCTCCCCTTACATACGACCAGATGACGCCATACATGAGCATGACCCACATGTCTCCGGGCGAAAACAGTCCCATGTTTACAGTACCTCAGACGCCTATGACCACCCAGCAGTTCCAGGAAACCGTCGATTCCACCGATGTGCAGTCCTACCTGGGATTCATGCGCACACAGATGGGCCGCTACATGCGTATCGAGCAGCTTATGGGCTCCAATAACATTGAGCAAAGATTCGGGTTCCTGGTGGGCCTTGGCACCAACTACCTGATTCTGCAGGAAATTACCAGCGGAAATATCATGGTGGTGGATCTGTTCACCATCCGTCTGACCTACATCTACTATTCTGACCCTGTGGTTCCGCCGGGTGTGCCGGGTGGACCTTTCTAAGCAAAATGTGCCTTAGGCCCGCGTCAAAGCAGTTCATTTCACTCCTTTCTTTGCAAAATCTGCCGAATCGAGTGATTCCGGCCAATCATTTTCATTGAAATGGCCATATAAACGAAGAAAACCCTCCCATTTTCGCCATTATACGGCCTGCATGGGAGGGTTTTTGTGCTATTTTTATGTGTTTTGCCGTTCGATATCACTCCTAAGCGGCTGAAATCGCCCGAAAGGAGTGATTGCGCTCTGTGCCCTGCATTTCGCAGTGCCCTGCATTTCGCGGCGCAGATGCTTACTTCTTTTCGGCGTAGAACATGTCGATAACCAGCTGGTCGAAGGCCTCTTCGTCCAGGTAGAATTCGATATATTCTGTGCCTTTTTTATTTTCTCCTTCCGGAGTGACCATACGGCCCAGTTCATAGGCGGAATAGCGCTCCAGCATGGAAGACATAACCGTTACAGAACAGTCTGTTACCATATATGGATCCAGCGCCTCATAGGTATCCACCACGAACTCACCGGCCATGTCGCTGCCGACTTTCGCCTTCAGTGCAGAGAAGAAACTTTCCATGTATCCGCGCTGGCGTTCCATACGGGACACATTGAGCTGAGTTCCCACATCCTTACGGGCACGGATATATGTGAGTGCCTGATCTCCGTGCAGCGTCATCTCTCCCATCTGAATGGAGCTGTCCACCGCAGAGAAATCCTCCGTAACATTGACCGTTACACCGCCAACCGCATCGTTGAGAACCTTAATCGCATCCATATTCATGGCTACGAAATGATCCAGTTCGATGCCATTGAGCATGGCAGAAACCGTTGCCATGGTATTTTCACAGGAACGCTCCATACCATCTCCATAAGCATAAGAAATGGCAAGCTGCTCCTTTCTGGTACCCGCCGGCTTCCCGTCAATCCCCAGAACCCGCACATCAGTCATGGTATCACGGTTGAGGGAAACCACATCCACCACCTCACGGCCCTTATCGAAGATGAGAACCATGATGGCATCCGCCATACCGGTGTTGGAATAATACTCCTGTTTCACCATAGGTCCCTGCTCATCCACACCGATGACCAGATAAGTTTCGATATCCTGCTTCGGGAAATATTTCACACCGTTCCACTCAATGGTTTTGGAGACATGCTGCGAAACCGCCGTATCCTCTGCTTCTTCTAAAAAAACAGTGGTTTCCAGAAACCGAAAACCACTGTATATTACGATTGCAATCAGAAGAATACAGACCAGACCGAACAGTAATTTTTTACCTTTGTCCGTCGCCTTCATTCTTTTACCTCGTTTATTAAGCCTTCTTGCGAGTCTTCAGTACGCCCAGCAGACCTGCTAAAGCAGCTAAGCACAGACCGCCCCACAGAGCAGGGTTGGATTCGTCGCCAGTCTTAGCGTTATCTCCGCCCTGAGCGTCATCCTTATCTTCATCCTGGCCGCCGCCCTGAACGTCTTCTTCATCGTCCTTATCGCCGTCTTCCTTATCACCGGATTCAGGCTTATCAGCATCATCATCACCAGCTGGAGCATCATCGGATTCTACCAGGAATGCAACCGGACATAAGTGGCTGAATCTTACCAGAACACCGTCACCTTCATTTGCAACCAGCTCTGCCAGCTGCCAGTGATCATCTGCATAAGACATTACTTCCAGGAATTCATCCATAGCAAACTGCAGATTGAACTTTACCATCAGGGAGTAACCGTCCGGAACCTGGAATACCTTACCGTTGGCATCGATAATGGTTACATCGAACAGTTCATAAATGGACAGATGATCTTCATCCGCATGCTTACCCAGTTCTGCCTTAATACGTTCTACCAGACCGTGAACATCTGCCAGCACTTCATCATCAGAGATCAGTTCTTCATAAACCTGGAAAATCAGGTCTACAACTTCCTTAGTCAGAGCCTTGTGATAATCGCCCTCTTCGAACTTGTACAGCGGAGTTACGATAATCTGACCTTCATGGAGGCACTGAACCTTGTTTCCGTTTTCATCCAGCAGCCATCCGTAAGACTGCACACCATGATCCGGACACTTGCCCAGAGGCAGCAGATAAGGAACCGGCTTATCGGAAACACTCTTCACAAATCCCAGCGGAGATGCAAATGCAGATACTGTCATAGCCATAATCATCATTACTACCAGCAGCACTCTCATTAACTGTTTCATTTTAATCTCTCCTCTTCTTTAAAGAATTTTAAAATATTTCAACGTTTAAATCATTAACTTTAACGGTTTTAACGTTTCAGACATGTTCTAATACTACTTCTGCTTCAGCACCTGAGTCTGCCAACCGGCAATCCGTTCAAGCACCTCATGACCAAGAGAAGCCTCGATGGCCTTCACAGCCTCTCCCAGATTCGGTCCCCTGTCCGTAAGATTATGACAGTCCGAACCCAGAAGGTGAATCTGTTCCTCCTTCAGCATACGGCAGGCTTTCCGCACCGTATTTCCCTGAAGGAAAAAGCTTGCATTGGCCTGTACCAGCACAGGCAGCTTGGACAAGTTCTCCGGAATCCCATAATCCCGGAATCTTCCCAGATAACGGTCCACATGAGCGATAATGGGCAGGAGTCCCTGATCCCGGTAAATCTCCCCCAGTTCCTGGTACATGTACGGTGACCACTTGCCCATAGGCATCTCCACCAGCACAGCACCGGTTCCCTCAATGGCCAGGTCCTTCAGCACCTCCGACTGGCTCATGCCCCGGAAGTACGCCACCTCCGCACCGTAGTACAGATGGGGAAGCGCAATTCCCGCTTCCTCTGCAGCCCTCAAAACCTCTTCCTTCGCCCGCTCCCGCCGTTCCAGGAATTTCTCCGGGAAGTGGTGGCTGGCATAGAAGTGAGGCGTGGCCACTACGGCCTCAATCCCCTGACTTTGCATGCTTTGCAAAATCTCCAGAGATTCCTCCGCACTGCGGCTTCCGTCATCGATCCCCGGCAGCACATGACTGTGAAAATCCACTATCATGATTCTTTGCTGCTGCGGCGGCCGGCTCCGGTACCGTAGTAACGGCCGTAACCGTAACCATATCTTCTGTAGCCGTATCTGCCATAGTACTTGCCGTACTTCTTGCCGTTATCCGCATGTTCTCTGGAGCAGTTGAGCACCACACCCAGAATACGTGCATTTACGAATTCGAACTGCTTCATGGAAGCACCCAGAATTACGCGGTCGCAGTAGTTTTCGCGGGTTACCATGAGTACCCCGTCTACCAGGTTAGCCACAACCATACCGTCGCTGACTTCCTTTACAGGAGGCAGGTCCAGAATTACGAAGTCGTAAGACTGACGCAGGCCTTCCAGCAGACGCTTCATACGGTTGGAACTGAGCAGTTCTACAGGGTTCGGCGGAATGTTGCCCGCCATCATTACCTCCAGGCTTACACCGTCATCCAGATTAATCTTACGCAGGCATTCTTCCAGCTCATGGCTGCGGATCAGATAGTTGGACAGACCAGGTTCGCGTTCTTCCTTCAGCTTGGCAGCCAGAGACGGCTTACGCAGGTCACAGTCAATCAGCAGTACACGCTTATTCAGCTGTGCCAGAGAGTGCGCCAGGTTGATGGAAGTCAAGCTCTTACCTTCACCAGGCAGGGAACTGGAAACACCGATTACATGGCTGTCCCTGTCGTCTGCGAAAGAGAACTGCACCTTGGTACCCAGCATACGGTATGCTTCGGATGCTGCGAAGCCCATGGATCTGCCGATGAAAACAGCCTCAGGAGCTGCTTCCTTAGATGGAAGCTTGAATTCCGGCATCTTGAAGGATTTCGCTGCCTTATTCTTAATCTTGGCTCTGCGGCTTCCTTCCGGACCACCGTAACCATAGCGGTAATATCCACCCTTGGCATTGGTATTCATATCAGGCACCACCGCCAGTACAGGGTGGCTGCAGCACTGCGCCACATCTTCCTCAGAGCGGATGGTAATATTAAAGATTTCATAAATACAGATAGCACCGGCTGCCAGGACGAAGCCCAGAATCATACCCAGTGCGGTATTCTTCATTACATTCGGTGAGCTTGGTACAGACGGCAGAACCGCATGGTCTACAACCTGTGCAGACGTACCTTCTACGATGTTACTGATTCGCTTCGGCAGTATGTAGGAAATAGCATCGGCAATTTTCTCCGCCTCCTCCGGATCCGTACTGGTTACCACCACTTCGAAGATTTCTGTAGAATCCACCGCAGCTGCATGAATCATGGACTTCAGCTCAGCGTAGGAGCGCTCCACTTCCGCATAGTCTGCCACATCATTTAGGGTTTCTCTCGTCTGTAAAATTACGATATAAGAAGAAACCAGATTCTTGGATACAGACAGGTCACTGGCAGACAGGTTCAGAGAAGCACCACCTACAGAAAGAGACCCGTTGTTAACATAAAACATAGCCTTGGACTGATACTCCGGTGTGATGAACAGTTTCGTTCCACCGAAGAACAGAACCGCACTGATCACTGCAGCCAGAACAATCATCCACGCTCTGCTCAGGAGCGCAGAAAAAAGCCGCTGCAGGTCAATCTCCAGCTCGTCATTTCTATCAATTACTTTATTTTCGTTTGTATTCATTCCTTACCTCAAAAAAACAATACTCCGATACATTATTCTACCATTCCAAACCTGCTGAGTCAATAAGCTGAGTGCTTAATTTCAACAAAAAATGTGCTTTGTCACGGGTATTGGTTTCCTCCTGCCAGCAGGGCTGCCAGGTGATGCTGCATGATTCGGGACAGATTTCTGATTCGAGTGCTGTTCAAGGTTAGCATCTGTCTAAATTAGTTAAATTAAATGGTCGCTAACAAAGTCACCAAAAATATACTTAATTAGATATATTAATTGATGCGCAAAGCACCTCCCATCAAAACATCTATTGAACAACGTAAAAGACCTCGTATTGCTACGAGGTCTCCACAATAATAGACAAATGTCTTCTTTGATGCCCTATAGGCGATGTTCGCAAATACACACAAAGTGCGACATTACGGTAAATCTATTATATCTTATAATATGCTCGCAGTCAACGAAAAAATACTGGTAATAGTTAGAATACGTAAAGCTCTTTGACCTTTTGATTAATTTTCTCCATAGCTTCTTCGGATAAAGAAACCCCGTAGAGCACTCCACCAGAATTACGTGGATCATAAATACGCATCTTACTGATTGTTGTAATTTGATTTACCAGTGCAATACTCCCCTGTTTCATTCCAGCAATTTCATCTCCAATTTTCGCCAATTCTTCACGCCGTATTTCGTACTGTTCTAATTTAGATTGCAATGCAGATGCTAATTTATCCACACCAGATAATTGTCTTTCTATCTCTGCTTCACGTTCTTGATCATCCTCAGGAAGTTGACTCTTCTCAGCCATTTTTAACAAATGAGTTTTAGCCCCAGCAATTGCTGCAGGAAGAAGCTCATTAAGTGCCAGCATTTCTTCGGCTTCTTTTTCGTAAGCTTTCTGAAGTGTATTGAATTTCAAATTGAGCTGTTGATAAAGATCATTGCCTAAGGCCACATTTCCTGCGTATGAATCTTTATTACCACCAGTCTTTACTGATGTTAACGGAATAACAGTGACAACAGGTGAAATGTGTGCATTATGATTATCTAAAACAACTGCATAATGCAAACCACCGTACTCGCTGCCGACATTAAAACCAAAGCCAACCTTCACGACATCCCCTCGTTTATAAGAAATATTTCGCTTAGGGTCGAATTTTTCTTCGAACCTTATATATTTCACATAATCCTGCAGCCAATAGGAAATTAAATTCGCTTTCTTCAAGTGTTCGCTAGAGCTATCATTTATGTATTGTTCCAGTAATTTATTCAACTGCTGAATAGCAGTCTTTTTGTTTTTAATGACAGATTCTTTATCTAATGGTTTCGACATAGATACCTCTCTAATACTATTTTTCTATATTCTACCGTACACTTATATTATACCACCTTGCCAACGCATTCGCAAACATATATTCTGAATGTATGTTCTTCTATATCTCACTGCGCACCGACCGCTCTGGTCTGAATGCGCAGTTTTTTATTTTCAGTTTTCCCCGTACTTTTCTACGAGTTTCCTATCATCCACGGTAACCTCTCATCTGCCCAACCACATTCAGTTGGCAATCTGCACCTTGTATTTGCATTTCAGTGATTTCATTCCCCAGTCATCATACGCTACGAGGCCGTCATTCTGAAGACGTCCAAGTACAATTCCCGGAGCTCGATTGATCGACTTGGCGAACCTTGTTACAGATTGCAGCGTAATATTATTTTTCGATAAAAATTCATTATACACGTCGGCAGGTATCAATTTTTCTCTGGCATACGCATCTGCTTTTTCTTCCGTTTCACCAATCTCTTTATCGAAAGAAATTCCATAATCACCATACATGATATGTCCAATTTCATGAAACAACGTAAACCAGAATGAATCTGCATAGAGCCGCCTGTCATTCACCATCAGAACAATATTGTCACCAATTTTCTTCGTGGCACCATTTATCTTAGATCCAGTAACATTAGGTAAGATTACCAGAATTACTCCCGCCTTTAAAAAAGCTTCTTTGATTTTAGGATAGAAGTCTGAATGATTTTCTGTAAGTGACAACGCATATTCTGCCGCCTCCTCAAACAATTTTTTATTAAATTTAGGAGCATCAGTTCGAAGTGCGACATTGGTGGCAATCTGCACCATAATATTAGCCTTTATTGTGTTTGCCTCCGTTATACTGTCCGAACTGCTTCTGAAGCTGGCGGCCATATCACGTCTGGTAAGAACCGACAATGTTGAAATATTTAAAAATTTACGCACTTGCTCAATCTGCTCATCTTTTCTTCGTGGGAGATCAGGCAAACCGAAATTATCTCTAAAATATTTATAATCAATATCTTTAAATATAACACGTTCCCGTTCCAGCTCTTCATCGGATTTAAATTCAGCAATCAGTGCATCATACGCTTTCTGAAGATTCAGCCAGTAATCAATACTCGTGCCAATCAATCTTGATAGTTTCATCGCAATATCAATCGAGATGCTCTGTTCCCCTCTAATCAAAATACTGAGGTTCTTCGGTGTTGTTCCCAGTCGCTTAGCAAAATCCTCCTGCGTCAAACCGCTGTCATCAACAAATTCCTTGATATAGTAGCCCGGATGGAAGGCGACCTTTTCCTTATATTCTATATAATTACTCATAGTGCTTACTTACCTCCCTAATTTCAACAATTCTAACAATTCCGGATATTTCATCAATATTACAGGGAACGAATGGTTCCCCATTGTCATCCAAGGGCTGAAGGATTATCCGCCAAGGCTCTCTTATGGTTTTTACATCAATAGAAAAGTATCCATCCAGATCACGCCCATACTTATTTTTCAAATCATGAAAGCGGAACGTTGGCTGCACAACGATATCGCGGATTACATCTGCCTGCTCCAAAGCATTAATTCTAGAGAGCAGTTTCAATGCAAGTTGTTTATCTCCCCCAAAAAACTTAGTTGCTGCCTTTATATCTGTACATTGCCGTTTTACTTTATCCGAACCATATTCCAGCCTCAACTTAACCTCCAATTTTTATCCAAATTACCCGTCGGGTAATTTTAATTATAGCATGACAATTCTCCTTCGTCAATCAACTTTTCAGAATATACGTTCTTCAATTTTCATCGCTTCACCAGACAAGCCCCGCCAAATCTCTGGTTCCAGCGATATCTGCACCTTCCGCATCTATAGCAATTCTCGCTACAATTTCCCGGGCGCTGCCGGGATGCTCCGCCATCAGCGCACCGGACACGGAGGCATCCAGCGTACTGTCCCTTGACTCCTGCCCTGCACTGTTTTACAATATAGGCACAACAAGCCACCGGCAAACGGTTGGCCTAGAATTGGTTTTGATTAAAAGATAACCGCAACTTTCCGACGGCCGCGGTTATCTTTTCTTTTTGTCCGAAATCGAAGGCCAACCGCAGACTCCTTCTCGTACCATTTCTCCCAATCCAAACCGTCCCCTTCGCACCATCATGCCATACAGGAATGTAATCGCAAACGTGGCAGAAAACGTATGTTCTTCTATATCTCACTGCGCACCGACCGCTCGGGTCTGAATGCGCAGTATTTTTCTTTTTTTGAGCTTATTTCTTGTCTCGAGTTCCCCCTGCCAGCAGGGCTGCGGCGATCATCACTGCCAGTACGGCGATGATACAGGCGAAGACCAGATTCCAGTTCCCGCTTTCGGTAAGGACGCTGCCGAAATAGATGGCCTGGAGCGAGGCACCCACGTAAGCTGCACAGTCCAGGACGCCGGTGGCGGTACCGCCGAAGGTTCTGCCGCCGATGTCAGTGGCGAAGGCCCACACCAGGCTGTTGATGCCATAAATAAAGAAACCGGCGATGAACAGGAGTGTGGAAGCCCACAGTCCGGGCTGCGCATCCATGAAGCCGAACACAGCCAGAGCCGAAGCTACGGACGAAATGATGACCCATGGGAGACGGTTTTGAGACCAGACTTTGTCGGAAAGCCACGGAATCACCAGAGCACCGGCAGCCATGCCCAGAGGGCAGACCACAGAACCGATGATGCCGGCCTCAATGTCCACGCCGAAGACATCCACGTAATATGTAGGGATCCAGGTCAGCAGGCCGTAGCGGGCGATGCTGGAGCAGGCGATGATGATCATCCACAGGTCGAAGCGCCACTGCCGCAGCAGGTACATGTACGGATAGAGCTTGCCCTTTTCCGCCACGATTTCCGCCAGGGTGTTATCGTTCTCCTCACGCTCCTCGTGGGAGTCCACGTACTCCGGCAGGCCGATTTTGGAAGGCCGTTCCTTGGCAAAGAAGGGATAAACGGCTGCCACGGCCAGCATGACAACTGCGCTTCCCAGGAAGGCTGCACGCCAGCCCATTCCGGAGAAGAGAGACAGGGAAATGGCAACCGCGAAGGCTGTGGCCACAGAACCCAGACCTGAGAAAGCATTGGCGAAACCGATGGCGAAGCCGCGCTGCTTCCCAGGCCACCAGTTGGCAATGAGGGCCATGCATAGTATTTGAACCGTGAACAATTCTAACAAATTTAATTGAATTACTCCGTTTCAGTCCCTGCTACGCAAATCCTGCAGAATTTTATGCCGAAAACGGTTAATCTAAAGCTTTCCCTGCGTATATCAATCTGTCTAAACTTTGTAATTTCTGATAAAATGTTCCCCGCCTCTTCACTTGCTTTTTTTACCGAAGGATGCTTCTCCAAGTCTGCGTAGTCTTTATCAGAAATCCCGATGCTGTTATTTACTTTTTCAACAAGTCCCAGTCTGACTAAATTAGTAAAGCAGTATCTTGACTCATCAGCAGTTTCACATGCTATTCGTTCCGGAATATCCGTGAAATCTTCTAAAACCATAGCATATCCCCCTTCAACAGGCAGGCGAAAAGAAATTGTAGGTATGGCATAATGAGAACTCATATAATTAAGAATCTTCGCCTCGTCTGAGGACAACTGTTTCACAATCTCAACAAAACTAGGATGAACACCGTCCTTAACTACAGAATTCATCGAACTAGCTAGTAAGTTTGCATACAGTTCTCTTACATCCTTTTCTTCTGTAATACTTGCATTCCACAAAACGGGAAGTAGAATTCCTGGATTAGGCGGCCCAATACAGTCACTTGAAACAGTTTCAAGCTTAGAGGTAACTAATGGTTCCAGTTCTGTCAAACCCTTTTTACACAAATAACTATAGCCTTCATCGACAAGAACCGATAATTTTTCTACAGATTCATTAACCAGTAACTTACAATTATCATTTTTTATAGATAAGGTACTACTTGAGAAATCTAAGTTAATCGTTTCATCAATAGGATTATTACAATGCATTTACTACAACCTCTTTTTCCTTCTAATTGTTATTACATAATTTTCAATCTATATTTCCAATATCTCTTTAATTTTTTCAAATATAAGTATGAATTTAGAAAAGTCCATACCATTAAAAGGAGGCTCTTGCGCTAATATTTTTTTTGCAAAATTCATTTTAGATAGGCTGTAATTGATGGGCGGGTTTTCTCGAGGACGAATCACCTTTTTATCACCCGATCCATCAATTATAGCAATGCTATTTTCTCCACAAGCATTTTTATCTCTGAAAAAATAATTTTCTTCAGCACCAGAAAAACCGTCACTATCAAACTCATTCCCCATAAAAATACGTCTTACAACACCATCACCTAAATCTACCGGTGTTTTTATCTCCGAATCAGTATAATAATGCTCAATGCAAATCTCTGGTGTTTGCAAGCGATGTAATGGAACAGGTATACAGAATGAAAACACATTGTTACCCCAATTTTTAAATGAACAACCTCTTTGTTCCAATTCTGTCACAGCTTCAGGAACGTCCCTATCTGCAATAAATATAATCTTCCGCAATTGCGGGACTAATTTATACTGATTACACAATTTTCTTAATTGTGATTGACTCATTTTAAGCTTTATCGGTACATCTTCATTGCTGTTTTCAGGTTCATATTCCAGAAATTCAAAATCTAACTGAGTAAGCCAATCACTATATTCAGGTTTTTGACACAAATTGTTATATGCAGCTTTCAAATGTTTCCAATCAGTAGCACCTTCTGTAATTATTAATGGTTTAGTTTGCTTTAATTCAATTGCGGTTTTAATTCTTTCCTCATGAAGCTTAGTTTCTTCAAAATAGGAATAAGCAGTTTGAAATTCAGAAAAACGCTCGGACGATATAATCTGAGCATCTGGCATTTGGTAAATCGTATATCCATCGTATCCAAATTGTTTATCCATGCCTAAAAGAAACAAAGGTGAGTGAGTAGAGATTACAAATTGTACTTTAGGAAACATAGAAATTAGCTGTGGTAAGATATCTCGTTGTAAGTTCGAATGTAAATGTAGTTCAATTTCATCAATGACAACAATTCCCGTTATGTCTGCTAAATGCAAACTATTGTTAATATTTTTCGAATCTGCATATCTGACAATCGTCGCAAATAAATTGAATAATGCACTCTGTCCTGTAGATAACGCATCCAAAGTAGGAACAATAATAGAATCGTCGCTTTTAGATTTAATACAGAACCTTGATGCATGTGCACTGCGATTGTTAAGGCTAAAATAAACGTCTTTACCTAAAATTGCACTCATAATAGTTTCAATATTGGTACGAGCCTGACCTAATAATATTAAATCACCTTTACTTATGTGTTCAATATGCAACTCTGTTCCCGTTGTACCAACATCACACCGTGAATCAACAATAACATCCAATAACCATTGAAGGGTTTCGGGTGTAACGTTTCGAACCTCAATAGGTGTTTCCAATTTCCCATGCCATCGTGTTTTTATGCTAGGATGTGCAAAATCTGAGAGATGGTAATATTTATTTCCCATCCAATATGGTTTTTCATAACGATCCGGTCCAAAATAACAAAGAATATTTTTAGAAAAGATCTTCTCAGCATCTTCGTCAGTAATATGAACATTTTTATAATTTTCTATGAGTTTCCAGTTCAATTCATCTTTGATTGAAATCGGACATCGGCTTCTAAACGAGTTGAAATCAACCTTACCACATTTAAAAACATACTCAATATCGCCAGAAGAACTTTGCTGACTCTCAAACAAAAGACAAGAACAAAGGTAATTTTCTCCTATATGTATTTCAGAAGGAGTAATTGTTTTATAATACTGATAACCATTCCCATCATTCGAATGTCTTGCATCAGAATATGCTTGTCCACCTATTTCATAGAAAGAATCTACAATGTTTGAAAGAAAGGTAGACTTGCCCGAACCATTTTCGCCGACAATTACTACAGGCTTCGGCAAATTATCTGCATTAAATGGAAACTTAAGATGAAGTTCTTTAATCGGACCGATATTAATATCATATAATTCCTTGATGTACATATTTAACCTCTCAAATACATTAATTAATAACGATTATACTCAATGGTAACTAAACTATTATATAATCTGTTTTTTCCCGGGCGCTGCCCGGACCTGCCCCTCGCCGGGGAGTCAGGGAAGCAGGGTTTGTCCTGCTTCCGCACTACAGGGTTTTCCGTGTCATTTCGTCAAGGGCTGCCCGGATGCTCCGCCTTCAGCGCACCGGCCGCGGAGTCATCCAGCGTACTGTCCCTTGACTCCATTCCCGCTCCTGGGTAGTGGTTATTCGTACGGAATCGTCTTCGCCGGTCTTTGACTTTTCATGCAACTGTATTCCCAGTTCTGACGAAACTGATTTATTCTGACAGAGTCGTAGTGCGGACTGAAATTTCAATACATTGTAGTATGTAAAAAACATATTGCAATTTTTCCCTTAGGGTCATATAATATAAATAGAAAAAGCCACCGGCAAACGGTTGGCCTAGAATTGGTTTTGATTAAAAAATAACCGCAACTTTCCGACGGCCGCGGTTATTTTTTATTTCCTTTATTCTGAAACTGAAGGATCAGTATTATCGTACTAATCACAGAGGCAGTTACTGCAGCAGTCTGCAGCACTATACCAATGGAACTATGTACATACTGAACCATTTCAAAACTGGTCATAAAATATGCACCTCCTTCCTCCTGCGATTTGGACTAGTCTTATGAACGACGTACCATGCTGCAGTAGTAGCGGATGAAGGCCAACCGCCTGCCGTTTGTGGTGGCATTTTTCCAGATCCGGAGCGTCCCCCTTCACACTTTAATTATACCACCATTCCAACACGTTTGCAAACATATATTCTGAATGTATGTTCTTTCATATTCCACTGCGCACCGACCGCTCGGGTCTGAATGCGCAGTTTTTTATTTATTTTCGGTTTTCCCCAGGCGTCTCTAAGAGTCTCCCAGCTCCACTCAGGCTTTACCTTACTTGGCTTCTTCCATGCACTGCTGCTCCCATCTCCACGCATCTCTGCACATGTCTTCCAGGGTGTACTGTGCCTTCCAGCCCAGCTCCCACTCCGCTTTCGACGCATCGCAATAGCACGATGCCACATCGCCCGGACGGCGGGACTGGATGATGTAAGGAACCGGCACGCCATTGACCGACTCGAAGGTGCGGACCAGTTCAAGCACGCTGGTGCCCCGGCCCGTTCCCAGATTATAAGTATGGACCCCCGAACAATCTGCCAGTTTTGAGACGGCGGCCACATGGGCTTTGGCCAGATCCACCACGTGGATATAGTCCCGCACACCAGTGCCGTCAGGTGTCGGGTAATCATCCCCGAAGACCGCCAGCCGCTCCAGCCGGCCTGATGCCACCTGGGTGATATAAGGCATCAGATTATTCGGTGTGCCGTTTGGCCGCTCACCGATGACGCCGCTTGGGTGAGCCCCAATCGGGTTGAAGTACCGCAGCAGAGTCACGTTCCACTCCGGATCTGCCGCCGCCACATCACGCAAAATCCCCTCACACATCTGCTTCGTCTGCCCATAAGGGTTGGTGCAGACGCCCAGCGGGCAGGCTTCCGTAATCGGAATCTCCGCAGGACTTCCGTACACGGTAGCGGAAGAAGAGAAGACCAGGGTCTTACAGTTGTTCTTACGCATCACCTGCAGCAATGCGATGGTCCCCGCCACATTGTTATGGTAATACTCCAGAGGCATCATGGTGGATTCCCCCACCGCCTTCAACGCGGCAAAATGCACCACCCCATCGATTTCGTGCTTAGAAAAGACTTGATCCATGAAGGCCGTATCACGGATATCCCCCTCGTAGAAAGCAAGGGAACGACCAGTGACCACTTCAATCCGATTCTTTGTATTCAGCTGTGAATTGCTCAGGTTGTCCACAACCACTACGTCATAACCCGTCTGGAGAAGCTCCAGGAAAGTGTGGCTTCCGATATAACCCAAGCCACCTGTAACTAAAATTGTCAAGTTGGTACCTCTGTTATCTTAAAAATATTGATTTATATGGATAAATATTTTGCTTTTAATACGGAATAGTTCTATCAATATCTGCGCCATAACCCACAGAATGGATAACCTGGCTATCCAAATCAATCAAATAGAATGTTGCCGACGTGTCCGCCTTGGAATTGGCCACCTTAGCAATTTTCAGTGCCTCTTTCTTAGTTATGCTGTAATTTCCATATGCAGTATATCTATCTACACTTGTATTACCATCAAAAGATGAATTAGGAGTTGCTACTCTTACCATATTCAGTTCTGTATTATCATCAATGAACTTTAGTTTTCCGTAGTTATTGTTATGAATATGGCCGTGAATATTAATTACTTTCGGGGCATTTTTTCCGGAGTAGTTATAGGTGAGTAGTTCATTAAATTTATCTGCTTCATTTTGTGCAATAGCATACGTTCTATTTACAGCAATTTTCACAGTTGAACCGTCATCATAGGCCTTTAAAATTTTTTTTAAATCATCGCTCTTATTGTAGTCACCGCCTAAATAATCTAATGGTATATGGGAAAGAATGATGATTGTCCATTTCGAAAAATCTTTTTTTTCAGATAAGTCCAGAGCTTTCATTAAAAATTCTTTCTGCTCGTAAGACATCCCATTTCCACCCATACCATCCCAATAATCGGTAGTATTCAGAACTATCACTCTTACTTTTTTCTCAGTAAAATCCTTATACCCATATCCTCTGGCTTTTGTAACTCCGTAATCATCAAATTTGTTATATTTACCAACAAGATTATACAGTGCCTGTGTGTTGTCGCCCTTATCATGATTTCCAATAAGATTAAAAGACACCTGCGAAGTCATGGTATCTCGAATTAGTTTTTCTATATATGCCTCATCAGCATAATTTGCACTATTATCAATACCATTATTCGCTAGAATATTGTCTCCAAAATTTGCAACAAAGTCACACATCACATGACCAATAGTTTCCAGTGCATAAACTGCATGCTTTGCAGATGTTATATTTTCTTCCAATTTCTCGCTCACATGATTATCTGAAATCGTTCCAAATATAATGCTATTCGGATATAATTTTTTTAAATCAAGCAACTTATTTGCAACCCTAATTACTTCATCTTTATGATATGAAGGTATATCCTTAAATAGCGGATTCAAATCAGTATCATGTATCTTACTACTTATATCCGTCGTCTTTAAGGTTATCTTTTTTGATTTAATATTGCTGAAATTCCCATATTCAACTTTTCCATCAACTTTAACATAAGCACGCACTTTGTAATAATACCTTTTGCCAGTCTTCACATTTTTATCATTATAAACACTTCTTGGAGATTTTACATTCGCAACTTTTTTATAAGTGCCATCTTTGCTTGTAGCTCGGTAAATCTGATATCCATCTGCGTTAGAAACTTTACACCATTTAATCCGGATATATTCATCATAGATGCATTCCACGGTTTTTAAGGTAGTCTTTTTTATAGCAACTTTTTTCTCTGCACCGAAACTCTCTCTTGGTTGCAGTACAACAAGCAGACATATCAATAATACAATTATTATTTTGTGATAAAAAATTATTTTATTAATCATATTAATTATCTTATTAGACTATTAACTCTTTCAAGAGTTATACTTCAATAACTATATTTCAACGGTTACTTCAGTACCGCAAAATAATATATATTATAAATGTCATTATTTTCAAAATTATGTTCTAAAACGGGTTACAACGAATATCTCTTAAACAATATAGAATATTCTCCCACATGTAACCACGAAACAGTTCTCTGTTCTTTAAATACCTGCTTTTATCTTGTAAAATACCCCTTTTACATCGTATTAATTAGATAATATAGTTCTACGCATGGTATCACTTACCATGCGTAGAGCTAATTAGAGAATTATTTAATCATCTTACCATCTGTTCCAAACTCGTAGTTTCCGGCAGGAACCAGGCCATTTGCTTTATCTTCAGATACATAGGTGCCCCATGTCAGCAGTAAGCCATTGGATCTTACATAATAGTAATTTCCTTCATATTCGTAAAGGCCTTCTTCGTAAATTCGAATACCATCCTTATAGAAATTGATATATGCTGGATTCAGCGCATCAGCAATAGGTCCATTCAGCATTATGAGTTTTCCGTCTGTTTCAAACTTGTATTCGCCAGCTGGAAGCAGACCATTTGTCTTAGTGATGTACATGCCCCATGTCAGCAGTAAACCATTGGATCTTACATAATAATAGTTTCCTTCATATTCGTAA
>JAZTZZ010000034.1:0-45857 GCA_045637765.1 Anaerovoracaceae bacterium | reverse complement strand
ACCATTCAGTAAAAGATTCATTGAATTATTCGTTGAATCTTTTACTTTTTTATTTTATGTAAAATTTTTCAATGAAATATTTTCATCTTGTATTTTTTTAGAATGAAAATTATAATATCATTGAGAGAATGTTGATTAATTGAATTTATAAAAAACATACATTATAGGGAGGCAACTATGGAACCAACCGTTAAGAAGAGAAAGCTACAGGCAATTGAAACAAAGCAGCGAATTTATGATGTTACAATGGAATTAATAGATGAAAAAGGTGTTGAAAATGTTCAGATTGAAGAAATAAGCCGTAAAGCTAATATTTCAATGGGCTTATTTTATAAATACTATTCTAATATATATGATGTCATGTCAGAAACACGTAGTCAGGAATGTGATGCATATTACAGAGATGTTAGAAATAATAACTTGTCAAACTTTCGTGGTGAAGAAAAGCTCATTAAGTTTATAGAATATGTCTTTGAATTCCACAAGAACCATTTGTGTAAAGTTGAATTAAAACATAGCTACGCAACAATTCTGACACATGATGTTCATCGTCAATCTATAACAAATGAAGATAGAACGCTCTATATTATTTTAGCAGAGTGCCTGGAGGAAATGAAAGAAGATGGTGTTCTTACGACGGAAGCCTCTTTAGACTCTATTGTACTTAGTCTTAGTTTGTTGATCAGAGGTTCCATTTTTGAATATATTCTAAATGATGATTCTTTTGATTTCATGAATATTTCTCTGGACGTTGTAAAAACCTATCTTCGAGGATTAAAATAAGAAAATAAATGAAAATATGTTTTAAAGAAGGCAGCAAATAACATGCTGTCTTCTTCTTTTTTAAGTTTGGTAAATTTTTCACTGAAAGTTTTATTGAAAGTTTAACTTTTAATAATATCATTTTTTTGATTCTTTGTCAACAAAAACTCTTGAAATCCGCCTCTGGTTGTGTTATTAATAGATTTGTAAACAGCATGTCATTCCTCAAACCCACGATTTCAATTCATTACATTATCGTTGCGAATTGAAAAACGGAAATGACAAAACATAGGTTTATTTTTATTCATGAGGAGGAAAAAATTATGAGTAAGAAATTATTATCCTTATTATTAGTGTTCTTAATGGTATTTTCACTGGCTGCATGTGGTAGTGACGAACCAGCTGGTAACGAAGGCGGCGATACTGCAGGTGAAACCTACACAATCAAGATTGGTACCGGTTACAATGATGGACACTACATGGTAAATGCGTATGAAGCGTTTAAAGAATACGTAGAAGCTGAGTCTGACGGCAGAATTGCAGTTGAAATCTTTGCAAACGGTTCTCTGATCAGTGCTGACGCAGATGCACTGGAAATGGTAAGTTCCAATACTGTACAGCTGACAAACAGTGATTATACTGTAATGGGTACATTTATTAACGATAAGCGTTGGGAATCTACTTCCATTCCGTTCTACTATGGTACAGATCCAGCGGGATGTTATACCATTTTAGATAACGCTGAATGCTGGCAGCAGCTGTATGCAGAACTGGAAGATGTAGCGGGAATCAAGCTTCTGGGTTCCGTAAACGGCGGTTCTGCATGTATCACAAATGCGACTACTTCCATCGACAGCATGGAAGCATTCAAGGGTCTGAGACTGAGAACAGCGGAGTCTGCTCCTTATGTTAAGCCAGTTGAACTGTGGGGTGCTAATCCAACTCCAATGCCATATGGTGAAATTTATACTTCCGTTCAGCAGAATGTAATTGACGGCGTATTCACATCCAAGTCTGCTGTAGTACAGTCCAAGTTTACTGAAA
Source organism: Anaerovoracaceae bacterium (assembly GCA_045637765.1). GTDB lineage: Bacteria > Bacillota > Clostridia > Peptostreptococcales > Anaerovoracaceae > RGIG7179. The sequence continues at coordinate 44,051 of JAZTZZ010000034.1, read as the reverse complement.
TCATGAAGTATCACACTGATGTAGATGCATTCCTGCTGTTATTCGGCTTCATTATGAATGCAGACTTCTACAACAGCATGGACGCAGAAGCACAGGCTATCGTTGATGCTGGTGCTGAAGTTATGGTTACAGCAGCACGCGAAGGCGAAGTTGACTACAGAGCAAGCTTAGATGAAGCTATGGAAGCGGATGGTGTGACTATCGTTAAGCCAGAAGGTGAATTTGCAGAAGCTCTGAAGGAAGCTGTACAGCCATACGTAGAAGAACGTAAGGCAGAAATTCCAGAATTTATGGAAGCACTGGATGCAGCTATGGCAGAACTGTGGTAATTTCCTTAACAACTTTTTATAAAAAAATAAATGAATTTGATAGACTGACACCGGTATATCCGGTGTCAGTCTGCAATTAAGACATTTGTCATGGAGTGTACAGTATGAATAAGAAAAATATTATACATTTTTTAAATAATTTCGAACTCTACATTTGTGACATTCTGTTAGCTCTGACCATCGTAGTTGCTACTTTGGCAGTCATCATGAGATATGCATTCAACGATTCACTGACTTGGTCAGAAGAATTATGCCGATTCAGCTTCGTGTGGATTTCATTCTTGTCTTGTGGTTATGCAGTAAATCACGGAGGACATCTGATGGTAGACGTCCTAACAATGTTCGAAAACAAGATTCCAGGTGTATTAAAAGGTCTGGAACTTATCACTAATATTATTTGGGTTGCCTTTGCGATCTATTTTGCAAAGGAAGGCTTAATTATGGCATCCAGTTCCCTACAATCCAGTCCGGCACTGGGTATTCCAATGGCTGTTATCTACGGGTCAATTCCTGTAGGATCAACCCTTATGGCTATTCGTGTTTTACAGAAAACTTATATCGATTTTATTGCCTCCCGAAAGGCGAGAAAGGATGAGGAGGTGTAAAGTATGGATGGTGCTTTATTTTTTATTGTAGTATTTATCATATTGCTTTTAGTTAAGCTTCCTGTACCGATTGCAGTTGGTACAGCATGTATCGTTGGCTTGCTCAATGCGGATATCAGTACACAGCTGATGATTACATCTTCTTTAAAAACATTGAATTCATTTACTCTGCTGGCGGTTCCGTTCTTTATTCTAGCAGGTAACTTCATGACGCGAGGCAGCATTGCAGCAAAGCTTCTGGCTGTTGCAAAGGCATTCCTGGGAGACAGAAAAGAAGCTATTGGTATTGCAACTATTGTTGCTTGTGCATTCTTTGCAGCATTGTCCGGATCTTCCACTGCAACCTGTGCAGCGCTGGGCCCTCTGGTAATTCCTATGATGCAGTCAGAAGGCTACAAGACCCGCTATGCTGCGGCTATCGTTGCCGCTGGTGCCATGGTAGGTCCAATTATCCCTCCGAGCGTTATCATGTGTGTATATGGGGTTCAGACCAATACTTCTATTTCGGACTTATTTATTGGCGGTATTATTCCAGGCCTGCTGTTATCCGGTGGTTTTGTTGTAGCAATTATGATTACAAGAAAGATGGACAACAACATTGACTTCAACTATGTAAATCCCCAGGTAACAAAGCGTGGCAAGATGACCTTTATGGAAAAGCTGCTTACTATTTGGGATGGTAAGTGGGCGCTGTTAATGCCTGTTATTGTTCTCGGAGGAATCTACTCCGGTATTGTTACACCGTCTGAAGCTGCTGTAGTTGCCTGTGTTTACGTATTAATCGTAAGCTGCATTATCGAAAGAGAAATGGGCATCAAGGAAGTACTGGATGCTTTCCGTGTAACGATCAATACCATGGGTGGTTTAATGATCCTGTTGGGTATGGCAACTGCATTCGGTAATGTTTTAACCATGAACCATATACCAGAAATGATTACTGAAGCTGTTCTTGGCATGACAAGCAGTCCAATTATCATCATGTTGGCAATCAATCTTATCCTGTTACTTGCAGGTTGTTTCATGGAAGCTGGTGCGTGTATTACTATCTTTACACCGATGATGCTGCCTTTAGCGCAGGAATGCGGTCTCTCTCCACTGGCATTTGGTATCATTATGTGTGTAAACCTGGTTATTGGTACCATCACACCACCATTCGGTTTAAGCTTGTATATGGCTTCTTCCATCACTAAGGAACCTGTTTTCGGTATCGCAAAAAAGATTATTCCGTTTATTATTTCTGCAGTAATCGTGCTGATGCTGATTACCTACGTACCGCAGATCATAACGTTCCTGCCAACTGTACTGGGTTAATGAAACGCTTATCAAATTTTATAATTTCACACCTCGAAAAAGACCTGCATGCCAATGCAGGTCTTTTTCACTGAAAACAGGTGAAAACCTCTTTTTTATTATCTGAAAGTAGGGTAAAATAGAGGCTAAGAGAGAGGGCGTTACTATGACAAATTCAATGAAAACTATTCATATAAATACAGCCAGTCCCTATGATGTCCACATCGGTTCCTGTCTGCTGGCCTCCATGGGGGAACTTCTGCCTGAGGGGATTTTGCGTGGAGCAGCTGCTGGCGGCAAAGCGGTTCTGATTACCGATAACAATGTGGATCTGCTGTACGGGGAGCGTGTTTGTGCAGTTCTGACAGACCTGGGGTTCCATGTACTGAAGGCAGTGGTTCCGTCTGGTGAAGAAGCAAAATCCGGAGAGCAGTATCTTCGTCTGCTGTCCTTCCTGGCGGCCGAACATGTAAGCCGCAGTGATGTGATATTTGCCCTGGGAGGCGGTGTGGTTGGCGATCTTTCCGGTTTCCTGGCAGCTACTTATCAGAGAGGTATTGATTTCGTTCAGATTCCGACTACTCTGCTGGCGGCTGTGGATTCTTCCGTGGGTGGCAAGACAGCTATCAATCTGCCGGAAGGCAAGAATCTGGCGGGGGCCTTCAAGCAGCCTGCCTGTGTGATTATGGACACGGATACTCTGGAAACTCTGGATGCATCGGTATTTGCCGATGGATGTGCAGAGGTGATAAAATACGGCATGATCTGGGATGGAGAGCTGTTTGAGCAGCTTCAGCATCATGTTTTGACAGAGCCGGAGCAGCGGAAGAACACGGCGCTTCTTACCGATGTGATCAGCTGCTGCGTAGACATTAAGCGTGAGATTGTAATTCAGGATGAGCTGGATAAGGGAATCCGCAATATTCTGAATTTTGGACATACGGTGGGACACTCCATCGAAAAAAAGAGCGGTTTTGAAATCAGTCATGGTCAGGCGGTGGCTATGGGTATGATGATTATTACAGAGGCTGCTGAGAAGGCAGGCATCTGTCAGGCAGGTATCGCAGAAGAACTGCGTAAGCTGCTGACTGCTTACGGACTGCCGGTGGGAGCTCCGTTTACCACAGAAGAACTTCTTGACGGAATGCTATCTGATAAAAAGATTGAAGGCCAGAAAATCAACTTGATCGTACCACAGCAAATCGGCTGCTGCATCATCCGCCGGATGAGTGTGAGCAATGCCCAGAATCTGCTGGCAGGGGAGGCATAGTCTATGGACATTACGTTAGATAACCGAAAACTGTCAGGTTCTGTAAAAGTGATTCCTTCCAAATCCTATGCTCACCGAATACTGCTTGGGGCAGTTCTGGCAGAACTGACAGGAGGCGGGAAGACGGATGTTTTGCTGGAAAATGACAGCGAGGACATCCAGGCTACGAAGCGGGTTCTGGCGGCTCTCCGTGACGGTGAAACCATGCTGGACTGCGGAGAAAGCGGAACCACACTCCGGTTCATGATACCGGTATGTGCAGCCCTGGGACTGCAGGAGGAAACACGCTTTACAGGCCATGGAAGGCTGCTGCAGCGGCCTATGGAGCCTTTGCTGAGGGCTATGGGAGAACATGGTGTTTCTTTCGAATACGGGCAGAATATGCTGTCCTGCAGGGGAAGGCTGATGCCGGGTGAATACACTATCTCTGCCAATGTATCGTCCCAGTTTATCAGTGGACTGCTGTTCGCGCTGCCGCTTCTTCAGGGTGACAGTGTACTGAAGCTGACTGGAAATGTAGAATCCAGGCCATATATTGACATCACGCTGGACGTGCTGAAAGATTTCGGTATTCTGATTTACGAAACAGAGCCGGAAGGAATCGAAAGCATCCGGTTTGAAGTACCGGGCGGGCAGGTATACTGCGGTCCTTTGCAGATGCAGGCGGAAGGTGACTGGTCCAATGCAGCTTTCTGGCTGGCGGCTGGCGCCATTGGCGGAGGTCCGGTGACAGTGACCGGTCTGAACCAGAATTCCGTGCAGGGTGACAGGGCTATCTGTGAGATTCTTCAGCGCTTCGGTGCTTCAGTGACAGCAGATACAGCGGCAGGCAGTGTGACCTGCAGCGGACCTGCTGACGGCATTCTGCAGGGCTGTGATATCGATGCAAAAGATTTTCCGGACCTGGTACCGATTATCAGTGTGGTGGCAGCTGCTGCATTGGGGAAAACGCGGATTTATAATGCGGGACGGCTCCGCATCAAGGAAAGTGACCGTCTTGCCACTGTGACTGCCATGCTGACAGCACTTGGTACCTCCGTGGAAGAGGGAGAAGATTTCCTGTTGATTCACGGTGTCGGTGAGATGCAGGGAGGAACGGCAGATGGTGCAAATGATCACCGCATTGTTATGAGTGCTGCCGTGGCAGCAATTCTGTGCCGTGAACCTGTGACCATTCTGGGTGCGGAGGCGGTGAATAAATCTTATCCGGGATTCTTTGAAGAAAGGGAAAAATTGTTATGAGCAGTACCTTTGGAAATAAACTGAAGATTACCATCAGCGGAACTTCACACGGTCCGTCTATGGGGATGCGGGCGGAGGGCTTTCCTGCCGGTGAAGTGATTGATCTGGATCAGCTTCAGAGTTTCATGGCACGCCGTGCTGCGGCAGGAAAACGGTATGCAACAGGACGGAAAGAACCGGATGTGCCGGTATTTCTTTCGGGTGTGGAACCTTCCGGGGAGGGACTGCTGCGGATTTTGGACGGTCCTGTAGAAGCAGTCATTGAAAATACGGCGCAGCGTTCTTCTGACTATGACAGTCTGCGGGATATTCCGCGGCCGGGACATGCGGATTTTGCGGCCATGATGAAGGATGGCAAAGACGCGGACCTGCGTGGGGGCGGCCGGTTTTCCGGACGTCTGACGGCTCCTCTGTGCATAGCAGGCGGCATGGCAAAACAGATTCTCGCAAAGCGCGGCATTGAAATCGCGGCGCAGATGATTGCTGTGGGCGGTATCAGCGGTGTCTGCAGTGTGGACCCGGTGACCGGAATCCACCAGGTGAATGAGGCCGGCCTGGAAATCCTGTATGGACAGATGGCAGCTGCCCAGGCGGAAGGAGATTCTGTGGGCGGTATCATCGAATGTGTGGTGACAGGCCTTGCAGCCGGTTCCTGCGGAGATGCACTCTTTGATGGGCTGGAAGGACGGATTTCCCTGGCAGTATTCGGCGTTCCTGCCGTGAAGGGAATTGAGTTTGGAAATGGATTTGGCTGTGCAGGCTTAAGGGGCAGTGAAAACAACGATCCGTTTTATGTGGATCCGGCAGACGGCAGAGTGAAGACCAGCACCAATAACCATGGCGGCATTCTGGGCGGTATCTCCAGCGGTATGCCGGTGGTATTCCGTGTGGCTATCAAGCCGACACCTTCTATCTTTAAGGAACAGGACAGCGTGTCCATGTCCGGAAGCTGCAGTGTGAAGCTGCAGATTCAGGGACGTCATGATCCGTGCATTGTAGAGCGGGCAGTGCCATGTATTGAAGCAGCAGCAGCAATTGCCGTTTTGGATTCACTGCTGGAAGAGGAGTAGGATATGAAAATTATAGTGATAAATGGACCGAATCTGAATATGCTGGGGATTCGGGAACCGGAAATTTACGGACAGCAGACTTATGCGGATCTGGCAGCAGCTGTCGAAAGATGGGCTGATGAGCTGGGTTTGGATGCGGAAGTGTACCAGTCCAATCATGAAGGTGAAATCGTGACCAAGATTCAGCAGGCGTATTTTGAGAAGGCAGATGGCATTGTTATCAATGCGGCTGCCTATACACACACCAGTGTAGCAATTCTGGATGCGCTGAAGGCAGTGCAGATTCCTACGGTGGAAGTACACCTGTCTGATATCCATGCCAGGGATGAATTTCGTAAACATTCCTATGTATCTTTATACGCGGAGAAGATGATCTGCGGAAAGGGATTCGAAGGGTACAGAGAGGCTTTGGAATATCTGGCAGAAAAGCTGAAATAGGCTAAAATATGCGTTGCATGGCTCACGAATTTCAGTTAAAATATTAGTGATTATGAAGGAGTGTGTCATGCTGGAAAAAAGTTTTGCTGAGATTTATACAAAGTTCAAGCTGAGTCTGTATGCTAAGGTGTTTAAGCGTCTGGATGACGGAAAGGACAGCCTTTCTGCGGTGGAAGTGTTCTGTCTGGAGGTTATTTACGCACTGGGAAGGCCGACGGTCAACGAATTTGCCACCTTTGCGGAGCTGTCTGCACCCAATGCGGCCTATAAAGTGAACAATCTGGTGCGGAAGGGATACCTGCGCAAGGTCCGCAATGAAGAGGACAAGCGTGAGTATCATCTGGAAGTAACGGACCAGTACATGAAGGATTATGGTATCACATATGACTATATGAATGTGGTCATGGAGCGAATCCGCCAGCGTTTCAGCGGAGAAGAAGTAGCACAGATGGAACATATGCTGGAGATTATCGGCAGCGAGCTGATGCCGGAAGTGACTTTGGGACGGAAATTCGAATAGAGTTACTGCCCTGTGACAGTGGATTATCTGCTTCGTATGGGAATGGAGCGGAATATGGAACGTTTATTTTTCGCGAAAGGAAGACCCGTTTCGCAGGCTGGAATGCAGGAAGAGCCGGAGTGGAATCTTCTGCAGCCCAGGACACAGAAAAGAATAGCGGTAGTCGGTATAAGCCGGGGTGCTGGTGCAACATTTGCAGCAACCACCCTGGCTTTTTTATTGCAGAAGTCGAATTTTGACGGAAAAAGCCGAATTGCAAATGTCCCCGTAACTTATGTTCAGATGCGTCAGCCGGAAATGGGAGAATCCATGATCTATTATGAAGCAGGACTGGATCAGCGGTTTGGAAGAAATGCCTTCACAGAAGAACCTGGTGAAAAGGGCAGACTGTATCTGCACAAGGGAATCAACTGGTCTGTCTGGAGACACTGCAGACGAGCCGGGGATGAATCGGGCCAGGTGTTCCGGCCATATCCGGAGACGGTACCTGGAGAGTGGGTCGTTGCAGACAGTCCGCCTCTGGATACTTTGCAGCAGTATGATCTGACGGCAGCAGTCATAGACCCTCTTCCGGCATCTGTTTTTGCGGGCGCAGAAACTTATGAGATTCTGCGGGATATGGAAGCTGCAGGTCTGCCTGTTCTGTGGATCGTCAACCGGGATAACGGAGAAGTCAACCACAGCGGACTGAAGCGGTTTCTGAAGCTGAAGGAATACGTGCCTCTGCCGATTCTGGATCCGGGGCTGATATTCCGCGCACAGAATACATGCTGTCTGCCTGCAGAACTGATGGACGGAGATACATTCCGGGATGCATCACAGCTGGCAGAGCAGGTGAGAGACCGTTTCAGACAGATATGATGACAGACATAAAAATACCCCCGGCACCTGCCGGGGGTATTCGTCATTTTAAAATGTGCTTATGCAGCTGCGCTTACGGAAGTGATGTGAGGGTTTACACCTTCATACCAGTACAGGAAACCTTCCATATCGATTACATCGCCGATGTTCAGAGCTTCTACAGCATTGTAAACATCAGTGTCAGCACCGGTCAGGTAGGATTCTACGCAGAAGTTGTAAGTCTGGCCGTCCAGGGAAACGTTGAAGTACAGGTCGTTGCCTTCGGAACCGGAACCATCCCAGTTGTACAGGAATGCAACTTCGCTGCCGTCAGGAGCAGTGGAAGGTTCTACAGTCATACCCTTGAAGGATACGAACTTGTTCATTTCAGCTTCCAGTTCTGCAGTGCCCAGCAGTGCAGTTACGTCAGTTGCTTCTGCAACCCATGTGTCGCCTTCAACGATTTCGAAGGTTGCGTCAACGATTTCAACTTCGCCTGCCCATGCAGTCTTATAACCGGTAACCTTGATCTTGGTACCCTGAGTCAGCAGTTCGAAGTCAGCTTCGGAGCAAGCCATGTTGTACATGAAGTAACCGCCTTCGCCATCCTGTGCGTATACGGTTGCCTGATCCTGCCACCAGGACTGCTTAGCCTGTACGAAAGCTTCGATTACTACTTCGCTGTCCAGGTCAGCTGCTGCGTATTCTGCGTAAGTCATAACGCCTTCAGACTTAGCGTTAGGGTCTACTGCAGGTTCGCCGCCGCCGCATGCAGCCAGTGCAAATACCATTACGAAAACTAACAGTAAAGATAAAATCTTCTTCATTTTCTTTTTCTCCTTTTTAATTTGCATTTCAGCATTTTAAAATATGCTCGGATTCTGATGGAATTTATCGGAATCCAAGAAATATTATACATCAAAATCCGCAGAAATCAATGGTTTTGGCTTGTTTTCTTTTTCACAGTCCCCCAGAGAACATAGCCGATGATTAAGGCCCAGGTTGCGGCCAGTCCGCCAAGCAGCATTCTGGCTGTAGCCGGCAGCGGACCCAGATCCTGACTGACTGCGGAACTGCCCGCAGCGCCGCCCTGATCCAGATGGTACAGGGTTTCTGTTTCAGCATAGAGCTTGGCAAAGAATTCTTCGCTCACTTCCTGCTTTCTCTTTACGGATTTGGTAGTGGACTCAATGAGGTGGCCCGCCGCATCGCGGAGAGAGGCGGAACCATTGAAGACCGGTGTTACGAAGGTGTTTTCTGTATTATCCAGAAGCAGCTGTGCTGCCTTGATTTTCACTTCGTAGTGAAGCTGATTATCTTCACCGCCGCGGGACAGATAGTCCTGATATTCTTCTGTTTCCTGTGCCTTGGAGGTAACCGGTACGTAGCCTTCTGTCTGTGCATAGGCAATCTGCACCTTATCGGTGAGCATATACTGAGCAAAGAGCCAGGATGCCAGTACTTCCTGCGGGTCATTCTTATTGAAGACGCACATGGAAGGTCCCTGAGAAATCATGGACGGATTTTCCGGATCGTACTGCGGAATGGTCATGACTTCTGTTTCAAACTTCACCAGTTTGTCCGCAGCGATGTCAGACAGCGGTGCGTCGGTACCCATCCAGGTGGCACCTGCGGTGGAGTCCACTGCGAAGATACACTGTCCGGCATTGAGGAAGTTGGCCGGGTAGCTGGAAATCTTGAAGGTGGAGAATGCTCCTGCTTTTGCATGCTGGCCGATGTCGTAAAGGAAGTCCTTGGCTGTATCGTTAAACAGCAGGATATCGCCTTCCGGAGTGGAGTATTCTGCATTCTGCTGACGCAGTACCTGAATCATCATATTGTCGGTGGACTTGTAGATGAACGGAATCATAACCTTCTGGCCGTTTACCTTGTAGGTGCCGTCCGCGTTTTGAGCGGTGGCAGCTTCAGCAACTTCCCAGACAAAATCCCAGGTCAGGGTTTCCGGCAGCTCATATCCCAGCTTTTCCACGAAGGTCTTGTTTACATAGCAGGCCTCTGTGGAACGCATATAAGGGATGGCGTAGTGAGATCCGTTGAATTCACATTCACCAAGGAACTTTGGAATGATTTCCTCCCTGGTTGGGGCATCGAAGGCAACCTCACTGCCCCCCAGTCCGTATTTCGGATCTGCAAAAAGTCCGTCCAGAGGCACCACGCTGTTGGTGCCGGTCAGGTAGGTTGCAATGTGGTCCGGATAGGTAATGCACACGTTCGGTGTGGTTCCTGTGGCAATATTGGTGATAACGTCGTTATAGATTCTGCCATAGTCGGTATAGAGGCGCAGATTCACGTTGATATTAGGATACAGTGCCTCAAAATCTTTAATGGCCTGCTCGTAGATGGCAGTCTGGGTCTTGTTTGTATCATTCTTGGCCCAGAAGGTGATTTCATAGTCCCGGGAAGTATCGAACTCCTCGGGGATAACGAACTCGTTCATGCCGCGGGAGCCGTGGCATCCTGTGCCGGTGAGCACCAGAGAAGCTGTCAGGGCCAGAGCCAGGCCGAGACGGCAGATTTTGCGGGTAAATTTCATCATCCCTTGGTACCTCCTCTCGCTACGCCTTCCATAATCTTCTTGTGGAAGATGAGGAAGATGATAATCAGCGGTACGGAAATTACAACAACTGCAGCCATCATGGCCGGAATGTTTTCGCGGCCAAACCCGTTTTCGCGGATTTCCTGGATCCCGTTGGATACCAGGAAGTAAGCTTCCTCATCGGTGATGAGGCGAGGCCATACGTAAGAGTTCCAGCATTCAATCACTTTCAGAATGGTGATGGTAATGATGGTCGGACGGCAGATCGGAATCATCACTTTCGTCAGATATTTCAGGTCGGAGGTTCCGTCAACCTTGGCTGCATAATACAGTTCGTCCGGAATCTGGGCAAAATTTTCGCGCAGCAGGTAGATATAGAACACGGAGGTGACGGACGGCAGGATGAGACCCATGAATGTGTTCCGCAGTTCCAGGTCTGTGATGGTGACGAAGTTGGTGATGATAACCAGTTCACTCGGAATCATCATGAGGGCCAGGAACAGGGTGAAGGCCAGGTCTTTGCCGCGGAAGTCAAGCCTTGCAAATGCGAAAGCTGCCAGTACCGTCACCACCAGCATCATGGCTGTGGTGGCCACCGTGAAAATCACGGTATTGAGGAAATAGTCCGCCAGCGGCACCGTGGTGAAGGCGTCCACATAGTTCTGGAAGGTAGGCGCCAGGGTATAAAATTTCGGAACGTATTCCGAACTGTAGGCACTGTAGCTCTTTACGGAGGTCAGCAGCATCCAGTAGAAAGGAAACAGTACCACGATAGCCCAGATGGCCAGCAGCGCGTAGGTGATGGTCTTGATAGAGCGGCTGCGGAGGCGGGCTTTCTTTTCAATTGTTTCAAAATCAGTTGGTCTGGTCATATTAAAACCTCGGTATTAAGAGTAGTGTACGTGTTTCTTGCTGATGAGCAGATTAATGCAGGTAATGGTCAGCACGATGGAGAACAGGATGATGGCTGCCGCCGATGCATAGGACGGATAGCCGCCGCTGTTGCCGTAAAGCATGTCGTAAACATAACCTACAATGGTATTCATTTCTGCCGCATTCAGATTGGTGCCAAAGAGTGCTACGGCGTCGCTGTAGGCTTTAAAGGCACCGATGAAGCCGGTAATAATCAGATAAAACAGGCTCGGTGAAATCATCGGCAGGGTAATGCGGGTGAAGGTACGCAGACGGGATGTTCCGTCAATCTTGGCTGCGTTATAGTAGTCCTGCTTCACCGATGCCAGAGCACTGGTGAGAATCAGAATCTTGAACGGCATTACCACCCATACGGTGTAGAAGCAGAGGACAAACATCTTAGCCCAGTACGGTCCATCGATGAAGTCCACAGGGCCCATGCCGAAGAGTCCCAGGATCAGGTTCATCAGGCCATCACTGTAAGGTGTCTTCTTAAAGAGAATCATGAACACCAGACCTACGGCCAGAGTGTTAGTCACGTAAGGAAGGAAGTAGACAGTCTGGAACAGTTCCTTCAGTTTCGTTATGGAGTTCAGCCCTACAGAAATCAGCAGTGCCAGCCCTGTGGAGATGGGCACAGTGAAAAGTACCAGTATGAAGGTATTCTTCACAGCCTGCAGGAAGTAGGGATCGTGGAGCACATAGCTGTAGTTATACAGGCCCACGCCGTGATATGTCTGGGATGCAGAGTTATATCCTTCCTCAAAGGAATAGATAAAAACGTCAATCAGAGGATAGACCAGGAAAGCACCCAGAAACAGGATGGCCGGCAGCAGGTAGAGCCAGGCTTTTAAATTGTTTCGTTCCATGGCAGCCTCCCTTACTTTGCAGTGAAATAGATGCGTTTGCCGGTTTCGGTGCTGAAGATGTGAACCTTATGCGGTTTCACATCAAAACGTACAGGGCTTGATGTTCCGGTCTTTTCCATGAGTGCTTCCACTTCCGCACGGTTTTCGGAGCTGATGATGGAGCGGATTTCCACGTTCTGGCAGTCCGGATGGCCGGATACCACAGTGATATCTCTTCCCATGACTTCCACTTCAGTCAGGCTGAAGGTGAGGGCACCTCCATCTCCTTCGCCCAGAATAAATCCTTCCGGACGGATACCGATGGTTACAGGCTGGTCAGCAATCTGGCTGCCATCCGGTGCCGTTACATCAAAGAGACAGTCCTGACCGATCCACAGGCCGCCCTTTTCGATACGGCCGTCAAATACGTTAATCGGCGGTGTACCCAGGAATTTGGCAACAAACAGGTTTTCCGGATCATCGTAAACATCCTGCGGTTTGCCGATCTGCTGGATGACTCCGGCTTCCATAACTACAATCTGATCAGAAATACTCATGGCTTCTTCCTGGTCATGGGTTACGAAGATGGTGGTAACACCGGTTTCCTTCTGAATGCGGCGGATTTCTTCACGGGTCTGAAGTCTCAGCCGGGCATCCAGATTGGACAGAGGTTCGTCCAGAAGGAGAACTCTCGGAACTTTGACCAGGGCACGGGCAATGGCCACGCGCTGCTGCTGGCCGCCGGACAGTTCATTTGGCTTTCTTTCCATCAGTCCGTCAATCTGTACCAGCTTGGCTGCTTCCAGAGCCTTGGCTTCCATGGCTTCCTTCGTCATCTTTTCAGCTCCCTTCAGGTTTTCCAGAGGGAACATAATGTTTTTCTTTACGGTCAGATGTGGGTACAGGGCGTAGTTCTGGAACACCATGCCCACACCGCGGTTTTCTGCCGGCAGGTTGGTGACATCATCGTCACCGAAGAAAATTCTGCCTTCTGTCGGATTCAGCAGGCCGCAGAGCAGGTTCAGTGCAGTACTCTTGCCGCATCCTGAAGGACCCAGCAGGCCAATCAGCTTTCCGTCAGGAATTTCAAAATCAAAATTGTTTACCGCAATGACATCCTCACGGACTTTTTTATTGCGGCTTGGGAATTTCTTTGTTACATTCTGCAATGTGATTTTCATAACAATACCTCGTAGTGTGTAAAAACGATTATACTGTAATTTTAGACCAGAGTACGGATTTCGTCAACGAAAAGAAATCTGCGATTTCCCATAATTTACTGTTCAAAATCCTGTCGTTTTATAGTATAATATAACTAACCGGACCGCACTCTTTCGGAAAAGGTCGAAAGGCGGTCTGTGTTGCTATGCTTACGGCACGGATGATGTGCCGCGGGTAAATATTTTGTGAGGGGAAAAAGATGATTCGTTTTGAGAACGTAACGAAAACTTACAAGTCCAACGTGGGTCTGGACAACGTAAGTGTACATATTAAAAAAGGTGATTTCGTCTTTCTGGTAGGTCCCAGCGGCGCCGGCAAGTCCACCTTTATCAAACTGATTTTAAAGGAAATTGATGCGGACGAAGGCAGCATCATGGTGGCAGGCCAGGAAGTGACTGCTCTGTCCAACCGTAAGATTCCGCAGTACAGAAGACGTCTGGGAACTGTGTTCCAGGATTTCCGTCTTCTGCCGAAGAAGACTGTATTTGAAAACGTGGCTTTTGCCATGGAAGTCATTCATAAGACACCGCGTCAGATCCGTAAGCAGGTGCCGCAGATTCTCAGTCTGGTGGGCATCAGTGACAAGGCGCACAAGTATCCGGACGAGCTTTCCGCAGGGGAACAGCAGCGTGTGGCCATTGCCCGTGCCATCGTAAATAATCCGACTGTGCTGATTGCCGACGAACCGACCGGTAATCTGGACCCGGATACCGCATGGGAAATCATGGATCTGCTGGAACAGATCAATCTGCGTGGCACTACCATCGTCATGGTTACCCACGCTAAGGACATCGTGGACCAGATGAAGAAGCGTGTTATCGCCATTGAATCAGGCCATATTGTCCGTGATGAATCCGGATCCTATGGATTCAGAGGAGGTGAAGCCGATGCTTAGCAGTATGACATATAATCTGAAGCAGGGCTTCAGACAGATTTTCCGAAACAGAGGCATGAGCCTGGCGTCCATTTTTTCCATCACAGCCATGCTGCTGATTCTGGGCCTCTTCTTTGTTATTACCGTAAATATCAACCTGTTCACGGAAGCTGTGAAGCAGGACTATGACCAGATTGAAGTGTTCCTGCTGGATGAAACAACCCAGGAACAGACGATGAAGATTATGGCGCAGGTAAAGGCCATGGACGGGGTTACGGACGTGACTTACCGTACGGAAGCGGAAGCGCTGGAAATCATGAAGGAACGGTGGGGTGAAAGCGGTTATCTGCTGGATTCCCTGGGAGAAAACCCTCTGCCAAGTTCCATTCTGATTACAGTGGATACACTGGAGCAGGCCGGAGCGGTTGCAGATTTTGCCGGCAGCTTCGAGGGTGTGGAAGATATTCAGTACTATCAGGAAACCGTAGAAAAGCTCACTGAAGTAACCGACTTCCTTCAGATGGCAGCTCTGGTTATTATGGGCTTCCTGGTGGTGGTTTCTGTCGTAGTGGTTTCCAATACAGTTAAGCTGACTGTATTTGCCCGTGCGAAGGAAATCGAAATCATGAAATATATCGGTGCGACCAACTGGTTTATCCGTGGACCGTTCCTGGCAGAAGGGATTCTGATCGGTCTGATGGCTTCTCTGGTGTCCACCGCTGTAATTACAGCCGTTTACGGCAAAATCGTATCTACCATCGGATCTCAGGTGCTGGCCATTGTGTCCTGCCCGCTGATTCCGGTGAGCTATCTGGCAGGAAATATGACAGTTATTTTCCTGGCTCTGGGCATGAGCATCGGTGCATGGGGAAGCATCGTATCCATGCGCAGATTCCTGGATACCTAAGTCGAAAGGGAGATTTGAGAATGAAGAAATCGAAAGAGTTTGGTGCACGCCGGCGGCGTATTGGCGCACTGCTTCTCAGTGCGGTGCTGGTATTTACCATGGGCAGTGCATCTTATGTATACGCCAGCCAGACCATCAGCGATGTGCAGAATGATCTGGATGATGTAGAAGAACAGCAGGATCAGGTAAAGAATGATCTGGCTAAGGTTGCTTCCGACATCAAGACCATGCAGGCTACCGTAAATACTCTCAATGCCAATATCAAGAACACCGCTTCTGAAATCACGAATACCGAAAAGAAGATTGAGAAGAAGAAGAAAGATATGCAGAAGAGAGAGGAAGGTCTCAATGAACGTCTGCGTGTAATGTACAAGAACGGCTCTGTAGGATTCGTGGATGTTCTTCTGGGTTCCGGCAGTGTTTCTGAATTTCTGTCCAACATGGATATGATTCAGAGAATCTATGAAAATGACGTGGAAGTCATGAAAACTCTGCAGAAAGAACACGAAGAGCTGGAAGTAATCCGCAAGGAACTGAAGGAGAAGAAGGTTCGTCTGGCTGCCCAGAAGGAAGAAGCTGCGGCGAAGGAAGTGGAGCTGAACGCAAAGAAGAAGACACTGGAAGAAAAAGAAGATGAACTGCTGGAAGAAGCCAAGGCACTGGAAGCCAAGCTGAAGCAGATGGTGGATGCAAGCAGCCCTTATGTGGGCGGCAAGTTTATCTGGCCGGTTCCAAGCAGCCATTATATTACTTCTTATGCAGGATACCGTATTCACCCGGTATATAAAGTATGGAAGTACCACAGCGGTATGGATATTTCTGCTAAGGGCGGTGCAGACATTCTGGCCATGGGTGACGGGAAGGTTATTCTGTCTCAGGCACAGCCATGGTACGGCGGGTACGGCCAGTGCGTCATGGTTGACCATGGCGGCGGCGTGGTTTCCCTGTATGCTCACTGTTCCAAGCTTCTTGTCAGCGTAGGACAGACTGTAAAGCAGGGACAGGTTATTGCTCTGGTCGGCACTACCGGTACATCCACCGGCAACCACCTCCATGTGGAAGTCCGTGAAAACGGAACCATTGTGGATCCGCTGACCTATATTCAGGGATAAGAACATGCAGATTAGTAATACAATTATAAAACTGTTACATAAGCGGGGAATTCAGGAACAGGAAGACATCACGGAATTCCTGTCCCCAAGTCCCCGCAGGACTTATGACCCTTTTCTTTTAAAAAACATGGAGGAAGGGGTCTCTCTCATTCTGGAGGAAGCCGTAAAGGGCTCCAGAATCTGTATTTATGGAGACTACGATGCCGATGGTATTACTTCTACCACACTGATGCTCAGTGTCCTGAGCCACATCACTGACCCGGGCCAGGTGGATTACTATATTCCGTCCCGCTTTGAGGAAGGATATGGCCTGAATATGGATGCGATCCGGCAGATTTCTGAGCGGGGAGTGGATCTGATCATCACCGTGGACTGCGGCAGTGTCTCCTATGATGAAGTGGAATATGCCAAGCAGCTGGGTATGAAAGTTCTGGTTACGGACCATCATAATGTTACGGACACCATTGCCGACTGTCTGGTTATTAATCCGAAGCAGCCGGGATGTCCCTATCCGTTTAAGAGTCTGGCAGGATGCGGTGTGGCTTTCAAGGTGGCACAGGCTATCCAGCAGCGTGCGGACCTGCCAAAATCCGTAATCAATGAGGTTCTGGACCTTGTGGCTATCGGTACAGTGGGTGATATTATGCCTTTGGTGGATGAAAACCGCACCATTGTAAAGTTTGGTCTTCGAATCCTTAACCGCTGCCAGCGTACGGGGCTTGCACGGCTCATTGAAGCTGCATCTCTGACCCCGGGTAAAATCACTTCCGAAAACATCAGCTATGTCATCGTGCCTCATCTGAATGCCTCCGGGCGTATCGAGGATGCCTCCATGGCAGTGGAGCTGCTTCGCTGTGCGGCAGAGCCTGCGGATGCGGCTGCCAGTGAAGCACTGGATGAAAAGGTGGCTACACTGGTAAATCAGAATATTCAGAGAAAAAAACTGCAGCAGGACACCTTCCGCAGCTGTGTGGAAGAACTGCAGGAAGTAAAGGACTTTATCCTGATTCGATCTGAGGACGCACATGAAGGCATCGCCGGAATCGTGGCAGGGAAACTGAAGGAATCTTATTACCGTCCGGCGGTTCTGGTGACTCCGTCCGGAGAGGAGAAAAAGTACCTGAAGGGCACCGGACGCAGCATTGCCGGTGTAAACCTGTACGAACTTCTGAAGAAGAACGAGCATCTTTTTGAAAAGTTCGGAGGCCATGCCGGTGCCTGCGGATTCCTCATGCCGGAGGAACATCTGCCGGAACTGGAAAAGAGCCTGCTGGATTCCATGGAAGAAATCAAAAGGGATAATCCGGATATTTTCTGCCGACAGTATGACATTGACCTGAATGTGGATGTGGAAGAACTGACTGTGGATTTTGCCAGAGAACTGGAACTGCTGGCGCCTTTCGGAAACTCCAATCCGAAACCGCTTTTCCAGCTGTCTGATGTGACTCTGGACGATATACGCTATATGGGCGATGCAGAGCAGCATATGAGGTTCTTTGCATGGAGCCATTCCGGCCGCCGCATTCAGTGTGTGCTTTTTAATGATGCACAGCGCTATGGGCTGGCTGTTCATGCCCGCCGTCCCGTGGAACTGGTGGGAACACTGGAATGCCAGGTATGGCAGGGCCAGGAGCGGATTCAGTTCCTGGTGGACGAAATCAAGTTTAATTAATTTGGATTGACGGCAACTTCTGAAAATGGTATAATACTTTATAGTATGAAAGCTATAAAGCCGCACAGCGGTAGAATATGAAAGGAGTTTGCAATATGGCATATGAATCCAAGCTGAAGAGAGACGACATTGACCAGCTGTTTGACGCAGTACTGACGCTGGAAGACAGAGAGGACTGCTACAGATTCTTTGAAGATATCTGCACCATCAACGAAATTCATTCTATTTCGCAGAGACTTCAGGTGGCGAAACTTCTTTCAGAGAAAAAGACCTACAGCGAAATCGAATCCATCACCAGTGCGTCTACTGCTACCATCAGCAGAATCAACAAGTGCCTGCTTTACGGTGCAGACGGCTACAAACGGGTGCTGGCACGTCTGAAAGGCGATGAAGAAGAAAAAGCCGAAGAATAAGGTATGAAAAAGACACCCGCAGCGGTGTCTTTTTATTATGTAGGAAATATCGCTTATGGAAATGGAGGGTCCATGTACCAGGCAGCAATCATTACTGATCCGGAGGATGCAGAACTCCAGAAAAAAGAACTGATAAAACAGGTGCAGAAGTTCCTGCCGGAGCTGGCAGAAGCAGACCTGAATATTCAGCGGACAGAAAAAGGAAAGCCTTTCATTGTTTGTGCTGACAGTGGGAAGGCTGTTTCCGGTGTCCATGTGTCTGTAAGCCACAGCGGCGGATACTGGGCCTGTGTGGTTTCAGACCGTGTCTGCGGACTGGATCTGCAGGAGATGCGGCCGGCAGCGGCAGAGCGGCTGGCGGAACGCTTCTTTACTCTGCAGGAAGGACGATATGTAAAGGAAGCTGGTCTTCCCGGATTCTATGAACTCTGGACCCGGCGGGAAGCCTTGGCAAAATACACCGGTCTGGGCTTTTTCGGTATGTCTGGGGAGCGGCCGGAGCTGGTGGATTCTGAGGGAAAGCCGGCAGAGCATGTGATATGGGCCGGAAAGACAGTGGTGTTTCATAAACTTCAGACACCGGAAGGATTCATGGCAGTGTGGTGCCATGAGGAAGAAAAAGAAGGAGAAATGTAATGAAATTTCAGTTTCTGTTAGATAATAAGACCGAGAACTCTAAATGTATGGCGGAGTGGGGACTGTCGATCCTCATCGAAACCGGCGGAAAGAAGATTTTGCTGGATACGGGGCTGACAGATCTCTATAAGACCAATGCGGAAGCACTGGGGGTGGATTTGACCGATGTGGATGCACTAGTCATCAGCCACGGGCATTTTGACCACACCGGAGGGGTGCCGTCTTTTGTGGCACTCAATGAGAAGGCACCGGTGTACCTGCATAAGGATGCTCTGTATGAATCCTACGGGGAAACGGATGGTGAGGTGGAAACAGAAGCCTGCAGCATCCAGTGGAACGAAGCGGAGCTGGAGAAAATCTGGCCAAGAATCCAGTTCACCAGCGGACTGGTCAAGTTATACGATAATGTGACTTTGATTGGCGATATTCCGGATCTGGAGGGCTATCCTGCCACAGAGCAGTTCTGGCGCTGCGTAGAAACAGAAGATGGAAACTCTGCGCTGATACCGGATACCATGAGCCATGAGCAGGTTATGGTAGTGGAAGAAGATGCCGGACTTTACGTGTTCTCCGGATGCAGCCACCGCGGCGTGGTTCCGACCCTGCGTCACGTACAGAGCCTGATGCCGGGTAAGCGTATCGCAGGTCTGATTGCGGGAATGCATCTGTACCCTGCATCTCCGGAAATGCGCAGAAAAATCGTGGAAGAAGTGGCAGGCCTGGATATGGATGTGGTCTTCCCTGTGCACTGCACCGGCATGGACGCCATACTGCAGATGAAAGCGCTGATGGGTGACAAGTGCGTGGTTGCCTGTGCGGGAGATAAATATGAGCTCTAAAATGGATGCCTTCGACCGGGCTGCCGGTTATCTGGCCATACAGCCCCGGACGGAGAAGGAAATCCGGGAATACCTGAAAAAGAAGGAATACAGTCAATCTCAGATAGACGATGCGATTGAAAAGCTGCGGGAATATCGGTACCTGGATGATGTGGCCTATGGAGTCAGCTTTATCCGGCAGGCGGCAGGCAAAGGCTGGGGACGGAATAAAATCGACCGCAGTCTGATGGAAAAAGGTGTCAGCCGCAGTGACTGTGAAGCAGCCTGGGACCAGCTTGCAGAAGATGCGGAAGATGGTATGGAGGCTGCAAACCTGTTTGACGAAAAGAAGCGAGCACTGGAAATCGCGGTGAAGATGACCCGACAGCACCTGGCTGAGGGAAAAGAGCTGGACGAAAAGTTTCTGTCCCGTGTGGGCCGGAGACTGGCAGGACAGGGATACAGCGCGGATACAGTGTATTTTGTGGTGAATAAACTGAGAGGATTGAAACGATGAAGGAAGACCAGTTTCAGAGAACCCGGCAGCTGCTGGGAAGTGAAGAAGTAGATCGGCTGCAGGAGGCCAGCGTGCTGCTGTTCGGCATCGGCGGTGTGGGTGGTTTCACCTGTGAGGCCCTGGCTCGTGCAGGCGTGGGCAGGATTCATATTGTAGATAAGGATGTGGTGGATGTGACCAACATCAACCGTCAGATTATCGCAACCCATGATACGGTGGGACGGCCGAAGGTGGACGTAATGAAGGAACGCCTCCTTTCCATAAACCCGGATATTCGGGTGGAGGCAACCGAGTGTTTCTATCTGCCGGACCGTGCGGCGGAGTTTGATTTTGGTGCCTACGATTATGTGATTGATGCCATCGATAATGTGAGTGCCAAGCTGTCCATCATCTGCGAGGCAAAGGCCGCAGGAACGCCGGTAATCAGTTCCATGGGTACTGGAAACAAGCTGGATCCGACCCGTTTTGAGATTGCAGATATTCACAAAACCAGCGTCTGCCCTCTGGCCAAGGTCATCCGCAAAGGCCTGAAGGACCGCGGCATTAAAGACGTAAAAGTATTATATTCCCGTGAGGAGCCGGTGCGGACCGGACTTAGAACCCCGGCCAGCGTCAGCTTCGTGCCGTCCGTGGCGGGGCTGATTATTGCGGGTGAAGTTATCAAAGATCTGGCAGGAGTTACGAGATAGAACATGGCACTTGAGAAATTTAAAAAATTCATAGAAAAAGAGACTGTACTGGTCATCGCCTTTTTCCTGGCGGTTCTGTCCTGCCTGGCAATCCGCCCATCGGTGGTGGAACTGGCAGGTTACATAGATTTTCATGTGCTGGGTGTGCTTCTCAGCCTGATGATGGTAGTGGCTGGCCTGCAGAAGGTAGGTGTCTTCGACTTTATTGGTATCAAGCTGCTGACTCATGTAGCGGATACCCGTGCCATCGTTATGGTACTGGTAATGCTCTGCTTCTTCCTGAGCATGGCCTTCACCAACGACGTGGCGCTGCTGACTTTCGTGCCCTTTGCCATCTTCGTGCTGGAAAAGGCCGGCCATCCGGAACTGCTGGTTTCGGCCATCGTACTTCAGACCATTGCGGCCAACCTGGGCAGTATGCTGACTCCAATCGGCAATCCGCAAAATCTCTTCATCTACCAGTACTATGGACTGGAGCTTTCTGAGTTCGTCGAAACGGTGCTGCCATATGCAGCTCTGTCCTTTGTACTGCTGGTGGTTCTGGTGCTGACCAGTAAGAAGGAGAATGTGAAGCTGTCTGAAACCGACTTTGCGGCTGTAAACGCAGAATGGGGCAAAGCCGGTGCTTATACCCTGCTGTTTCTGGTAGCTATCGCGTCAGTTCTGGGCTTCTTCCACTGGCTGGCGGTACTGATGTTTATTGTGGGTGCCATTGCCATGATTGACCGGGGAATCTTTAAGAATGTGGACTACTGTCTGATTCTTACCTTTGTATTTTTCTTCGTGTTTATCGGAAATATGGGAAGCATTCCTCTGATTCGTGAGATTTTGGGAAGTCTGATTGCAGGAAATGAAGTCCTGGTGGGTATAGCTGCCAGTCAGGCTATCAGTAACGTGCCGGCGGCCCTGCTTCTGTCCGAGTTCACAACGAACGGCAAAGATCTGCTGATTGGTGTGAATCTGGGCGGTCTGGGAACCCTGATTGCATCCATGGCTAGCCTGATTTCCTATAAGCTGTTTGCGCACCGCTATAACGATCTGAAGGGCAAATACTTCCTCTGGTTCACCGTAATGAATCTGGCGTTCCTGGCAGTGCTGTGCGGGCTTCGGATTATACTGTAAAAAATTAACTTGATATTTACATGAAAATAGTATATTATACTATGGTAGATACACTGCTGTATCAGATTAACGCCCCTTCAGGAAGAAGAGGGTGCCTTTCAGAAGAGAGGGTATAAAGATTGCAAGTGTTCTGTTATATTATATTTGAAATGTTGAATTGCTGCCACGAAGGCCGCATCCGGACTGAAGTCCGCCTGCAGCTTCGTGGCTTTTTGTTTTAGAAAGGTTGTTACAAAAGTGGAATTTGAGTTTAAGGATATCGTAGGGGAACATGAGGCGAAATACCCGCTCATGGAAATACAGGATTACGTAAAACTGGCATATCAGAATGAATTTGGACCCTTACATCTGGTGGAAAAAGAGCGTCTGCAGCAGGGAATCCAGAGTGAGATGGCACAGTTTTCCCCTACAAAAGGGGAGTATGGGACAGAAAACATCGGAAATGGCCTGAGCCGGCTGTCTTTATGCGGTCTGCCGCATCCTGATACCGATGCACAGCTGATAGCAGAGCTGATGATTCTGACCATGGACCGCCACAGCGGGAGCATGGAAGGTCTTGAAGGAAAGCTGGAAGAACTGGAAACGAAACTGGGAGCGGAGGCAGAGAAATGGCTGGATGATTACAGAGCAGCCGGATGCCGTCCGGTCAATCACAGTGAAACCTATCGAAGCACGTATCAGCCTCATTACCGGGTGATGAAAACAGATTACGCAAGCTGGTTCCCTGCACTGTCTGAAATTGCCGGCCTGCTTGCAGCGCAGCAGCCTGTGGTGATTTCCATCGATGGACGCTGCGGCAGCGGAAAGAGCAGTCTGGCTGCCGTAATCGAAGAAGTCTTTTCCTGCAATGTGTTTCATATGGACGATTATTACCTGCCTTTTCACAGGAGGGCTGATGACTGGGAAACTATCCCGGCAGGAAATATGGACCTGGAACGTTTCAAAGAGGAAGTACTTCAGCCGTTAAAAGAAGGACAGGACGTACTGTATCGGCCTTTTGACTGTCAGACAGGCAGTCTGGCTGAACCTTTCGTGGTTCCGGCGGCACAGCTGACCGTGATTGAAGGCAGCTATTCTCAGCATCCTGAGCTGTCTGATCAGTATGATTTGAAAATATTCATTACCTGCTGTCCGGAAGTACAGAAATCGCGTCTGACGGAACGGGAAGGAGACTATGTACTGGCCTTCTTCCACCGCTGGATGCCCATGGAGGAACGGTACTTCAAGGCATTTGACATCGAAAAGAAAAGTGATATGATACTGGATACCGGACGATTCTGGTAGAAAGAAAAGGAGAGATCGATATGAAGAGAAATAAAGTTGAGACAATGGTTTTCGCTGCATTGCTGCTGACAGTAGGACTTGTGCTTCCGTTTTTCACCGGACAGATCCCGCAGATTGGCAGCATGCTTCTGCCGATGCACCTGCCGGTTCTGCTCTGCGGTCTGATCTGTGGCTGGAAATATGGTCTTGCAGTGGGATTAATCATGCCTGTGATGCGTTCTTTCCTGTTCGGTATGCCGCCAATGTTTCCTACGGCAATTTCCATGGCCGTTGAGATGGCAGTGTATGGTGCAGTGTCCGGATGGCTCTATTCCCGCTCCCGCTGGCAGTGTGTTATAGCCCTGTATCGTTCCCTGCTGGCAGCTATGGTGGCAGGACGAATAGCCTGGGGAGGAATGCAGATTGTATTGCTCGGACTGTCCGGCAGTGCGTTTACATGGAAAATGTTTCTGGCAGGGGCTTTCCTCAATGCAATTCCGGGGATTATCCTGCAGCTCACCTTTATTCCGGCATTGATGGTGGCATTGGACCGTACCGGAATCGTGCATTTCAAAAAAACACATCAGGAAATCAAACATCAGGCAGGTTAAGTGCCGGCGAGAAGGATTAGCGTATGCAGAAAGAAGATATCATTGAATTTTTCAATAAATGTGCACCAAGCTGGGATGAGGAATTGATTCGTAATGATGAAATCATCGGCCTGATTCTGGATTATGCTGAAGTGTGCCAAGGGAAAGATGTTTTAGACGTGGCCTGCGGCACAGGTGTTTTGATCCCCGATTATCTAGACAGAAACGTTGCATCCGTCACTGCCATTGATATCTCACCGGAAATGGTAAAGGCTGCGAAAAGTAAATTCCGTCAGGATAATGTGAAGATTGTATGCGGTGATGTGGAGTCTTTTGAGTTCGGATGTAGATTTGACTGTATTGTTGTATATAACGCATTCCCTCATTTCCCTGAGCCTGAGCATTTAATTAAGATACTGATTTCTCATCTGAAAGAGGGAGGAGTTCTCACAGTAGCACATGGAATGAGCCGGGAAGAAATCGATCGGCGCCATTCCGGCAGTGCCTGCAAAGTTTCCAGGGGACTGATGAGCGAGGATGATCTGGCGCACATTTTTGAAAAGTATCTTCAGGTCACAGCCAAAATATCCAATGAGAATATGTATGTTGTAGCGGGGCGCTGCAGCCTGCCGGATTGCTGTAATGAAATAAAGTAGGAATTAATCAAATATTAATCTTCCGTTCCTCTGGTATTAATGAATGTGTGGTATTCTATACTTACAGAAGGAGGTATGAAGATGGATCAGCTGGAAAAAGTAGAAAAAATCAGAGAAAAAACAGGAGTAACTTACGAAGAAGCGAAGGCAGCGCTGGATACTGCAGACGGTGATGTGCTGGATGCACTGGTGTATCTGGAACGTCAGGGCAAGATAAAAGAACCGGAGGTTTCCGTGTATACCACGAAAGAAGAATCAGAGGACTCTGATGCCTTTCAGCAGGCGTCCCAGCCCTATGAGGCAGCATCGAAGGAAACATTCGGAGATCAGGTAAAAAAATTCGTAAAATGGTGCGGAAAACTGGTGAAGAAGGGCTGTGAGAACTTCTTTATTATCAGCAAGGGCAGTGAAGAACTGGCGACTTTGCCGGTGCTGGTCATGGTTCTGCTGCTGGTCTTTGCCTTTTGGCTGACGGTACCGATGCTGGTAGTGGGGCTGTTCTTTGGCTTCAAATACAGTTTTCGGGGAGCCATTACTCAGGCGGTTGATGTGAATACAGCCTGCGAAAAGGCGGCAGAAGCAGCCGAAAGCATTAAGCAGGAATTTAGCAAGTAAAGAAAACTGTAAGGCGGTGGGGCGTGCTTCACCGCTGTTTTGTATAGGGAGAAAGATATGGCGAAGAAGATTTTGCTCATAGAAGATGAAGAAAAAATTGCACGGTTTACGGAATTGGAACTTGCCCATGAAGGCTATGAAGTGGCGAAAGCTTTTAATGGCCGGGAGGGACTGGAACCGGCACTGCAGGGAGGAATTGACCTGGTGCTGCTGGATGTGATGCTGCCGGAGCTGAACGGTCTGGAGGTGCTGCGCCGCCTGCGTAAGGAGTCTCAGGTACCGGTCATCATGCTGACGGCCCGGGATGCGGTAATGGATAAGGTGTCCGGCCTTGATGCGGGGGCAGACGATTATATCACCAAACCTTTCGCTATCGAGGAACTGCTGGCCCGAATCCGTGTAGCCCTCAAGAAATCCGGAGGCAGTCATCCGCAGACAAACCAGATAACTGTCTGTGATGTGACGCTGGATACTGACCGTCATGAAGTGACCTGCCAGGGGGAAATCATCGAACTGACTCACCGTGAGTATGAGCTGGTCCGTGTACTTATGACCAATCGGAATATGGTCATGAACCGTGAAAAATTGATGAATCTGGTCTGCGGATACGATTACGTTGGTGAAACCAATATCATCGATGTTTATGTGCGGTATATCCGTTCAAAGATTGATGATCGGTTTGGCATCAAACTGATTCATACCGTGAGGGGTGTTGGTTATGTTATCAAAGAATAAAGGAGGACTTTCATCCATTGCCCGCAGCATTAACTTCGAGTTCTGGATGCGTGAATTCTCCCATCTGCTGGTGCTGGACCTGGTGTTGGTGGGGGCGGTGGCTATGGTATTTTTCGTCTGGTGTGAGCAGCAGGTTCCAGCGGGTGTGGAAATTACAGGCCGTGACATTCTGAATCGGAATACACTGGAGTCAGCGGCCTACGTGCTGACGGCAGCATCCGGCAAAACTTACGAGTTTCTGCTTCTGCCGTTTCTGACACTCTGCAAAATCCCCACAGTGGCTCTCGCAGTGGTAGAGGGTCTGTATCTCATCACTAACTTGTTTTCAGTGGGAATGATCCGTCGTAAGATGAAACCCCTTCATGATGTCGCTGTCCGTACAGATGAACTGGCACGGACCACCAGATCGGGAGCGAATCTGAAGACCATGGAACAGGCCATCAGCAGACTGAATCCGGAGGTGCCGGATGCAAGGGTGGTTACCGGGGATAAGGAGCTGCAGAGTCTGGAAATTGCTATCAACAATCTGCTGGACCGGATGCGGGAAAACCACATCCAGCAGGAACGTTTTGTGTCTGATGCGTCCCATGAACTGCGGACACCGATTGCAGTGATTCAGGGTTATGTGAACATGCTGGACCGGTGGGGGAAAGACGATGAGCAGGTCCTTCGGGAGTCAATCGAGGCTTTGAAGAACGAATCGGAACACATGAAAGAACTGGTAGAGCAGCTTCTTTTCCTGGCACGGGGAGACAGTGGGCGGAACACCCTTCATTTCGAAAACTGTGATTTGGTTGAAATGGTCCGGGATGTGATGGAAGAATCCGCTATGATTGATGAAAAGCACGAATACCGGTTTATCGGACCAGCGGATGGCACACCGGTACAGGTATCCTGTGATCCCGCCATGCTGAAACAGTCCATGCGGATTTTCGTGCAGAATGCTGCGAAATATTCCAGTGAGGGAGATAGGATAACCTTGAGGGCTGGTCTGGCTTCGAAAGCCGGTGGTGCTGCAGACCATCCGTTCTATTCCGTACAGGATGAAGGTGTCGGCATGGAGGCATCGGAAGTGGTGCATGTCTTCGAACGGTTTTACCGGTCGGACAGTGCCAGAAACAGTGCGGAAGGCGGCACGGGACTGGGGCTTTCCATCGCTAAATGGATCGTGGACGCCCACGGCGGTGACATTGAAATCCTGACCCGGCCGGAGTTTGGAACGCGGATCACGGTACGGCTGTAGATTTTATTGAATATCCTTTAATACCATTGGAAACATTTTCTGATGGTATTTTTTATTGGAGCTGGCATACTGAAAGTATCCCCAAATGAATGATTTTGTATCCCAAAGTGATACTTTTTCAGCGATTTGGTGATACTTTGGTATGTGTAAGCAACACATAAAATTCACATAAAAAAACTTGTGATTTTGGTTGACTTTCCCACCGAAAACGTGTATCTTATATATTGTGATTAGCACTCCACTAAAATGAGTGCTAACAAACTGAAAGCGAAAAGGAGGCAGAGCAATGGATTTAAGCGAACGCAAACTGAAGATTTTGCAGGCCATCATCAGCGACTATGTAAGATCTGCTGAACCGGTTGGCTCCAGAACCCTGTCTAAGAAATATGACCTTGGCATCAGCCCGGCTACCATCCGAAACGAGATGGCAGACCTGGAGGAGATGGGTTACCTGACACACCCGCACACCTCTGCCGGCAGAGTTCCGTCCGATAAGGCGTACAGACTGTACGTAAATGCTTTGATGGAAAAGAAGGAACTGTCCGGTGAAGAAAAGCTGGTTATCGCACAGAGACTGCAGGGCAGCGTCAATGAGTTCGAAAAGACCATTGAGCACGCAGCAGCGGTGCTGTCGGAGATTACCAATCTGACATCCTTTGCCATGACCCCGGCCCAGAACAATGATACACTGAAGTTTATCAATCTCCTGCCGGTGGATGAGCACACTGTGGTACTGATGATCGTAGCAGAAAGCGGTAAGATTTCCAATCAGGCACTGCGGATGAGGGTTCCGTACACGGAAGAGAGCCTGCAGCTGCTGGCCAAGACCATGACTTACAACTATAAGGGCAAGACCATCAGTGAGGCTCTGACCCTTGATATCATAGAAGATGTGGAAACCGATATTACGGCCATGAGCGGCCTGGCTGCCAACGTAATGCCGAATTTCATGAAGACTCTGGAAGATATGCTGAATGTCAACCTGTATATGGAAGGTCTGACCAATATCTTCGACATTCCGGAGTATAATGACCTGGGTAAGGCGAGAAGCTTCCTGAACATGCTCAGTCAGAAGGAAGACTTCACCAGAAAGCTTCTGGAACGTGAAGACGGCATCATCGTGACCATCGGGGAAGAAAATGCAGACGATATCATGCAGGACTGTTCCCTGATTACCGCCACATACCATGTGGACGGCAAGATGGTGGGCAAAATCGGTGTCATCGGTCCGACCCGTATGCAGTACGGTGAAGTGACCTCGATTATCGAATATCTGACCGATAATCTGAACAATGTATTTAAATTAGAAGGCGGAGGAAATGAAGATGAGTGAAGAAATGAAGCAGGACGGCCTGCAGGAAGAAGAAATCCAGGCTGAAACTGCGGAAACAGCTCAGGAAGATGCGGCAGAAGCAGCTGCAGAAGAAGCGGCAGAAACTGCAGCGGAAGAAACGAAAGAAGTGAAGGAAGAGGACGAAGCCCTGAATATGAAGTATCTGCGTCTGATGGCAGACTTCCAGAACTTCAAGAGAAGAACTGAAAAGGAAAAGAACGACATTTATGCGTTCGCCAACGAAAAACTGGTGGTGGAACTGCTTAATGTAATAGACAACTTTGAACGGGCACTGGCTTTAGGCCAGGAAGGCGACAGCTTCGTGGAAGGCATGAGCCTGATTTTCAAACAGCTCCAGGGGGTGCTTGAAAAATCCGGAGTAAAGGAAATCGAAGCCCTGGGTCAGGAATTTGACCCGAACTTCCACAACGCAGTGATGATGGAAGACACCGACGAATTTGAAAGCGGTAAGGTATCCTGCGTCCTGCAGAAGGGGTATACATTAAATAATAAAGTAATCAGACCTTCCATGGTGAAGGTGGCAAACTAAGAATTGTATTGATTTAGGGAGGAAATAAAAAATGGCTAAAGTAATTGGTATCGACTTAGGAACAACAAACTCTTGCGTGGCAGTGCTGGAAGGCGGCGAACCTGTAGTAATCGCTAACGCAGAAGGTAATAGAACAACTCCATCCGTAGTTGGTTTTGCAAAGAACGGAGAAAGACTGGTTGGCGAAACTGCTAAGAGACAGGCAATCACCAATCCTGACAGAACCATCGCGTCCATCAAGAGACACATGGGTGAAGACTACAAGGTAACTGTAGACGGTAAGGAATACACTCCGCAGGACATCTCTGCAATGATTCTGACCAAGCTGAAGAATGACGCAGAAGCTTACCTGGGCGAAAAGGTAACTGAAGCAGTTATCACCGTTCCTGCATACTTCTCCGACGCGCAGAAGCAGGCAACCAAGGATGCCGGCAGAATCGCAGGTCTGGATGTTAAGAGAATCGTAAACGAACCAACTGCTGCTTCCCTGGCTTACGGTCTGGATAAGGAAGAAGGCGAACACAAGATTCTGATTTACGACCTGGGCGGCGGTACATTCGACGTATCCATCCTGGAACTGGCAGAAGGTACTTTCGCAGTACTGGCTACCAACGGTGACACTCACCTGGGTGGGGACGACTTCGACGCTGCTCTGCTGAACTACCTGGCAGACACTTTCGCTAAGGAAAACGGCGTAGACCTGAGAGCTGACAAGATGGCTCATCAGAGACTGAAGGAGGCTGCTGAAAAGGCTAAGAAGGAACTGTCCAGCGCAATGACTACCAACGTAAATCTGCCGTTCATCACTGTAACTGCAGATGGTCCTCTGCACATGAACATGGATATCACCAGAGCTAAGTTCGAACAGCTGACTGCACACCTGGTAGAAAGAACCATCGAACCAATGAGAAAGGCTATGGCCGATGCAGGCGTTTCCAACGCTGATATCGATAAGGTTATCCTGGTAGGCGGTTCCACCAGAATCCCTGCAGTACAGGAAGCTGTAAAGAGAGTAACCGGTAAGGAACCATTCAAGGGCATCAACCCTGACGAATGTGTAGCTGCTGGTGCTGCAATCCAGGCAGGTGTACTGACTGGTGAAGTAAACGACATTCTGCTGCTGGACGTAACTCCGCTGTCCCTGTCCATCGAAACTCTGGGCGGTGTAGCTACCAAGCTGATTGAAAGAAATACAACCATTCCGTTCAAGAAGAGCCAGATCTTCTCCACCGCAGCTGACAACCAGACTGCAGTAGACATCCACGTAATGCAGGGTGAAAGAGAAATGGCAGCAGGCAATATCACTCTGGGCAGATTCCAGCTGACCGGCATTGCACCAGCTCCTCGTGGTATTCCTCAGATCGAAGTAACCTTCGACATCGACGCTAACGGTATCGTAAACGTATCCGCTAAGGATATGGGTACCGGTAAGGAACAGAGAATTACCATCACTTCTTCCACCAAGCTGAGCGATGAAGAAATCCAGGCTAAGGTTAAGGAAGCAGAACAGTATGCTGAAGAAGACAAGAAGAGAAAGGAAGAAGTAGAAATCAGAAACCACGCAGAAGGTCTGATCTACGAAACTGAAAAGTCTCTGAAGGAACTGGAAGGTAAGATTTCCGAAGAAGAAAAGAACCAGATTACAGCTGCTAAGGACGAACTGCAGGCAGTTCTGAACAACGGTACTGCAGAACAGATCAAGGAAAAGACTGATGCGCTGACTGAACAGTTCCACCTGATTTCCACCAAGCTGTACGAACAGGCTCAGGCAGCACAGGGTGCAGCAGGCGGTGCAGGCTTCGACCCTAACATGGCTGGCGGCATGGGCGGCGCAGGCTTCAATCCTAACATGGGCGGTGCTGGCTTCGGCGGCGGTGCACAGGCTGGTCCTGCAGGCGACAACGTGGTTGACGCTGACTACGAAGTAGTAGACTAATCGCAGCCTCATGGCAAAATATTAAATTCTGAAGTCCTGGCGCTCCGGGGTTATCCTGGAGTGCCGGGCTTTTATGTGTATATTGGAGTAATAAAACATGGCAGAAAAACGTGACTATTACGAAGTCCTTGGCCTTCAGAAAGGCGCAAGTGACGATGAAATAAAGAAAGCTTTCCGTAAGATGGCGATGAAATACCATCCTGACCGTAATCCGGACAATAAGGAAGCGGAAGAAAAATTCAAGGAAGTCAATGAAGCCTACGGCGTTCTGTCCGACCCTGACAAAAAATCCAAGTATGACCGTTTCGGCCATGCAGGGGTAGACCCAAGTGCAGGCTTTGGCGGCGGTGCAGGCGGATTCGGCGGTTTCGGCGGTTTCGAAGACATCTTTGACATGTTCACCGGCGGCGGTGGCTTCGGCGGCTTTGGCGGATTCGGCGGACAGCAGAGAAGAAACAACGGCCCGAGAAAGGGTGCAGACCTGCAGAAGGCCATCAGCATTACCTTTGAAGAAGCTGCATTCGGCTGCAAGAAGGAAATCGAAATCACAAAGAACGTGAAGTGCGGAACCTGTAACGGAGAAGGTACCAAGCCGGGTACTTCCAAGAAGACCTGTCCGGTCTGCAACGGTTCCGGTCAGGTGGCGTCCGTACAGAGAACTCCGTTCGGTCAGTTCCAGTCTGTAACCCAGTGCGGAAACTGCGGCGGTACCGGTCAGATTAATGAATCTCCTTGTGACGACTGTAAGGGTTCCGGTAAGGTCCGCAAAACTGTGAAGATTGCGGTAGATATTCCAGCTGGTGTAGATAACGAAAGTGTAATTCCAATCCGGGGACAGGGTGAACCTGGTGCCAACGGCGGTCCGAACGGCGATCTGTACATCGTGCTCAATGTGAAGCCTCATAAGATGTTCAAGCGTTCCGGCAGCGACCTGTATCTGGAAATTCCAATCAGTTTTGATCAGGCAGCTCTGGGTGCGGACATCACAGTTCCAACCCTGGAAGGCAAGGTATCCTATAAGGTTCCTGCAGGTACTCAGCCTGGTACAACTTTCCGTCTGAAGGGTAAGGGTGTAAAGAACCTGCGCAGCGACAAGATGGGTGACCTGTACGTAAAGGTAAACCTGGAAGTACCGACCAAGCTCAATGGCAAGCAGAAGAAGATTATCGAGGAAATGGGTAAGACTGTAACCGAAGACTGCTACCAGAAGAAGAGCAGCTTCGCGGAAAAGCTGAGAGAGCTGTTCAGCTAATAAATGAAAGTTCCTATTATAACGTATAACATCATAAAGAAAGAGCATTGGCCTTAAGGCCAATGCTCTTTTTCTGTTCTATGAAATTTATTTTTTCTTATTTTTCTTGTATTCAGGCATTGCCTTGTCCCAGTATTCATTCTTCAGCTGTACAACTTCTTTGCTCAGCAGCAGAATTGCAACCAGGTTGATGAATACCATGATACCGTTGAAGGTATCTGCCAGATCCCATGCAAAGCCCAGGGTAGTCTGAGAACCAATTACGATGGTAATAATCCACAGCGGACGGATAATCTTCTTACATCCAGGACCAAATACGAATTCACCGGCGCGTTCTGCATAGTTGAATACGGTAATCAGGCAGGAATAGCCGAAGAGGATAACGGAACCCAGACAGATCCAGCCACCCAGACCGCCAGGAAGCATCTTATCGAATGCAGCCATGGTCAGTTCAGCACCGTCAAGACCGGTATTCCACAGACCGGACAGTACGATGGCCAGGCTGGAAATGGAACATACCAGAACGGTATCCAGGAAAACTTCTACAGGACCCCAGCATGCCTGTTCGCCAGCAGAGTCAACTTTTGCATTGGAGTGAACCATTGCTGCAGTACCCATACCTGCTTCATTGGAGAACATACCACGTGCAAAGCCATATCTCATACACATGAACATGGAACCTACGGCACCGCCGGTAACGCCTTCAGGGGAGAATGCACCCTGAATAATCTGACCGATTGCAGCAGGTACATCGGAAATATTTAAAAGAATAATCGCCAGACCTGCCAGGATGTAGGAACCTGCCATGAATGGAGACAGCAGTTCGCATACGCGGCCTACACGGGAGATACCGCCGAAGATTACGATGGCAACCGCAATTGCCAGAATGAATCCGCAGATCAGAGGATTCAGACCAAACTTGGCTTCCACCGCCAGTGCGATGGTGTTGGTATCTACAATAGCACCGATGATGAAGTATACAATAATAACGATGATTGCGAAAATCATGCCCAGCCATTTCTGTCCCAGACCTTTGGCGATATAGTACATGGCACCGCCGCTGATGGAACCGTCCGGATTGATTTCGCGGTACTTGATACCCAGAGCAATTTCTGCAAACTTGGATGTCATACCGATGACAGCTGCGATAATCATCCAGAATACTGCACCAGGACCGCCCAGTACAATGGCAGTTGCAACGCCGGCAATATTACCGGATCCAACGATAGCGGATACTGAAATCATGGCAGCCTGGAAAGAAGAAATTTCACCAGGAGTCTTATTATCTTCATCCTTTTTGGAGAAGGCCTTCTTTACCGTAGACCAGAAGAGGAATCCTGCATGTTTAAACTGAGGAAATCCCAATTTGAATGAGAAGAAAATCCCCGTAAACAGTATCAGAAAGATAATAGGTAGACCCCATACAATCCCATTAACTACTCCGTTTACTTCGTAAATGATGTCTAACATAAGCATATTCTCCTTTCGAGATGTTGATTTAACAGGATTGTAACACAAATGGTTGCGAATCGCAACAATTTAATACTTTATCATGGTGATACAATTTGAGTTGGATGTAAAAAGCCCCTTCTGAATGTGAGTCAGAAGGGGTGTATTCGCCATAAATAAAGATTTTTTCGCCAGTCTGGCGAGATTTCGCCATGATTTTGGCGAAACCAGGGGGGAACCTTAAAGGAAGGAACAGATCAGATCCCCAGCCTCACTGGTGCTCTTGAATTCTTCTCCTGGTACCACCAGGTCAGCAGTTCTGTGGCCTGCTTTCAGGAAGTCATTCACTGCCTTTTCGATGGCGTCAGCTTCTGCACCTAACCCTAAGGTGTAGCGGAGCATCATGCCTACAGACAGGATCGTAGCAATTGGGTTTGCGACATTCTGTCCTGCGATGTCAGGTGCGGAGCCGTGGATTGGTTCGTACATACCGAAGTTGCCTTCGCCTAAGGACGCGGACGGCAGCATACCGATGGAACCGGTAATCTGGGATGCTTCGTCGGAGAGAATGTCGCCGAAGATGTTGGAGGTTACGATAACGTCAAACTGCTTCGGACCTCTTACCAGCTGCATTGCAGCGTTGTCCACGTACATGTTGGAAAGCTGGATTTCAGGATATTCAGCAGCCTGCATTTCTGCCACAGTCTTTCTCCAGAGACGGGAGCTGTCCAGTACGTTGGCCTTGTCCACGGAGCAAACCTTGCCGCCCCGCTTTGCCGCCATATCGAAAGCGATTTTCGCGATACGCTTTACTTCCATTTCGGAGTACTTTTCCACGTCCCAGGCAACCATGCCTTCTTCTTCGCTGCCGGGCTCAGTACCTCTTTCGCCGAAGTAGATACCGCCGGTGAGTTCGCGGACGATGAGGATATCCAGACCGCCGTCGATGATGGAAGGCTTCAGCGGAGAAGCATCTGCAAGTTCATCGAATACGATGGCAGGACGCAGGTTGGCATAGAGGCCAAGTTCTTTGCGGAGTCCCAGGAGGGCTCTTTCCGGACGTTCGCCGCCAGGCAGGTTATCCCACTTTGGTCCGCCTACAGCACCCAGCATCACGGCATCAGATGCTTTGCATACATCCAGCGTTTCCTGAGGCAGGCTCTTACCGGTGGCATCGATGGCAGCACCTCCGGCCAGTACTTTCGTACATTCGAAGGAATGACCGTACTTTTCTCCAACTTTATCCAGTACCTTCAGTGCTTCGTTCATAATTTCCGGACCGATACCGTCGCCCGGAATGACAGCGATTTTATAGTTCATAAGTTATTTCTCCTTGGAATTTACGTAGTTTACCAGTCCGTTTGCTTCAATCATCTTCTGGAGGAACGGTGGGAAGGCCTGAGCCTGGAAGCTGGTACCCTTAGTCAGGTTCTTAATGATACCGGTTTCAAATTCCACTTCCACTTTATCGCCTTCATCGATGCCGGCAACTGCTTCCGGACATTCCAGGATAGGGAAGCCGATATTGATGGAGTTGCGGTAGAAGATACGTGCAAAGGAGTTGGCAATGACGCAGCTGACACCGGCAGTCTTTAATGCCAGAGGTGCGTGCTCGCGGGAGGAACCACAGCCGAAGTTGGATTTTGCCACGACGATGTCGCCGGGTTCCAGGCGGTCTACGAAGGTTGGATCCAGGTCCACCATGACGTGGCTTGCCAGTTCCTTCGCATCGAAGGAGTTCAGGTAGCGGGCAGGGATAATAACGTCAGTATCTACATTGTCGCCATATTTTAAAACTTTTCCGTTTGCAATCATTATTCTTCGCCTCCGATCTTTTCAGGGTTTGCGATATAGCCGGCCAGTGCACTTGCAGCAGCCACTTCCGGAGATGCCAGGTAAATCAGGGATTCCACGTCGCCCATACGTCCTACAAAGTTACGGTTGGAGGTGGATACGCATTTTTCACCCTTGCACATTACGCCCATGTGACCGCCCATGCAGGCACCACAGGACGGGGTATTGAAGGCACAGCCGGATTCTACGAAAATCTGTGCCAGACCTTCTTCCATGCACTGGAGGAAAATCTTCTGAGTTGCAGGGATTACCATAACTCTTACTTCCGGATGCACCTGCTTGCCTTTCAGGATAGCAGCTGCCTTACGCATGTCGGAGATTCTGCCGTTGGTGCAGGAACCGATGACAACCTGGTCGATGTAAATCTTTTCGGAAGCTTCGATTTCGTCGATGGTATGTGCATTGCCCGGCAGGTGAGGGAAGGCAACGGTAGGGCGGATTGCACTCAGGTCGATTTCGATGACCTGTTCGTATTCCGCATCCTCGTCGGCTTCAAATACCTGATAAGGCTTGGCGGAGTGTTCGTGGATATAGTCCAGAGTCTGCTGGTCTACTGGGAAGAGGCCGTTCTTGGCGCCGGCTTCGATGGCCATGTTGCAGATAGTGAAACGGTCGTCCATGGTCAGGTGCGCAATACCGTCACCCACGAATTCCATGGATTTATATAATGCGCCGTCTACACCAATCATGCCGATGATGTGGAGGATGATGTCCTTTCCGCTGACATACTGTGATGGTTTTCCGGTCAGTACGAACTTGATGGCGGACGGAACCTTGAACCATGCCTGGCCGGTAGCCATACCGGTGGCGATGTCGGTGGTGCCTACGCCGGTACCAAAGGCGCCCAGTGCTCCGTAGGAGCAGGTGTGAGAGTCTGCACCGATGATGCATTCACCGGCGGTTACGATGCCTCTTTCCGGCAAAATCGCATGTTCCACGCCGCACTTGCCCTGTACCATGTGATGGGTCAGGCCCTGCTCACGGGAGAAGTCCTGAATGTCTCTGGCATTCTGAGCGGACTTGATGTCCTTATTCGGAGTGAAGTGGTCCGGAACCAGAACCACCTTGTCTTTATCGAAAACCTTATCAGCCATCTGGCGGAAAATCGGCAGTGCCATTGGGCCGGTAATATCGTTGGCCATTACTACGTCCAGGCTGCATTCAATCAGCTGACCGGCCACTACGCTTTCAAGGCCTGCATGGGCAGCTAAAATTTTCTGTGTCATTGTCATACCCATAAGGGATACCTCCTTAGATTATATCGAATCGTTAATTTACGAAGTGAATCTTCTTGTTCATCCGGTTCAGTGCACTTACCAGAGCATTTACAGATGCCAGGATGATGTCGGCGTGGGTACCTACGCCCCAATATTTGTTTCTGTCCGGTCCTTCGATGCATACATAAGCGGCAGCCTTGGAATTGGAGTCCGCACTGATTGCGTGTTCGGAGTAGGTGATGAATTTGTAGTCGAAGTGGTAGCCGGTCTGGCGGAGGCCGTTTGCAACTGCGTCCAGACGTCCGTTACCCTTGCCTTCCAGGTTGTAAATCTGATCTTCGATTACAACGCGCATCTTTACGGTCATGCTGTCGTGATCTTCCATCTTCGTATCAGAGAAGTGGCTGAATGTAGCATGGGTGATGTCGATTGGAGCGAAGTCGTTGATGTATTCCTTCGCAAAGGCTTCGTAGATGCCGGCAGGAGTCAGTTCTTCGTGGGCCTTGTCGGAAATGTCCTTCATCATATAGCCGATTTCTGCACGCATTGCCTGCGGCAGGTCGAAACCGTAATTCTGTTCCAGAACATAGGCCACACCACCTTTGCCGGACTGGCTGTTGATACGGATAACGTCAGCATCGTATTCGCGGCTTACATCATGCGGATCAATTGGCAGATAAGGAACGGTCCACTTGTCAGGATTCTTTTCCTTAACCCAGTTCATACCCTTGGCGATGGCATCCTGGTGAGAGCCGGAGAAGGCTGCGAATACCAGTGCGCCCGCGTAAGGCTGACGAGGATTTACCTTCAGATCGGTGAACTTTTCATATTCTGTTACAATCTGCGGCATGTTGGCGAAATTCAGCTGCGGATCTACACCGTGAGAGAACAGGTTCATGGCCAGAGTTACGATGTCCACATTACCAGTTCTTTCACCGTTGCCGAAGAGGGTACCTTCGATTCTGTCGCCGCCGGCCAGGATGCCCAGTTCTGCCGCTGCCACCGCACAGCCTCTGTCGTTATGCGGATGGAGGGAGATAATCAGGTTTTCCCGGCTATGCAGGTTGGCACACATGTATTCAATCTGATTGGCAAAAACATGGGGCATGGACATTTCTACGGTAGCCGGCAGGTTGATGATAACCTTCTTTTCAGGAGTCGGCTTCCAGATGTCGATGACCACATTGCAGATTTCTGCAGCAAAGTCCATTTCAGTACCGGTGAAGCTTTCCGGGGAGTACTCGAAGGTGAAATCACTTTCCGGATACTTGGCTGCCAGCTGTTTCACCATGGTGGCACCGTGACGGGCGATTTCGATGATTTCATCCTTGCCTGCACGGAATACCTGCTGTCTCTGCGCAAAACTTGTAGAATTGTACAGATGTACTACCGCACGTTTGATTCCCTTCAGGGCTTCGAAAGTTTCTTCTATTATATGGCTTCTTGCCTGTGTCAGGACCTGAACGGTAACATCATCCGGAATCAGGTCTTCTTCAATCAGTTTCCGCAGGAATTCATATTCTGTTTCCGATGCTGCAGGGAATCCCACTTCGATTTCCTTGAAACCGATCTCCACCAGCAGTTTAAAGTAATCTATTTTTTCTTCCAGAGTCATAGGCACGATTAGAGCCTGGTTTCCATCACGCAGGTCTACGCTGCACCATGCAGGAGCTTTTTCAATGTGGTCTTTTTTCATCCAGGTGTATTCCATCTGACCCGGAGCGGGATAGTACCCGATGTGATACTTGACGTGATTTTTCATAGTGATTCTGGTTACCTCTTGTTTTCTTTCTGACATTAATGTGAAAACATCAAAATAGTAAATTTATATTATATAGAATAGAAGAAAATGATGCGCATGTCAACAGATATTTTGTGAAACATGAATATAAAAACATGTATTTATTTGTGAACATTCACAAAACATGTTGACAACAATCGTTTTATCACTATAATGAAACTATAAGCTGGATGGTACATAATCTGTCCATTCACCGATGATGAAAATAACGGAAAAGGAAGATAAAATATGAGACTGACAGGAGCACAAATTGTGGCAGAGGTACTGCTGGAGCACGGCGTGGATACCGTATTTGGCTATCCGGGCGGTACAGCACTGAACATCTTCGATGAACTTTATAAATACGGTGACAGGATTCATCATTACCTGACTGCCCATGAACAGGGCGCAGCCCATGCAGCAGATGGTTATGCCAGATCTACCGGTAAGACTGGTGTGGTATTTGCAACCAGCGGACCAGGTGCTACCAATCTGGTTACCGGTATTGCTACTGCATTTATGGACAGTATTCCTATGGTAGCAATCACTGCCAATGTTCCTGATAATCTGATTGGCCGCGATGCGTTTCAGGAAATCTGCATAACCGGTGTAACCATGCCGGTTACCAAGCATAACTACTTTGTTAACCGCATCGAGAATCTGGCACCGACCCTGAGGGAGGCATTCCAGATTGCAAACAGCGGACGTAAGGGACCTGTTCTGGTGGATATCACCAAGGACGTAACGGCTGCACTGACAGAATATACTCCGGAAGCACCATATGAAGTGCGTAAAAACCCTGAACCGGATCAGGATGCAGTCAAGCGCATCGCAGAAATGATTAATGAGGCTGAGCAGCCTGTAATCTACTTCGGCGGCGGTGTGGCAGCAGCAGATGCCGGTGATGAACTGAATGCACTGATTGAAAGGGCCGACATTCCGGCTACCTATACTTTGATGGGTGCAGGTATTGTAGGTTACGAAGATCCGCACTGTCTGGGCATGATTGGTATGCATGGTTCCGTTTCCGCAAACCGTGCAGTCAGCCAGGCAGACCTTCTGATTGCT
Source organism: Anaerovoracaceae bacterium (assembly GCA_045637765.1). Classification (GTDB taxonomy): domain Bacteria; phylum Bacillota; class Clostridia; order Peptostreptococcales; family Anaerovoracaceae; genus RGIG7179. Next base: position 4,608 of record JAZTZZ010000034.1, on the reverse strand, counting down.
CTGGGGGCACGTTTCTCTGACAGAGTCGCGTTGAATCCGGGCGGTTTTGCAAAGAAGGCAAAACGTGTTCAGGTAGACATTGATAAATCAGAAATCGGCAAGAACGTATCGATTGATGAATATACAATCTGTGACATAAAAGATTTTCTTACCATGCTTCTTCCTATGATCGAAGAAGTCAGACATGAAGAATGGGCTGCAAAGATCCGGGAATGGAAGGACAGCGAAAAGATTGTTCACTATGAGGGCGAAGGTGCCTGCCAGCTCCATCCGGATGAAATCATAACGAAGGCCTGCGAACTGACGGATAAGGATACCATCTACGTTACAGATGTAGGACAGCATCAGATCTGGGCTGCACAGTATGTGAAACATGAAAAGACACGCCGCTTTCTTACCAGCGGTGGCCTGGGCACCATGGGTTACGGTTATGGCGCAGCCATCGGTGCACAGATCGGCAATGAAGACAAGCGGGTTATTCACTTCACAGGAGACGGTTCCTTCCATATGAACCTGAATGAAGCCTGCACCGCAGTGAGCAACAATCTGCCGATTATCACCATTATCATGAACAACAGTGTTCTGGGTATGGTATACCAGTGGCAGACCATCTTCTACGGAAAGCGTTTCTCCAACACCACACCGGAACGCAGGACAGATTTTGTGAAGCTGGCGGAAGGCTTCGGAGCAGAAGGCTACAGAGCCACCACACCGGAAGAATTTGAAGACGCCATGAAGAAGGCACTGCAGGCAGACGGACCTGTATGGATTGACTGCGTGATCTCCAGAGAAGAACGTGTACTTCCGATGATTCCAAGCGGCAAGAACGTGGAAGATATGATTATTGACTAGGAGGAAAGTTCATGTATAGAACATTAAAAAAGGAAATTGTCAGCATCATGGTTGACAACCGTGCCAATGTACTGACAAGGGTTGTAAGCATGTTTGGGCGGCGCGGTTTCAACATTGACTCTTTGACCGTATCGGCCACAAATGACCCGAGCCTTTCCAGAATCACCATCGTGTTCAGCGCTACGGAAATGTCTATGCAGCAGATTATCACCCAGACTGAAAAGCTGGAAGAGGTGAAGTCCATCTACGTACTGAACCGTGAGAACAGCCTGTACCGTGAGCTGCTTCTGGTTAAGGTAAGGAACGATGATTCTCAGCGGACCGGTATCAAGGAAATCGTTGATGTATACAGGGGCAAGATTGTGGATCTGTCCAGAGGAAGCATGATTATCGAGCTGACTGGTACACCGGAGAAACTGGATGGTTTCCTGGATGTGATGAGCGTATATGATATCGCGGAAGTCTGCAGAACCGGCATCACCGGTATCGAAAGCAGCCCGGATTACAGATAATGAATTCAAGTAAGATATATATTTCAGATAAAAGGAGAGAAAAAACATGATTAAGAAGTATTATGACCAGGATTGCAACTTAGGCTTATTAGATGGAAAGACAGTAGCTGTTATCGGTTTCGGTTCCCAGGGCCATGCCCATGCCATGAACCTGCATGAATCCGGTGTAGATGTAGTTGTAGGTCTGAGACCTGGTTCTGCACACGAACAGAAGGCACTGAATGCCGGTCTGAAGGTTATGGGTATCGAAGAAGCCGCAGAAGCCGGCGACATCGTAATGATGCTGACTCCGGACGAACTGCAGGCAAAGATTTATAAAGAACAGGTTGAAAAGCACATGAAGGAAGGCGATGTTCTGGCATTTGCACATGGTTTCAACATTCACTTTAATCAGATTACACCTGCCAAGGATCTGGACGTTATCATGATTGCTCCTAAGGGCCCTGGCCACACCGTAAGATCTCAGTATGTGGAAGGCAAGGGCGTTCCTTCTCTGATTGCGGTACATCAGGATGCTTCCGGCAAGGCAAAGGACTATGCCCTGGCTTATGCTTCCGGTATCGGTGCAGGCAGAGCAGGTATCCTGGAAACGACCTTCAGAGAAGAAACGGAAACTGACCTCTTCGGTGAACAGGCTGTACTGTGCGGCGGCGTAACCGAACTGATGAAGGCAGGTTTCGACACTCTGGTAGAAGCAGGTTATGAACCTGAAATGGCATACTTCGAATGTATCCACGAAATGAAGCTGATTGTAGATATGATCAATACAGGCGGTTTCGACAAGATGAGATATTCTGTATCCAACACTGCAGAATACGGTGACTACAGAACCGGTACCAGAATCATTACCGAAGATACCAGAAAGGAAATGAAGAAGGTTCTGAAGGAAATCCAGGACGGTACTTTCGCATCCGAATTCATTCAGGAATTCAATGCAGGCGGCAAGGCAAGATTCCTGGCTTCCAGAAGAATGGAAGCAGAACACCTGCTGTGTAAGGTTGGTGCTGAACTGAGAGCCATGATGAGCTGGCTGAAGAAATAAAATGTAAATTCCATGAACCCATAATAGACTCGCGGATGCCAGGCTGATTTTATCAGCCCGGCTTTCGCATTTTTCGATGAAAGGATTTTGAAAGATGACCAGAAGAAGTGATAATGTAACAAAAGGCCCTGAACGTGCTCCGATGAGAAGCCTGTTCTATGCTATGGGGTATACAAAAGAAGAACTGGAACGTCCGCTGATCGGTGTGATTTCTGCAAAAAGTGAAATCGTACCGGGCCATATTCATCTGGACAAAGTAGCGGAGGCCGTAAAAGCCGGCATCAGAATGGCCGGTGGTACTCCGGTTGAAATCCCTGCAATCGGTGTATGCGACGGTATTGCAATGGGACATGTAGGAATGAGATACAGCCTGCCTAGCCGTGAGCTGATCGCTGACTCCGTTGAAACTATGATGATGGCACATGCACTGGATGGTGCGGTGCTGGTTCCTAACTGTGACAAAATTGTACCGGGTATGGTAATGGCTGCAGTAAGAATGAACATCCCTGCAGTAGTGTGCTCCGGCGGGCCAATGATGTCCGGTATCGTAAAGAACGAAGAAACAAGTTTATCCAAAATGTTCGAAGCAGTTGGTGCTTACAAAGCAAACATTATCGATGAAAACGAGCTGCTGGAATACGAACAGAATACATGTCCGGGATGCGGATCCTGCTCCGGTATGTATACAGCAAACAGCATGAACTGCCTGTGCGAAGCTATCGGTATCGCACTGCCTGGCAACGGAACGATTCCTGCAGTAGAAAGCGGAAGAATCCGTCTGGCTAAACAGGCTGGTATGGCAATCATGGAACTGGTTGAAAAAGATATTAAGGCAAGAGACATCATCAACGAAGAATCCATCAAGAATGCTCTGGCATGTGATATGGCACTGGGATGCTCTTCCAACTCCGTACTGCATCTGCTGGCAATTGCCAACGAAGCAGGCGTGGAACTGAACCTGGAAATTTTCAATGAATTCAGTGCAAAAGTACCTAACTTATGTCATCTGGCACCTGCAGGCGGCACACACATGCATGACCTGAACAGAGCTGGAGGACTGATGGCGGTATTCAGTGAACTGGATAAAAAAGGCCTGGTAAACAAAGAACTGATCACTGCTACTGCAAAGACAGTGGGCGAAAATATGGCAGGTGCTTTTGTTAAGGATTATAATGTTATCCGTCCTGTAAGCGAGCCTTACTCCGAAACAGGCGGCATTGCAGTTATGTGGGGTAACATTGCCCAGAATGGCTGTGTTGTTAAGAGAAGTGCTGTTGCACCAGAAATGCTGGCTCACTCCGGTCCTGCCAGAGTATTCGACAGCGAAGAAGATGCTATCGCTGCAATTTATGCAGGTAAGATCGTTGACGGAGACGTAGTGGTTATCCGTTACGAAGGACCAAAAGGCGGTCCGGGCATGAGAGAAATGCTGAACCCTACAAGTGCACTGGCAGGCATGAAACTGGACAAAACAGTTGCACTGATCACAGACGGAAGATTTTCCGGTGCCAGCCGTGGGGCTTCCATTGGACACGTTTCACCTGAAGCAGCTGCAGGCGGCAATATCGGTCTGATTGAAGAAGGCGATATCATCGAAATCGATATCCCTGCTTCTAAAATCAACGTGAAAGTAAGTGACGAAGAGTTAGAGGCAAGAAGAGAAAAATATGTGGCACCGGATTACATCGTGAAATCCGGATGGCTGGCAAGATACCAGAGAAACGTTTCTTCATCCGACAAGGGAGCAGTAATGAAATAGCCTCTGAGACGTGTAAAATAAATACTAGATGAGAGAGGACTTTATGTGCATCAAGGATACGGCTATAAATTTAGAAAATATTGAACTGGAAGTTCAGGAGCAGATCAGCGATATGAAATCACAGCTTGATTCCATGGTAGAGGATATGCAGAAGAACTTCAGAAAACAGAATGATGAATTCCATCAGGACATGAAATGGGAGCTGAAGGGTATGATGACGGATGACCCTAATCATGGATTCAAAACAGATGCAAGAGAGCTGAAGAAAGATCTGCTCAACGATATCGACGGAATCCAGGAGTATCTGAAGAATACTGCAGAAATCCTCAGTGACAAGATGGATATCAAAATTGAACTTCTCAAGGACCGCACAGAAGTTGAACTGTCTGCGGCGATCGGAGAAATCATTGCTCAGGCAAAAGAAAAATAATCAACAAAACGGC
>JAZTZZ010000033.1:0-22946 GCA_045637765.1 Anaerovoracaceae bacterium | reverse complement strand
ACACCTGTTCCCATCTCGAACACAGAAGTTAAGCTCCTTAGCGCCGATGATACTTGGTGGGAAGCTGCCTGGGAAAGTAGGACGTTGCCGGTTTTTTATTTTTTGTAACTGCGCAGAGTGCGAAGCACTGGCGCCTTTTTTATTTTTTGTATATGCGGGCTCTGCCTGCTTTTTTTATTCTTTGAATTATGTAATAGTTGTGGTATAATACTGCTATCTATGTTTATGTGGAGGACAGGCATTATGACCTTTTTGAAAATAGTATTTGCGGCGTTGCTTTGTCTGCCGATGCTTCTGCTTGTTATTCATTTCTTTCTTAAGCTGGTAGAGGAAGTGCTGGCCAGTGCTGAGAACTCTGCCAATGTAAGATACAGAAGTCACGAACAAAGAAGGAGAAAATCATGAGAAAAGGTGTTTTTATTTCGATAGAAGGACCGGATGGATCAGGAAAATCTACACAGATTGAAAATATTAAGAAATTTTTTGCTGACAGAAACATGGAAGTTGTTTTTACCAGAGAACCCGGAGGAACTGCCATTGGCGAAAGAATCAGGGAGATTTTGCTGGATAAAAACTGCACGGAAATGGATTACATGACGGAGGCCATGCTGTATGCGGCTTCCCGTGCACAGCATGTGGCGCAGGTGATTAAACCGGCCCTTGCTGAGGGGAAGGTTGTGGTTTGTGACCGCTTTGTGGATTCCAGTATTGCATATCAGGGATTTGGAAGAAACCTTGGTGATTCTGTTCGAATTATCAATGAGTATGCGGTGGCAGGATGCATGCCGGATGTCACTTTTTTACTTAAGGTGGATCCGGATACGGGGAAAGGCCGAATCAAATCAAGAGTTACCAGCGGTCAGGCAGAAGACCGTCTGGATGCGGAAAAGACTGCTTTTCATGAGGAAGTATATAACGGCTATCTTACACTTGAGGCGCAGTATCCGCAGCGTATTTTTGGAATTGATGCCAGCCGCAGCATAGAGGAAATCAAATCTGAAATCTGCGGTAAACTGGAGGACATTTTAAGTCATGTCACTGAATAACTGGACTGCAGACCGTAAGCTGGCGGAACGTATCCGAGGCAGCGTTCTGGCGGGCAATGTGTTTCATGCATATATTATTGAGGGGGACACCTGCGTAGATAAGGTGGCCTTTGCAAAGGATATGCTTAAGGCAATTATGTGCAGAGAAAATCCCGGTATGGGATGTGAAGAATGCATCGACTGCAGAAAAATTGCTCATGATAACTATGAGGATTTATATTTTATCGAGTCCGATGGACTTTCAGTAAAAGATGAAGCTGTGTTCCAGCTCCAGGAAAAGCTGAAAATGAAACCAAGCGGCGGAAACCGCAATTTGGCGATTATCAAGGATGCAGATACTATGACGGTCCGTGCACAGAACCGTCTTCTGAAGACTCTGGAAGAACCGACTCCGGGTACAGTGATTCTTCTGCTTTCTGAAAACAGAGATAATCTTCTGGAAACAATCCGTTCACGCTGTGTGGCTTACCGGCTGAACAGCCTGGAAACGGATCTGAACCAGCTGCAGATGGAAGGTGCCTCTGTTATTGTGGAAGCCGTGATGGAAGGTGAAAACTTTTTCAGGATGAAAGAACTGCTGGGCATGTATATGAAATCCAGAGATGATGCTTTTCAGCTTCTGGATGGAATGGAACGGATTTACCGTGATTTTCTCGTAGGCAAGGACCTGCGGGGAAGACTTATGAAACGTGAAAATATTTTCAGGCATATTGAACTGATTGAGGAGGCACGGCGTGACCTGGTCATGAAAGTGAATTACAATTATGCTATGAAGAATTTGATTATAAAAATTGGAGGATAAAATGGTAAGAGTTGCTGGTGTAAGATTTAAGACCGCAGGAAAAATATATTACTTCGATCCCGATGAATTCGAAGTGAAAAATGGTGACAATGTTATCGTAGAAACAGCCAGAGGCATGGAATACGGTACAGTAACCATGGATGTGCAGGAAGTGGACGACCACGAAATCGTGTCTCCGCTGAAAAAAATCATTCGTATTGCTACTCCGGAAGATGATAAGAAGCACAAGGAAAATGTAAAAAAGAAGGAGCGTGCACTGCAGCTCTGTCAGGAAAAGATCGACAAGCATGGTCTGGTAATGAAGCTGATTGACGTGGAATATACCTTTGATAACAGTAAGATCATTTTCTATTTCACTGCTGACGGCCGTGTAGACTTCCGTGAACTGGTAAAGGATCTGGCAAGCGTGTTCAAAATGCGTATCGAACTGCGTCAGATCGGTGTAAGAGACGAAGCCAAGATGATGGGCGGTATCGGCGGCTGCGGCAGATCTCTGTGCTGCAACAGCTGGCTGGCAGATTTTGAGCCGGTTTCCATTAAGATGGCAAAGGTGCAGAACCTGTCTCTGAATCCGACCAAAATCTCCGGAATCTGCGGACGTCTCATGTGCTGCCTGAAGTACGAAAACGATATCTATATGGAAATGCGCAAGGGTATGCCGGAAGTTGGTGAACGCATCAAGACACCGGATGGCCTGGCAAAGGTTATCGATACCAATATTCTGGAAGATATTATCCGCGTTCGTCTGTATGTGGATGAAAAGCCGGACAATGGCCGCAGAGGCAAGGACAAGGATAAAGACGGAAACAAGGATGAACAGCATCAGCATCCGGAAGAAAAGCTGTCCAGTGATGTTTATGTATATCACAAGAAAGACATCCGCCGTATTGAAAAGCGTCATAACAAGGAAAGAAATCTGTTTGAAGGCGTGGATGCAGCAACTATGAAGGAAATTCAGCAGCTGATTAAAGACTGATAAACAAATTGCAGATAAACGATATGAGTGAAACTATGATGGAAAAGAAACTGAATCCTGAATTGTTTGAAGGAGAACGGCTGGATGAAATCGGTTTTGGCGGACTGACTCTGGTTCAGAAACCGGAAGAGTTCTGCTATGGAGTGGATGCGGTGATTCTGGCGGATTTTGCGGCAAAATATGCCCGCAGATCTTTCCGCGCTGCAGCAGACCTGGGAACCGGAACTGGGATTATCCCACTGATTCTGTCCCATAAAACAGAAATTCCGAAAATCACCGGAATCGAAGTTCAGAAGGATTCCTTTGATCGTGCAATGCGGAACACAAAGAATAACGGCCTGGAAGGCAGAGTTGGATTTATTCATGGCGATGTGAAGGATTTCCGGACCGGATGGGGCAGAGATCTTCAGGGAAGCTGTGATCTGATAACCAGCAACCCGCCTTATACTGCAGGAAGCAGCGGACTTACCAGTTCTAATCCTGCCAAGCTGATTGCCCGCCATGAGACAACTGCTGACCTGGAAGATTTCATGAAATGTGCAGCCTGGCTGCTTCGTGACAGGGGTGAGTTTTTCATGGTGCATAGACCTTCCAGAATCGTGGATATCTGCTGCCTGGGACGGCAGCATGGTCTGGAAGTGAAGGAGCTTCAGTTTGTCAGCCCGAACAGAGAAGGAAAACCGAATATTATTCTGGTACATATGGTTAAGGGCGGAGGCAGAGAAGCAAAGATGCTTCCTCCTCTGTATGTATATGATATGGAAGGAAATTATACACCGGAACTGCTGGAAGCTTACCGTTAAGCTGCCGGCGTCCGGTTACAGAATGCGGCATACCAAAAGAGAGACGATAACTCCGGTGAAATACCCGATGAGTCCGCCTTTCAGGGTATGCCGCATATTTTTTACGTGGGTGACACCGAAATAGAGGGCAAGAACATAGATGATGGTTTCACATCCTCCCGACATGACACAGGCCACGCGGCCGGCATAGGAATCGGGGCCGGAGGTCTCCATAATGTTCTGCACAATCATAAGGGAACCGCTTCCCGAAACAGCACGAAGAAAAATCAGAGGAAGCAGATCCGGCGGGATTCCAAGCAGAGTGAATAAGGGCTGAAAAATCAGATTGATAAGGCCAAGCAAACCCGATGCACTGAGACAGTTGATGGCCAGAAAAATACCAATCAGAAACGGAAGAATTTCAAAGGCCGTGGTGAGTCCTTTTCTGGCTCCTTCTATGAAATAATCATAGACAGGAGCTTTTTTTATGAGTCCGTAAGCGACGATGACAGCTGCCATGGAAGGAATAAAACCGGCAGTAATGAGCGAAAGAAGTCCGGACATATTCAGGACCTCCTTTCAAGTATTTTGCAGGCCAGTATGGACACAATGATAGTGGAACCGGCAGTAATGAGGGATGGAATAAGCACGGAATAAGGATCTGAGGACCCCATATCAGAACGGATCTGCAGGATCATAACCGGTATGACCGGGGCAAAGGCCATATTCACTACAGCAAACGTACACATATCATTGCTTGCAGATGGCGCATGGTGGTTTTCTGCATCCAGTTTTTCCATGGTCCGAAGTGCGAACACAGTGGAACTGTTTCCCGCACCAAAGAGATTGGCCATGAAGCTCATAACGATAGAAGAAAGCGCTTCCTGGTTCTTCAGGCGGGGAAAGAGCAGGGAAGTAACGGGGAGAAGGATACGGGACATTTTGCTGATCAGTCCGGTACGTTCTGCAATTTCCATAAGCCCGCTCCACATGGCCATGATGCCTGCCAGCCTGATTATGAACTGGACTGCCTCTCCGGAACTTTCCGTCAAAGTTTCGCTGAACAGGGGAAGGCGTCCGGAAAGGCATGCATATACAAATGACAGAAGAAAAATTGCGGACCAGGCTATATTCATCATGGGCAGACTCCTTTCAGAAAGTGTTTCTGTAATATATGTGCGATGGGGGAAAAGAAGACCTGAAGCCTGCAGTGGCAGTATCTGCCACCCCCCGCGGTTAAAAAATGGGTTGCAATTATTTCCAGTTTTGGGTTATAATAAAGAAAGTGAGCGAGGAGGGAATAACTATGACCATTACAATTACGCCGCAGGGGCTGGCGTTGGGAATTATCGTGCTGCTGGCAGTTGTTCTGCTGGTATATCTGATTCTGCTTCTGAAAAAAGTGATTGAAACACTGAAAGTGGTAGATGGGCTGCTGGAAGATGCCAAGGCTATTACCGAAGTTGCTTCACGCCGCACACAGGATTTGGACGGCATGGTAGGCGGAATCATTGAAGCAGCTGGTATCGTGGCAGATGGTGTTAAGGGAAACCAGAATATTGCCAAAGCTGCATCCGGAATCGTGAATGCTACTGCTTCCTGTGTTGGCATTGTGAAAGGGAAAAAGGCTGATAAGGAAGGAAGCTGTAAGTAGGGTAAATAAAGGAGGAAACGAAAATGAAAGCAACAGGAATCGTTAGACCGGTAGATCCACTGGGCAGAGTGGTTATTCCGGTTGAACTGAGAAGAAATCTGGGAATCAAGACTGACGACTCTCTGGAAGTGTTTGTTGACGGAGATTATATTATGCTGAAAAAATATGAACCTGCCTGTATCTTCTGCGGAAATGCCAAGGAGGTACACAGCATTCACGGAAAGAATATCTGTACAGCCTGCCTTGAAGAACTGAAATCCTTATAGGCTGGAGGACTGAAGTGGCTAAATATATTGTACATCAAAGCGGCCCGTTAAAGGGCGAAGTGGTAGTCAGCGGTGCGAAGAATGCGGTTCTTCCTCTGATGGCTGCAACACTGCTTACTGAAGAGGAATGCATCATCCGTGACGTTCCGCAGCTGCGGGACGTGGTTTTCATGAAGGAAATTCTTGCTTCCATGGGGTCTACAGTTAAGGAACTGGATGAAAATACAATTTCCGTTGAGACCAGAGATATTATTACGACCGAAGCTAGATTCGATCTGGTAAACAAGATGCGTGCGTCCATTCTGATTATGGGACCGCTGCTGGCCAGAAAAGGCCGTGCCAGAATTCCTCTGCCGGGTGGCTGTGCTATTGGTGCACGTCCGATTGACCTGCATCTGAAGGGCTTTGAAGCACTGGGCGCAGACATTATCTTCAATGAGGCAGAAAGCTATGTTGAAGCAAGAGCAGGCGGACAGGGCCTGATTGGTGACAGCATTTATCTGGATATGCCGAGCGTAGGCGCAACTGAGAATATCATGATGGCTGCAGTTCTTGCAGAAGGTATCACTTATATTGAAAATGCAGCGAAGGAACCTGAGATTATTGACCTGGCAAATCTTCTGAATAAGATGGGGGCGAAAATTAAAGGTGCCGGTACTGATACCATTAAGATTGAAGGTGTTCAGCGTCTGGGCGGTGCCAAGCATACTGTAATTCCTGACCGTATTGAAGCAGGAACTTTCATGCTGGCAGCAGCGGTAACCAAAGGCAACGTGACCATAAACAATGTGGTTCCGGAACATCTGAAGCCGATTATCGCCAAGCTGCGTGAATGCGGCGTACGTGTAGCGGCAACTGACGATACAATCACGGTTAGAGGCGACCTGGGACCGCAGAATTCTACGGATCTTATGACTCTGCCGCATCCGGGATTCCCGACAGACATTCAGTCTCCATTCATGGCGTTCCTGTCTCTGGTAAGTGGGACAAGTACCGTGAAGGAAACTGTATTCGAAAACCGTTTCATGCATGTGAGTCAGCTCCGTAAGATGGGTGCCAATATTGAAACTGCCGGAAACAAGGCAATTATCAGAGGTGTTGCCAATCTGAGAGGAACACAGGTTATGGCTACAGACCTGAGAGCAGGTGCAGCGCTGGTACTGGCAGGGCTGGTTGCAGAAGGCACTACTGAAATTTCTGAAATTTATCATATCGAACGTGGATATGAAAAGTTTATTGAAAAATTTGCAGGTCTGGGTGCAAAAATTGAAAAGATTGAAGATTAACTTCAGATAAGAAAAGGACAGGTTGTATACCTGTCCTTTTTAGATGCATTATTTACATATGAATCAGCTACCAGAGCTTGAAAATCTGCAGTGCCCGGCGGGCGATGCGGTAAAGAGGGGTCTCCAGAACCTTGCGGGCTTCCGTAAGCTGTGCAGGAATGTCGATGTGCTGCGGACAGTGACGTGTGCACTTGCCGCATCCGGTGCACTGAAAAGCTCCGCTTGGAGACTTGCGCATTAGTGTAGTCTGCAGATATTCCATCCTTGCTTTCTGACGGGTGTCGCTGGCGGATACATTGTAGCAGTGGAAAACACCTGGAATATCTACGCCAGCAGGGCAAGGCTGGCAGTAACCGCAGCCGGTACAGCCAACCTTGGTATTTTTAGCGATAATGCCTTTAACGTCTTCTATCAGCAGACGTTCTGCCTCTGTCAGGCATCCGGCAGATGACCCGGATGCTGTGGCAACGTTTTCTGTTACCATGTCCAGGGAGTGCATACCGGAAAGAACGCAGGATACATACGGCTGATCCCAGAGCCAGCGAAGAGCCAGGGAGGCAGGCGTCAGATTGCCCGGTTCTGCTGCGATTCGTGCCTTGGCTTCTTCCGGCAGATTTACGGTCAGACTGCCGCCGCGGAGGGGTTCCATGATAATTACAGGAATTCCACGGTCTCCGGCTGCTTCCAGTCCGCGGCGACCTGCCTGGGAAACCTCATCCATATAGTTATACTGAATCTGGCAGAAGTCCCACGGATAAACATCCAGAAGTTTCAGGAACATCTCCGTATTTCCATGGTAGGAAAAACCGATGCAGCGTATCTGCCCCGATTCTTTTTTTTCACGGATCCAGTCCTCGATACCAAGGCGTACCAGCTTGTCCCAGGAAGCCACATCACTTAGCATATGGAGCAGGTAGCAATCAATATGGTCAGTCTGAAGTCGGTTCAGCTGCTCCTGGAAGAGCTTTTCTGCAGCGGAAATGGATTTTATAAGATACTGCGGCAGCTTGGTGGCGATATTTACCTGACCGCGAAGACCGGTTCTGGAAAGAATTTTTCCGAGAGCTGCTTCGTTGCCCGGGTAGATATAGGCCGTATCCAGGTAGTTTACGCCGCCTTCAATCGCTGTGCGAAGCTCTGCTTCCGCCTTATCCAGGTCGGTGGAAGCGCCTTTTCGGCTGAAGCGCATGCAGCCGTATCCCAGAGCGGAAATGGGTTCACCGCCGGGGCCTTTTCTGTATTCCATAGAGAAATCCTCCAATCATTCTGTTTCATTCATAAAGGTATTATACACTGTGAAAGAAAGCTTGTCATTTAATTTTTCTACGGGCATATACTGATATGAGGGGGTGGATGCATGAAACAGGAGGATCTTAAATTTATGATCGAACTTATGGCAGGGGGATTTCTGTTCCTGCTGGCTGTGCCGCTTTTTTGCGTGTTTTTCTTTTCTGACAATGGATTGCACGGCAAATCTGAGATTACGAAAAACCCGGACTCTCAGGAGTTTTCCGGCAAAATCTCTGTTCCCGGCACTATCGAAGTCTGGCTGGATGAGAAGGAAAAAGTGGTGAAGGTGGATTTTGAGGAGTACGTATGCCGGGTGGCAGCCAGCGAGATGCCGGCGACGTTCCATGAAGAGGCTTTGAAGGCACAGTCGGTGGCGGCCAGAACCTATGCTATGGCGAAAATTTTGAAATATGAAGAAAAAAAACCGGATAATCACCCGAAGGCTCCGGTCTGCAGCACCACCCACTGTCAGGTGTATAAGACGGAGAAAAAGCTGATTGCAGATCATGAAGAGGGATGGGCAGATAAAGGCTGGAAAAAAATCCAGAAAGCCTGTCACGCCACAGAAGGTCAGCTTCTCTATTATGATGGAGAGCTTGTGATGCAGCCCCTCTTTTTCAGTTCCAGTGGAGGACAGACGGAAAATTCCGAGGATGTATTTGTCAGTGCTTATCCTTATCTGGTCAGCGTGGACAGTCCATATGAAGAAAAGGCGACACACCGGGACGAAGAGATGGTGCTGGAGATGGAAGATTTTGCGGAGAAAATAAAGGATGCATATTCACAGCGGGAGATTGGAAAGATCAGCCGGGATACCGTTAAAATCCTCAGCCGCACAGCAGGGGGCAGAGTGGAACAGATGCAGGTGGGAAGCGGAAAAGACGGTGTAATGAAAGGAACAGAAGTGAGGACAGCTCTGGGGTTGTCATCAGCGCTCTTCACCATCAGTTTCCGGGATGGTTCCAAAATCGTATTTACATCCAGCGGATCCGGGCACGGTGTAGGAATGTCCCAGTATGGTGCTGACGGTATGGCGAAAGAAGGATATGACTATGTGGAAATTCTGGAGCATTATTACAGCGGCAGTCAGGTGGGTTAGGACTTGATTTTCCTTTTTGTCCATTGTAAAATGATGTTAGAGTATGGCCTGCTGGCTGATTCGGCAGGTTAGTGTCTGACGAGAGAAAGGAAGAGACATGGCAGACTTAAAATTTTTAAATTTACTGGCAAAAGATTATCCCAATGTACGTGCTGCATCTGCAGAAATCATTAACCTGAGTGCGATTCTGGCTCTGCCGAAGGGTACTGAATACTTCCTCAGTGACCTGCATGGGGAGCACGAAGCCTTTATTCATATGCTGAAGAGTGCATCCGGTACCATCAAAGACAAGATTGATGAGCATTATGGTGCAGTATTAAGTGAATCCGACCGTGATGGTCTGGCAGCACTGATTTATAATGCGGAAGCAGAACTTGCCCGCAGAAAGAAAAGTGAGAAGAATTTCGATGACTGGTGTGCAACTGCGATTTATCGTTTAATTACAATCTGTAAGTCTGTATCCACCAAGTATACCCGGTCCCGCGTACGTCACCGCCTGCCGAAGTATACCGGCTACAGTATGGACGAACTGCTCCATGCAGACGATGAAGCGAACCGTTCCCATTATTACAGCCAGATTATCCGATCCATCGTGGACTGCGGAATGGCAGAGGAATACATCGTCGAGCTGACAGAAGCAATCAGCCGTCTGGCAGTTGACCACCTGCACATTATCGGTGATATCTACGACAGAGGGGCACATCCGGATTCTATCATGGACTATCTGGAACATTACCATGCAGTAGACTTCCAGTGGGGGAACCATGATATCGTATGGATGGGTGCAGCAACCGGTAACTGGGCATGTATCACAAATATTCTGCGTATGAACATCAGCTACAACAACTTCGACATGTTGGAAGTTGGTTACGGTATCAACCTGCGTCCTCTGGCTACTTTTGCAGCGAAGGTGTACGCGGATGACCCTTGTGAAAAATTCCGTCCGCATGTGCTTGAAAGAAATAAATACGACCAGGTGGATGAAGAACTGGCTGCCAAGATGCATAAGGCCATTGCAGTCTGCCAGTTCAAGGTGGAAGGCCAGCGTATTATGGCACATCCGGAATACCACATGGAAAAGCGCCTGCTGCTGGATAAGATTGATTTTGAAAACTGTACCGTAGAAGTCGAAGGTACCGTATGGCCGATGAGAGAGTGCAATCTGCCTACCGTCGATCCTGCGGATCCATACAAGCTGACCCAGGAAGAAGAAGAACTGCTGGATGCTCTGGAAGCTTCCGTTCTGAATTCCGAAAAGCTGCAGCGCCACATCAAGTTCCTCTTCAGCCATGGTGCGCTGTATCAGAAAATTAACGGCAATCTGCTGTATCACGGATGCATCCCAATGACAGAAGAAGGTGAGTTCGAAGAAGTTGAAATCAACGGCGTAAAGCTGAAGGGCAAGGCTCTCATGGACTATCTGGATGACCAGGTTCGTAAGGCTTACTTCAATCCGGACGAGTCCGAAGAAATCGGACGTTCCGGTGACCTGATGTGGTACCTGTGGCTGGGCGGCAACTCTCCGCTGTTCGGCAAGGCCAAGATGACCACCTTCGAAAGACTGTTCATCGCGGACAAGGCATCCCATAAGGAATACACCCGCCCTTACTATAACCTGATTAAGAGCCGTGAAACCTGCGAAAAGATTCTGAAGGAATTTGACCTGGATCCTCGCCGTTCCAAGATTATCAACGGTCATGTTCCTGTAAAAATCAAGGACGGTGAAAGTCCAATCAAGGGCGGCGGACTGCTGTACGTTATCGACGGCGGTATCTCCAAGGCATACCAGAAGACCACCGGTATCGCAGGATATACCTTCCTGTTCAACTCCCGCTTCATGGCTCTGGCAGAACATCAGACATACAGCCCGCTGCAGGAAGACGGCACACAGGAATTCCACGCTCCGTCCTGGAGAATCGTGGACACGCTGCCGGAACGTATGCTGATTATCGACACCGACCAGGGTGCGGAACTGGTGCAGCAGGTGGATGACCTGAAGGCACTGGTGGATGCGTACAAGCGCGGTCTGATTAAAGAAATTTACTAGGCAAAATATGCGTTTTAATGGCGGAGTCTTAACGATTCCGCCATTTTTCTTTGCAGACTTTTTGCGGGGGTTTGTGGTAGATTCATAGCAGAAAGAAAGTGTGCGGAAACGCAAAAAAGAAGTGAAAGTGTAAACATGAAGCAGTCATAATAGGGAAGCAGTGAAGAAAGCCTGACAGAAAAGGCTTTCTTCTTTTTTATATGAAAAGACCAAAAAATGCAAAAAAAAAGATAATACCGATCGTGCATCTCATAATTTCTTACTAATATGTCCTCACTGTGGACCCTGATAAGATACAATCGGTATTATCTCTTATTCACTTGTTCGAAATGCATGTCTTTCGGACTCACCTCTTTCTGTCGAAGATTTTTGTAATAGAGAAGCTATAACGTTCGGCTAGGATAATCTCCTTCATTATCCTCTGTTAAGTATTGTCCCGAATCTATGTTAATGCTTTATCGCTTTGTAGTGTTAGTATAGCATAGTTCGCGAAAAAGTCAAGAGGGTTTGTGAAGAATTTGTTAATGTATTATGTATACATGGGGATTGTATTTTTCTCTGCAGTAGGATATGATAGCCTCTGTAGTTTTATTGAAGCAAGATATGGAGTAAGAGTTTTGGCAAATTATATTGTATTTGATATGGAGTGGAATCAGCCCCTCTCGCGGGGGAGAGTCTACAGAACAGAAGATTTTGCACTGTATGGCGAAATCATTCAGATTGGTGCAGTAAAGCTTAATGAAAACCTGGAGCTGGTTGATAAGTTTGATATCATCATCCGTCCGCATATTTACACGAAGATGAAGAGGGAAGTTCAGGAACTGACTTCCATCACAGATAAAGATCTGGAATCAGGGCTATCCTTCGCCAACGCCGCGGCAAAATTTGCAGCCTGGTGTGGTGAGGATTCTGTCCTTCTTTCCTGGGGCGAATCGGATATTGATATGCTGGAGGATAACTGTATTCTTCACGATATGGATTATAACTGGATTCCTGAATGGTTCGATGCTCAGCTCATGTTTGATGATCAGATTACGCAGGAGGACCGGAGATTTTCACTGGATTATGCCTGCTATATGCTGAACATTACCGGTGTGCAGGCCCACGATGCCCTTCACGACGCGCTGGCGGCAGCGAAAGTGATGAAGCACCTTAAGGTGGCAGAGTGGATTGAAGAAGAACGGAGATACAGAGGATAAGAAAGGGCAGCGGGAGCTGTCCTTTTTATATACTTGCAAAAACGAAAAGGGGCTGTCGCACAGTCGACTATTCAGTCAACTGTGCGACAGCCCCTAAACATACACGTTCAATCTGTCTCCTCTTTAATAAAAGTAATGATATCGTTTGCGGTACAATTTAAGATTTCACACAACCTTTCCAATGTGAACATGGTAATACTCTTGTTGTGCTTCATATTATTGATAGTCCGCGGATTTATGTTGTATTCATTTATGAGGATATAGGTAGTAATACCCTTTTCTTTCATAGTCACCTATAAAGGAGTGTAGTCAATCATGGAGAATCTTCCCTTGCTGTTTTCTTAGACTAATTATCTTATGAATAAACTGGCTTGACTATACTCAAAGATGTAACTATAATTTTGGCAATGGGCCGATATACTGACTATTAGGTATGAGGATAAAGGAGAAAAACATCTATGAAAAAATTAAGAAATCATGTCAGAACGTTAAATAATTTAGTGCTTATTTCGGTATTAGTGGCTTGTTGCCTATTCACAGGTTGTTCTGAACTTGGTATCGGGGAAGTAACATCGAATACTGGAGAACTGATCGGTAAAGAATATATTGAAGCAAAAGAAGATACTTTAGTTTGGAAAATTAACAATTATAAAGATCCTTTTCTTAATGAAATATTTGACTTTGACAAATATGAAGACTTTATGAAAGAGACAGATGCTGCCTATGTTTGGGAATACGGTCTAAATCTGAACGGGTATAATGCGACGGCATACGAGTTCTACAGTATGTCAAAAGAAGCTTTCACACAGAAATTAGTGGAAGCGGAACGTGATGATAGTTATCTGCTTTCTGGAGATTCTTTCACATATGATGTGGATGTATTAGAGGCGAAAATAGCATATGCAATAGAATCATTGACACAAACCAATGGTGAGTGGAAAAACAGGAAAATCAATGGAAAACCATTGTATTCGTCATTTTATAGAGACCGGGAAATTGACTGTTTTAACGGTATAGCTTTTCCCTCTAAGGATGCTGTTGAATTCTTTAATAGTCATGGATTAAAGTTAGAATTCAACAACGTTGAAGTTGGCACAATTCTGACAAGTGATTGGTATGTTGAAGATGCATTTTATCTTACTGTTGTTTCTGCAGATGTGACATGCAAGAAAAACAACAAAACTTTTACAGAAAGTGATTGGATACCTGAACCCGGTGAGACTGAAAGACATACATTCTTGTTTTCATTTGGAGAATATAACTCGGCATGGAATGCACATATATCCATTGATAATATTCGAGTTATAGAATAATTGGGGAAGGATTTGTGGAATGTTGAAGAAAGAGCCTGTTAAGGCTCTTTCTTAATGAATATAGTTCAATTCATCTGTATCATACAGTCCATACACATTATTCGTACTTGCTTGGTGGCTCTGACACTGGTTTGACAGTTTGGACACTGCAATTTTCTAGTACTACTTGGACGTCTGTCACCGGACTGGGGTGGATGCAGAATTTGCTGGTTTGGAAAAAGGATCGGCGTGGCGGTTCTTCTTGAAAGAAGAATCTCGGCCCACCCTTTTTCTAAAGCATATGTTATAAGCTGCTCATTTCCCTTTCCAACGGTGTTCCAACCATATTTTGGAGTCTTTATGCAGACAAGGCCTTTTGACTCTGCCAGAGCTTTAAATCGTCCGTTGTGATATGAACCACCACGGCTCACGTCTTGAATATTTTTTTCACGGCAGTAAATATGAATCATTTCGTGAATGAGGGTATCCAGTATTTCTTCAATATCACAATTCAACATCTCCGCTGCAATATTCATTTCGTACTGTGACTTGTCCTTATTCTCCCAAATCTTACCCCGGGTAGCATGTCCGTATGTGCCGGGTTTACTCTGTACCGTAATAATCGGTATTGGAAGTGCACTTTCAAACAAATCAATGTTAATGTTATTGTACATTTTTTCAAGCTGTCCTACTGCTCTGCTCATTTTAGTTGTTTCTTTCATCGGATTTCCTCTCTTTCTGCGAACACTATCGTGGTTCACTTTTGATAGGTGCGAAAGAGACTATTTGCAATTTAGGCATAGGGGAACGGTGTTCGGTGGAGAAAATGAATATTTTACAACCGCTTGCCCCTTGCCTAAAGCAGCAAATAGTGAATAATGAGCAGCCAAAAGTGAAGCGGATAAAATTATTTTCGAAGAAAATATACATTTTAGAATTTTAAAGAAAGGGAATCGTTATGTATAAGGAAGAAATAGAAGCTTACTATGATTTACAATAGGAAGACCTTATCTATGAGGCGGTAGAAAAAGACGCAGAATATCAACGTATTATGAAAGAAATTATAGACTGTGAGAAACAATTTATGATTGAACTAGGGGGCATGGAATCAGAACTCTATCAGAAATATGATGACTTAAAATGTCTGATGTATGAAAAAGAGGATTTGATATATAGAAAGCTTTACATAATGGGGTTCATTGATGGAGGAAAAATATCGAGAACAGAATGGCTCGTTTGACAGATTTTTATGAAAAGTGGTTAAAAAGTAGTTAAATTTCGAAAAATATAATTGTTATAGAAAAAATAAAATCCCCGGAATTTCTATAAATTCCGGGGATTTCTTGGTGCGCCACAAGGGACTCGACCGCCTGCGGCACTTCGTTTGCAGGCTGCTTCCTCGGCGGCTCATTCAGCCGCCTGCGGACCAGAGCCTGTTCGTCAGCTCACCGGGCTGACTCACTGCGGCTCTGCCCTCGCGGGTTCGAGTCCCAGCATAACACAAAAACGAAAAAGAGATGGATATGAATCCATCTCTTTTTTCGTTGGTGCGCCACAAGGGACTCGAACCCCTAACCTTCGCATTCGTAGTGCGCGACTCTATCCGATTGAGCTAGTAGCGCATGCACCCAAATGTCTCAGCGATATCGCTTCAACATTTATATATTATACTGGAAAGAGGTGCAGTTGTCAAAGGTTTTTTTACATATTTGCTGAATTATTTCAGAAGTAGTCTATTTTTTCTCCAGTGCAGCATTTTTCTTTTCCCAGCGTTTCAGGAAACTGCGGGAAACGGATGGGGCATCCGGAATGTCGGCTGCAGACCATTTTTCGTAAAATGCTTTTTCCTGAGACAGGCACCATGCGGAAAAGGCAGGGAAGTCTGCATTGCTGGTGCGGCGTGCTTCGATGAGCCAGGCCTGCTGTATCTGAGCCAGTTCGGTATAAAACTGCGGCGGAAGGGCTTTGCCAAGGAGGCTGCGGCGGAAGGCTTCAGCCTGGAGCCAGTAACTGCGGGCTTCTGCAGAACCGGTTGGTTCTGTTTCCGATGGTGCATGTACCGGTGCGGATGGTGTGGTTCCGAAGACCCATGGTTTGAAGAGGGACACGCATGGGCAGCTGGTGCCGGTAGCCCAGATCAGCATGCGCTTGCCGCCTGCAGGGTCCGGACTGTTCAGATCGGCCACCATGCTTGCGGTGGTGTGATCGCCGACCATGCCGCCGTAGTGCATGCAGGCGCTGGATACGCTTCCTCCTGCAAATGGGTTGGTAACACCGTCGTCGTGGGTCTGCAGTGCCTTCATGAAATCAGCCGTGGTTTCTGCCGTCTGCAGGCTGCACTGGGTCTGGCTGCGGCGGTGGGCAGAACCGGAGAAGGTGGTATAGAGCGGTTCACGGTGCTTTTTAAAGAAATCGTATGGTTTGCCTGCAGAGTAAGCATCGCCTTCGGTACCGATGGAGAGGCGGTTGCTGATGCTGGCCTTGTCGTATGCTTTCCAGACCCATTTCTTTCCTGCTGTTTCCAGCACGAAAAGTTCCTTCCGGTCCATAATCAGAAAGGCGTTGTCGTAATAAAAATCATGATCGAAGCCGCAGTTTCCTCCCTGACCGTATTCTTCCAGAAGGGAAATCAGCAGGTCGCGGGCTTCCGATGCAGAAGAGCAGCGCTCCAGAGCCAGACGGACCATGTCCATGCCGGTGAGTCCGGTTTTGCCGTACTTTCCAAGGGTGAAAACTGCTTCATTGCCGATACACAGGCCGCAGTCGTTGACGCCCATTTCGGCACCCCACATCCATGCGGGCCGGGACAGGAGTACCCCGTGGGTTTCAGAAGCCTGAGGCAGGCTCATGTAGGTTACGTTCACCTGGCCGGACAGACCGGTGCGGGGCGGATGGTATTCCAGCACCTGAATTTCGTTTGGGCTTCTGTCGCTGTTCTTGGCAAAATATGCCCGGTTATTTTTTATCATTCCCAGAGTGTCACACATGTCGTCCTCCTGTTGTCTGCGTTCTTTTATACCCCTATACTAACAGGAAACGCAGGATATGACAATAGACGAGGAGAAGAAAGATTTTGCGGGAAAGTTCGGCAAATATTCACATGACAAAACCGCCTGCAGCAGGTATACTGTAAGAAAGATACTTATTTAACGGAGGTTAAAGCAATGGCAAAATACGTAGAACCTATTATCAATACAGACGTAAATACAGATCAGTTTATAGAATCAATTGAAAAAGTTGTGGCAGAAGCTGCTGAAGATCTGAAGAAGCTGGCACTGGACATTCATGACAATCCGGAATTGGGTAAGCAGGAGTTCAAGGCATGCCAGTGGCAGGTGGAGCTGATGCGTAAATATGGCTTCGAAGTGGAAGAGCAGTTCCTGGGCATTCCGACTTCCTACCGTGCAGTATATAAGAGCGGCAAGCCTGGTCTGAAGATTGCCATGCTGGCAGAATATGATGCACTGCCTGACATCGGACATGCATGCGGACATAATCTGATTGCTATGATCGGTACCGGTTCCGGTATCGCTATCAAGTCCATCGTGGATGAGCTGGGCGGTGAAGTTCATGTAATCGGTACTCCTGCAGAAGAAACCGAAGGTGCCAAGGCCACCATGAGCCGTCTGGGAGCTTTTAAGGAATATGATGTGGCTATGATGGCGCATCCGTTTGAAGAAGGCGGCAGCTCCATGAATACCTCCGCAATGTATGCAAGACAGTTTGAATTCTTCGGAAGAACTGCTCATGCTGCAGGTGCACCGGAAGAAGGGGTCAATGCACTGGATGCCATGATTAACTTCTATAACCTGGTGAACGCACTGCGTCAGCAGACTAAGGATGATGCAAGAATCCACGGCGTTATCACCCACGGCGGTTCTGCTGCAAATGTAATTCCGGAATACACCTGTGCACTGTTCTACATCCGTGCCCACAAGGTTGCTTACGTGGAAGAACTCTTTAAGAAGATTTCTGCCTGTGCAGAAGGTGCTGCCATCGGTACCGGATGTACCTGTAAGATCAGCAAGGTGGAAGAAGACTTTAAGGATATGTGTACAAACATGTACCTGAACGAACTGGCATGCCAGCAGGTGGAAAAGTTCGGAGAAACTCTGGAACGTTATGGCCTTCTGACCATCGGCGGTTCTTCTGATGCCGGTGATGTAAGCTACGAATGTCCTACCATTCAGCTTGCAGCAGGCATGGGTCCGAGAGAAGATGGTCAGCATTATGCACCGCACACCATCGAATTTACTGAAATGACCTGCAGCCAGCAGGCTCTGGATCACTGTCTGTCCTATGTGAAAGGCTTCGCTCTGACTGCAGCTCAGCTGCTGTCCAACCCTGCACATATGGAAGCAATCCGTGCAGAATTCGACCAGATGGAAAAAATCTAAAACAATCCGCTGTTGCTGACAGCAAACATGCTGCCGTACTGCCCCGGGGAAGTGACGGGTCGGTACGGCATTTTTTATAAAAGAAGGAAAGGAGAAAGCCTTTGCATATTCCTGCATTGATTTCTGACCTGGCTGTCATGATGCTGACGGCCGGAATTATTATGATTCTGTTTAAAAAAATAAAGCAGCCTTTGATTCTGGGGTATATTCTGGCGGGCTTTTTGATGAGCCCGTATTTCCCGCTGTTCATGACAGTGGAAGACACGGCTGCGATCCACACCTGGAGTGAAATTGGTATTATTTTCCTCATGTTCCATCTGGGATTGGAATTTAATCTCCATAAGCTGGCACAGGTAGGCAGTACCGCCATCGTTACGGCCATCATCGAGGTTTTAGGCATGCTGATGGTGGGATTCGGCGCCGGTCAGCTGCTGGGCTTTAACACAATGGACAGCATTGTCCTGGGGGGCATGCTTTCCATGAGCTCCACCACCGTAATCATCAAGGTGTTCGACGAGATGAAGCTGAAGGGCAAAAAATATACGGAAATGGTATTCGGAACCCTGATTGTAGAAGACATCGTGGGCATCTTCATGATGATCATACTGTCCACCTTATCTGTCAGCCAGAACGTATCCGGCAGTGAAGTGGTGGGAACCCTGGCGGTGATGGTGCTCTACCTGGTAATCTGGCTGATTCTGGGTATTTACCTGATTCCGACTTTCATGAACCGGACCATTCAGTACATGAACGATGAGATGCTGACTGTAGTATCCAGCGGTGTGTGCCTTGCCATGGTGCTGCTGGCCAACTGGCTGGGCTTCTCCACAGCGCTGGGGGCGTTCCTGGCAGGTTCTCTGCTGGCAGGTACCAGTCATGTAGAGCGTGTGGAACATCTGACCAAGCCGCTGAAAGATGTTTTCGGGGCTGTGTTCTTCCTGTCTGTAGGGATGATGGTAGATCCGGCTATGCTGACAAAATATGTGATTCCGATTGTGGTGCTCAGCCTTGTTACAGTCATCGGCAAGACTTTCTTCTCTGCCCTGGGTATGCTGCTGGGCGGTCAGAACCTGGAAAATTCCGTTTGCAGCGGACTCTCGCTGGCACAGATTGGGGAATTTGCATTTATTATTGCATCCCTCGGCATGAGTCTGGGGGTTACCAGTGATTTCCTCTACCCGATTGTAGTAGCCGTCTCCGTGGTAACGACCCTGACTACACCATACTGCATCAAGTCCTCACCGTTTATGGTGAACCTGATTGAATCACGCCTGTCCGAAAAGGCGAAGGAAAAGCTGAACCGCTATACTTCCCCTGAGCAGCAGGATGAAGAAAAAGATACCGAATGGTACGACTATATCAAACTGTACTTTACCCGTATGATCGTGTATGGCGGTTTCATGCTGGTTATCACCATCGCGGGAATCAAGGGGCTGGAGCCGGCGCTGAACGCACAGTTCCCGGATATGCCGAGCAAAATCATCACCTGCCTGGTGATTTATTTCGGCATGGCGGTCTTCGTTCGGCCTATGCTGAACCTTCACAACAATCTGTTCACGTCCCTCTGGCTGAAGCAGAACTCCTTCCATTTGCCGCTGATTGTGCTCAATGGCCTCAAGCTGGTGGTCATCACCATTATCGCCATGGTTCCTTTATGGGCCTTTTTCGACGTACACATGCTTCTGCTGGCACTGGTGGTTGTGGCCGTGCTTCTTGCTTTTTCCAAAACCGGCTTCATGGCCACTGCGTATCTGCAGATGGAAACCCGATTCCTGCGCAACTTCAATGAGCGAATCATCGCGCAGGAAGAACGTGCAGGCCGTCATCAGACCTGGCTGGACGAGAAACTCCATCTTATGAGTTTTGTTGCGCCGGCGGATGCGGACTATCTTGACGTGTCACTGAAGGACCTGCGCTGGGGACAGCGGTATAATGTATATACCGTAAAAATCCGCCACAGCGGCAGCAAGGTGCAGACCATTCTGCCGGGCAGTGACATGAAGATACAGGCAGGGGACAAGGTCTTTGTGGTGGGGGAAGAAAAAGCACTGCAGAACTTCTATCGTCTTACCCGCCAGGAACAGACCAAGCCGCTTCGCACACTGAAGGAGTTCATGGCGAAGGACTATCCGAATCCGGATTACGCACTTTCCGTGGCAGCAATTAAAATTTACGGCCATGAGAACTTTGCTTCCAAATCCATCCGCCAGAGCGGTCTCCGCGATAAGTGGGATGTGCTGATTCTGGGCGTGCAGAAAGACGGACTGCCGCTGATTATGCCGGATCCTGATCTGCTGCTTCTGAAGGATGACATCCTCTGGGTGATGGGCTCCAACCACAATGTGGGCCGCATGGCTGCAGAATTTGTAAATCTGGCAGACTAGGCCACGTAATATATAAAAAATACTTGACGATTGAATGTTTGTTCAACTATAATGTGGGTAAATATAGTTGAGTGAGCATTCAATCGTTGTTATATGGAGGAAAATTTATGAAGAAGACATTTTTACTGGAAGGACTGTGCTGCGCCAACTGTGCAGCAAAAATTGAAACAGGAATTAAGAAGCTGGAAGGAATCGACCAGGCTGCAATCAGCTTCCTCACCGGAAAGCTGGTGATTGAGACTGCTGAAGAACCATCAAAGGAACTGCTGAAGAAGATTGAAAAAGTGGTTCACAAGGTGGAACCGGATGTGGAAATGAAGGAAATCTAACGATGAAAAGACGTATAAGACGGCTCGCTGCAGCAGGAGCGGTATTTGCTGCAGCCTGTCTGCTTCGTGCCCTCGCGGCAGATGTACCGGAACTTGCTGAACTGGCGGTATTTCTGGCAGCTTACCTGATGGCGGGATATAAAGTGCTGCGGAAGGCGGCACGGAACATTCTGAGGGGCAGCGTTTTTGATGAAAACTTCCTCATGGCTGTGGCTTCTATCGGAGCTTTCTGTATTGGAGAGTACCCGGAGGCAGTGGCTGTTATGCTTTTCTATCAGGTGGGAGAATGCTTTGAAGATTTTGCTGTGGGCAAGTCCAGAAAGTCTATTACCGATCTGATGAATATACGCCCTGACTCTGCCAACCTGCTGGAGATGGGGCCGGATGGTGAACTGGTTCGGGAAGTCAGCCCGGAAGAGGTACCGGCAGGAAGTTTGATTCTGGTGCGTCCGGGAGAAAAGATTCCTCTGGACGGTATTGTAGAGGACGGTGCATCTCTGGTGGATACGGCAGCGCTTACAGGGGAATCCGTACCGCGGGATGTGGAAGCAGGAAGTGAGATCCTCAGCGGCTGCATTAACCTGAATGGAGTGCTGAAGGTTCGGGTGACGAAGCCTTTCGGTGAATCCACCGTAAGCAAAATTCTGGACCTGGTGGAAAACGCCACCATGAAAAAGGCGCGGACGGAAAACTTTATTACCCGCTTTGCAGCGGTATATACGCCGGTTGTGGTGCTTGCTGCACTGGTACTGGCGGTGATTCCTCCTCTTCTGATTGAGGGGGCTGTGTTCAGTGACTGGCTGTACCGTGCGCTGAATTTCCTGGTTGTGTCCTGCCCATGTGCACTGGTAATATCCGTTCCCCTCAGCTTTTTCGGGGGTATCGGAGGTGCCTCCCGTGCAGGGATTCTGGTGAAGGGCAGCTCTTATCTGGAGCTTATGGCCCAGGCAAAGATTGCAGTGATGGACAAAACCGGCACTCTGACCCGCGGCGTATTTCACGTGGAGGAACTGTATCCAGTCGGTGTAAGTGAAGACTTTCTGCTGAAGACAGCGGCTGCAGCAGAAATGCATTCCGGTCACCCGATTGCCCAGTCTCTGAAGAGGGCTGCAGAGGAAAGAGGCCTGCTGAATACAATATCGTCTATTGACGATGTAAAGGAGAAGGCTGGATTTGGTGTGACTGCCGTGGCGGAAGTAGACGGCAGAGCCTGCCGCATTGCAGCAGGAAACCTTAAACTGATGACCGAAGAAGGCATAGAACTGATTCATGGAGGGACAGGACCGGCGGGTACGGTGGTTCATGTGGCTGTGGATGGAAGTTATGCAGGGTATATTTTGATTGCTGACCAGCTGAAGCCGGATGCGGAAGAGGCCGTGGCAGGATTGAAATCTCGTGGAGTGCAGACGGTCATGCTGACCGGTGACAGCAGGGAAGCCGGGGATACGGCGGCACAGAAACTTGGCATTGACCATGTTTACAGCCAGCTTTTGCCGGGTGACAAGGTGGAAAAGGTGGAAGAACTGCTGGCGGAACTGGAAGGCAGCGGGGAAAACGGCAGAAATGGCAGACGCCGTGGCCGGCTGGTCTTCGTGGGTGACGGTATCAATGATGCGCCGGTGCTGGCAAGAGCCGATGTGGGAATTGCCATGGGCGGACTTGGTTCCGATGCAGCCATCGAGGCTGCGGACATTGTCATCATGAATGATGAACCGTCCAAAATCCCATTGATTATGGAAATATCCCGGAAGACCATGGGCATTGTACGGCAGAACATCGTATTTGCTCTGGGGATTAAGCTGCTGGTGCTGGTACTCAGTGCTATTGGATATGCCAACATGTGGATGGCGGTTTTCGCTGATGTAGGCGTGTCTGTGCTGGCCATCATCAATTCCTTCCGTGCCATGAGTGTAAAAGAAAAATAAGGCAACCGTAATAACAAAAGAGAGGTTCGATTGATATGTACCCAGTTTCCTGGACGCTTTGAAAATTAACTTAAGTACACATGGATGCTTCCCGGTATTTTACCGGAGGCATCCATTTTGTTTTTTTCTGGATTCTCTCATTATTGTAATAAGTAATATATTCTTTAACTGC
>JAZTZZ010000032.1:0-43503 GCA_045637765.1 Anaerovoracaceae bacterium | reverse complement strand
GTTCGCTAATTCTTTTTAGAATTATTGTCTGTTTTTAAGAAATTGTCGAGAAACTCTCCGCTCAATCGTCTTACCGATTTCTGCTGATTGTTTCAAATTTATTTGACTAAATTCTTACACTATGAAGTTTTCAATGTTCTGACCGCCGCATCAGCGACAGCTTATTTATATTACCACAACCAGGTAATATTGTCAAGCACTTTTTTCAACTTTTTTAAAAGATGTTTTTCAGTGCTTCATCACCGCTCAGCGGCAACTATATTAATATACCACAGTATGTTTATAAAGTCAACACCTTTTTTAAACTTTTTTCGACATATTTTGCGTGGTTATATTCTAGACTATCAACAGCTCCGTCAGATATACCGCAGCACAGGCCGCAGCCGCTACTTTTACCAGATTGCCGTCAAACCATGCGGCAATCATTGCCACCAGAAAGGCCACAACTCCGGATACCGGCGAACTGGTCGCCGTTACAATAGCCGGAAAAGCCATTACCGCCAGTGTCACATAAGGAACATAATATAGGAAGGATCGGATAAAGGTATTGGTAATTTCCTTCTTTATCAGTGTCAGGGGCAGCGCACGGATTGCATAAATGGTCAGTGCAGCCACTGCAAAGTAGATATAAGTATTATGCTGCAGATTCATTACTGTCCCTCCTTCTCCGCCGGTACCGGACGAATTACTGCTGCCGCAGCTGCAATCACCACAGTCAGTACAATAATACGGGTACCGCTGTCAATCTCACATAATAAAGGAAGGAATGTGAACGCCAGACTGCCCGCCATAGATGCTGCCACTACTACGGCCACCGTGCGGTCGGATTTTGCCGCAGGAATTACAACAGCCAGGAACATGGCATATAATGCCACAGCCAGCGCACTGGTCAGACTGGCCGGCAGAATGTTTCCCACCAGCACTCCCAGCACGGTTCCCAGTGCCCAAAGAGGGGATCCAACAGAAATAGCCCCGAAATTATAATACGGATTCAGTTCACCCTTTACGGAAGCTGAAATACCGAAGATCTCGTCGGTAACGAAATAAGCCAGAAGCATCCGCTTCCACAGGGGAGTATTTGGATTAATCTTCTGCGACAGGGCCGCTGACATAAGCATATAACGGATATTAATCACCAGCTGGGTAATCATCATAGCCAGGTAGCCTGACTGTCCAGCGATCACAGTAATCACGGCAAACTGCCCGGCAGACGCGTGGAGCATCAATGACATAAGCCCCATCTGAAATGCGGTGATTCCGGCTTCTCTGGCGGCAATGCCCAGAGTGAATCCCACTGCAAAATACCCCAGGCCGATGGGAACACCTTCCCGCAGGCCTCTTATATACCATTGTCTGTTGTCATTCTTCATCGTTATTTCTTCTTTCTGTACTGGCTGGCCACCTTGCGCTTCAGTCTTCCTGTACTGTAATCGGGCATCTGAGGCTTAGGAAGCTTCCAGCGGTATTTTGCCGCCAGCAGACGCAGTACAATAACCAAAACAGTGCAGAGCATAATCGCTGTGCTTTCACCCAGCAGACGCCAGCAGATTACACAGAATACCGCCCCGATAATGGATGCCGTACCATAGAAATGCTTTACGAATACATAAGGGTCTACCGATGCCATTGTGTCACGGAGCACGCCGCCGCCAATACCTGTCACAACACCTACGAATATATAAAGGAACATACTGTATTCATCCGACAGGTGGAAAGCCGCTGCCACACCTACTGCAGTAAACACACCCAGGCCGATGGCGTCAGACACCAGCATGAGGGAATCGTAGAATTTTCTGTTCTTTGCAAAGAAGTCCAGAACCCGCGGCAGGCAGAAAATCAGAATCGCCACGATGGCAACTGTCGCATACACCGGATTCTGAAAGGCCTTTGGCGGATGAATGCCCAGCACCAGGTCGCGGATAATCCCGCCGCCGATGGCAGGGCTCAGTCCCAGAATGATGATACCCAGCAAGTCCATCTTTTTATCAAGGGCCACGGTTACACCGGACAGGGCGAAGGCCACCGTCCCGATGATTTCAAGTACAAATGTAATGTTTTCTGTTGTAAACATGAAAAAACACCTCCTGAAGGATCTTAAATAAAAAGTAGAATTCTCTGTCTTTTTACCTGAAAGATTCTCCGTCGGTGTTGGATTGCTTCATCGGTGGTGTCGTGTGTGCACGCTTTCCAGAGTGCTGTCCGAAAACGGTCCTTTTGCCTGAGAGTTTCAGCACCTTCGGCGGCAGATTTTGCCCCCGCAAAATCCACTCTCTCCCGTTCCCATCAACCAGCGGATTCAGTATATCACGGTTTTTCTTCAGATGTCAACCAGCCGAAATACAAAATCCCGCACAGCTGCAGAAAACTGCATCCGTACGGGATCTTTTCACTTTACTTATTGCAGGTAGTCCAGCAGAGGGGCACCTTCCGGCAGATACCACAGATAGGTAGGCATGTACAGGAAGTATACATTATTTTCAACGAATCCTGCCTGGAATGCCGGATCAGCACTTCCTTCCAGATAAATGCGGACTTCACTGGTAAACGCAGGTACTTTAGTTTCCTTCGGTCCACGTCCCAGTTTAATATCCTCCCACAGACGCTTCAGGCTGGTTTCATCCAGCGCTGTATAGAAAGCTTCGATGTCTGCAGCAGAAGTCAGCACAGCAGCCTCCGCATCCCCGCCTTCCGGATAAACTGTGATTTCCACAGAAGAAATGGCATCCTTCTGCGCATCCACTCCCCAGTATTCCGCCATATTCTTCGGGGTTGCCTGATAAATCAGGCTTCCCGCCAGAACACAAACCAGCACAAACAGCAGTACACGAATAGCCTTCTGGAAAGGTGTACGCTTGGTATCGTACTTCTTCAGTTCGCCGAACTGCTTTTCCACCTGCGGTCCGCCGCCGCTTTTCACCGCATTGACACCAGCTGCAGTTCCGGTCCAGCCGCCTTTTTTATTTCTCTTCGCCATAACGCAGT
Organism: Anaerovoracaceae bacterium; assembly: GCA_045637765.1. Classification (GTDB taxonomy): domain Bacteria; phylum Bacillota; class Clostridia; order Peptostreptococcales; family Anaerovoracaceae; genus RGIG7179. The sequence continues at coordinate 40,521 of JAZTZZ010000032.1, read as the reverse complement.
TAACCCAGTTCTACCATGTGGAACTTCTTCTTGCCCTTCTGGATCAGCAGCTTGCCGTCTTCGAACATGTCCACAGTAACCATCAGCTTCTTGTCTTCTACCTTCTTACCGCCGATGGACAGACCGCCCTGTTCGATGGTACGGAAGCCTTCACCGTTGGAAGGAACCAGGCCCAGAGCTCTGATCAGGTTAACGACGCCCATACCTTCACCTTCGAAGTCAGAAGCAGGCATTACAGTAGTAGGAATGTTTGCCATGTTGCCGCCGCCGGAGAATGCTGCACGTGCACCGTCCAGTGCCTTCTGAGCTTCTTCTTCGCCATGAACCAGCTTGGTTACTTCGAATGCCAGAACTTCCTTCGCCTTATTGATTTCTGCACCTTCCAGTGCGGACAGTCTTTCAACTTCTTCCATAGGCAGGAATGTCAGCATACGCAGGCACTTGTTAACGTCTGCATCGCCAACGTTTCTCCAGTACTGGAAGAATTCATATGGGCTGGTCTTTTCAGGGGACAGCCACAGAGCACCCTTTGCAGTCTTAGCCATCTTCTGACCTTCGGAGTTGGTCAGCAGGGAGAAGGTCATGCCGTAAACATCCTTGTCTGTCTTCTTCTTTGTCAGCTGTACGCCGCCGATGATATTGGACCACTGGTCGTTGCCGCCGAACTGAATCTTAACGTCGAAGTCACGTGCCATTACCATGAAGTCATAAGACTGGAGCAGCATGTAGCCCAGTTCCAGGATAGTCAGGCCGCCTTCACGTTCCATTCTCTGCTTGAAGCATTCTGCTCTCAGCATAGTGTTTACATTGAAGCAGGAACCGATTTCTCTCATGAAATCGATGTAGCTCAGAGGACGGATCCATCTTGCGTTATTTACAGAAACAGCCTTGCCTGGCAGAGGTTCTCTGTTCTGGTGACCAGGTTCGTATACACCGTTATTTCCTTCATACTTCCATTCATCGTCGAAGTCCAGGAACTTGTCAAACAGCTTCTTGAATTCGGAGCAGTTGTGTTCAATGGTTTCGATAGTCATCATCTGACGCATGTCAGCACGGCCGGAAGGGTCACCTACCATACCTGTACCGCCGCCGATCAGAACAACCGGAGTATGACCGAACTTCTGCATGTACATCATGATGATAACCTGCATGAAGTGACCTACGTGCAGACAGTCTGCAGTCGGGTCAAAACCGATATAGAACTTAACCTTTTCATTCTGCAGCAGCTCTCTTACTTTTCCTTCATCAGTAGACTGTTCGATGAAGCCTCTTTCCTTTAATACATCGTAAACATTATTATGCTTGCTCACGCTGTCAGGAATAAAATCAAAATTCATTTCTGTATTTCCTCCAAAATTTATTTCATAGTGCCGAAGAGTCTGTCTCCGGCATCGCCCAGACCAGGAATGATATAGTTGTTTTCATTCAGATGGTCATCCAGGGCCGCCACGTAAACATCCACATCTTTATGCAGATTCATCAGTCTGGTCAGTCCTTCCGGAGCTGCAATCAGACACATGAACACGATGTCCTTACCGCCGCGTTCCTTTATAAAGTCAATGGCAGCAATAGCAGAACCACCGGTTGCCAGCATTGGATCTACAACGAAGATTTTTCTCTTATCCAGATCTTTAGGCATCTTGCAGTAGTATTCTCTCGGCAGGCTGGTTTCTTCATCGCGTTCCAGGCCGATGTGACCCACCTTTGCGTTGGGCACCAGTGCCAGCATACCATCTACAAAGCCCAAACCGGCTCTCAGAATCGGAATAATGGCGATATCTTCCCCATCCAGCATATTCACCTTTGCCTTGCGCATCGGTGTTTCAATCTCCACTTCCTTCATCGGAAGATCGCGGGTCATTTCAAAGCCCATAAGCATTGCCACTTCGGTAGCCAGTTCACGGAATTCCTTCGTAGTGGTGTCCTTCATTCGCATCAGAGAAACCTTATGCTGAATTAACGGATGATCAAAAATATATGCCTTACCCATAATCTCTCTCCTTTTCTGTATCGTTTGCTGCAGCAGATCCTTACATCTGATCCAGCATATCTACTCTTCTCTGATGACGGCCACCTTCAAACTCAGTATCCAGCCATGCATCTACAATCTGCATTGCCAGACCGGTTTCAGTGGTTCTGCCGCCCAGAGCCAGCACGTTAGAATTGTTATGCTGCTTGGTCAGAGTCGCCATTTCCACGGAAGTGCACAGGCCGCAGCGCACGCCCTTCACCTTGTTGGCTGCGATGGAGATACCGATACCGGTACCGCACACTACGATGCCCACATCAGCCTGACCGGAAACAACGGCTTCGCCGCATGCTTTGCCATACGCCGGATAGTCCACGGATTCTTCGTTATGAGTTCCCAGATCCAGAACTTCCAGGCCTCTTTCCAGCAGATGTACCTTTACTTCTTCTTTCAGCTTGAAACCGCCATGATCGCTTGCTACTGCAATTTTCATTTTCTGTGCCTCCTGTTATTATGCTTTCAGTTTAAACTTCTATTATGTGATATCCTGCTGATTTGAACATACGGTTCATCACAGCGAAACCTACGCCGTCTTCCTTCAGGGCTGCTGCGAAGATTACATCCACACCCGCCTTATCCATGGCACGCAGCTCTGCAAAGAAATTATGCGCTGCTTCTTCCGGTTTGCTGTCATCGTAGATAATGACACCCACCTTTTCTCCGAACTGCACACGCTCCATCTTGGCCTCTGCAATAGCCAGGCGTACCGCTTCCGGCTCACCCTTAAAGATGATCATTTCCGCCTTTGGTGCGTAGTGAGTGTATTTCTGTCCCGGAGATTTCGGCTTGAAGTCAGCATCGGCAATCTTTGCCGGGCCTTCCTGCGGTGACAGATTCCCGCGGAACACCGGTTTCTGAAGCAGAGTCGGATCCAGTGCTACCGGTTTTCCCAGTACCTTCTCAAAATCTTCTGCCGTCAGCTTGCCCGGGCGGAGAATCATCGGTGTTTCGCCGGTCATGTCAATAACAGTGGACTCGATGCCAATCTGACAGTTATCTCCCATTACGACTGCATGGATGCGTCCGTTCAGGTCATCCAGTACGTGCTGACCGGATGTAGGGCTCGGTCTTCCGGATGCGTTGGCGCTTGGCGCCGCAATCGGCACACCGGACTCGGAAATCAGTGCCAGGGCCACAGGATGGTCAGGCATACGGACTGCCACCGTATCCAGGCCGCCGGTAGTCACTCTCGGAACCTGAGGCAAAGCTTCCACAACCATGGTCATGGGACCCGGCCAGAAAGCTTCCATCAGCGTTTCCATATCCGCCGTCACCTTCGCCGTCAGGCATTCAAGATCCTTACGGTCTGCAATGTGAAGAATCATGGGATTATCACTTGGACGTCCTTTAGCCGCATACACTTTCCCTGCAGCTTCAGAATCCATACCGTTGGCACCCAGACCGTACACGGTTTCCGTAGGGAAAGCCACCAACCCTCCGTCACGGAGAATTTCCGCACCTTTTCGGATATCCTCTTCAGTTGTTCCTAAAATAATTGTTTCAATTCTTTCCATTCTTTTATTATTTCACTTCATACCCGTATATCTTACAGGTTCTTCATCTTTTCAGCCTGGTCGGAGGTGATCAGACCGTCTACAATTTCATCGATGTCGCCATCCAGGAAGTTATCCAGCTTATAGATAGTCATACCGATTCTGTGGTCAGTTACACGTCCCTGAGGGAAGTTGTAAGTTCTGATACGTTCAGAACGGTCACCGGAACCTACCTGAGACTTTCTTTCAGCAGAGATTTCTGCATTCTGTTCCTGCAGCTTCAGGTCGTACAGACGGGAACGCAGTACCTTGAAGGCCTTATCCTTGTTCTTGATCTGGGACTTTTCATCCTGACAGGTTACTACCAGACCGGTAGGAATATGTGTCAGACGAACCGCGGAGTCGGTGGTGTTTACGCACTGACCGCCGTTACCGGAGGAACGGTATACGTCTACACGTACATCGTTTGGATTAATTTCTACTTCTACGTCATCTACTTCAGGCAGTACTGCGATGGTAGCTGCGGAAGTGTGGATTCTGCCGGAGGATTCGGTAGCTGGTACACGCTGTACTCTGTGGGTGCCGGATTCATACTTCATGCGGGAGTATGCGCCCTTACCCTTGATCAGTACGCTGGCTTCCTTAATGCCGCCGATACCGGTATCATTGATATCCATGATTTCCGCCTTCCAGCCACGGCGTTCTGCATAACGCAGATACATTCTCAGCAGGTCGTTGCCAAAGAGTGCTGCTTCGTCGCCGCCGGTACCTGCACGTACTTCCAGAATTACGTTCTTTTCGTCGTTAGGGTCCTTTGGCAGCATGAGAATCTTCAGCTCATCTTCCAGCTCAGGAATGCGGTCTTCCAGCTCAGAGATTTCCATCTTCGCCAGTTCCTTCAGCTCTTCGTCACCCATGTCCAGCATATCTTTTGCTTCGGCCATGGAGTCCTTTGCAGCCTTGTATTCCTTATACTTGTTTACGATTGGTTCCATTTCGCCCATTTCTTTAATGTGCTTCTGCCACAGAGGCTGATTATTGATGATTTCCGGGTCGGAAACCTTCATGGACAGTTCATCGTATTTTTCTAATACAAATTCCAGTTTATTAAACATGTTCTTCTCCTTCTTGAAAAAAACTATAAAAAATCATATTTTCCTAATTTATTATTGTATCACAGAATATCCAGCTATTCAATAAAAAGCATCCTATTCGTATAACAAAAAACCCGGAAGCGTGCTTCCGGGTTCCCTTTTCGATTATTAACCGATGTTGTACTTGTTCTTGAACTTTTCTACGCGGCCGCCTCTGTTGATGAACTTCTGCTGACCAGTGAAGAATGGATGACAAGCGGAGCAAACGTCCAGTCTCATTTCTTCCTTCATAGACTTAGTAATGAATTCATTACCACATGCGCAAGTAACTTTACATTCCTTATAACCAGGATGGATTCCTTCTCTCATGTTTGTGTCCTTTCCCGCGGCTCTGCCGCAATATTTTCTATTTGGTTTACTGTAAACAAATTTACAGCCTTTATACTATATCACAGCGAAAGCTTGAAAACAAGCTTTTTTTGATGGTTTTTGAAAGTTTTTTGCTATTTTTTCTTCGGGCTCAGAACAGCTGCTACGATTCGGTCACGGCCGGCCAGGTCCTTCAGGCCGGTAACGAAACTGTAGCGGTTATCTGCAGAGAAAAGCTTGATGATGTCGCTCATCTGATCATGTCCGATTTCCACCATAACCACCCCTTCCTTCTTCAGGAAATCGGGTGCTTCGTCCACAATCTGACGGTAGAAGTCCAGTCCGTCTTCACCGCCGTCCAGGGCCATCATCGGCTCATGGTCGCGTACTTCCGGCTCCAGAGTTTCGATGACGTCACGGCGTATGTATGGCGGGTTGGAAATAATCATGTCGAATTTCTTATTCCCCAGCTTGCCGCGGAAGGCCTCAAACATATCACTGCGTACGAACTTGACGGATTTTGCACCGAGAGAGCGTCCATTGAGCTCAGCCATGGCCAGAGCATCCGCAGACAGGTCGGAACAGGTCACCTTCACATCTCCGCCCAGCTTTGCCAGGGAAATACCGATAGCGCCGGAGCCGCAGCACAGGTCCAGCACAGACCAGCTGCTTCTGGCCTTGCAGTTCAGCGCCTCATTTCTCAGTTTGTTTTTACCGATCACATCCAGAGCATCTTCCACCATGGTTTCCGTATCCTGACGCGGGATCAGCACCTTGTCAGAAACCTGGAAGGTCAGTCCCATGAACTCCTGCTCACCGGTAATGTGCTGCAGAGGTACGCGGGATGCACGCTTTTCCACCAGGGCAAAATATTCTTCGCACTGGTTATCCTGCATCACGTCCTGCCAGCTGAGCATAAGGCGGGTACGGTCGATGTGCATCATATAACAGAACAGCTCCTTCGCATCGATGGCCGCATCTGCCACACCGGCGTCACGAAGCTGATTTTCTCCGATTTTAATTAATTCTTTTACTGGTAAACTCATTTCTACTCCTCTTCAGCTGCGGTTTCGGGCTGTATTTCATCCTCAACCGGATCGCCGTTCAGGTCACAGATTCCCTCAAAATAAGGTGTGCCTTCCGGCTTCATGCATGCCTTCATGGCAGCAATCGCCACTTCCAGATGGCCGTAGTCCGGCTCTCTGGTTGTCAGTTTCTGCACATAGAGGCCCGGCAGGCTCAGAATCTTCACAATCGGGCTGCTGCTGCGTCCTGCCCATCTCAGCAGTTCATAGGACAGCCCTGCGATAATCGGCAGCACGGCAATACGGCTTACGACACGCATCACCACATTCGGCCAGCCCATAAATGCATGAACCAGAACCGCGATAATCATTACGAATACCAGGAAGCTGGTTCCGCAGCGTGGGTGTACAGTATAGAAGGACTGTGCGTTTTCAGGAGTCAGTTCCAGACCCTTTTCGAAACAGTGGATGGTCTTATGCTCTGCACCGTGATACTGGAACACGGTCTTGATATCCGGCATCTTGGCAATCAGTACCACATAAATCATGAAAATCAGGATACGTGCAAGTCCTTCCACCAGGTTCTTCAGCAGAATACTGTCAGTCAGGTAGCTGATCCAGCCTACTGTGATGGTCGGCAGAACCATAAACAGGCCCACACTCATGGCGATAGCCAGGATTACGGACAGGACCATGAGGATTTTCCAGGCTTTTTCCTTGCCAAGCTTTTCCTCAACCCATACGTCAAATTTATCCTTTTCATATCCTTCCGGATAAAACTCCTCCAGCTTGTCGGCGGAGTACATGAGTACCTTAGTACCCTGTACCAGAGATGCCACGAAGTTTACCACCCCGCGAATTAACGGAATCTTACCCCACTTGCTTCCCTTCGGGCTTGGTTCCGTCTTCATGAAGATACGGCCGTCCGGCAGGCGGATACCGATGGCAGTTCTTTCTGCACTGCGCATCATAATACCTTCAATAATAGCCTGACCCCCGATGGATGTCGGGCAGGCGTCTTTTAAAAATACTTTCTTTAAATCCATATATTTTCCCCTTGTTTAATCGTTGCTCAGAACTTTCTTAATAATCTGTACAAAGTTTCTGTTATTCTTGGTGTGCGCCAGGTTATCGATGATTTCCTCCGCCACTTCCTGGGTATTGCGGCTGGCCATGGCCCTTCTCATGAGCCATACTGCTTCCATTTCGTCCTGATCCAGCAGCAGGTCTTCTCTTCTGGTTCCGGACTTATTCAGGCTTACCGCAGGGAATATCCGCATTTCAGACAGTCTTCTGTCCAGATGCAGTTCCATATTACCTGTACCCTTAAACTCCTCAAATATAACATCATCCATGCGGCTTCCGGTTTCTACCAGGGCTGTAGCCAGGATCGTGATGGAGCCGCCTTCTTCCATCTTACGGGCTGCACCGAAGAATTTCTTCGGTTTATGCAGAGATGCCGGATCCAGACCGCCGGACAGGGTTCTTCCGGAGGATGGAACCACCAGATTGTAAGCTCTCGCCAGACGGGTGATGCTGTCCATCAGGATGATAACATCCTTACCATGCTCCACCAGACGCTGTGCACGGGCCAGCACCATTTCCGCAACCTTTACGTGGTGCTCCGGCAGCTCATCAAAGGTGGAATAAATCACTTCCCCGCTCTTCAGAGAGCGCTTCATATCCGTTACTTCTTCCGGACGTTCATCTACCAGCAGAACAATCAGCTCTGCCTCCGGACAGTTTTCCTCGATGGCATGTGCCACCTGCTTCAGCAGTACGGTCTTGCCGGCTTTTGGCGGTGCCACAATGAGGCCTCGCTGCCCCTTACCGATTGGTGCTACCAGGTCGATGACACGGGTAGCTAGGCTGCGGCTGTCGGTCTCCAGTCGGATTCTTTCGTATGGGAATACCGGTGTCAGCTTGTCAAAATCCGGTCTGCGGATGGCTGAACCCGGTTCATCGCCGTTTACAGTCAGCACGTACAGCAGTGCCCCGAACTTTTCCCCCGGATTGGGAAGGCGGGTAATGCCTCGGATTTTGTCCCCGGTCTTCAGGCGGAAACGCCGGATCTGAGTCGGGGACACGTAAATATCTTTTTCGCTGGTCAGGAAGTTATTAAAACGCAGAAATCCGAAATCGTTTTCTTCCACGATTTCCAGGATACCTTCCACTTCAGGACGCTCCTGTTTCTGCTGCTCCTGCGGCTGCATTTCTGCTGCCTGTACTTCCGCCATTTCTTCGTTTGTATTCAGAATCTGTTCACTCATGGGTGTACCTTTTCACAGCCTTTGACTGCGGCCGTCCTTTCAGAAAAAGTCATACATAGTAATTGTATACCCCAAAACACAAAATTACAAGCAAAATAAGACCCGAAAGCAAAAAGCCTTCGGGTCTCTTGATTTCAGATCTTATGCCAGTCCTTTGATAGCGCCCAGCAGCAGGTGGAAACGCTGCTCGATGGAGTCTACCATCAGGAATTCATCCACGCTGTGGTACTTGTCACTTTCCGGACCGCAGCCATCCATTACAGCACAGCCCATTGCGGACAGCAGGCTGCCGTCAGATGCACCGCCTACGCTGAGGAAATCAGGATGGATGTCCAGTTTTTCCGCTTCTGCACGGAGCAGGTTCATCATGGTTTCTGTGTTTTCGTTCGGTTCCATTGGAGGCATCTGAGAAACCTTCTTCCAGGATACAGATACACGGTCAACGGATGGAGCTGCACAGATTACATTCAGCTTGGCTTCGAATTCAGCCAGCTGTGCAAAGCTGGTGTAACGTACGTCGAATACTGCATCACATTCTGCAGCAACTACGTTGGATGCGCTTCCGCCCTTCACTACACCGGCATTTACAGTCAGTCCTGTTTCAAAATCAGTCAGAGCATGCATCTTCTGGATGATGTCCGCCATAGCCAGGATTGCGCTTGCACCGTCCTTTGGAGCGTTGCCTGCATGAGATGCGATACCTTTGCAGGAAATCACGATGTCAGCTACGCCCTTTCTCTGGTATACGAAATGACCGCCTACTCTGCCTGGTTCCAGAACGAAACCGTAGCGGCTCTTGGCTGCCACTGCCTGCATTGCGTGTTCGGAATCTTCAGAACCGATTTCTTCGTCACTGTTGTGGCATACGCAGATCTTCAGATCCGGACATTCTTCTCGCAGAACGCGGGTCAGATGGAATGCCATCAGATCCCCAGCCTTCATGTCACCTACGCCTGGACCATATGCAACCTTACCGTCTTCGCTGAGAGTGAACGGACGCTCAGCCACAGTACCCTTATCAAAAACAGTGTCCAGATGTCCCAGGAAGAGCACATCCACTTCTTCCGCTTCCGGATGAGTGAACACCTCTACATAAGGACGTCCGCTTTCACCCTGCTGAGTGCGGACCGGTGTGAGACCGATGCTTTCGTATTTTGCGCAGATAAAATCAGCAACCTTGTTCAGGCCGTCGATGTCGTTGGAACCGCTGTCGATGTTTACCAGCGCTTCCAGATCTCTCATATATTCTTCTTTATTAAAAATTGCCATTGGACTGTACCTCCATTTTTCTCTAAAGTTAGTTTTATATTACCCCGTATCGGGTTCCTTGTCAAATACAGTTTAGAACTTCTTCCGTGCCCGTTCTTCCGCCAGTTCACGTACAATCTGATGACGGACACCATCCATAACGCTGATATCGCCCTTCAGCACACGTTCTTCGATGGTATAGCCGGAACCAGTGAGTGCTAAGTCGATATCTCTTTCAATCATGTCCATTCTGCTGCGGAACGCATCCATCTCGGCATCGATAGCCTTTTGACGCTGGGCTTCTGCCTGGGCGATACGTGCCCGCTCTGCCTTTCGTTCTTCTTTCCAGGCTTCTCTCTGGGCAGTCTTCACGCCTTCCAGCGTATCCTTACAGATTTGGCTGTATTCACTGGTTCCGAGGGAACCACGCCGCAGGTATTCTATCTTATCTTCGTCATCCAGATAGAATACATCGGCATACAGTGTGGCAGCCAGATAGCACATGTGAGAGTTATATGCCTTGATACCCCGGTCCGCCCACTGGAGCGCTTCTTCTTCGTGACCAGTTTCGAGGAGCTGGGTAAACAGCAAAGCAACGGTATTTTCATAATCCCCTGCTTTATGACGGGCACGGAGCAGGTCGCAGTAAACCGCACTGAAGGCCAGACCTACGCCACGGATATATGGCGCCGCCAGACTGTCTTCGTTCCGCTTGGCAGGACCGGAACTGTGGTACAGGCAGTAAAAGCGGTACATTTCGTAAGTGGCTTTTTCTTCCCCATTAAGAACACCGCTGCGGTACTGCTGCCACCCTTTATCTTCCGGATCCTGGGCGTAATCCAGGTCGGCGAAACGGATTGCGTATTCCAGGGCCTTTTGGCTGTCGCCCTTTCTCTGATAGAGATCTGCCAAAGCAGCCAGTGCCGCGAATACTTCGTCCTGTTCGTCTTCTCCGGTTTTGATTGCCAGCCGGTTCAGTGCAGCTTCCGCCTTTTCCCAGTCTTCTGTTATCATGGCCAGGTTGGCCTGCTTCAGACAGCTTGGGGCGTAGCCCAGTTCCACGGACACTGCAAAGAATCCGTCGGCCATGGCTTCGTCTGCCTCCAGACCGGCCTTTCCCTTACGATAGAATTCAGAAAGGGCTGCGTTGGCTCTGCCGCTTCCTCTGCAGGCTGCCAGATAATAGCCGTAGGCCGCCAGTTCATCCTGCACCATACCGTATGCGCCCTGCAGAGACAGGTCACCCAGCGTGCAGTACGCTTCGGCATTGCCGTCGTGTGCCGCCTTCTTCAGAAGCCACAGAACTGCACGCTGGTTTCCGAGTTCTGCCGATTCCTCCATGGCTGCAAGACCGGCTTCTTCTTCGCCCAGACCGCAGTACAGCAGACCATCCCGGTACAGTCGTTCCATGCGGGCAATACGTTCTTCTTCTGCAGCTTCCGCAGCCTTCACTTCTGCAGAATGGGCTGCCTGCCATGCCGCTTCATCAGCGTACAGGCTGTCCAGCAGTTCCTGGGCATTCATGCTGCCGTATTTATCATAAAAGTTCTGGAGCAGCAGTTTAATCTGTTCCTCGTAAGCCGGCAGATCAGGGAATTCCTTTTCCCAGACAGCTTTCGGGAAGCTGTATCTCCAGGTACCCTTTGGAATAACACCCGCATTCATGAGCGTCACCATATAATTATAAATAAAGAATGAGTTATCTCCGTTGATATATGGACGCATTTCGTCCGGCTTCATCTCGTTCCAGCTGGTTGGCCAACCCTTCCAGATGCTGTCCTCCGGCTCCTGCAGTGCGTTAAGAAATTCCACAATTGCCTCTTTACCCACTGCATATTTCATGCCGCATTCGTTGAGATGAATCAGTCCCCGCAGCACCTCAAAGTACATCAGTGTTTCTTTTTCATGTTTATGTTCCGCTATGCAGATTCCGAGACCTTCCGCCATTCCACGCAGAATGCTTTCATACATATCTGGTCCGCTGCAGAGCGGTGAACAGAACAGCTCCTTAAAGATTTCGTACGAAGAACCCCATCTGGGATGATCTGCGGCAATCATATATTTAGCCGCCGCCTGGAAAGCTTCCCTTACTTTCTCCGGTTCCGGATTCGGACAGATCCAATCGCTTTGGTAATACCAAACAAGATTTCGAAAAGCCAGATAAAGTTTAAAATCATACTCCGGAACCCTTGGTAACGTCAGAAGTTTCTCGCAGCAAAGCATCGCCGATGCGTCATCGCCCGTCTTATAATCTGAATATGCATTCCACAGTTCAACTAACGCCCCTACATCGTCAGGCAGTGTCTCCCACGTCGCTGGTGCCGGTTTCTTAATCTTATTTGCAAAATCGAATAAACCCATCTTCTATTCCTCCATTTCCGGCCGGATGGCCTTGGAATTTTCTGTTTTATGTCCCTTATTATACCGCCAGCCGGAAAGAAAGTCCATCTCAGATTCCATGCTGCAAAAGAAAAAAGCCCCTGCCAGGTCGATAAAACCCGGCAGGAGCGATTTTGCTCCGTGTACCCGCGAGGGGGACAACCGTACTTTTTAATTACTTTCTGTAGTCGTAGAAACCGATACCGGTCTTTCTGCCCAGCTTGCCGGCTCTTACCATCTTTCTCAGCAGAGTGTGTGCTCTGTACTTAGGATCGCCGTATTCAGTGTACATTACGTCCATGATAGCCAGAACTACGTCCAGACCAATCAGGTCGCCTAACTCCAGAGGACCCATTGGGTGGTTAGCACCCAGCTTCATTGCAGCGTCGATACCCTTAACGTCTGCAACACCGTCTGCCAGGATGCCGATACCTTCGTTGATCATAGGAATCAGAATTCTGTTTACTACGAAACCAGGAGCTTCTTCTACTTCAACTGGAGTCTTGCCCAGAGCAACAGTCAGTTCAACGATTGCAGCCTTGGTTTCTTCGGAAGTAGCCAGACCCTTGATGATTTCAACCAGCTTCATTGCAGGAACTGGGTTAAAGAAGTGCATGCCGATAACCTTGTCAGGTCTGCCGGATGCTGCTGCAATTTCAGTGATGGACAGGGAAGAAGTGTTTGTAGCAATGATAGTTTCAGGCTTGCAGATACCGTTCAGTTCTGCGAACAGAGCCTTCTTAGCTTCCATATCTTCTGTAGCTGCTTCGATTACCAGGTCAGCATCAGCGATGATGTTGATGTCAGTGGAACCGGTGATTCTGCCCATGATAGCTTCCTTTTCTTCGGCAGTAATCTTTTCCTTGGCAACCATCTTTTCCAGGTTCTTGTTTACAGTAGCCAGACCCTTCTCAACGGAAGCTTCTCTTCTCGCTCTCATTACTACTTCGTAGCCATTCTGAGCCAGAACCTGAATAATGCCAGCACCCATAGTACCTGTTCCTAATACACCAATCTTTTTCATTTGTCAATTCCTCCTAATACATTGAAGATTTTTTATCTCGTATGAAAAGATTAATTTGTCCTTTCTCGTTAAAAAATTAACCTTTTCTGATGTATACATTATAGCATACTTTCCCGAAAATGAAACCCCATTTTACACTATTTTAATAAATTTTAGCAAGTCCGTAAACCCCTTCCCGCAAAATATATTTTCCGGCTGTTGCAGATTGCAACAGACTGTGCTGCATTCCTGCTCCCCGGCCTCCGAACTTTCAGTATAATAAAGCTACACACATACAAAAAAGGAGCCTCCGCCGGCCGCCCGTTCCGGCACGGCCCCGGAAGTTCCTTATATCACTCATGATTGCTGCTGCGGCAGCACTCGCAAGAAAGGAGATTCATTATGAAAAAACGAATGCTTGCTCTCACCATGATCCTCATACTGGTTCTTACCAGCACCGTCTTTGCTTACGCGGAAGTGGAACCGCGCGATACGAATATAGTGTCCTTTACCGTTGAAAGATTGTCTCGAACCACTGCCGCCGCTACCGTAAGTGTTACTTTTTCAGAACTCGTTGATCGATACAACGTCACTATATACTTGCAGAAAAAAGTAAATGAAAGATGGGTGTCCGATGTGCAAAATCCAGATTACGTGTTTTCTCGTACTGGAAACAACGATATTGACTACTCTTTTAATCACGTATACTCTAATTTAGAGTCCGGAGTAAGTTACAGATTAAAGTGTGTCAGCACAGATAATATCGGTAATAGTTCCTTTTCCTTTACTTCCTATTCCAACCAGTTCTAACAGAGGCAATCATTGCCTCTATTTTTTTCTGTGTTAGATCAGAAAAATCGAATATAGAGATTTCACTTTCCTTGTCATGATAAAAATACATCATAGCATTTCTCATTTTTTTCGTATAGGTCATATACTTGCCAATCTGCACTTCTCCATCATATCCATTTAAAATCGTTGTTTTATATTCTTTTGATAAATACATCGTTTGTTTTACGAGCAATGTCAAATGGCCATCTGCATAAAAGTTCGAAATATACTCTATACTGTACAAGTTTTTTGTGATTTCAATCGAGTCAAGCTCATACCCTTCCGGAATTTCTTCGAACCACACAATCTGTTCACGATATTTTTCGGGGATATCGTCATAGGAAGTGAAGGTTGCGCTCCAAGTGCCTGTATTGCCGTTTCCATCACCGCCAATAACCACATTACCGTTTCCAGATTCAACATCCGAATTAACGTCCGGAGATGCCACACCTTCCCCCGGGCCCAGCAATGCCTGCAGGGATGGCGGCAGAGTATCCGTCAGCACCATGAAACTGCCGGACAGTAAAAGCGCACACACAAAGACAGCCGCAGCGGCCAGGCCTATGCGGCGTATTTTGCGGCGGCGGACAAGAGTCTGGCGTTGTGCCCCCTCTTCTAGCCAGTTTTGGAAAGCATCCCGGTCAGCAAAGGAAGATTCCGTTTCAGAAAGGACTGCACGGCTTAATACTTCGCTCAGCTTTTCGTCCAGCTTATCACCGTTTTGCATCTTCATCTGCAGCTCTCCTTTCCAGTATGGTTCTTTTCAGTTTTTCCCTGCTCCGGAAGGCAATACTCCGGACTGTGCCAGCCGGCATGTGAAGCGTCTGGCCAATTTCCTCGAAAGTTTCCCGAAAGGCATAATGCAGTATGAGAATATTCGCAGCCGGATCACCCAGTTCCATAATCAGGTCATAAAGATCCGTTTCCGCAAACGACTCCATTTCCCGATATATCAGCTCATCAGGCACAGGCAGCCCTGCCTCTTCACGGGCTTCCTCGTAGCTGCTGAGAGGATAGTTCTGCATCCAGTAGCGCTTCATTCGGCGCAGATGGCCGAAAGCTCTTCGCTTAGCTATGGTGCGGAGCCACGGTTCCAGGCAATCAGGATCACGCAGGGTATCCCTTCGTCGCCAGGCTGTGAGAAGCACATCCTGCAGGACTTCGTCAATCTCCTGCTGCGGTACCCCGCAAAACCGGAGATACACGCGCATCGGGCCCTCCTGCTGATACAGCCTGTCCAGAAATTCCGTTTCGTTCAGTCTGGCTTTTTTCACACCTATTTCATCCTGGTTCCGTCTTCGTAGATACGCACAATCTGGCTGACACCTTTCAGCTGTTCTATGCTGCATTTATCCAGTGTAGACCGGATTTCCTCCCGGAAGCGCATCGCCTCTTCATCATCCCCGCCGTATACCTTCCCTGCCAGGAAATAGTCGGCGGATACATTCAATGCCTGGCTCAGCTTATATAAAGTCTGGATTGACATCCCCTTGTGCCCGTATTCGATGTCCGAAATGAACTGCGCAGATACATCGATTTTCTCCGCCAGCTGGTCACGGCTCCAATCCAGAAATTCTCTGCGAAGGCGCACCCGCCGTCCCATCTCCTTAATATCCAGTTCCTTCAATATATGTCCTGTCATGTTGTATCCTGTCATTTTAAAGCTCCATGTTCTTCGGTCATCCATCTTTGTTTCTTAAAGAATACTGACGGTTACAGGAATTCACCACCAACTGCAGGTTTAATTTAAAAGCTTTCAGACTAAAAAATGACTTATTTTGACGAAAATTTAATTTTTATGCAACGTTTTATCCGCAGTTTCCACTCTTAAAATAGAAAAGCGGGTCCTGCAGAAGGTCCGTCAGCAGAAGGAGATTTTATATGAAATATGAAACACAGATGAGACTGGCCGCTAATCTGAAGCAGCTTCGAATGATAAATGGTCACAGCCAGGCCTTTCTGGCAGAAAAAATTCAGATGGACCGTTCCGTTCTGGCTCTGTACGAAAGCGGCAAACGCTGTCCCGACCCGGAAACACTCTACAGCCTGGCACAGATTTACGGCCTGACCATGGAGATTTTGCTGGTTACAGATCCGGAATTCATTGCCGGTGAAGTTTCCTGCCGCAAAGCCTTAGAAAAAGGCGAGGTGGAACTCCTTTATCTTTTCCGCAGACTGTCGTCATTCTCCCGCGGCCGTCTGCTGGAAAAGGCAGAAGACCTCCTTCTCTGGGACCATGCATATTTCAGAAAATAAAAAAACGGCCAGTGCATCTGTCACTGACCGTCCTGTAAGAACGTGCTTATTTACTGCATGTTTCCGAAGGCTTTTCCGCCTTCTTTGAGGATGAATTCCTTCAGCTTGGAAACATGGTCTCCTGCCGCCACTCTTGCTTTTTCGGCATCACCGCTCATAATTGCTTCTTCAATGAGCTGATGTTCTCTCGGCATGCTTTCGTAACGGTTAAAATCATCATAGTAGATATAACGGAAACGGAGTGCCAGCTCCTGCACGGTAGAAAATACCTGCATCAGAGTCTTGTTTCCGCTGATAGCGATGATCATGGAGTGGAACTCTTCGTCATACTTTATGATTTCCTCAATATTGGCGGACTCTACGGCCGCCTTATATTTTTCCACAATGTTCAGAAGATCTGTTTTCTGTTTTTCCGTGATTCTGCCGGAGGCGATGGCTGCTGCCATGCCTTCCAGGCCTTGACGGACTTCCAGAACATCTACCATATCTTTAATGGAAATATTGGAAGCATATGCACCCTTTCTCGGTTCAATGGTAACCAGGCCTTCCTTTTCCAGCTTACGGATTGCTTCTCTCACCGGAGTACGGCTCACACCCATCACATCAGCCAGCTCTACTTCCATCATTCTGGTTCCCGGTGCAATTTCACCCACCAGAATCTGGCGCTTCAGCTCTTCATATACAATTTCCCGCAGGGGTCTGTGATTCTGCAGATCGAAATTTAACATTTTCGCTCACCTCTGAATAGTTTATCGGCCGTCTGTACCAGCCCAATATGCTTCATACCGCATTCCGCGCAGAAGCTGACAGGCGCTGCGTGCTTCCTTTTCAGTCGCATATACGGCAAAAACGGTAGGTCCGCTGCCGCTCATGAGCACCATTTCCGCAGGAGTCTGTGTCCTGCATATTTCCTTCAGCTGAGCCACCGGTTCATAATGATCCAGTGTATACAGTTCCAGGACATTAATCATGTTTTTATAGACCAGGCTGTCATTTCCGGCAGCCAGTCCGCGAATCAGCTCTCCGTTATCCGGATGCTGACAGATTTCGTAATCATCGATGCATTTAAAGACTTCTTTCGTGGACACACCAAAAGATGGTTTGGCCAGAACTACATACTTCTTCATGCATTTTTTGAGAGGATGAAGAACTTCTCCCCGTCCCGTAGCCAGTGCAGCTCTGTAGCGGCTGTTCTGAACCAGAACGCAGAAAGGAACATCAGATCCCAGTTCTTCCCCGATTCGGCAAAGCTGGCGGGTATCCAGCTTCAGTTTCCAAAGCCGGTTCAGTCCAATCAGTACAGCTGCACCGTTTCCGCTTCCCCCGGCAAGGCCAGCTGCCACCGGAATGCTTTTGGTGATGGAAATACGGATGATACCGCTGCCCACACCGGCTTCTTTGGCGAAATGCCGAATCATAATCTGTGCCGCCTTGTAAGCCAGATTCCGTTCATCCACCGGCAGATAAGGCCGGTTGGTCTCCACTTCAATGCGGATATCCGGTTCTTCCCCTGCAGGTTCCTCTTCCTGACAGATCCATTGCATATGAATCCTGTCGTACAGAGAAATCCTCTGCATCACGGAAGAAAGATCGTGATATCCGTCGGGACGGGTTCCGGTTACATCCAGAGACAGGTTTACTTTCGCATAGGATTTTAATTCAATTTCTCTCATGGTCGTTTCCTCGCAAAGCTGTAAATCAGATTGGTGAATAAATCAGGTTCATGGTAGCTAAAATGAGAGGCATGGCCTCTCATTTCAGCGGTCGTTTATTTGATTGGATTTATTACTTTTTCTTGCCTTTGCCCTTTTTTACGTTGTGCTTCTGAGCAGCCTTAGCAGCCTTTCTTGCTGCTTCTTCCGCCTTCTTAGCTTCTGCAATGGCCTTTCTGCCTGTGATATAGGAGCTGCCGCCTTCACGAACAGTTCTAGGCTTGCCTACTCTGTATGTATTGATGTCAATCCATTCGTATTCGTCATCTTCATCCTTGGCCGCTTTCTTCGCTTCCTTGGCTTCCTTCTTCGCTACTTCCTTTTCGTGCAGCGCGATAACTTCCTGAACGGACTTGCCTGTTCTCTTCGCTTCCTTATATGGGTTGAAAGCGTCTTCAGCAGCCTGCTTCTTCATTTCTTCAACCTGCTTCTTGGTCTGCTTGCTGGACACTACCACCATACCTACCATCATAACGGTCATCATGGCCATGTTCACACCCATAGACAGGGACTGGTTGATTGTAGTGAATGTAATCGCCTTATCCTGACCCAGAATGTTGCCTTCGTCGTCTACCAGGTTTCCGGATACAACCAGCTTGTATTCAGAATTCTGCACTGCGTTCATATAGTCTGCATTGCCGTCGCCGTCACCATCATAAGTGGTATCCAGCAGTACCAGTACTACGCCGTCTTCCTTAGGCGGATACAGTACTCTGATTGGCAGCTTAGTTCCATCAGGACCAAACAGCTTGAACGCATCTGCATTGTACTTACCAACTTTTTCTTCACTGAAGTCTGTATCAAAATACAGCTTTACAGATACATTTTCGATAGCAGTACCGGTCGCACCGTCTGCAGGATAGGTTTCAATCAGGTTCAGTGTACCTGCAAAACCCAGAGAGGTTGACAGAACAACCATCAGCATTACCAGGCTTAAAATCTTGCCTACTCGTTTCATTCCTTCGTTTCCTCCGATTCCTTTTCTTTCGTAAGGCGGACCTGTTTCCAGTTTCCTGTCCGCTTTATTTCCTTTCTCCGCTCCCGGAAAAAGGATTTCATTATATGTCGGCACTGGTCTTCCATGAGTCCAGTTTCAACTTCCATGCAGTGGTTGAGCCGTTCATCCTGTACGATATTATAGAGAGAGCCGCAGGCACCGCTCTTGGGTTCCATAGCTCCTACGTACAGTTTTTCAATTCTGGCCCAGACAGCAGCTCCTGCACACATACAGCAGGGTTCTACTGTCACATACATATGGCAGCCCGTCAGCCTCCATCCGCCAAGGACTTTCGCCGCTTCCCGGATGGCAACCATTTCGGCATGTGCTGTAGGATCCTTTTCGGTTTCCGTCAGATTATGACCTCGTCCGATAATCTCACCATCCCGCACAATGACCGCACCTATAGGGATTTCTCCCAGCGCTCTGGCCTTTTCCGCCTCTTTCAGGGCTTCTGACATATACGTTTCCATACTAAGTCATCATATCACAAATTCCACAGAGATTCAACTGTATTTTGCATACAAAATTCATTCACACTTCCGACAGTTTCAATGTGTCCGGGTCCAACGCAGCAATCCAGTATCCATAGACTTCCCTGGCCTGTTCTTCTGACAGACTTTCCAGGCTGTCAAACAGTTCTTCACCACCAGCCAGAGGCTGCCACAGTGTAAATCCGGTAATTCCACCTGCCGGCTGTTCTTCCAGCAGAAACCGGCCTGGTATTGCCAGAAAACTTCCCCGGCTGCCTGCTCCCACCAGAAAATGCCCATGACGTCTGGCCATGGCATACCCTTCCCGGCAGAACTCTGCCAGCAGTTCAACCCGTTCCTCCCGCCTCCACCTGCATCCTGTTTCATCCTCTGCAAAATATTCTGTTCCGGCATCCTCTCCCTGCACTGTTTTTTCGGCAGCCTGCAGTGCTTCGCTGTGCGCGGAGGCCTGCATCGGCGGATTTTGCCGGGTGCTGCCGAGAAGCTGACTGAGCAGCAGCAAAAGGGGACCGTATCCATTGTTTCGATTGTCCATTGCTTTCTTCCGCCCTTTCATGTAAAATCATACACAATATATTATGTTGCTTTTGGGGGTGCTATTCATAATGGTAATGGATATTATTGTTGGGATTATCTTCGTCGGTGCCGTGATTCTTTCCATGCGGAAAGGCTTCGCCCTGACACTTATAAACTTTATCCGCGTGATTGCTTCTATTGTATTCGGCGTATTCTTCTGTGACGATCTTCGTGACTGGCTGCTGGAAACCACCGGACTGGGCCTGTGGATTGAAGAAACACTGCAGAAAAGAATGGCTGATACGCTGAGTTCCGCCTGGATGGAAACAGACCTTTATGCAGCCCTGCCGGAGATGCTTCAGAAGGAAACCCTGTCGCTCACAGGTTCACTGGCCGGCGAAGGTGCTGCCAGTCTTTCCGGAATGTTCCTTTCCATGCTTTCTTTCTTCCTGATTGTGCTGGGTATCGCTCTGGTATGTTCTCTGCTGACCCGTATCTTCTCAAAGAAATATAACGGCGGCTTCTTCGGTCTTCTGGACTGGCTGCTGGGCGGTATCATGGGGATTCTCAGCGGGCTCTTTTACGTCTTCGTATTCCTGGCGCTCATCGTTCCTGTAACAGCCCTCTTCATGCCGGACCTGTCAGAAACGCTCATGGCATCTTTCGCCGAATCCAGAATCGCAGGCAGTCTGTATGATAATAACCTTCTGCTTCTGATTTTCAGAGATTTCTTCCACTAAGTGATTGAACCACTACATATGGGGGTATAATCTGAATAAGAGCGGAGGACTTCCGCTACATGCCGACAAATCGCAATTCAGCGATATTGGATAAAAGGGAGGATGAGACCAATGGGAACTGCTATTAAAGGAAATGCGCCTGAACAGGAAATGCAGGCATACGCAGATTATCTGGAAAAGAAATATAACCGCAAACTGAAGTCACTGGAGGTGACCATCGACGGAGAGTTTGCAGATTTAAATTATGAATTCGAACCAGCTCCGTTTGAAAGAATCCGCCGCATTACCGGCTACCTGGTAGGTACCATGGATCACTGGAATAATGCCAAGGCTGCCGAAGAAGCGGACCGTGTGAAACACAGTGTAAGCAGCGGGCTGGAACAATTATAACTGAATATTGACGGTTCTGCCGAAAAAAAGAAGCGTTGCCTCGTGATGAGACAACGCTTTTCATTTGCTTATTTTGCGAAGTAGGCAGAACAGCCGGGACTAGCCAATACCGCCCAGCAGGGTGCCCAGTACCAGTACTGCGATAGTCAGACCGCAGAAGATGTACTTGCTGGCGAATTCGAACCAGGAGCCCACAGGCTTCTTTGCACCCATGTCCACGTGCTTGCGGACGAAATCTTTGCCGCAGATCCAGAAGAAGATCACGCCGGCCAGGAATGCACCCAGAGGACACATGTAAATGGAGAAGATGTCCATCCAGCCGGATACGATGCCTTCAATGCATACGCCGATAGCTGTACCAATCACTGCGATGATGCCAACTGCCTTCTTACGGCTGAAGCCGAACTTGGTCTGCAGAGCTTCCACCGGTGTTTCAAACAGATTCACCAGGGAAGTCAGACCTGCGAAGGTTACCGCCACGAAGAATACAATGATTACCACTCTGCCGCCAGGAATCTGTGCGAATACATTCGGCAGGAATATAAACATGAGACCAGGACCGCCGCCGGTCAGTTCCACACCTGCGATGGCCATTGCCGGCAGGATAGTGAAGGCTGCAACGACTGCTGCCATGGTATCCCAGAATGCTACAGTACGGGCACTGGACGGAACGTCCACATCCTTCTTCAGATAAGAACCGTAAACCAGTGTTCCGGAACCTGCCAGTGACAGAGAGAAGAAGGCCTGACCCAGAGCATAAACCCAGGTCTTTCCGTTTGCCAGCTGTGTCCAGTCAGGCTTCAGCAGGAAGTCATACGCCGCTTCTGCACCAGGCAGAGTACGCAGATAAATTGCCATACCCACAAACATGACGAAGAACAGAGGCATCATCACCTTGTTCACACGTTCAATACCGGCAGAAATACCGTAGATCATAATTGCGAAAGTAATTGCCAGACCAAGCACGTGCCAGCCCACGCTGCCGAAGGATGCTGCAGTAGCACCGAATGCACCTGCATAATCATCTACGGTAGCACCTGCAAACACACTGCCGGTGATGGAACCTACCATATACTTCAGAATCCAGCCTACAACTACAGAGTAGCCGATGGCCAGGGCCAGGGAGGTGATTACCGGTACCAGTGCCAGGCCTTCACCCAGCTTCTTTCCTTTTCCGGCCATTTCTGTCGCCTTGCCGAAGGCACCCATAGGACCTGCTCCCATGGCACGGCCGAAGGCCATTTCACCGATGACACCGGTAAATCCGATTACAATAACACATATAAAATAAGGGATCAGGAAGGCTGCGCCGCCGAGAGAAGAAACTCTCGCCGGGAAGAGCCAGATATTACCCATGCCTACGGCAGAGCCGATGCAGGCGATGATGAATCCCGTTTTACTTCTGAAACTATCTCTTTCCATACTTATTACAACTCCTTATAGCTTGTATAAATTATAGCTTACTATGTTTTCAGGAAATATGCAAACAGAATTTGGCGTAAAATGCACATTCGCCTTGAAAAACCCTGTCCGAAAGACTATAATATTGATGGAATTCATATCCGAAATACGATTCAACAGATTAAATTTAACGATAAGATAAAAGAGGAGATGTTCGACATGTACAAAGAAGCCATCAGACCCGCTTGGGCCGAAATCAATTTATCCAACCTGGACTATAACATTAAGCAGATCCGTGCCAAAATCGGTGAAGACCGTGAAATGATTGGTGTTATCAAGGCTGACGCTTACGGCCACGGTTCCGTAAGAGTTGCAGAAGTTCTCATTGCCAACGGCGTGAAGACTCTGGCAATCGCGACTCTGCAGGAAGCACTGACTCTGCGTGAAGCAGGTATTAAGGAAGAAATCATCATGCTGGGCCTGACTCCTGACATGTATGCAGACTTTATCGTAGAACATGATATTACCCCAGTGGTATGCAGCTCCTCCAATGCTGCTGCTATCAGCGAAGCTGCTGTAAAGGCTGGCAAGGTAGTTCATGGTCTGGTTGCAGTTGACACCGGTATGGGCAGAATCGGCTACCTGCCGGACGATGCAAACCGTGATGCTGCAGTAGCAGATGTAAAGAAGATGATGGACCTGGAAGGCTTCAAGATTAAGGGCCTGTTCTCTCACATGTCCACTGCTGACGCATACGACAAGACTTATTCCCACTGGCAGGAAGAAAACTTCAACAAGTTCTACGATGCACTGATTGCAGCAGGCGTGGAAGTTCCAAAGAAGACCCTGGCAAACAGCGCTTCCATCATGGAACTGCCAACCGTTTACTTCGATGCATGCCGTCCTGGTATCATCCTGTACGGACAGTACCCATCTGATGAAGTAGACAGAAACCAGCTGTCCATCAAGCCTGTAATGCAGATTAAGGCGAACATCGTTCACCTGAAGGAAGTTGGCGAAAACTTCTCCGTAGGCTACGGCAGACGTTTCATCTCCGAAAGACCTTCCAAGATCGCAACTCTGGCTCTGGGCTATGCGGACGGCTATCCTCGTCCTTACTCCTCCCAGGCAAAGGTCATCGTAAACGGTGTTCTGGCTCCAATCGCAGGCAACATCTGCATGGACCAGTGCATGGTTGATGTAACTGACGTTCCTGACGTAAAGATCGGCGACGAATGTATCATCATGGGTACAGACGGCAGCCTGGAAGTGACTGCAGAAGACATCGCCAAGGCTACCGGTACCATCAACTACGAAATCTGCTGTGCGTTCGGTCAGAGACTGCCTAAGGTTTACGTAAAGTAAGGTTTATATTGAAAAGATTTGAAAGGCCCCTGCGCTTGTACGCAGGAGCCTTTTTTCGTTTCTGTTTATGGAATTATCGTTCACGGAACATGCCGCAGTTACATATTCCGTCACTGCGTCTTTCCTGTGTGATTCGGCATACTCCGTGAATCCAGTGTACGCATCTGCTGCAAATATGATCTGTCATTTTTCTTCCTCCTGTTGCTTAATACTGCTGCCCCTGCGGAGCACTTTCCTGCTGGTTGTAATTGTTTTCCGCCGATGGCGGCGGTCCGATGATCCACTCCTGTGGTATGGCATGGAAAATCAGATTGGCGATCAGAATAGCGATGATCCACCAGGAAATCTTCACATTCTCCTGTCTTGTACGTCTGCTACTTCTCCTCTGTCTCATTTTATTCTCCTCCTAATTCACCTGCTGCACATCCAGGGTGTAATCACCGCTGCCGCTGTGTGCAAGGACTTTGATGTAATACTCCTGTCCCATCTGAAGGTCTGCATACGGTCCGTATCCTTCGATGACATTCATGGACGAAGCAACCCGGTTCCATTCAGCATCATATACGTAGATGTTCATTCTCAAATTTTCCGCCAGCTGGGTGAAGCAGAAGCGGTACTCTTTCGAAGCACTGCAGCGGAACAGGTACACGTTTTCCTGCCCATTGAATTCCATGGCATCATGGACTGCTCCGTAGTTTGTGATATCATCGCACGGTTTCTGAGTCCACCAACGCAGCTGGAACGTGCCAATCTCAGAAAATCTCTGCTCCGCCTTCAGCGTATATCTGGCATTGGCATCCATCTGCAGCGCCACACAGTCCCCATCCTTCTCGGAAATGTAGCTGGCCACACGGCGGCCCATATCATCATACACGTACACGTAAAGAGGCAAATCGGAATGGAAAGTCTGGATGTTATAGACACCTGCATCTCCTGTTTCCAGATAAAATTCCACTTCCGGAATGTCATTGGTAATACGGCCGTTGAGATTGTGGCAACCGGCTGCATTTACCTGAAGAATCCGGCCGTCGTGAGGGTGGATCCAGCTTCCGTCGGCCTGCATACCGCTGTCATACTCTGCAGGCCCATCCAGCTGTACACCCTGTGCCTGCTGATTTGCTTCCGCCTTCTCACGGAGTTCCTCCAGCTTCTGACGGTTGGCCTCCTGACGTGCTGCCTCTTCAGAGCGGTGAATGTCCATCATATTGGCAGTACATGCCACCGGCAGAGCCATGAGCAGAGCCAGACTCAGAAGTCCCGCCAGGAGACTTCCCAGCAGCCCCAGACAGCCAGGGTTTGGCCTGCTCGGTTTGCCCATGGTTCCGCCTCCAGTTGTGGTGCCAGTTCCTGAGGTACCGTAAGAAGTACTGCTTCCGTTGGCACTGCCGGTTTTACGGACCACCGGCTTGGGAGCCTGTCTAGAAGAAAGCTCACACCACGGACAGAAAGACGCGGACGCCGGATACTGGTGCTTAGGATTGCGGGTACAGCGCTTCAGGCTCTGCTGCATCTGCGCCAGTACCTGGAACCATTCTGCTGCGGAAGGACGGGATGCCGGATTGGTGTGGCCGTCCACAAAAGCCCGGATGAAGAGATTTTGCACGGAGTCAGGAAGGTAGCTGAATTTCGGGCAGTTCACCGGAATATCCAGCCCGCTGCGATGCATGGTATGAGGGAAAAATCCTCTGCAGATATTTTCTTCCCGCAGGGGCAGGGGCACAGAAGTCTGTGAAGTGGACATGTGTGGAATCGATACTTTCCCGCCTTTGCGTACTGCGAAAGGATGGGTGTTGTTCATCAGCAGGGCGAAGATGTGGACTGCCAGCCAGAAGCGGTCTGTATATTCATTGAACGTATCCGGAGGAAGATTAGGAATGGTTTTATGCTGCTGTTGCTGCAGCGCTGCCTGTACTTCCGGTGCCAGATACTCAGGCAGAGCTACCTCGCATGGATAGATGCGGCCGCTGCTGCGGTCCCTGATGGTGTAACTGTCTGTATCCACAAAGATAACTTCCAGTGTTTTTGGGTCCACGCAGATGTTCTGCGGATTGCCGTCCCCCACATACTGCCCCAGCTGGTGCAGACCGTCCACAGGAACGCAGAGGTTCATGGCAATGATAAGACGGTCCGACAGCGATGGGCTGTACTTGTCACTGTACATGGCATTGAGATTCTCTACCTTATGTAAAGCTGGCATCACGTAGCCGATAAACTTACCATTTTCGTATACGATATCTACCGGCCAGGTCAGCTGACCGAGCAGATTCTGCGGCACAGCTGCACGAAGCATGGCTTCCAGCTTTTTTTCACGGGTGGTGGTGCGGTGTTTGTCAATCAGACGTTTCAGCACCAGGTCTTTCCTGCCGCGGATATTGAAGATTTCTCCCTCTCCGCCGCTGGCACGGGCAGGCTGTATAATAGTATAACGGTCATGGATTCCCTGATAGGTTGGCATGTTATACTCCTTTCTTTTCTGTTTCTATGCAAACGGTCCTGTCAAAATCCGGTCTGCCAGAATTTCCTGGCTGGTCAGGTTGAAGTACCGTCTTGATTTCGTCGTCATATCAAATGTAAGATCCAGGTGGTACCGGCGGACGTCCGGCTGCAGGCTGCCGGACTTGTGCTGGTGAATTTTCACCATAAGCCAGCAGTGTTCTTCGCCTGGAGCTCCGCTCTGGTCATGGGTGCGTCCCAAAAGTATCAGGCTGTCCACTCCGGTAAGGTCGAAGAGGAACTTGGCGGCTTTGGATATGCCGCTGCAGACACCCCTGCCCCAGAGGAGCGGCGCTGCCAGTTCGAAGCTGGATCCACCCATATTCTGTGCGTAGTTGTTATCATATGTCACGTTCCGGCAGAACCAGTCGTGGATGAGGGTTTCTTTTTCCAGGTCTGTTTTTCCCTGACACTGCTGCAGGAGAGGCTGCATCCGTTTCATCACTTCGTTCAGGATGTTTTCTGCGTCCTGCTGGCCGAAACGGTACCGGGGCCTTACCTTCACCAGGCCAAGGATTGGGTACCAGGTCATTTCGATTCCCTTATCAAAGAAGGCCGCCGGTATATCCAGCTTCATCTTTTCATATATGTTTTCTACAGTTTTCGCTGTGGTGCCCCGGAGGGTGATGGACGGCTGAAAGCTGAACATGCCGTCCACCAGCTTTCGGTACAGTGCTTTTTCATGTTCCGTCATCTGTTCATAATGGTAACAGTAGACGTTAGCCGGGTCACTGAAGCGTTTCAGATTCACTTTCATTTTCTTTCTCTGCCTCCGCCTGGCTGTGTTTCGGCTCCAGTTTGGTATAGGATTTCATCCACTTGATGATTTCACCTACTTTTCCAGACTTCTTCGAAGGCTCTTCCTCCGTCTCCTGTCTCGGATACAAGCCCGGATAGGCCAGTCTGTCCCAGATGTTCTGCAAAGCTACCCAGTCAGCATCCTTATAATAGTCTGCCGGCTTCGGTTCCACCTGCAGTTCTGTATTCAGGAATCCCACCACCGTCTTATCGTCCTGGCTGCCCTGGATCAGGCTCACCGGATAATTATACTTTCTCAGTCCTGCAATCAGCTCGTCCGTCTTTTCACCAGTCCGTGTCCGGTAGATTTCTTCAAGGCGTTCATAGAAGAAGGCACTTTCATAGTCTGCATCACCGTCCAGATAAATTTCCATGCGCTCCTTCAGCACGGTACGGCCCTCTTCATCTTCCGGAACACCGGCAGGATCAGCCAGAAAAGAGCCAATCGGTACGTACAGACCGCGGCCGCCGGCATAGACTGCATCACCGTCTCCACGGATTTTGAGAAGGTAAGGGCTCATGGCCTCCAGTACGCCGTCTGTGACGATGAGAACGCCAGCCAGATCTTCCTCGTAGGAGTCGATTTCCCAGGTGGTATAGCCGGAACGAAGGGGGATCATGCTGACGCCGTCCTCACCCTTCTGACGTCTGGTAATTTCAATCAGTTCACCAAAGACCGTAAAGCCGATGATGGCGCCGTCACCGCTGTGAGCGTACGTAATGCGTTTTCCATCATAGATGACCAGGCTCAGGGTCGTGTCAAAATTCTCCACCGGAAGTTTTTTCGCTTCGGCATGGCGGATGATGGTTTTCATGGTGTGGTTCAGCGCAGTGCGCAGCATGGACTTGGTGCTGATGAGGCTGTAATCGTATGGCATGTAGTCACAGACGAAGTCCACCGCAGTCTTCACGGCCAGCTGTGCACCTTCTTCTGCGTTGCTGCAGGAGCCGACACCATCGGCAGCCGCCCCCACGAACCAGCCGTTGTCCAGCTGGCGGATATAGTGTGCATCCTGGCAGGGCTTGTCCTGAAACAGGTGAGACTTGCCCGTGATGCTGAATCCATAATCAAAGATCATTTCATTCTCCTTTCTGCCTTTCGGACGGCTGCTTACCAGCCATCCGGAATTCTTCTCAAGTTATCTTCCAGATCAGCGAATCCTGCATTTTCTCCAACCCGGCTGCAGGATACGATGCACAGGGACTTACCAATCCAGTTGAACAGCGTGCCGAAATCGTTGGTTTCCACAGCCACCTTTCTCATAGACAGGCCGGAGAGGAATTCTTCGTTGGCACCAGGTACCGCGCAGCTGATCCACTTCAGCTTGCCATGAGTGCCTTTGTTTTCTTCCGCTTCGATGCGCTGCTGCAGTGCGGCGGTATCATCGGTAGGTTCACCATCCGTAATCATGAAAATGTGTCCCTGGTAAGACGGTGTTCCCATCTGGTCATAGAAACGTCTTCTTTCCTTCACCATGTCGATGGCCAGCATTCCGCCTTCGCCCATGGCAGTCATGCCGGTAGCCTCCAGATGCGGTGCCTTAAACTGGCTCAGAGGTACCCAGTCACACACTACGCGGGCCTGGCTGTTAAATTCCACTACCGCGATGTCCACACGGGAGGCAGCGAATTCGTCCATCATCATCTGTGCCTTCAGGTTGGCGATTGCCTCATTCAGCAGCTGGATTTTGGTTTTCAACCCCACCTTACATCCCATGGAACTGGATGTGTCCAGCAACAGCAGGAATGCCAGATGTGGTTCGTTGGGATTACGGATTCCCTCGCATGCCGGTGTCTCAAAATTTGTGAATTCTCCTTTTTTTCTCTGATTTAATGTGCTCATATTTTTCCTCCTTTAATTTATATCTGCTGTATCGAATCGATTTACCAGTGTTCGGGAATCCGGCGTAATGGAATATCCTCGAATCCCTGAAACTCCGGTTCCCGGGCCATGTCCTGAATTGGCTTCAGATACTGTCTTGCCGCAGTCTGCAGAGAACGGTAGTAACGGTGGAAGTCTTCTTCTGTAAATGTACCTCCGGCAAAGGAATAGCGGTACACACAGGTCACTTCCGCTGTGGCATCATCCAGGTTAAAGAATCCGAATCCCACATCGGGATCTTCATTGCAGTTATGAAGCATGCGGGCCAGTCTGTTAAAGCTTCGGATGTCAGCTTCAACTGGCAGTATTACCTTTATGGTCACCATGCTGTATTCTGCATTGGTTGTAATCTTAGTCAGGAAGGACAGTCTGGAAGTGCGGATCAGCAGCTCATTTTCATCCTCGCTTCCGTAGACTTCCGCACCCTGTGCCCTGTAAAATTCCTTCAGCTGACGGATGATGCACAGCGCCTGGTTCTGGCGTTCTTCCAGATCCGGTTCGCGCAGGAAGTCTTCATATGCACCAGCCGTTTCATTGTTTCCTTCCAGAATTTCATCCAGAAGCTTGATAAATTTCTGATCCGGCGTCCACTCCCTCAGTGCGATATTTCTTGTTTTTCTCAGTTCTTCTAAAATTTCTTCTGATAACATGTTTTTCTCCTTTCTGTTGGCTATCACGGCATATTACCACTCATCCGGGATTCGTCTCATGCGGTCCGGCAGGGGCAGCTTCACAAAGTCAAAAGATTGCTCCGGATAAGGTCCCCCGCTTATCATCGAAGAGTTGGATGTCCTATCGGGAAGATCCGGCACGCGGTCAATCTCCATGCTCTTCTGCTCATCCAGCTGTGGAGTTGTCCCTTCTTTCATCTGGTGTAATTTACTCATAGAATTTATTTCTCCTTTCCCTTTTGTACCTGCATTTTCCCACAGGGACATCCTCAGGTCGAGGCACGGCATGTCCTCTTACGTCCTTTTTCGTCCTTTTTCTAACTTTCTTGACTTTTCTCGCCACGCCCCGTATGATTTAGATAATGAAATAAGACGGCTCAGCCGGCTTAGGAAGTGGGAGGTCTGCATGGATAAGAAACGAAAAGTACGCGAAGTTATACTTCATATACCGAAAACCGATGCCAGAATCGTGATTGAAGGCATCAACGCTTCTCTTTGGGCTGATGGTGCACGTTATGAATTTGGAGCAGATTCCCAGATTCTGATTATGCTCATCGAAAACCGGCACCGGGAAGTATCCCGTCTGGAAATGAAAAAAACCAAAGATGCAGATACGGAAGATAAAATTGTTCCAAATGCAATCAGCAATATCCGAAAGATACTGAAAGATGCCGGTATGCCGAAAACCATGCAGGATCAGATTCTGAAAGTCTCAGGAAAAGGCACAGGATACCGGGCGAAACTGAATCTGCCGGAAGAAGATATTATTTACAGTGACAAATACCTCGACGATGAACTGCTTCCTGTCAGTGAACGTCAGAGTGGTGATTTCCCAACCATCCCGGAGCTGGCGGGGATTGACCACATCCACACCGAATATCTCCCCCATTGCCTGTTTCAAGGTACGGAATACACTCGTTTGGAATCCTGCGTAATGGAAGTCTTTAAACGGAACTCGGAATCCCCTTCCCCTCTGATTGTTTCCGCTGTAGGCGGTGCCGGAAAAACCTTCTCCATGCTCCATCTGTACGGTACTGCAGAATCCTTCCGCAAAACTGCCATCTATGTTCACGCAGACAGCCTGGAAGACGAGGATCACAATCTGCTTCACTATATCTGCCGGAAGTATCTCCATACTCCGGACCGGAATCAGGATCAGGCGGTATTCGAGCAGTTTGTCAATAAGGTGGATCCGGTCCTCCTGCTCATAGACGGAATGAACGAAGTTTCCGTCAGCAAACAGGAGCACTGCTGCCGCAGCTTCAACTGGATGCAGAAAAACTATCCGAAACGGATCCGCGGCGTCTTCGCTACCCGTTTCCCACAGTGGCTGAAGGCCCGCCTTTACCAGCCCCTGGAAGCACAGCTTCTGCCTCTGGATTCCAAGTTCCTCCGGACGAAAAACCAGGAACTTCTCCAGCAGCTTCAGATTCCGCTGACACCGCTGATTCTCAACCTGCTGGAAGATATGAGCCCTTCCGTACCTGGAGAAATCCATACCCGGTACGACCTGTATAAGACCTATTTTGACGACCTTGCGGACCGCAGCAGTCAGCTGACCGCAGATGGCTGGATTTACAGCGTACTGTCCTGTATCGCAGCCCGCTCCATGGAAGGTGAGATCATCAATAACCGCTGGCTGAAGGAGTTTTGCGCAGGAACCAGGGAATATACCTTTATCCACAGCTGGTGTGCCGGCGAGGAATACCCGCTGGACGGTCCATCTTCTGTGGACAAGCTGAAGGCTACCGGTTTCCTTCTCAAAGGCGTAGGCGATTCCTACACCATTCACCAGCAGTACCGGGATTATCTGGCGGTCCGCTTCGGCCTGCTTCAGATGGAATTCGATGTTCTGGCTCCTGCAGAATTTCTCAGCAAAAGCATCGACGCCACCCGTTACTACAAGCTGACGGATGATGAAAATCCGGCTGCTGTCAACCTTCGCCGCCATAACAATATGGATTTGGGCGAGTTTGGATTTTATGCCGGACTGGACTGGTATTACCGGTACGGTGAAGATTCCGAGCTGATTCCTCTGCTCCTGCAGCTGGGAATCCAGGTTGCCTACCTTTATGATAACGTGCAGAATTTCTCCGGACTGTATGATCTGCACTGCCGACTGGAGGGACTTCTGGCCCGGTATCTGCAGTCTGATGCGAAAGATGTGCTGCTGAACCGCAGTCTGCCGGGTTACTATTTCTGTCTGAATAAACTGGTCTCCCGCAGCCACCAGATTCCGCAGCTGCAGTCTGCCCATGCACTTGCGGCACTGTCTGAGCAGCTGGAGGATTATTATAAAACATGGCTGAAGATGACCTGCTCCAATGATGATGAGCAGCGCGCGGTAGCCCTCAGCGGCCTGGGTGGCGTGTATCTGGCCCGATACCGGATTTCTGAGGATTTTGATGCGAAAAACCGCTGCCTGGATCAGGCTATTCAGTATCATGGTCAGGCCATGGAAGTACGCCGGGAGGCTGGTTCTCCAAAGCTCTATCTCAGTTATGCTGCTCTGGGTACGGACTGGTATTATAAAGGAAGCCTGTTTGATTCCTGTGCGGACCTGCGGCCTGAAGCAGCAGACATGTTCCGAGAAGCGGCCTCCCAGCATC
The DNA here is from genome assembly GCA_045637765.1 of Anaerovoracaceae bacterium. GTDB lineage: Bacteria > Bacillota > Clostridia > Peptostreptococcales > Anaerovoracaceae > RGIG7179. Next base: position 8,456 of record JAZTZZ010000032.1, on the reverse strand, counting down.
TTCAGGCTGTGCAGCAGCCTTCCAATTACGAAAAATACGTTTCCTGGACCCGTATGGCAGGTTGCTGGTACAAACTGCTTACCCTGACACCGGAGTCTCCGACAGATGAACGTGAGATCTGCCGGCAGAATCTTCTTTCTGCGTTGAAAGCCAGTGTGAAAGAACTGAAAGATGCAGCAGAAACAGGCGGCATCATCCGCCTCAGCGGAGAAATCCGAACCCTGATCCAGGATGTCTCCAATTATCTGGATGCATTGAAACTTGAATCCGAAGATAAAGAACCAGTGAAAGTTCTCTGTGAACTGTACACCCAGGCCTTTCCTATGGAGAAAATGCCGGCAGGCATTCCTGACTGGATTCTGATTTCATAAATAATATTCATAGCCTGCATAGGCGGCACATTCTTTACGATGTGCCGTCTTTTTGTTTGCAGAATCTGCCGAAAAAGGACGAAAAAGGACGAAGAAGGATGACCGAATTATAGACCAGAGGATATACTGAGGCTAAAATCAAAGCATAAACCGAAAGAACACAAGCAGAGAAAAGGAGGACACTTATGTATCCCGAAAATATAAAAGAATTGGCACAGAAGGTCTACGGATTTATCCCCGAAAGATGGGTTAAGACCAGTGAAATGAGATCGGAAGAAGTGAATGGCGGAAAAATTATGTATAACCGCCTGCTGAACGGTCCGCTGTATCTCGACGAAGAAGCACTGGCGTGTTTTGACCGCACTGATATCATCGACGGCAGCAGCACTTATTCAGAAGAGGAATGGGAAGGCTTTGCTGAGATGTTTCGCTCCGGTTTTTATCTGCCGGAAGGACTGGATGAGTGGATGATTATGGAACGTCAGAGAGACCTCTATATGGAAGAGTTTTCTCAGGGCAAAACCTTCACAATGCTGGATCTGCGGATCTGTGAAGCCTGCAACTTCGGCTGTGCACACTGCATCGCCGGCTGTGCACAGTCCGGAAGAATGATGGACACCCAAACTGCTGTGGAAATCAGCCGTGACTACATCAATCTGATCCGTAAGCATAATACCCCGGAAGAGCTGGATATCGAAATTCATTTCGGTATTGCAGAACCTCTGATGTGCTTCGATACCATCCGCGGCACCGTATTGGCACTGAAAGAACTGTATCCGAATGAGAAAATCAACTATTCCCTGAACACCAACCTGACCCTGCTGACCAGAGAAATGGCACTGTTCTTCAAAGAACACAATTTCTTTATCCATACATCTTTAGACGGTCTGCGCAAGACTAACAACAAAATCCGTGTGTACAAGGACGGCCGCGGAACCTTTGATGATATTCTGGACGGCATTGCACTCATGAAAAATGTGGGTTATCCGCTTCCGGATATCGGCGTTACCGTCACAGCTGCCAACTATGATGCGTTCCGTGGCAACACCAAAGGTTTTATCCAGTTATGCAGACAGCTTTCCCTCAGCGGTGTGGCCTTCGACTTCGATCTGATTGGCTGCATGAATACCGATCCATGGAATCTGGTGGACATGCTCTTTGAACTCCGCAGGGACATGGAAGCTGCAGGTCTGGACTTCTACGGAACCTGGGGAATTACCGACAGCAACCTGAAGAATCTTTCTTTCCTGCACGGTGCATATGGATTCTGCAAGGGTGCATCCGGTTTCAACTTGTCGGTGGACAGTGAGAAAAACGTGTATATCTGCTCCTGTTCCGGTTCTCCGGTATGTCACTTCGACCAGCTGGAGGAAGGTATCCAGCCAGGCGGCGGTTTTTATAAATTCGTGAACAAACACCTAACCCTGGACCGATACAGTGCCTGTGCCTGCTGTGAAATCGCAGGTGCCTGCATGGGATTCTGTGCCGTAACCGAAAGCTGCAGCAGCAACGCGAAATACGAAGAACTCTGTGAATATAACAGAGAGGTCACCAGAAAACTTCTGATCGAATCTGTTTTATCCAAACAGTAAACGATATATCAACCATATTAACGTAAGAATATATAATTTAAGGAGGACAACCGTATGAAGATTATCAGAATTAATGACGAAATGAAGGGTACCAGAGCTGGAGGAAACAGAACCAACTGCTGCGGCGGTGTGGGCGGCAAGAAGTCTGCATGTGGCTGATCAGATTTGCCTTGCTCATCATGGTCTCTGACACAATGAAAAGAACCCGCCGGTGACATGGTGTCACCAGCGGGTTCTTTCTTTATGCTTTTATGGGATTACCACGGGAAGAAGTCGAAAAAGTCTTCCCAGTCGTTTCCGTTGTTCTGTCCGTTCTGATTCTGACGGTTTTCGTTCTGTCCGCCGCCTGGATTCAGCTGGCCGCTCTGACCGCCGTCCCCCTCATTTGCCTGTTCATCAGCTGCGGATTTCACGGCCTGAGAGTCTTCCAGAATCAGGTCAAACTTCTTCAGTTCATTATCTCTTACTACGGTGAAAACTACCTTGTCGCCCGGCTCATGTTCCTGAATCAGGCTGATGAGCTGAGCACCGCTGGTAATCTTGTCATTATCCAGATAGTAAATCAGGTCTCCCACTTCCAGTCCGGATTTCTTTGCATTATTTCCGTTAAGTTCTGCGATATATACCCCGGTAATCTGTACTCCATACTTCATCGCTTCAGAAGAATCGGTCAGATCCAGAATGGAAATGCCTGCAGCTGCACGGCCTTCCACGTAACCGGTTTCAATCAGAGAGGATGTAATCTTCTTCGCCAGATTGGACGGAATTACGAATCCCAGTCCTTCAATTTCAGAACCTGCGGACTTGGCTACAACGATACCAATCAGATTTCCATGCTGATCAAAAAGTCCTCCGCCGGAGTTGCCCGGATTGATAGCTGCACTGGTCTGAATCAGCTTCATGGTTCTGCCGTCCAGCGTAATTTCTCTTTCCAGGCCACTGATGATACCTTCGGTGGCACTTCCCGCCAGCTGTCCCAGCGGATTGCCGATTGCCACTGCCAGATCGCCCACACTTAATGCATCACTGTCACCAAAAGACGCCGGAATCAGACCTGTCTTATCAACTTTCAGAACAGCCAGGTCTGTCTGTTCGTCAGTAGCAACCAAAGTGGCTTTTATCGCGGTTCCGTCATGGAAGGTCACTTTGATATTGCTGGCATCATCAATAACATGATTGTTGGTTGCAATATAACCGTCTTCAGAAATGATAACGCCGCTGCCTGCACCCTTGGTAACATACTGTCCCAGCCAAGTGTCGGTAGTCACAGATTCGGTAGTAATCGCCACCACGGAATTTTCATTCTTCGCCACAATTTCCTGAATGGAAAGAGGACTGCCTGTATTTTCCGCAATGTTATAGTTTGTGTTATTAATGGACTTATCGATGGTGGTTCCCCCGAAGGTGCTCATAGCCAGAGCATAGGCACCGGCACCCACTGCCGCTGACAGAATCATGGCAAAAATCAGCGTAACAACAAATGCTTTCTTCGTTACATATTTTGGTTCCTTCTGTTTCGTGTTTACAGGCTCACTGTATCCGGCATAATAATCCTGAGTACTGTGTTCCGTCTGTGTATATCTTTCCTGTTCGGAATCTCCGAATTTATTCCAATCTTCCATATGAATCTTTCCTCCTTCATGCTGCCCTCTGCCTTCCTGCGAGGGTAAGTAAATTATATACATCTTTTGTGTAATTTTGGTGTAAAAATGTTGAGAAATATGATAAAATATTAAGTTGTATTATATATGTTAAAATGGGGATATTCCGGGATCTATTTTATTATGGAAAAAGCATTGAAACAATATACCCGCTGGCTGTCGGAAACACTTCCTGCAGATCTGCGGGCAGAACTTGAAAATATAAAAGATAACGCAGACGAGATTTATGACCGATTCTGCCGTGATATGACCTTCGGAACCTCCGGGCTCCGGGGCCGTATGGGCGCGGGAACCTGCCGGATTAATTCTGTCGTGCTGAAAAGGGCCACTATGGGAATTGCAGACTACGTACTGAAGCGCCGTCCGCACCCGGCTATGGCCATCAGTTATGACACCCGCCTCAACTCCAGAGAGTATGCCTATGGCGTAGCCGATGTTCTGGCTGCACGCGGCATCGATGTGTGGATTATGCCAGAAGCCCAGCCGGTACCGCTGCTTTCCTTTGCGGTGCGTTATCTGGGGCTGTCCGGCGGCATTATGATTACTGCCAGCCACAATCCGAAAGATTACAACGGCTACAAGGTCTATGACCACTTCGGCAACCAGATTGATGATGCCAAAGCTCGTCTCATCGAAACGTACATCGAACAGCACGGCTATTTTGATGAGCCGCGGCTGACACCGGGTGTTTCCGGCAAAATCTTCCCTGTCCCGCAGGAAGCCATCGACGCCTACCGCAGTGAAATTGCCGCGCTGGCCATCCGTCCGGACCACGTCACCGAAACGGCAGACATGGAAATTCTCTACACGCCGCTGAATGGTACGGGCATCAAACACGTTCCTGAAATTCTGGGCAGAGCCGGACTGAAAACGCTGCAGCTGGTGGAATGTCAGCTGGAAGGAGACGGACTTTTCACAACCTGCCCGTCACCCAATCCGGAAAACCCGCAGGCCTTCCACGAAGCACTGAAACTGGCAGCAGACCGGATTACAGAAGGAAAACTTCCTGCAGACCTGATCATCGCAACCGACCCGGACTGCGACCGAATGGGTGCTATGGTGTACCACAGCGGTGAGTATGTTTTGCTCAGCGGCAACCAGATGGGTGAGCTCATGTTTGACTATCTGTGTATCTGCCGCGGAGGCCGTGAGAAGAAAGGTCTGGAAAGAAAAATCGTATATAAAAGCCTGGTTTCCAGTCCACTGGTGGACCTGATGGCTGCGCCTCATGGAATTCAGGTAGGCAATACCCTGACCGGCTTTAAAAATATCGCCCTGCAGATGGAAAAGCTTGCAGAGGAAGGACGGGAAGAAGACTTCCTTTTCGCCTTTGAGGAAAGCATCGGCTATCTGTACGGCATGTATACCCGTGACAAGGACGGGGTTCTGGCTTCTCAGCTGGCTTATCTGACCGCTGCATACTGGAAGGCAGAAGGAATTACCCTTGTGGACCGTCTGGAGCAGATTCACGATCAGTACGGATTCGTGGAAACCCGCGCCGCTTCTGTCCATTTCCGCAGAGAAAAAGACCGGGAGGTCATCAGCGGAATTATGGAGGACCTGCTTGCCGGTGGGCTTTGCCGGATACTGGACTGTCCGGTAGAAGCAGACCTGACATATAAAAAAGAAAACATCTTCCAGGGTGTTATTAAAAATAAAGATTCTGGCGGCAGGCTCGTCAGCCACCGTTTCATCGTCCGTCCTTCGGGAACGGAGCTGAAACTGAAATCCTATGTCTTTGCAGAAGGATCCTGTCAGAACGATGCAGAAAATGCAGCAGACAGACTGCTGAAAGAGCTGCAGTCCTGGCTTAACGAAAAAAAAGAGGAGATTATATACAATGAGTAAAGTAGTAACAGCAATTGATAAGAGCGGATCTTTCCGCGTTTACCTGACAATTTCCACTGATATGGTGGAAGAGGCCAGAAGAATTCACGATACCACCCCACTGGCAACTGCCGGCCTGGGCCGTGTACTTACCGGTGCAGGTCTGATGGGTCTGCTGCTGAAAAACGAAAGTGACAAGCTGACCGTACTGTTTAAAGGTGACGGTCCTGCACAGCAGATTCTGGCAACTGCCAACGCACAGGGCGAAGTGAAGGGCTATATCGCAAATCCTGATGTGGATCTGCCGCTGAAGGAAAACGGCAAGCTGGACGTGGGCGGCTCCCTGGGGCTGGGTCAGCTGACTGTCATCAAGGACCTGGGTCTGAAGGAACCGTACATCGGTAAGATTGATCTGGTTTCCGGCGAAATCGCAGAAGACCTGACCGCATACTACTATATTTCCGAACAGCAGAATACTGCGATTTCTCTGGGTGTAAAAATTGATACCGACTGCACTGTAAAGTGTGCTGGCGGTATGATCATCCAGATGCTGCCGTTCTTCAAGGACGAAGCGGTAGACGCCCTGGAAAACATTCTGAATAACATGAAGCCAATCACTACACTGATTGACGAAGTAACCGAAGCAGGCAAGGGCAAGACGGAAGAAGGACTGGTTCACGACCTGCTGAACACAATCTTTAAAGATATGCCTGAAGAATATCAGGTAACTGCCAAGGATAACAGAGAAATGCACTGGCTGTGCGACTGCTCCATGGAACGTCTGGAAAAAGTTCTCATGACCATCGGGGTACAGGACCTGAGACAGATTATCGAAGAAGACGGTCAGGCAGAAATGGTATGTCAGTTCTGCTGCAAGAAGTACCACTTCGATAAGGAACATCTGGAAGCGATTTTACAGGCTTGCTTATAATTGACGCTCAAAGGAGGCATAATGCTATGAACCAAGATACACTTACATTAAATAAAACAATCGGTATCATCTTCGGCGGCCGTTCCGGGGAACATGAGGTTTCCTGCATGTCCGCAGCTTCCGTAATTCGTGCCATGAATCGTGAGAAATACGATCTGGTCTTCATCGGCATCACCAGAGAAGGCAAGTGGATGCGTTACGATGGTCCTGTAGAAAACATTGAAAATGGCAGCTGGGTACATACTGCAGTACCTTTTGCTGTAGGAAGTCTGCCGGATGTAATAGATTTCGCCCTGCCGATCGTACATGGTCCTTACTGTGAAGACGGTAAGCTCCAGGGGCTCCTGGAAATGCTGGATATTCCTTATGGCGGATGCGGTGTACTGGCATCTGCAGCAGCCATGGATAAGGCTATCGCCAAAGATATATTTATTCAGCACGGCATTCCGGTATGCCGCCACATTTTCGTTACCCGCGAACAGGTAGAAAAATCCGCACCGCAGATTTCCATGGAAGTGGAAGCGACCGTGGGCTATCCGTGTTTTGTGAAGCCGGCCAACATGGGGTCCAGCGTGGGCATCAGCCGTGCCACAGACTATAACACACTGATGACAGCACTGGAAGAAGCCGTGAAATACGATAAGAGAATTATCATCGAGGAAAGTGTAAACTGCCGCGAGCTGGAAACAGCTGTGGTGGGCAATGCTTATCCAAGAGTCGGTGCCGTAGGTGAAATCGTTACCGGCAGCGCATTCTATGACTACAAGGCCAAGTACATCGACGGCAAGTCCGCCATGTGCATCCCGGCTGACATCCCGCAGGATCTGTATCAGGAAATCCAGCAGCTGGCCATTAAGGCATATAAAGCCATCGACGGGGAAGGCTACGCTAGAGTAGACTTTTTCCTGGACCGCGATACCGGAAAATTATTCATCAATGAAATCAATACGATTCCTGGCTTCACCAAGTACAGCATGTTCCCGCTGCTTTGCAGGGAAGCCGGAATCGAATACGATAAACTTCTGGAAAGGATTATAGAACTGGGTTATGAGAGATATCACGCTAAAAATAACGGGTAAGCAGATTTACGATACCCACGAGGAAGACCAGATGGAATTCGTTACAGAAGGACAGCTGTATGAAAGAAACAACGCCATCTATATGGTCTATGACGAAAGTGAACTGTCCGGAATGGCCGGATGCAAAACCACTCTGAAGCTGGCAGGCGATACTCTGCGCATGAAGCGCATCGGTCAGGCCGGCGCAGGCACAGAAATGTATTTTGAGGAAAACAAACGGTTCAGCAGTACCTACAATACTCCGTACGGCCCGATGGACCTGGAAATCCTCACCCGCTCTGTGGAAAACGACTTCGATATGGAATCTCTCAGCGGACGCATTGCAGTCTGCTACGATGTAAGCCTGCAGGGTATGGCAGAGGGTAAGAATAAACTGGAAATCAACGTAATGTAATTAGTGCAGGAAAAGAGAAAAGAGGAAGGAAAATGGCAAAGAAAGGATTTGACCCGGACAAGTATATCGAAGAACAGTCCAAGTATATCATCGAACGAATCGGTCAGGGCGACAGCGAGCGTCTGTACCTGGAATTCGGCGGCAAGCTGGTGCACGATAAGCATGCCATGCGTGTTCTGCCCGGCTTCGATGAAAACGCAAAAATCAAGCTGCTGCAGAAAATGAAAGAACAGGTTGAAATCATCATCTGTATCTACTCCGGCGACATTATAAACAGCAAAACCCGTCAGGACTTCGGTATCACCTATGACCTGGAAGTTATGCGTCTCATCGATATGTTCCGCCGCTACGAGCTGTCCATCAACAGCGTGGTCATCACCCGCTATGAAAAGCAGCCTGCCGTGGACATGTTCATCAGTAAGCTGGAACGCCGCGGAATCAAAACCTACACCCACGGTCTGACCAAGGGTTATCCCACCGACGTTGATACCATCGTCAGCGAAGAAGGTTACGGTTCCAACCCTTACATTGAAGTGACTAAACCTCTGGTGGTTGTCAACGGTCCCGGCCCCGGTTCCGGTAAGCTGGCTACTTGCTTATC